>JBDLIM010000038.1:0-36700 GCA_039714915.1 Bacteroidota bacterium
CAGGCAGGTACTCAGAAATCGCTCTCCACCTCCGTAAAAAGGACCAGGTGTAGCACCCTTTATCAGGATCGAATCGATCAGTTCTTTTTCAGTTGGCAATACCTTCCATTTCAGGTAATCATTATAGGGTTCCAGAAGAATGCTGATGTTTTGATCAGATGTTGAAAAATGGATGCTCATTTCCTTTCTGCTAGGATTACGAATTTCATCAATGACACTTGTTTTTCCATTGGAATAGTATACTATAACAGTGTATCCAGTCCTCACCTGATTATCTTCATGTGAATAGCTGACAGCAATTGGTGCAAATTCTATCCGTGTATGCCCCGCGGGACCGCTGACCAGTAAAGTGGAGTTTTCTATTTCAATTTGAAAATCAACCGGTACCGGTTTGTTCTGCCCCGCGAAACTCATGGGACTGAAATGATCACTGTTCACATGTTCGTTTAGTTCACCATAGAATTCCTTGTTGATATTGTTTTCGTGTACCTCACCGGTACAGCTGAAAAGCAATATCGCCAGTGTGATAATTGGGAGTATTCTTGTTGATATCATCCTAACTGTTTTTAGCAATTTGTAAAAAATTACCGATACTCATGAAAAAAAATATCCATAAATTTATTACAATGATACCAATAACAGTCAGCACCACCAATTCTGTGATCAGAATAAGGGTTTGCACCATGCCTGCAAATATGACCGCAGATTCAATTCAGAAAAAATATTTCCATAATGGTTCAATTATGTAGTATTAATCTCAATATGTTTATTGTTTTTTACGTGCTGATCACTTAGTTTTACTGGTCAAACTGAAAAACTACTGGAAGTACTTAGATATAATTAACTAGCTATTATGACACGGAAAGAGAGAGTAATAAAAGCCCTGACTGGTCAGGAGGTAGATCGCCCCCCTGTTTTTGCCAATGTTACCCCGCAAACGGCAAAGAAACTATCGGATCACCTGGGGCTGCCTTATGAAGAACCTTTGGATTCACTGTTATCTACCCGAATTTCCCATATGGATCTGCTGACCAGCATGGGAAACGATTGTGTGGGCATTTCAGCCTGTGCTCCGTATGATCATCCTACCCGGAGAAGGGAGGACGGACTGATCGTAAACGAATGGGGAATGGTATTCAAAGACATTGGTCTTTACAGCGAGTTTGCTGAATTCCCCCTGGACCATGCAGCCACGATGGCCGATATTGAGAACTACCCCTTCCCCGATCCCAATGCAGCGGGCCGGTATGATGCAGCGAAGCAGACTGTGGAAAAATACGGGAACCAGTTTGCAGTGGTTGGGGATATTGAGACCTCCTTCTGGGAGACATCCTGGTACCTGGTGGGGCTCGAAAAGCTGATGATGGATATGATGATGGAAACTCCTTATGTGGAACCTCTATTCGACAAAGTCATGGAGATCAACCTGGAGATTGGCAGGAACCTGATCAGGCTGGGAGCTGATATCATCTGGGCCGGGGATGATTTTGGTTCTCAGAACAGCATGTTGATGGATCCGGATACCTGGAGAAGGTATTTTAAGCCCAGGATCAAGTACATGTTTGAAGAGTGGCGTAAAGTAAATCCGGATATTAAGATTGCCTGGCACACCTGCGGTTCGGTAATTCCCATCATTGATGATTTTATTGAAATTGGGCTTGATATGCTCAATCCCATGCAACCACTTGCAGCAGAAATGGATGCAGAAAACCTGACCAGCCTTTTCGGGCAACGGATCCAGTATTTCGGTGGAATTGATATTCAGGATTTGTTGCCCAACGGACCGGTGGAGCGGATCAAATCGGAGGTTAAGCGGATCGGCGGGATATACGGAAAGAATGGAGGATACCTGCTGGCCCCGGCGCATAACATTCAGGACGATACACCTGTGGAGCATATCCTGGCTTTTTTCGAGGCTGTAAAGGAACTGGCTGAGTAAAAGCACTGAAAAGGTGCAAACCTTTATTCTTCTATTTTCCATATTCAAGGCGCTTTTGTGCTTCCTTGATAATTTCCGGGATCACCGGTTCTTCCGGGATATCCATTGGGAATCCCAGGAGACTTGGCGAGCCAAAAATGGTATGGCCAATTTCTCTGTGGAGCAGCAGCACATCCTGCGGGGGTCCATCCAGGGTGATCCCTGCTATGTTTTCGTTGGTCTGAACAAATCCGTACTGGAACCACAACAGCCCGGTGCATCTGGCCTGAGTCATGGCTGTGATGTAGTACCAGAGACTCACATCCCTGGTGGGAAATTGCTTGCCCCCTTTCCCTGAAAGCGATCCAAAAGCATCACCCACCATCAGGAAGGGTTTGTTCCACTTGTTGACCCACTCCAGTCCAAGAGCCAGGCGGGAACGGTACCACCTTTCAAAATCGGCTGGTGCATGCTCCCGGGCCTCATTCATCAGCATGTAAGGATCGATCATCAACAGGTCATAGTTGGAAGGGGGCACCACATTGAGCGACTCCTCGTTGATGATGGCATAACACGTGGTTACCTTTACGGAAGGAAAAACCTTCTTGAATTCTGTGATGTACTTTTCCATCACCTCAGGGCCTGGTTTATGATTGAGATCCGGTTCGTCCCAGAAATAGAGGTAATCGAGCTGATCCATCTGAGGTACCCTCTTTTTCAGGATCTTCAGGGTTTTCTTGTACTCTTCAAACCGGTCAAAACGGATCAGCGGGTAAAAGGGGGCCTCGGCCACGGTTATATAGTCCATGGACTCCAGCAGGTCGATCCGCCTTCCCATTTCATTGAAGAGAGCCTGGTCCAACTTATGCATCTTTCCCTCCATGATCAGCTCAATCATCTCTGGCGTAATGCTGTCGATCCGGACCATGGAGAAGACCAGCATGTTGGCAAACTCCCTGATCCCCTGTAGTTCTGCAGTATCTGCCATCGCCTCATTCTTAAAGAAATAGCCGTGGTATTTGAAACGGGTGGTATCGGTCAGGCTCTGGGCAGTCACCTGTGCCATAATTGTGAACGGGAACATGACCATCAGAAATAGAGTGAGTCCGCTTATTAGTAATTTCATAAGGGTAGATTTATAATACTGTATAAAGGGAATAAACTTACGAAAGAGAAGCAGATAATTAAACAGCCGAAATGGACTTTCTTTTATATTCTTTGACCCACCTAACATTTTAAGAATTGAATTCAGAGGGAGTGAGGCCCGTGTACCTTTTAAACACCGTGGAGAAATAGGAAGGAGAGCTGAAGGCCAGTCCGTAGGCCACATCATGCACCGGACGCCCCTCCAGGAGTATCTCCTTGGCTGCAACGATCTTTTCCCGGAGAATGTAGTCGCCTGGGGTGAACCCGGTCTCTTGTTTGAACTTGTGCTTGAAATGAGAAAGAGACAGGTGCCACTTTGCGGCGATATCCGCCAGCCTCAGTTCCTCATGTATATTGTTGTGGATATACCGGCATATTTGTTCGATGGATTCGCTCACCATACTGTCAGCGGACTGTTCTCCCAGTTCCACCACATGAAGTAAAAATCCCAGCAAAAGATTGGTAATCTGTATTTTCTTAAAGGTTGTGTCACTCTCGTTGAAGACTTCAAAGATCTTATTCAGGTCATGTTTCAAGCGGGACGATCCATGGAACATCCGGTTAGATTGCAGTAGAAGCAACCTGCTGGTCAGCTTTCCTGTTTCCCTGTGTGTCAGATTTAGAAGCCGTGGTTTTTTTTTGCCTGGTCCGGACAAAACCAGGATAAGCCAGTAAAGCTTTCCCTTCTCTTCAGGGAAGTCACTGGTTCCGTGTTCTTCCCCAGGGAAAGTGAGCAATACATCTCCTCCTTTTATGTGATAGTCCTTTCCCTGGATCTGGTAATATTGAGTTCCCTTATCCAGGTAACAGATCTCCAGCATTCCTTCATGTGTATGCTTTTCCAGGCTCTTTCTGATTTTCTGGTAATTGTATTTGCCCAGTACCTTTACACACTTGAATCCCAGCTTTCCCAGATCCAGTATCTTTCGTTCATTGGTGGAGGTGATATCCAGTTTTTCCATGTTTGAAATAGTACGATAAGATTTATATTAGTCATATTTTATCAAAGGTAGTCTATTTTTGTCTGACTCTGCTGAATGTAAAACAATGGAACGTAAACTTATCCTTTACACCCTGGTAGCTGCCATAGGCGGGCTTCTCTATGGTTTTGATACTGCGGTGATCAATGGTGCCCTCCCTTTTTTCACCAGTCATTTTCAGTTAAGCGATGTGATGACCGGATGGGCGGTTAGCTCAGCATTGCTGGGCAGTATTGTTGGAGCCATCGGGGCGGGAAGACCGGGTGATTTGTTTGGCAGACGGCAGATGCTGAAGGTGTCAGCACTCCTGTTTTTGGTTTCGGCATTCGGGACCGGTATGGCTACCAACATTCATCTATTTATCCTGGCCCGCCTTATTGGAGGGCTTGCCGTTGGGATTGCCTCGGTGCTTTCTCCGACCTACATTTCGGAAATTGCCCCCGCTTCGCATCGTGGCAGGCTGATCATCACTTTTCAACTGGCCATCGTTATTGGAATTCTGGTAGCATTCTTCATCGATTACCTGTTGATAGATATCGGAAAAAACAACTGGAGGTATATGTTCCTTTCGGAGTCCTTACCGGCACTTTTCTTTTTAATATTGTTGTTCCGTGTACGAAAAAGTCCGCGCTGGCTGATGAAGAAAGGTAAGCAGGAGGAAGCTGAACAGATTATCAAAGAGATCAATCCTGATGGTGTTAAAGCAGGAATCCTGGAAGAGATCCGACAATCGATCGCACAGGAAAAAATGGAGAATCAGGAGCGGATGTTCAAAAGACCCAACCGGAAGTTTACTTTAATCGGCATTACGATAGGAATATTTTCTCAATTTACCGGGATTGCCATAGTGATGTACTATGCCACCGATATTTTCAGGGCCGCAGGTTTCTCAACAGACTCGGCCATTGGACAGACTGTGATCCTGGGGTTTGTCAACCTTACTTTTACCCTGCTGGCTATGCGCTTTATTGATAAATTAGGAAGGAGAACCATGTTACTGACTGGTATGCTGAGCATGGCCCTTTTCCTGGGACTCTTTGCAGTGGAATTCATATTCAACACATTCGGAGGCGGATTGATGCTCTTTTTCCTGATCGGATTTGTGGCCTCTTTTGCAGCTTCCATGGGAGCGGTGGTGTTTGTATTGCTGGCAGAGATCTTTCCGAATAACATCCGCTCAAGGGGAGTAGCCATTGGTTCTTTCGCCAACTGGTCGGTCAATGGTACCATCACCTTTCTATTCCCGGTAGTGGCTGGTGCTTTTGGTGATGGAAAAGGGATTGGTTTTAGCTTTGCCTTTTTCTCTCTTATGACACTGATCGGTTTCTTCTTCTTTAGAAAGGTGCTGTTCGAAACCAGCAAACTGACCCTGGAGGAGATCGAGAGAAGGAATAAATGATGAAATTTAAGATAGATGAACTTTAGACTTTTTGCTTGTACGGTCCTCTTGCTGGCAATTATGCAATCCTGCAGCAGCCGGAAGGAAGCATTGCCCGTGGAGGAACTTGTGGAACGGATTTCTCCGCAGTTTTCTGGGGATATCCTGTTTGAGCAGATGAATTCCCCATCGGGGAAAGATCTGTTTGAACTGGAATCGCTGGACAACGGAAAAATAATGATCCGCGGGAACAACCAAAACTCCATGGCTGTGGGCCTGGGACATTATTTGAAATACTATTGCAATACCTCCGTTTCATGGTTTGCCGACCAGGCGGTGGAGCTGCCTGAGGTGCTTCCTGCTGTACCGGAGAAGGTGAGCAAGGAGGCCAACGTGGACCAACGTTTCTTCCTGAACTACTGCACTTTCTCCTATACCACACCCTGGTGGGAATGGCGCGACTGGGAGCGGCTCATTGACTGGATGGCGCTGAACGGGATCAATACCTCCCTGGCCATTACCGGGCAGGAGGCCATCTGGCATAAGGTCTGGAGCGATTTCGGATTAACAGACGAGCAGATCCGCAGCTACTTCACCGGTCCCACCCACATTCCCTTTCACCGGATGTCACTTCTGGACAAATGGGATGCCCCGCTGCCGCAAAGCTGGATGGATCATGAAGTGGCCCTGCAGA
Source organism: Bacteroidota bacterium (assembly GCA_039714915.1). Classification (GTDB taxonomy): domain Bacteria; phylum Bacteroidota; class Bacteroidia; order Bacteroidales. The sequence continues at coordinate 6,117 of JBDLIM010000038.1, forward strand.
AGCAGATCGTGGCCCGGGAACGCGAGCTGGGGATTAAACCGGTATTGCAGGCTTTTAGCGGTCACGTTCCAAGGGAGCTGAAGGAGATCTACCCTGATGCCCACATTCAGAAGCTGGGCGACTGGGTAGGTTTCGACAGCCTCTACCACAGCTATTTCCTGGATCCCATGGATACGCTGTTCCCTGTGATCCAGAGCGCTTTCCTGAAGGAGCAGACACGCCAGTATGGGACCGACCATATCTACGGGGCAGATCCCTTCGTGGAGATCAAGCCTCCCAGCTGGGATTTGGATTTTCTGGACAGGGTATCCAAAACCATTTACGAATCGATGACCGCGACCGACCCGGAGGCAGAATGGTTGCAGATGGCCTGGGTATTCTATTTTGACAAGGAGTGGTCGGGCGAGCGGATCAATTCTTACATCAATGCGGTGCCGGAGGGAAAGATGACCCTGATCGATTACTTCTGTGAGATCGAAGAGATATGGAAAAGCACAGAATCCTTCTTCGGGCAGCCCTACTACTGGTGCTATCTGGGCAACTTCGGCGGCAATACAATGCTGGCCGGGAATATCAAGGATGTTAACCAGCGCATCGATAACGCTTTGCAGCATGGTGGAGCAAACCTTGCAGGGATAGGCTCCACCCTGGAGGCACTGGACGACAATCCCCTGGTCTATGAGTTTGTATTTGAGAAAGTCTGGGGATCAGGAGAGGTTGATCTACAGGCATGGATGGAGGACTGGGCCGACCGAAGGCATGGTTCAGCGGATGAGAATGCCCGCGAAGCTTGGCAGATCCTGTATGACAGGGTGTACAGCAAAATGCCCCGCCTGGCACATGGTACGGCCACCAACGGACGCCCCGCCTTTACAGGTTACGGGCATAAGCACTGGGACGGGGTGGTAGAAATGATCAGATCCTTGGATGAAAATTTCGATATCTCCACCACCGAACTATTCATGGCCTGGGAGCTTTTACTGGAGGCAGAGAATACCTCCCGGGAGGTCTACCAATATGATGTGGTCAACCTGGGCCGGCAGGTGCTGGCCGATCATTTCCTGGTGCTCAGGGACTGCTTTACTGCCAATTGTGAGTCCGGGGATATAGAAGCCATGAGGGCCAGTGGGGCAAAGATGATCGAATTGCTGAACGACCTGGACAGGCTGCTGGCCACACAGAAGAATTTTATGCTGGGACATTGGCTGGCAGATGCGCGCAGCTTTGGAAATGATGAAATGGAAGCGGCATATTATGAGAAGAACGCAAGGAACATCCTGACTACCTGGGGTGAAAAGAACAGTTCGCTCATCGATTATGCCAACCGGAACTGGGCAGGACTTACCCGTGATTACTACTCCGGCCGCTGGAAGATATTTGTGGATGAGGCCATTGCTTCCGTAGAGAGGGGCGATGCCCTGGATGAAACTGCTTTTGTGGAGAAAGTGGCTGACTTTGAATGGAACTGGATCGAAGGAAACCAGCGCTACATGGTGGATCCGGAGGAAGATCCTGTGGCTGTTGCCAGGGAATTGAGTCAAAAATATCATGGGGAAATAGTGAACGTAAAATGGCCAAATAGGCAATAAATATGGACTGTTATGGTAACAAAAAGATGGAACAGGCGTGACCTGTTGAAGACATTCAGTGCTGCAGCCATAGGAACTGCTGTAGCCAGGCCGGCAATGGGCCACCAAAACAGGCACACATTGCCTGAATTTCTAAAAAACCCAAAATACAAAAAGCCGGGAGAACCGGTTACCTGTGTGGTGATTGGTGCCGGGGGAAGGGGCAATGCCTATGCCTCCTATGCGGAGAAGTATCCGGATGAGCTGAAGATTGTGGGAGTGGCCGAACCGATTCCCTTCCGAAGGGAGCGGTTTGCAGAGAAGTACAACATCCCTGAGGAGCACCAGTGGGTCACCTGGGAGCATGCCCTGGAGATCCCTAAATTTGCAGATGCACTGATCATCTCCACTCCCGATGCCCTTCATTACGAACCGGCCATGAAGGGGATGGAGCTGGGCTATGATATCCTGCTGGAGAAGGCAATGGCCCAGACCTGGCAACAGTGCAAGGATCTGCTTCACCAATCAAGAGAACATGACAACATTGTGGCTGTATGCCATGTGTTGAGGTATACCACCTATTTCCGGAAGATGAAGGAGATCATCGATTCGGGGGAACTGGGGAACATTGTCAGCGTGCAGCACCTGGAACCTGTGAGCAACCTTCACATGTCCCACTCTTTTGTCAGGGGGCCCTGGCGGAACAAGGAGGAATCCAATTCCATGATCCTCTCCAAATCGTGTCATGATACCGACATACTGAGATGGCTTGTGGATCAACCTTGCAACAGGGTCTCCTCATTCGGATCACTGAAGCATTTCCGGGAGGATAAGGCTCCGGCAGGGAGTGCAGTCCGCTGTCTCGATTGCAAGGTGGCGGAGCAATGTCCCTATGATGCAAGGCTATACCTGAAAAACAAGGATGCCACCTGGCATATGGAGATCCCCGATACAGAGGACGAGACCATTCTGAAGGCGCTCAGGACCGGCTCGTTTGGCAAGTGTGTCTACCGCTCCGATAACAATGTGGTGGACCACCAGGTGATGATCATGGACTTTGGAGAGGAGATTACCGCTTCCTTTAACATGGAGGCTTTTACCCACTATGGAGGCAGGCGGACCCGGATCTTTGGCACCAAAGGAGATATTATCGGGGATGAACAGACTCTTACGTTTACCAAATTCCTCACCGGAGACAAGATAAAGTGGGATGTTAGCATGGAAGCTGCTGTTGAATCGGGGCATGGCGGAGGCGACTGGGGCCTGGTACATGATTTTATCCAGGCAGTAAGCCAAAAGGATGTCTCGCTGCTGACCTCGAATATTGAGAATTCGGTCGAAAGCCACCTGATGGGCTTCAGGGCCGAGGAGAGCCGGCTCAATGGAGGAGCATCCCTTAAAATAGATCATAACGAGTTTAAATAACTGATTATAATGACAGGAACAGAACGAATCAGGGCTGCACTGGAGGGGAAATGGACTGACAGGCGACCGGTAATGCTGCACAATTTTATGATGGCAGCAAGGGAAGAAGGAATATCCATGAAAGAGTTCCGGGAAATCCCTGAAAAGGCAGCCCGGGCATTTATAAATGCTGCGGAAAAGTATGATACCGACGGATTGCTGATCGATGTGGATACAGCAACACTGGCCGGATCGGTAGGGGTACCTGTGGATTACCCCGAGAACGAGCCCGCCAGAACCCATGGCACACTGATCAGCTCTCTGGATGAGGTGGCTGCGCTATCGCCGGTAGATGTGGAAAAAGATGAGGGGATCCAGCGTTGGCTGGAGATCACCCGGATCGTGAAGGATTATTTCGGAGAGGAAAAATATGTGCGGGGGAATTGCGACCAGGCTCCCTTCTCCCTGGCCAGTATGCTCAGAGGATCACAGGATCTGATGACCGACCTGCTCCTGGATCCGGAAGGAGTACATCGCTTGCTGGAGTATGCCACTGAGGCAGGAATCCAGTTTATTCGCCTGATGGCCGGAACCGGAGCCGATATGGTTTCCAACGGCGATAGCGTGGCCGGTCCTGAAATGATCCAGCCCGAACATTACCGTGAGTTTGCCCATGTATACGAAAAACGGCTGATCGATGAGGCGCACCGCTTGGGTCTTCCCTATACACTTCATATCTGCGGGGATACCGATGTGATCCTGGAGGACATGGTAAGGACCGGGGCCGATGCCCTGGAGCTGGATTATCTGACTGATATTCATCTGATCTACCAGTACTGTAACAATTCCACCCTCTTCATCGGGAATCTGGATCCTTCAGGGGTGATCAATTTCGGGACCACTGCGGTGGTCAAGGAACGGACCGAGGAGCTTCTGGAGATCTACAGGGACTCACCCAGGCTGATGGTCAATGCAGGTTGTGCCATACCACCCGATACTCCTTCAGAGAATATCCGGCAACTGGTGGAGTGTGCCTGGGCCGATACCAGAAATAACCTGAATTTATGAGAATTCAGATCACAGTAGTTATCGCATTCATTCTGATTCTTTTTTCCGGCTGCAGCAATCAAAAAGAAAGCATGCCGGTGACCGGACTTCTTGAAAGGGTTGCACCAGAGTTTTCAGGAAAGATCCTTTTTGAGGAGATTACATCCCCTGACGGGAAGGATCTGTTTGAACTGGAGTCCGCCCCGGATGGCAAGATCATAATACGCGGTAATAACCAAATATCATTGGCAGTGGGTTTGAACCACTACCTGAACTACTACTGCAATACCCATGTTTCCTGGTTTGCCAGCCAGCCGGTGGAGCTTCCGGAAACACTGCCTGATGTATTGGAGAAGGTCAGGTTGGAGGCTAAGGTTGAAAGGCGATTTTTCCTTAATTACTGCACCTCTGCCTACACACTGTCGTGGTGGAAATGGCGTGACTGGGAGCGGCTGATCGACTGGATGGCGCTCAACGGAATCAATATGTCGCTGGCAACCACCGGACAGGAGTCGGTATGGTACAATGTATGGAAGGAGTTTGGTTTGACCGATGAGGAGATCCGGGGATATTTTACCGGTCCGGCCCACCTCTTTTTTCACCGCATGTCTTTGCTGGACAGTTACCAGGGGCCCTTACCCCACTCCTGGCTCGATAGTCAGCTGGAGTTGCAGAAAAAGATCCTGGCCCGGGAGCGGGAGCTGGGCATTACCCCGGTGCTCCAGGCCTTTAACGGGCATGTTCCCAGGGAAATCAAGAGGCTTTATCCGGATGCGAAAATTGCCAAACTCAGGCAGCTGGAAGAGTATGACCTGTACCGGCCCCGGATCCTGGACCCTTCCGATTCGCTCTACCCGGTGATCCAGAAGGCATTTATGGAGGAGCAGGAAAGGCTCTTTGGCACCGACCATGTCTATGGGGCAGATCCCTTTTCTGAGACAAAACCGCAGAGCTGGGACACGGCCTTCCTGGCCGATCTCTCAAAGACCATCTATGGGTCGATGATACAAAATGATCCTGAAGCGGAGTGGCTGCAAATGGCCTGGGTCTTCTATTTTGATCCCGAATGGAACAATGAAAGGCTGAAGGCTTACCTGAGAGCAGTGCCGCAGGACCAGGTGATCCTGCTGGATTACTACTGTGAGCATGAAGAGCTATGGAAGACCACTGAGTCCTTTTTCGGACAGCCCTACCTCTGGTGCTACCTGGGTAATTTCGGGGGGAACACCATGCTGATGGGAAACATGCAGGAGGTGGCAAACCGCATTGCTTATGCCATAAAGAACGGAGGAAGCAATATGAGCGGTGTCGGATCCACACTGGAGGCGCTGGACGTCAATCCCCTGATGTATGAATATGTATTTGAGCAGGCATGGGAATCCAATGAGGAAAGCGCAGAAGAGTGGATAACCCGCTGGGCAGACAGGCGCTGCGGGTACGAGGATGAGAATGTTCGTGCATCATGGAAAATCCTGCTGGACCAGGTATATCAGTATCCGGCAAGGCTGGGACAGGGGATGCTGACCAATGCCAGACCCTCACTGGCGGGCCATGGAAACTGGACCACCACACCCCATATTGATTATGACAATGCAGAACTGTTCAGGGCCTGGGAACTGATGCTGCAGGCTAAGGAGCAAAGCCGGGATGCCTACTGCTACGATGTGGTCAATATTGGCAGGCAGGTACTGGGAAACCATTTTCAGGTGCTCAGAGACCGGTTCACAGGATATTATCATCAAGGGGATATCGATTCTCTAAAGATCTCGGGTGAGCGGATGCTGGAATTGCTGGCAGATCTCGACCGTCTGCTGGGCACCCACCAGGGGTTCCTGCTGGGCAAATGGCTGGAGGAGGCCCGGGCATTCGGAGCGGACAGTGCCGAGGCGGCCTATTATGAGAAGAGTGCCAGGATGATCATCACTACCTGGGCAGGGGAGGGAGAACATGCCGAAAGCCTTAATGATTATGCCAACCGAAGCTGGGCGGGATTGACGGAGAGTTACTATGCCGGGCGCTGGAAGATGTTTGTTGAGCGGGTTAACGAATCACTTGAGAAGGGTGAAGCTTTTACGGACGGGGACATGCTTGATGACTTTGTGGAGTTTGAGGGCAATTGGGTCAGAGGTGACCGGAAGTTTTCCGATCAACCGGTGGGCGATCCTGTTTCCAGGGCTACAGAGCTAATGGAGAAATATAGGGAAGTAATTCTAAAAACAAAATAGGGAAACTTACCGCAATAGCTATGGATCAGATCTTATATAAGAAGAGTACGGAGAGTGTCATTGAGCGCCTGAAGCTCTTCTATGACAGAAAACTGACTGACCAGGTACTGGTCAATTATCAGCTTCCCAGCCCGGCACTGGAGGAGTTTGGCAGAAACAACCCGGCAGGGTATGTGGAGTACCCCGATCCTGTTGAACGGGTTCGGTTCTGGGATACCTATCAAAAGGAGAAGATACTGGTGGAGGATGACTCCATTCCGTCGGCCTATTTGAGCGAGTTTGATCAGGGTTTGTATGGGGCACTGATTGGCGGAGAAATGCAGTTTCTGAGCGACCCGGCGTGGGGCTGGATCTCATCCATGGTCAAACCGATGTATGATAACCTGGCTGACTTTCTCCCTCCACCTGTTGAAGAGAGCCATCCCTGGTTCCAAAAATACATGCACCAGCTTAATGTATTCTCTGAGCTCTCGAAGGATAAGTTCGGCATCAGCCACTTCATCCTGATCGATTCCCTTAACTTTGTTTTTGAACTTGTTGGTGCCACCAAAACCTATTTAAGCTTTTTTGAGAATCCTGAAAAGGTGCAGGAGGTGATCGATTTTGCCTTTGACCTCAATGTGAAGGTACAGGAGGCTTTTTTTGAGAATACCCCTTCATATATGGGAGGGACCTTCAGTAACCTGGCCCAGTGGCTTCCGGGCCGGATTGTTTCTGAGAGTGTCGATCCCTTTCATATGACCTCGGTGGAGGATTATGAGCAGTGGGGAAAGCAAAATATTGAAAAGATGTTCAGCCATTTCGACGGTGGGGTTCTGCACCTACACAGCAACGGACGCCACCTGTTAAACGCAGTATCGCAGCTGGATGGTTTGAAGGCCCTCTACCTGCTGGATGAAAAGGACAATCCGCCGGCTTTTGAACAACTTCCCGAATTACAGAAGCAGTCCGGGGACCTCCCCCTGGTGGTGGCGGTTGAAGAGGATCTGTTTGAGGATCACCTGAAAAGAAACAGACTGCCCGGAGGGGTGCTCTATGTAGTGAACTCCAAAAAGAGCGTGGATGAGGTGAACCGGCTGATGGAGCGGGTGAGAAGATACAGGATATAGCAAGTATTTATTCTATCTTAGGCTTAATAAAAAGACACAATCCCATGAGAAAGCTAGTTATTATTACCATTGCCCTGGCGTTCCATTATATGGCTATAGCCCAACCTGATGTTCCAGGGACATATTACCATCGACGGTCTGCAGGCACATGAGATCCGTGAGTTTGTGTTGTTTGACTCTGCAGAGGAAGACATCAATATGGTGGTGGATATCTCTGATTGGGAAGAGATAACCATCGAGGGTTTCCGATACCACAAAGGTTCGGTGGAGGAGATCGGCCGTTAAACACGTTAGGAGATCATGGAGCTGGTGTGCGATGAAGATGGTTCCGTCCGTTTCCAGAAATCCGCATTACAGTAGTTCAATTACCAGCATATGAAACGATTATCTGTGAAGTTACGAGGAGTTAGAGCAGTCATCTCAACAGGCCTGATCCTGCTCGGGATACTCAGCACCGGATGCAGCGAGAACGACAAACACCAGGTCGTAAGGGACTTGGTAGAGCGGATTGCCCCGCAATTCTCAGAAAAAATTGTATTCGAAACCATTGAATCGCCGGACGGAAAGGATATATTTGAGCTGGAGTCCGAAAATGTTGGGAAACTGCTGATCCGGGGGAACAATCCGCTGGCCATGGCGGTGGGCCTCAACCACTACCTGAAATATTACTGTAATACCTCGGTCTCCTGGTACGCCGATCAACCCGTAGAGCTGCCCGAAACCATGCCGGGGATTTCAGGAAAGATCCGGAAGGAGGCGCGGGTAAAGGACCGTTTCTTTCTGAACTACTGCACCTATGGATATACCCTGCCCTGGTGGGACTGGCACGACTGGGAACGTTTGATCGACTGGATGGCTTTGAACGGGATCAATATGCCACTGGCCAATACGGCCCAGGAATCGATCTGGCACAAGGTATGGAGTGACATAGGGCTGAGCGATGAGGAGATCCGGAGCTATTTCAGCGGTCCTGCCATGCTCCCCTGGCACCGCATGTCCAATGTGGATGCCATCCACGGGCCTCTTCCGCAATCCTATATGGATCACCAGTTCGTACTGCAAAAGCAGATACTGGAAAGAGAGCGTAGCCTGGGTATGAAACCGGTGCTATCGGCCTTTAATGGCCATGTTCCGAAGGCCTTGCAACGGCTTTATCCGGAACTGGAACTAACCCGCCTGGGAAATCCCCACCTGGAGAATCCCTATGCATGCTATATGCTTGACCCCATGGATAGCCTCTTCCCGGTCATTCAAAAGGCCTTTATGGAGGAACAGGAGTTGCAGTTCGGGACCGATCATATCTACGGGATTGATCCCCTGAATGAGATGCATCCTCCCAGCTGGGAGCCCCATTATCTGGCTTCCCTTTCGGAGCGCATTTATGAGAGCATAGACGCCGCAGACCCGGAAGCTCACTGGTTACAGATGGGGTGGCTCTTCTATTTTATGAGAGAGCAGTGGACCGATGAGCGTATCGAAGCATATCTGACCGCAGTTCCGCAGGGAAGGATGACCATGCTCGATTATTTCTGTGAAAACACAGAGGTATGGAAGATAACTGAATCCTTTTATGGTCAGCCCTATATTTGGTGCTACCTGGGGGATTTCGGAGGGAACACCATGCTGGCCGGTAACCTTGAAAAGGCTGGGGAGAGACTTGAGGATGCCTTTCGGAACGGGGGCGATAACCTTACAGGTATTGGTTCGACCCTTGAGGGTTTTGATGTGAATCCCCAGGTATATGAATATATCTTTGAGCAGGCCTGGACCCCGGAAGGGGAGGATTCGAATATGGCTGATCTGGGACAGTGGTTCGAGTGCTGGGCCGACCGGCGCAGCGGGGGAGAGGACCCACAGGTGAGGAAGGCCTGGCAGGTGCTCCTGGAGGAGATATACACCTCGGTACCTACCCTAATCCAGGTGCCTGTGACCAACCTTCGGCCTGTGATGCCGGGCGATAATAGTTACTGGGTGGGCTGGGAACCTATTGAGTACAGTAACAAGAGGTTGTATGAGGCCTTGGAGCTGATGCTGCAAGCTGAAAACCGGGATTGCGATGCCTACCGCTATGATGTGGTCAACCTGGGCAGCCAGATGCTTGTGAATCATTTTCCTGTTTTGCTGGATCGCTTTACAGAAGCCTATGAACAAAAGGACCTGACTGCCATGAAAGCGACCGGGGAGCAGATGAAAGCGCTCTTTGCAGACGTGGACCAGCTGTTATCTTCCCATCAATCCTTCCTTCTTGGCCACTGGCTTTCCGATGCCCGCTCTTTCGGGAAGGATGAGCAGGAAGCGGATTTTTATGAATATAACGCCAGGGTGATCCTGACCACCGTGGCCGGGATGGAACATATCCTGAACGATTATGGCAACCGCTGCTGGGGAGGCCTGATGCAGGATTTCTACGGAAAACGCTGGGCGCTCTTTATTGATGAGGTGATTAACGCTGTGGAAAAGGGAGAAGCATTCAATCAGCGGGGATTCGTCGATAAATCGGTGGCCTTTGAACTAGCCTGGGGGAACCAGACGAACCGGTACCCATCGGAACCGGTTGGGAACAGCCTTGAGATTTCCACCCGGCTGATAGAAAAATATCGTAATCAAATGTTGGCAGAGTGATGAGACAGAGAATTTTTGCAGGCTTGTGGCTCTTTGCATTGGGCCTGCTGACAGGAGCATGTACAGGGCCGGGAGAAAAGCTGCCCGTGGAAGGCATTGTGGAGCGGATCGCCCCGGTATTGATCTTTTCAGAAGTATCTCACCCGAACTTCTGTTTGAGAAGATGTCGACGGTGAGCCCCTACGTGGAAAAGTTTGCCATGTGGGAGTACCAGACCCACCTGGACCCCGATTCGGAAGCTCCGGGGGCAAAGGAGTTAAACAGTGCCTACAGGGAGTGGCTGAAACAGAAAGGAGAAACAACCAAATAATAAACTAAACGCTAAAACTGATCTTATGAAACGTTCACTACTTGCTGTAATTGTCGTTGTATTCGCCATTTCAGGCTGCCAGAATGCTCCCGAAAAGTACAACGGCCTTGACCTGGATATGGGGAACCTCTACCGCATGTCCGATGCGCAGTCGAGGTCCATCAGCCCGGAGAATTTTACCGGGGAGAAGGGAATGGGGGGGATGGCTACTCTGGAGGAGGGAAATGCTGCCCACGCTGCTCAGGATCTCGGACAGGGATGGAAGGTGAATCCATACATATTTATCGAGCCCGGAGAGGAATATACCCTGGCCGAGATCGAGGGAGAGGGCGCCATTCAGCATATCTGGATGACACCTGTCTGCGATTACCGACTGAATATCATTCGTTTCTACTGGGATGATGAAACTGAACCCTCGGTAGAGGTCCCGGTGGGTGATTTCTTTGCCTCTGGTTGGGGTATGGGTATGGAGCCGAGGATCAAATCCCTGGCGATCTGTGTAAATCCCCGCAGCGGGCTAAACAGTTACTGGCAGATGCCTTTTCGAACAAAGTGCAGGATCACCATGGAGAACCTGAGCGAGGAGCAGACCAGGCTCTACTACCAGGTTGATTATACCCTGACCGACGTACCGGACGATGCGGCCTATTTTCACGCACAGTTTCACAGGGTACATCCCCTGTCCGATATGGATGACCATGTGATCCTGGATGGTGTAAAGGGGAAAGGACAATATGTAGGTACCTACATGGCACGCGGGGCGTACGACAAGGGTTGGTGGGGAGAAGGTGAGATCAAGTTCTTTATTGATGGTGATGATACTTTTCCCACCATCTGCGGGACCGGCGAGGAGGATTACTTCTGCGGCTCCTATGGCTATAACGGACGCTTTAATGAAGAGGGAGTACCCGAGTTTGACGAGTTTGATTCTCCCTATACCGGATTCCACTACTTCCTGGATGATCCGGAGACCTCCTATATGCTTAAGATTGGCTCTTACCGATGGCACATCCTTGATCCGGTGCGCTTTGAGACCGACCTGAAAGTGACCCTGCAGAGTCTGGGATGGAATAGCGACGGAAGCGGAAGATACAAGCACCTGAGGGATGATATGGCCACCGTGGCCTACTGGTATCAGGCAGAACCCCACAACCCCTTCCCGGACCTACCTTCCAATGAGCAGCTTATCATTATGAAGGAGAATCCCAATCCGATGTAACAACCACTCTTAACAGACGGATGAAGTCTGAGACATATCGTTCATTGTTTATTAAAAAGTAGGATGTCTGAATCGGCCTGTGATGCATTATGATTTTCTGTAGTCCCTGTATTGGATCCCAAGTAAGCGGAGTCGCAGATAATTGTAGTATATTTCGAGCTTGATCATACCTGGATCAAACATGTTTTATTAATAGTCTGGCAACTCATGAAACGTATTATTGCCTCATTATTTACTCTGTTTACCATTACTGCTATTTTTGCCCAGGGAGATTTTCGTTTTGCTGTGATCCCCGACCGTACCGGTGGTCACCGCCCGGGAATCTATGAGGATGCCATCCGGAAGCTGAACCTGATGCAGCCCGAGTTTGTAATGAGCGTGGGCGACCTGATCGAGGGATATACGGAAGACAGTGCGGAGGTGATCCGGCAGTGGGAGGAGTATGATTCCCTGATCGCCCCCCTGAACATGCCTTTTTATTATGTGCCGGGGAACCATGACTACTCCAATGAGCTGATGACAAGGATCTGGAAGGAGCGGTATGGTCCCTCCTATTACCATTTTGTGCATAAGGATGTCCTATTCCTCTGCATGAGTTCGGAAGGAGAGGGGGGCCAGATGCACGGCATCAACGAGAAGCAGGTAGCGTACTTTAGCCAGGTGCTGGAAAACCACCGGGAGGTGCGCTGGACCCTGGTCTTTATGCACCAGCCGGTATGGACCTATGGGGATCCCGGATGGACGGAGCTGGAAGGCATCCTTATAGAGAGAGAATACACCGTCTTTGCCGGTCATACCCATCTCTATACCAAATATGTGCGCAACGGCAGCCGCTACCTGGTACTGGCCACTGCAGGCGGGATCAGCGGTCTCCGGGGAACAGGTTACGGGGAGTTTGACCACCTGACCTGGGTGACCATAACCGATTCGGGACCGGTGGTGGCCAACCTGATGCTGGATGGGATCAGGGATGAGGAGATCTTCACTGAGGAACAACTGGGCCTCCTGGGACTGGATCCGCTCCTGGTAAAGCCCATATTCTATGAGGATGACTTCAGGGAGGATACAGTGCCACTGGAGATCTTCAATAACAGCCCCTACCTCCTCAGCGCCACACTTGGTACAGGGCAGAGTACCCTGCTGGAGGCAGTAGCTGAAGAGACCGAAATGGAGATCCCTCCTGGTGACAGGGCTACCATACACCTGACCCTTCGCAGTACGGACTCACATGAGGCAATCTTTGAATCGGAAGCCTTTCCGCTGCATCTCTCTTACCGGTACAGCATGGATAAAGGCAGGGAGGTCACCATGCAACAACAGACCGGACTCTCCCCGGTAAAAAAGCTACACCTCCGGAAGGCTACCCGCAGAATGAAGATCGATGGGAATCTCAGGGAGTGGAAAGAGCTGCCCTACAGTGTGGAAGCACCCGCTGATGGGATCGCCTCTTTTAACTTCAGCCTCTCCAGCGATGCAGATTACCTCTACCTGGGGGTGGAGGTCAGGGACGATGAATTCTACGAGGATCCATACGTCAGCATCTGGGAGAAGGATGCCCTGCTGATCAACTTCGATGCTTCTCCAGTTCAGATCAGCGCCAACAACAGGAAGAATAACATCCCCTACCATGAACAGCCCCGCATCTACCTGCTACCCTCTTTCGAAAAGGGGACAGCACCCCGGGTGGATCAACTGGAACGCCTGCCGGAAGGAACCCTCATTGCAACTGCCAGGACAGATGAGGGATTCAATCTTGAGGTGGCACTGCCTGTGGAATTCATCGAATCGGTCGGGGGCAAGGAGTGGGAAACAATCCGGTTCAATATTGGCTATTCGGATATTGATGGGGAGGGATCACGAACCATTATCCCGTGGAAACCCAACTGGTCTGATGCTGCAAGCTACATCGGTTCAGGGACCTTTTTTAAAGCCGCTACAAGATAGTAATGAAAACTGTTTTATATCGCGTAGAGCTGTATCAGCAGAACAAGTTTTAAATTCGCGAATAGGACAGGCTAAGGCGCTGAGGGGTGCTCTCAACCATTTGGAAGCAAATCTATAATGATGTTATCATATCCGGCACTAACACGGCCTGCCCAGATCCTTCCGTCATGTTGTTTCAAATCGAGGTGAGAGCTTTCATATTTTATTGTAAAGATACCTTTGAAGGTTCCGTCAAAGCCTATGAAATAATCGTCTGAACAGAAGGTGAAGGTAAGGGAGGCTCCGCTTTCCAGGATGGAGAAGTCCTCCAGGGTTATTTTACCGTATTCGGGTTGATAAATCCCGCAGCAATCGCAAGTATACTCTGAATTATGGAGCGTTAGCAACAATCCGCCATTATAGTAGTTAAAATAGTCTTCTCCCATTTTTTGCGGATCCAATACGTAATAATTGATCGGGTCGGGGTTGTGAAGGGTAATAGTGCAACAGACCGTATCATCTGTATATTTGCCCAGCACCTCCACATGATCGACAGTCAAGCCGATGCCGCTGTAAAGCAGCCGGTTGTCGCTTAATGCACTTACGATCCTGGGATCATTTCGCATGTCGGCTGTCCAGCCGGTGTTAGCTGCCCAGCCAGTGTGCCTGATCTCCAGGATGCTTTTATCACGAATGCCTTCATCTCGGTAAATCACAAATGGCATTTGTGGTCCTGCACATGTGATCAACTCTTCGGGGTATATGACGCCCTGGTAGATAGTGTCCCTGTCAACAAAGACCGTGAAGCTGTTACTAAACCTGTGGCCGGATTCAGGCTCCCGGTAGGAAAGAAACAGATCATCTTTCAGAAACAGCATGCAGGTTGAGCTGTCGTAGTACAGGATGTCATCCTCAGTGATTGATGTACCATCGGATATCTCTATGCGAAATGCACCGGATTGTTCTGTTTCGCATGAAACCAGAAAAGTCAGGATCATGGATAGTGCTGTTGCGGCAGCAACAATAGCCTTTTTCATCATGAGCAGGATTGGTCTGACACTAAGATACAAGATAAGTGGCAATGGTTGCATTGGGAGTGTCTCATTTCTGTAATCAGGCTCTCCCTGCTGCCGGCCACCAGAATCTGGTATGCAGTTTGCCTCTCACCTCTCTGTGCCGATTCAAGAACCCAGCTGAGCCGGGGGGCTTTTACATCGATACCTGCAGGATCACTGCTCCCCCAGGTTTGATCTCCCAGGATGATAATGTACCTTCATCCGGGCCTGGCCCAGCATTAATGGAATCAATTGCAGATGCAATTTCGAAGCCGGGGATCATTTCAAGTGAGCATGTGGCAGCCTGTTCACAGCTGGCATTAGAGATCACCAACCGGATCTCCTGGTCCTTCCGGAATGTACCGATCACGATATCGGGGGTTCCTCCTGCAGACTTTACAAAAAGAGCTTTTCCCTCGACCTGCTTCCCGGACTCCCAGCGCGACACATCGCTAAGCTCCCAATCCTTCAGTACTTTATCCACTCGTTTCAGATAGTGATTGACTTCGCTGACATGCTGGTATACCTCAGTGGGATTCCCTTCCCTGTCTATCATGCCCTTGTAATAGTGTTCGATGATCGGGGCAGTAGCGCCTTCCACGTGGGGCAGTCCCATTCCCGGCTCAGGGGTCCAGTAATTGAACCAGCCGACCCCCCGGGCTCCATAGGCCAGGGCGGTGTTGACCTGCCACAGTATCTCTGCCCGGCCGGGAACCCGCAATCCTTCTTTAATGCCGACACTCTGCATAAATACCAGGAAAGGAATCCCCGCTTTCCGGGTCTCCTCCCGGACAATGGAAAGGTTTTTAAACCACTCTTTGTAGAGAGTAGTATCGTTTCTCAGCACATAGGAGTCATAAGCCAGCAGACCCGGTCTGACAATGTCGATAAAGGAACGGATGTAGGAACGGTAATCCTCCACGCCAAACTGGGTAAGCGTGCCATAGGTAGGGAAGAGGCAGCAGAGGGACTCATGGCCGGGATCCACCCCGGCGATCAGGTCGGAGATGGTTTTCAGGGCGGGATACATCCCGGTGCCCGGTTCATCCCGGATGAAGTAGGCGCCAAGGGCCGGATGTTCCATATAGTCCAAGGCAATTTGCCGGACCATCGCACTGTCAATGGCAATATCCGGCTTCAGGGCAAAGGGCAACAGGCGCATATCCAGGGGAATGATTTTGATCCCGGCCTCCTTTGCCAGGTCCAGGGCTTTCATGTTCTGTTCCAGACTGAAGGTCCCATTGCCAGGAACCAGGTAATCGATCCCTGCATCCGCCACCTCCCGGTACCTTTCCAGGGACACCTCTTCCAGGGGAGGACCAGAGTAAGCCATGATGATGAACGCATCTGTTAAACCGGCTTCTGTAGAGGTGGTTTCGCAACCAACCATCAATGAGAAAAGGAGAATGAGAATGAGATTCAGGATTGTTTTGTACATGTTATCTGCTTTTGTTCAGGCAAATTCATATAATGTTTCTATTGCCTTGATTCAGCCCCAGTGGCAGTGGCTGAGTACCAGAAGGCAGCAGAGCTCCACTGGGGGTGCCGGTCTGCAGACCCTTCCCAGTGCACCCATTGCTCCTCCACCACCCGGATGCTTTCACGGAACTGAAAGGCATCGTTCAGGTGGAAGCTGTAGACCGTGGGATAGCCGGGCCTCAGGGAGACAAACCCTGAGACTGCTTTGCGGTCGAACATGCACCAGCCGCTGTTAAAATACTCTTCCGAACCGGTTCCGTGGTAGCTGGGGGGCCACCCCTGCTCATCGGTCCAGATAAGCCAGTCGCCCTCTCCCCACCACTGCTCGTAGGGCCACTCCACCTGCAGCATCACGCCCACGTACTTGCCCCGGATCTTTCTGTCCAGGACCACCTGGCCCGGGATGTTTTGCAGTCCGAATTTGGGAGTGGCTTCTGTGGCTGCACATGTGCTGGACCAGGTCACATGGAACCGTCCCAGGTTTTCCGGAATGTGGCTTATTTTCTTTGCATCCAGCTTAACTTTCACAGTCTCAATAGCTGTTTTACCGGTATTGACCAGTTCGATCCGGGCACCTTCGGCATAGGGCATAGGGAAAAGACTGTACACTTCATCTTCGGTCATGCCCAGCAGCAGGGAGTGGTAGTCTGTGTTGTAGGGCTGGCGCTCGCTTTGCATGAAAATCCTTGGTTCGGCAGCGGGGTGTTTGCCCATCACGGCAGCAATGCTGGAATCGCTGTGGTTGTGTCCCATAGCCCCATGGCCAAACATATATCCTACCGGCACATCCACGCTGGGTAGTTTGCAACCATCCCAGTACATGAGTAGACGGAGGTTGTTGAGCACCTCCCTTGAAGCGGGTAATGCAGCCAGCCTGATCTGGTTGATCACCCCGCCGCCCTGTAAATCCAAGTTTAGGGATTCACCAGGTTGCAGTGAGCTCTCTTCCTGCAGGGTCCATTGTTCCGGGACGGCAGGTGGGGAGGATTCAGCCTTCATCCAGGCTTTCACGGTCAGGTCCAGTTCTTTCTGTGCCTCTTCGTCCAGGGGCCATTCCAGTGATTTGACCCGGGTGCCTTCTTCATATTTTGTGTAGACAAACTGCCAGTAAACACCAAAGCGGCCTTTTCTCCAGTCGGCCTCGCTGTGGGCTCCCCGCCTCCAGTCATCCGGATCGTAGGGAGTAGTTTCCACTGCGACCCTGATGTACTTTTCATAAGGTATGGGCATCAGAGTTCCCGGGTAGGACTTGATAAAGACCAGGGGGTAGGGAATGGGGCTCTTATCATGGTGGAAGAACTCTGAGATGGGCATGTCAAATAGCGGTGTTTCGTTGTGATCGATGAATATCTGAATGCGGGTATTGTCAAAACGGTCGTCCACGAAACCCGAAAAAATGCGATGGATACAACCCGGTCCCTCCAGCTCCAGGATGGTCACTGTGCTTTCTTCAGTATCAGCATTGTGAATAAATGCGTCAACATTATTCCCGGTGGTGTCCCAGGTGGAGACCATGGCGGTATGGGAATTTTCAAGCTCGGGAAGATGGTCCACCGTGCGCATGCGCTGTAAGAACCAGCTCACATCCCTGACTTCCTGATCCACGGGTTCAGTTTTTTTTGGAGAGAGGGGATCGCAGGAAGTATACAGGCCGGTGGCTGAAATGGCAGTCAGGATGGCAAAGAGGAGAAAGGACCGGGTTTTTATAATCTGGTGATGCATGATGAAGTTTTAGTGTTGGTTTTTATTTGTTATCAGGTGTCAGCTATGCCATAAAGATATTATAATATGTCCTAAATATATTGTAAAATAACCAGGTAGGTTTGGAACCCAAAACTGGGCACCTCTGGCTCTTGCCGAAGGCAAACTCCTTGTCAGGGATCGAAGCGCTTCACAATCACAGAGAGGTGATGCCTGTACCAGGCAGGATTTGTTAACCTGATCCGGAGGTATCTTCTGTAGTCTTTTTGGATCACGGCCTTTGAAATGATGTAGAAGTATGTGTAGAACAGGTCAGCCAGAGAACGGATTAATTTACTGAGTCTGTTGTATATACGACTTGACTTATTAAGTTCAAAGCGGATCGTAAAGAATTGTGTCCTGACCCTTCTTTGTACAGGAAATGCGCTGGCAGGAGCAAATAGTTTTTCAGCCACAGCCATATAGTTGTTTAGGACCAGCTTAAGACGGGGATGCAGGATCCCGGTCTCAGATAGTTCGTGCTTCCGGGTGAGCCTGTAAAACTCATATATATTACGCAGCGAGATATTGGCATAATACTGTCCGCGATCCTTCAGCTGGCTGTGGATTACATTGATCAGGATCTGGTCGCCCCCTGATAGGATTGTGGGACCGTCCGGTTTATCCAGTTGAAGTAGGCGGGCGTTCATATCCTCCAATTTCAGGTATCTTAGCTGACGCCGGCCTACCGGGAATTTATGTATCTCCACCTGCGCCGGTTCACCGGCTTTGAACAGGGAGGGATAATGGTGCATCATGGGAAGGCTCGCGGGATGAAAGGGGGGATGTGTATATCCTTCCATTTTAAGCACTTGCACTGTGTTTTCAAAGTCGTTTTCACTGACCATGCAATCGATATCGGAGAGGATGCGTTCCCCGGGATCAGGGTAGAGTTCCTGCAGCAGTGCCCCGGATCCTTTTAAAAAGACTGACTGGATTCCTGATTGATGGAGAAGTTGATTTAACCACCTGACCTGTTTCAGCAGATTTTTGTTCCTTTCGATATTGAGTGTGTGAAGCTCCCCCAGGTAGTTGGCCAGTTCTTCCGGGAGAGAATGCAGGAGACCGGCATTCTGCAGCTTAACATAGAGCGCAGGCAATACCAGGTGACTGCTGCCCACCTGAACAAATTGTTCCCATGAAAATGATGTTTGGCTGAACCTTTCAAGGATCTTCTGCCGGATGTCAGGAATCTCATCCAGTACAAGGCATTTGCCCAGGAAATAATATATTTCCTTAGGTGACATCCTTAAGAAGAGACAGGATAAGTTCGACTGCCTTCAGGTTGTCCCCGTAATGCAGGGTATAACAGGGTATTTCAAAGAACCAGTCAAGAAATTTTTCAGATACCCGGGCATCATCGGGGAGCCAGCTCTCTGTAAGAAAATCATTCAATGCAGTCAGGTTGGAGATCCTTTCCAGTTCGCATGCTTTCTGACTCTTGTATTGCACAAATACAATGGCATGAACCTGAACCGAGCTTGCGAGCTCAGCGTAGCTAAATCCGCCATTTGCCGGGTATTCTGGCTGCTGAGGTCTTAAATACCTGACAGCTTCCTCTTTAGAAGGGGATTGGCTCTCCCTGGTTTCCATCAATTCGGGGAAATAGCTTTCCAGCACTGGCAGGGAACCTGATTTGAGGGAGATGCTGCCGGGAAATGAATGTATCCCCCCGTTCAAGGCGATTGGAGTAAAATCATCCGAGAGCAGACTGCAGCCATGGGCCATCATCAGGGAAGCCAGTGTGCTTTTGCCGCCACCTGACCGGGCCGGGAACATCACCGCCCTGTTGCCCAGAGAAACCGAAGCGGCATGGATTACTCCCATCCATTCCCCCTTAATCTCATCATGGATTTCATTTAGTATTTGCATGAAGAGCGCTCCCTTTAGTTTGTAAATCTGGTTTGCAGGCCAGGCGTACAGCTGTTCCTGATTTACTTTCATAAACACCTTCCCGTGGTGGTTTAAAAACTCCACATGCAGATCACAGACGGGCTGATCTGTGTCAAATTCCAGGTAAGCGAAATGAGGGAATAAATACTTCTCCATGACGCTGTCTCCGAAAGTAAAACGGATGATTTTACCGCTTACCTTAATGTTTCTTTCGGAATAGGACAGGAAAGGAAGAGCCCGGGCAGGAGGGGGGACCCCGGGATCATCAGGCACCTGGAATTCCCGGTAGAGCGATTCAAACCTATGCTTAATTTCTGATACGAAGCGGCGGGCATCCGCTTCGGGAATAGCGTATTCCGCTGCAAAGTTCTGAACAATTTCCTTCATAATCAGTCCATCTGCAAATTGCTGAAAAACAAGGAATGCAGGTTCTTCAAGTTGCAGGTAGCGATTGAGGGTTTTAAGCCACACCAGGCTGCTGTCTCCGATTTGTTTAACCCTGTACTCAATGTGTTCCCGGGAAAAGTCCATTCGCAGAATTTCAATAGTACCAGTCGGGAGGAAGGTCGGGGGAGGGTTCAGCCTGAGCCTTTACCGGATTGAGAATAAGCATCATGGAGGAGGCTGTAAATACAGCATATTTACCTGCTTTGGAGATGGCCTCCTTTCTGGAAATATTCTTATTTGCAGACCTTGATCTCTCCTTAGGGCTCATTCTTGAAGATTTTCAAAGTATTCCTATTTGGGCCGTCTATGACCATGACCAGGTAGATGCCATCTTTCAGGGTAGAAGCCGGGATATGATGCAGCTCCCCCCTTTGCAGCCTGTATGTACCCACATTTCTTCCTCTGAGGTCATACAACAGAGCAATAGCTCCGTCTCCTGCCATTCCTTTCAAGGTAAAGACCTGGTGCTGGCTGAACCCATAAAAATGCGGTTCACGGGTCTTTACAGAACCTGAGCGAGTGGCCTCAGTGGAATGAATATGCAGGAAGAAACGGCCCGGTCCCGCTCCATCCTTTTCCAGCATTACTTTGTATTCCGTCCCGGCGGAAGAAAGGTCAACCATCTGGCCCGACAAGCTGTCCTCGAGGAAGATTTGGTATTGCTCAGGCATGATTATGCCCTCAGTGAACAATGCAAGCTCACCACCGGATGCAAGGTCCACGCCCAGCGGGACCACAACGTCGCTTTTCATTGTATCGGGCAGGCACTGGATCTTGAAATTGATCCCCTCGTCGTCCTCCAGTAACCTGGTATAGACTGAAAAATCCGGTTTGCTGTTCAATAGTCCTGCATCGTAGGACGGATCCAGTCCCGGGGTCATTTCATGTTGAAAACAGATGATGGTGGATTCACGCCTGTCACCGCTTTCGGCTACCAGTTTAAACCCATCCCATGACTCCCCGGCATTCTTTAACAGGCCAATGCCGTTTTGGTGTACCTGCATCGCTTTGCTGAAAAGCAGGGAACCCCCACCGCTTGCAGATTTAACAAGAAAGCCCTGTCCGGCCTGGAGGTAGTCCATGTCCAGTTCCGGATAATTATGGCTATCTACATATCCCGCATTTCCAATCACCTTGTAATTATTCTGTGTTCCGTCATAGTTTTCAGCTTCCTCCCATAAGTAAAGCACACTGTAGTTGGGATCCAGCTGATCCAGATTAGCGCTCAGGAAATCCTCCGTAGTGACGGCATCCGAGGTAATCCCGATGGCAGAAGAAAAGGGATTCCCGACGGCATTCCATCTACTGCCATCGGCGGTGATCCCCACCGAAAGGTCAGAATCAAGCAGCTCACCCCTGCTGCTTACTGCTCCGTCGGAGATCTCCCGCCTCATCAGGTAGCCCTTTCCTGAAGTAAGGTCACCCCCGCTTGCATCGGTAAAAAAGCCGTTCCATGAGTTGTTCAGTTCATTGTAATCGGTCATGCCATACGCTCCATACGTATCGCTCCAGGGTATCAGGTTGGTGGAATTTTGCAGGAAACTGTTTATGGACTGGCCAATTACAGGGGGAGAGAAGATGTGCCATTGATCAGCTGTCAGGTAGTTTTGATAGCTTACCGCTCCTGAGCTTTGTCCGGCTGGGATAATTGATCCCGTACCTGCACCACTGGATTGTACTTCAAGGTTTCCATTATTTTCCAGCTGGCCATGGACTGTCAGGTTAGCCGCTGGCTCCAGGGTAAGGGATCCACCGGTTCCTATTTGAAGGTTTTCGCAGGCAGTGGAAGAGGTGAGGATGGGATACTTGCTTAATCCTCCGGGAATAAGTGCATTATCCCTATCCCCGGGGGCATCGCCGCTCCAGTTGTCACTGTTCTCCCAGGTGGTAGGGGAGCTGCCTGCACCAGTCCATATGCTGTTTCCAACAGAAGTAAGCTGGAAACCTGCTAAGGTGGCATTCCGTGTGTTCAGTGTTGTTCCGGAGGCTGTCTGGTGACGAAGAGAAATGCCGTAAGAGGTACCGGGCTGCATGGAACTTCCCAGTCCGACACTAGCGCCGCCTCCTGTGAAGCTTGAAGAGGGAACATGCTGGTTTTGATCAATGCCATCCAATATGGCCTGATTGATGCTCAGGTCATATGCAGCAGCATCTGTTTCAATATCGGCGCTGGCCACATATTGTGCATGCAAAAAAAGCCCAGTTGCATTGGAGGGATCGATTGAATGGCTGATTACCGGAGTCATGGTTGTGAGGGAGGTAGCAGAGGATGGATTGCGGAGGGCAAAGGAGGGGAACTCCCGTGTTGATCCGGGAACAACTTCATAAACCAGGGCACACGCAATCAGGTTGCTGTTTAATGTCCTTAGATCACCTGCAGTGCCTTCCGTCTGCCTGTGTAAAACCCGGAAGTAATGGGCACCGGCAGTAAGATCCTCAATGATCCATGAGAGGGAGGAAGTAGCATATTCCCGGGCTATGTTGAAGGTGAGCGAGGTACTATTCCCCATATCGGTCCAGTTAGATTGGTCTGTTGAATGCTGCAATTTCCACTCCCCGGCACCGGTTCCGTTGGCAAAGCTGTTGATGGATGCACTCACGTAAATATTTCCCCCGGTGGCCAGTTGGATCCCCTGGGTAGATAAGCCGGTAATTGAGTTCCATTCATTCAGCGTACCTGAGGTGTTTACCGCAGCGCTAATGCTTTTCAGATCAAAGGGAATATCAACAGTGCTCGCAGAAGTTGTCAGAGCAATGGCCACCACGGTTCCCGAAGATCTTACCAGGGACCGGCTGCTTGAAGAATGCTGCAGGGTATAGTTCACCTGACCACTGGTTGAGGATGCATCAAATATGTATACCAGTGTTCCGATCCCTTTCTCCTGTCCTCCCGACATATTCAGGCTTTGTTGGATTACCTGGGATTCAGTGCTGCCATCCGTAAGTTTATACAAGCCCTCCCTGGGATCACTGCCACGGTCAAACATGGTATCAAAACCGGACAACACCATTACTGTGTTGATCCCGCTTACGTCCATTCTTACTCTGGCCAGATTTCTGAAAGAAGCGGCTCGTCCCGACCTTTTATCCAAAGCGCCGGCTGTCTCTCCAATCAGCCTGTCCTGGGCAGATACGGCAAACGAGAGAATAAGTAACAAAATAGAAATTTGCTGTCTGATCATCAATCACACTCTCCTTTAACGGGATTCTAATGACTTAATACAAATATATTCCCGGATTGTTTTCATGAAATATGGATTTATTGATATTTAATAACAAAAAGGAGAAGTAATTAAGATATATCTGTAATATATCCCGTAACGGAAGTATTTTTGCCTTAAATTTTGCTTAAACGCTTTTTGAATATGAATCAGTTTCTTGAACAGTTCAGGTCGGCTTTCAGTGGAGAGGCCTGGGTATTTGATTCGATTGCCAGTTTGGTGATCCTGTTGTTAGCTGCCGTTTTATATTATGTGGCTTTCAGCTTAATCAGGAGATATGTAGTAAAGACCTATCCGGGATTGGAGAAGGCCAGATACCGGGCCTTCAGGATCCCTTCGCTCGTATTGGTATTCTCCCTGGCCCTATCTTTTATTATTGCAGTTTTCATTCCGGAAAACATAGATACGGGGGTCGTCAGGCACATCCTGAATCTGCTGATCATAATCAGTATCACCTGGTTATTATGCAGTCTGCTCAGCCTTGGCAGGGCAATAATACTAATAGGATATGACCTGGATCAGAAGGATAATCTGAAAGCCAGGAAGGTCTATACGCAGCTCAGACTGATTGAAAGGATTCTGATATTTTTATTAATTGTGATAGCCATTGCGATCGGATTGATGACCTTTGAAGATATCAGGAATGTGGGTGTGGGACTGTTTGCATCGGCTGGTGTAGCTGCTATTATCCTGGGATTTTCGGCACAGAAGCTGATTGCTACGGTAATCGCGGGCTTTCAGATAGCTATCAGTCAGCCTATCCGGATTGATGATGTGGTGATTGTGGAAAATGAATGGGGCAGAATTGAGGAGATCAATTTAACCTATGTAGTGGTTAAGATATGGGATGAAAGGCGTTTGATACTGCCCACCACCTATTTTATAGAGAAGCCGTTTCAGAACTGGACCAGGACCTCGGCCGATATTATGGGTACGGTTTTCATCTATCTGGATTATACGGTTCCTTTTGATGAATTAAGAAAGGAGCTTACCCGCATTCTCGAGTCCGATACCAACTGGGATGGAAAGGTCAATGTACTGCAGGTTACAGATGCCACGGAGAAAACCGTGGAAGTAAGGGCCCTGATGAGTTCTCCTGATTCTTCTGCGGCCTGGGATCTACGGGTGAATGTCAGGGAACAACTGATAAGATTCCTGCAACAAAACTATCCTGAAAGCCTGCCCAAAAGCAGGGTGGAGCTTTCCAATCCCAAATAGGAATATCTTCATTTCTTTTCAAAGACCAGGTTCCCCAGTTCGTGCGCATCAAACCGGTTGTTTTCCAGTACGGGTTTCAGTCCGGCCTCATGCACATAAATGGCAGCCTTCTGCGTTTTAGCGGAGTTTCTGAATTCATTTTCCTTCAGGACCAGATCCTTTGCAGGTGAGTCGATGGAAAAGCCGTAGCCACTGCCCGAAGCCCCGTTGTTCTCGATGATGTTACGTATGAACGTGTTCCTGTGGGGTGCATTGTTTTCCCTCTCTTCCCGCAAATTAACACCATCACTTTTATTAGAAAAGATGTGGTTGTTTTCAAACCATACATCGGTATCCTTGTGCCCCGTACAAAGGCCAAAGCGTCCGTTGTGATGAAATTTATTTCCGGTCACCCTGCTCTGATATACACGCCAGCAGATAAACAGGCCATCGAGGTCGTTGTGATGCACGTCGTTGTTTTCAATTACCGAGAAAGGGGAGCCGGTTCCCGGGTGCAATCCGATATTTCCGCTCCCTGAGATCTCACAATTACTCACTGTTACATGCTCAGTAATCTGCCAGCTAATCCCTTCCCCATTGAAGTCCTTAACCTGGACCTTATCAATTGCTATGTTTCTTGATCTGAATACCATTATTCCCGCACTGTTGCATCCATCGGCTAAATAATTGTTTTCCCGGTTTCCGTCAATACAGAGGTTTGAAACGGAAGCATCCTCTGCCTCAATAATTTCAACAACAGAAGATGCATTAGATAACAACCCGTTCAGATCGGAACGGTAATCCCGGATCAGTCCCTTATCAATATAGATCACCTGGTCAGAGATATCCGTAATGTAAGCTGAGGAAACATTCCAGCATCCGCTGTTTTCATCATCTGTAACCTGTACCTTCATGCCAATTTCAAATCCGTCTGGATTTTCAACAGTCAGCTTCAGCTCGCCGTAGTCGGCATCCACTATATACCTGGTTTGTACGCCGTGGCCGCGCTTCAGAATGGTTTCACGGCCGGCCCCCACAAGATGTACCCTGGATTTTAAACGCACCGGCGCAGAAATAGCATAGGTTCCGGGATCGAGGATGACCCTCCCCCCGGTTTTGGCGATGGCATCAATGGCAAATTGTATGGATTGATTGTCAAAGCCACGTACATCGCAATCAGTTCCTCCAACGGTGATCTCTTTTGCTGCAATTTTGGGAAGAACCAGTGCATCTGCTTTTTGTGTTGTTTCCTGAGCAAAAAGAATGTACGGAAGGATCAGGATGAAGCTTAGGATGGTCTTTTTCATGGCAGTAAGTTATAATAATATTCGTATTTTCGTTTTATGCAATACAGGACCTTCGGGAAAACCGGACTGCAAATTTCGGCACTGGGATTTGGATGCATGCGTTTCCCGGTGATTGATAAGGATCCCACCAGGATTGATGAAGAACAGGCAACCAAAATGATGCATCATGCCATTGAGCAGGGAGTAAATTATTTTGATACGGCCTATCCCTACCATGCACCGGATTTTTCTCAATCCGGATCCAGCGAGCCCTTCCTGGCAAAAGCATTAAAAAACGGGCTCAGGGAGAAGGTCTGTCTGGCCACAAAGCTTCCTTCCTGGCTGGTACAGGCTCCCGAAGATATGGAACGATACCTGGATGAACAGCTGACCAGGCTGGAAACGGATTACATCGACTTTTACCTGCTCCACGGCCTGAATCGTTCAACCTGGGATAAGCTGAGAGCCTTCGGGGCATTGGATTTTCTAAGCAAAGCCATTGATGATGGGAAGATCCGCTATGCCGGATTTTCCTTTCATGACGAGATCGGCCTTTTCAAGGAAATCGTGGATGCCTATGACTGGAGCATGTGCCAGATTATGTACAATTACTACGATGAAGATTTCCAGGCAGGAAGGGAAGGCCTTATATATGCAGCTGAACGGAACCTGGCCGTAGTGGCCATGGAACCCCTGCGGGGCGGTGCCCTGGTAAGCGGGCTTCCAAAGGAAGCAAGGGAAATTTTGAATGCTTCAGCCCCGGGCAGGTCTGAGGTGGACTGGGCCCTGGGATGGTTGTGGAATCATCCTGAAGTTTCGGTGGTACTAAGTGGCATGTCACATATGGATCACGTAAGTGAGAACCTGAAACTGGCTGACAGGTTTTCCCATGAGCAATGGGCCCCGGAAGATGATGCAGCTGTAGCACATGCCACCCTGCTTATTAAGAAACTGCAAAAAGTAAACTGCACATCCTGCGGCTACTGCCTGCCCTGTCCGGAGGGGGTTAATATTCCCCGTAACTTTTCCCTGTGCAATGACCACCACATGCTTAGTGATCCAAGTGCGAAATACAGGTATTTCAGATTGCTTGGTGAAGTAGAAAGAGCATCAAATTGTGTCAGATGTGGCACTTGTGTAGAGAAGTGCCCTCAGCAGATAGCCATTCCGGACGAACTGGAACATGTGGCCGGGCTGTTTGGAGGCTAGTTTTTAATCCTGGTTGATCCAGCAAGCTAATAGTCCCCATGGGGTCCATTTCATCACTCCGAAAGGAGTGACGAAAACAGGCGGTAAAGACTTCCTAAATCACAATCATAGAGAACAATTTATTGGTCTGGGTTGTTTATTGTGAATTATGCGATCGCATTTGCTTCGCCGAGCTTCAATGAAACTGAGTTAGCTTCAGCTAATATAATAACACTGCAACCTATGAAACGGTCTCTTTTGATTATAGTTATTGTTTTTGGAACCCGTTTGATCTCTGCCCAGTATTCACAGCTTCAGCTGGGTGATACCACAAAACCCGCATACCCTTACATACTTCCGATCATGGGAGATAAAGCGTATGAGAAAGGTTTTGACCTGCCCAAACCTGTGGGTATCATGCTTAACTACTTTGTGGCCAGTCAGGATGTGGAGATCCCGGAAATCGAGGTAGGTTTTTCCGACGGGGTGCTGCCCGATGTCCCGCTGACCGACATTAGCGACCTGATAGAATTTGAGAGAGTACATGCCGTGGCCCATTCAATCACCTTCCGGCCCGATGTGTGGATCTTTCCCTTTCTGAATCTATACGGGATCGTAGGCAAAACCTATGCCAACACCTTTGTGGAACTCTCCTACCCCGTGCAGATGAAATCGGAGGCTCACCTTGACGGATTCAGCTATGGGCTGGGAACTACCGGGGCATTCGGACTGGGTAAGTATTTCCTGGTACTGGACGGGAACTGGGTGTGGACAATGATGTCCAATTTCGAGGACCCGGTACAAAGCAGTGTATTCTCCCAGCGCCTGGGGCGTGCCTTCCACATCGGGAAAAACCCGGAAAGCAATGTGGCCTTCTGGGTTGGAGGCATGCGTGTGCGTATGGGAAACATCACCGAGGGTACCATCCAGCTGAAGGAGGTGCTGCCCCCGGAAACCTGGGATGCAAAGGACCAGCTCGTTGAAGATTTCTATATCTGGTACGATGAGCTGAGCCGGCCTGAACAGATTAAGCCCAATGTCGTCCTGACCAAACGAATCGTGGATAATGTGATTGCCCCAGCTGAAGGAGAAGGCATCGTCTCCTACAGGTTGAAAAAGCAACCCAAGCAGGAGTGGAACGTGATTATCGGGGGACAATACCAGTTCAATAAGTCGTGGCAGTTCAGGGCTGAAGGAGGGGTGATTGGGAACCGGAAATCTCTCTTACTATCTGTCAACTACCGCTTCGGAATATAGATAGCCATTCCGGACGAACTGGAACATGTGGCCGGGCTGTTTGGAGGCTAGTTTTTAATCCTGGTAACGACAATATACTCCACTTTGGAGAGCCAGCCTTCCTTCTTCAAGTCCTTTCAAAATATTCCCCAGCTTTTCTTTGGTAGATGCTCCCATAAGAACATTCAGGCCAAGTAAGGGAGGACCATTTTGTTTTAGTTTTTCAAATAGTCCATTAAGAAACTGCTTTGCTTTATAAGTCTGGTTTCTGGATTGGGATTTGCTAAAACCTAATCCCTGAAGGATTTCATCCATTTCAGACGGAGTGGCTAAATGGCTTACAGTTGCGTCGTTGGCCCAGGGAACTGGATAATTTATATCCTGGCCATTTAATTTGAATATATCATAATATATAAACATTCCCCGGGCTTTCAGTACCCTTCGGATTTCAGAATAGAACTTCTGTTTGTCTTCAATATTCATCTGAACATGCTGAGTCCATACCACATCGAAGGATCCATCCTTAAAGGGCATATTCAGGGCATCCGCCTGAATAAATTTCGTTTTTTTCTTCAGGCCAACAAGTGCTGACAATTTTTTTGCTGTCCTGATATATTCCTCGCTGATATCTATCCCCGTTACCTTGCAGTCTAATTCATCGGCGAGCATTCTGGCCGGTCCTCCAATGCCACAACCCACATCAAGGACAGTCGATCCGGTAAGGCCCAGACCTTTAACAAGTTCTTTGGAAACTTCGGCCCCTCTCACATGGAACTCATCCACACCTCCGATATGGCTCCTGGAAACTTTGTGTAAATCAATTTCTTGTTGATCGAGGCGATTGAGTATGTCCTCGAAAAGTTCTGGCTTATAGTACTGAGCTTCCACCGGGTAACTGAATGTAGGTAACATAGGATTTTGGATTATTTATGCACGAACAAGATAGACCAGTAAGGTAGAATGATTCTTAATAGAATGATTTTTAACAGTGTATTTAACAGGGGGAGCTTTTTTTAAGGCTAGAGGATCTGCGACAGGAAGAGCAGCAACTCATACATGGAGGTGTGACCGTTGTTAGTTCACCGGCTGGACGGGAAACTTGCTCATAAGAGTACCCACATTCTTAGGAATGGATTTCTCCCTCTTTTCAGGTTGATCGGAAACTGTGCCTGTGGCAATGCCCTGCCAGATCTGGTCTCCCGATTTTTCGTCAAAAACATCCATGACCAGGGTTCCTTTCAGGTAGTCATTCTCCGAATAGGAGGTGGTAGAGGAGCCTCCCCATCCGTACCCATACCTGTTATACCTTCCGTAACCGCCCATCCCGTAATAATTGGTATAGGCTGTCACGCTTGTCTCCTTGCTGACTACCAGGTAGAGTGTAACAGACATATCCCCGCCTGAAGCTACATATTCCAAACCACGCTTCTTAAATTCTGCCATAAATGCATCATGCATTCTTTTCTTGTCAAATTCATTCATAATCTGATCGCTGTTTTTTTGCCAGCCTAAGAAGCTATAGGTTTCATATTGACTGAAGTCTACTGTCTTATCCATGTCGACAGTTACCTTAACGGTGGAGCATCCTGCCAATAGGATGCCTGTAAGCAATGCGCTAAAAAAAGTAAGTTTTTTCATGATAAAGAGATTTATTCTTGTTGTTAATGGGTTTTACTAATATAGTTTATTACCTGTAGAAAAAACAGTTTCGAAAGCGAAAAGTTCCTTCTGTTTGAATTAAGTACATTTGCATTTTTAAACGTGGAGCATGAACTACCTGTCGGCTGAAAATATTTCCAAGTCTTTTGGTGACCAGACCCTCTTTGAAGGCATTACTTTCGGATTGGCCCGTGGAGATAAAACAGCGATAATTGCAAGGAACGGTACAGGGAAAACCACCCTCCTTCGCATCCTGGCCGGAGAGGAATCCTCCGATACAGGGGAGTTCAGGTTCAGGAATGGCATCAGGGTAGCCTTCCTGGAACAGGCTCCTGTTCTGGATCCCGCACTTAGCATTGATGAACTGATCGCTACAGCCAATACGCCCATTCTTGCAGTCATCCAGAATTATGAGGAGGTGTTGAACAGGCACACGACCCGCGAAACGGCCGAAACATCAGGCTTACTGGAAGAAGCCACAGCAGAGATGGATCATATGCATGCCTGGGATTATGAACGAAGGTTGAAGCAGCTGCTCGACCTTTTCAGGATCACCAATACTTCCCAGCAGATCGCGCAGCTGTCAGGAGGGGAAAAGAAGAGGCTGGCTCTGGCACTTGTGCTTCTGGACGAGCCAGAGGTGCTGATCCTGGATGAACCCACCAACCACCTGGATATCGATATGATTGAGTGGCTGGAACTCTACCTTTCTCAAAGCAAGCTGACCCTCCTGATGGTGACCCACGATCGCTATTT
>JBDLIM010000039.1:0-36263 GCA_039714915.1 Bacteroidota bacterium
GGAACCGAGTTTACGAGCTCAGCGGAGCTAATGCGCGAGCGTAATTCAATTCAAAATAAGATCCTGTTTATCTCCAAATAAACGTAAAACTACGCTAATATTATCTCCAAAAAAGTGTAATCAACTCATTATACTGAACAATGTCAGTTCACTGTTCTGGCGATCCGAATGCCTCCATCACCTGGTTGGCTTCAATGATGCGGTCCAGCATGTAGGAGCGGCTGTTCTCGAAGGTGATGTTCCATTCGGTCATCCAGCTAAGGTCATACACCCATGCGGCCGACAGTTGTACCCTGTGACTGACAATGGTGTTGATTCGCTCTTCAAATATCTGTTTGGTATTTTCTGCATTTTCATTTTCACCGAACTCTCCGATAAAGAGTGGCTTACCAAATTCTGCAGACCACTCCATAAGCTTCTCAACCAATTCATCATAATCATCGATTCCCAATGGTTTTTCTGGATATACTCCTCCATAATATCCCCTGATGGTAATGGTATTCATCGGATCGGGATTATCCCGCTGAACCATCTCTTTGTATTGTGCTTCGGAATCCATGATCCTCTGTGTAGCATATGCATTGTGCCATGCATAGGGACGCGGGTGCTGATTCCCGGAAAGAATGGGCCTTGTCTGGTCGTACAGCCTTACCTCTTTTGCAAACTCTTTATAGGCATTGACCATATATTCGCCCTTCATGTAATCCCTTACAGGGTCACGTGAATCGGGTGTACCCAGTTCAGGATCTACATGGAATGGATCCTGCTCATCCCTTTTATCCGCATAGAGGTTCATCTCATTTCCAAATTCCCATCCCCAGATGGCAGGTGAATCCTTATACCGCTGCACAAGCTCACGGGTGTAGGTCCGGATGAATGCTATGGTTTTGCTGTCATCATTGCCATACTGGTCCATGTGCTCACCATTCAGATCAGGAATAGTCATGGGATACCACACCAGGGAAGGGATCAGTCCGATATTATATTGCTCTGCAGCTTCGATCACTTTATCCAGTTGTTCAAAATACAAGTGCCTGTTCTGAACGTATGTATTTTTCCATTCCACAGGCCAGTACATGCCCGTGCTAAAGCGTACATAGGGGATTCCTGCTTCAGACAGCTTTCTGAGCCCCTCAAGGTAGGTGGTATCAACAGGCCCCTCTCCGGCCATAGCTGATAGATTCCTGTTGAACAGGTCATAATAGTTGACACCAATTCCGTAAAAGTCCCTGCCCTCTTTTTTGATCATGCCATCTTCCACATAAAGCCCGGGTGGATAGGCATTCTGCCCTGTAATCAGGGTGCTGCACAAAAAGAGTATTGTTAAAACAAGCAAACAATTTTTCATATATCAATTAGTAGGTACTGACACAGCTATGATTTATTCCCCAAGCGCCTCTACCACCATGGCTTTTGCACGCTCCAGGGCCTTTTCGATCCCGGCCGGATTTTTGCCGCCGGCTGTGGCGAAGAAGGGCTGACCGCCGCCGCCGCCCTGAATTTCTCCGGAGACTTCCCGAATGAGCTTGGAGGCATTAAGTCCGTAAGTGTCGCTTGCTTCAGGAGAGAGAAGGATGGCCAGGTGGGCCTTCCCGTCCACTTCTGCACCCAGGATCAGGCTTACTCCTGGAAACCTGGATTTGATCTGGAAGGCAAGGTCCCTGAGGTGGGCAGGGTTGTCCACTTCCACTTTTGAGGTGGCCAGGGATAAGTTCCCGATCCTCTCCAGCTTTTGCTCCAGATTCCGGGCGATCACATTCAGCATGCTTTTCTGGAAACGGTCCACCTGTTTGGCCAGTTTGCTGTTGTCAGTGACCATTCCTTTTACTGCTTTCACCAGGTCCTTTTGCTTTTCAAAGTTGCCTGCTATCTGCCGTACCATATCCATGTGTTCGTCGATATAGCGTTCGGCCACTTCTCCGGTAAAGGCTTCAATGCGCCTGATGCCCGCAGCGATGGAGGACTCCCTGAAGATCCTGAAAACTCCAATTTGTCCGGTGGCTTTCACATGGGTTCCCCCGCACAATTCCACCGAATTACCGAATCTGACCACCCTGACCGCATCCCCGTATTTTTCCCCGAACAGGGCCAGGGCCCCCATGTCCCGGGCTTTGCTCATGGGCACCGAGCGGTGCTCTTCCATGGGGCTGTTTTGACGGATCATGCGGTTGACGGCATGTTCCACCTTGCGGATCTCCTCCTCGCTCAGCTTTTCGAAATGGCTGAAATCGAATCTGAAAAAGTCAGCTTCCACCAGGGATCCCTTTTGCTCCACATGAGCTCCCAGCACTTCCCGCAGGGCATGGTGCATCAGGTGGGTGGCGGTATGGCTGTTGGTGATGGCCAGCCTTCTGCCCTGGTCCACTGTGGCCTGAAAGACGCTTGTGGGTTCTGAAGGCAGCTTTTTTGCAATATGGATAGTTACTTCATTTTCCTTTTTAGTATCGATGATCTCTACCTTCTCCAGGTCATTTTCAATAACTCCCCGGTCTCCGGTCTGTCCCCCGCTTTCTGCATAAAAGGGCGTAAGGTTGAAGACCAGGTGGTAAAGCTCCCGGTTTTTTGTGACCACCTTCCGGTAACGGGTAATCTTCACCTCGGTGGAGAGCCAGTCGTAGCCCACAAATTCCTCCACATCATCGGACCGGAGGATGACCCAGTCGCCCGATTCGCTCTCCGCGGCCTGCTTGGACCTGCTTTTCTGGGCAGCCATCTCTTTCTGAAACTCTTCCTTGTCCGCCTTCATTTCCTGCTCGGAAAGGATCAGTTCGGTCAGATCCAGCGGAAATCCAAAGGTATCGTAGAGCTCAAATGCGTTTTTCCCGCTGATCACTGCCCTCTTTTCCTTCTTTGCCTTTTCGGTGAGCTGGTCCAGCAAACGCATTCCGGTCTCCAGGGTGGAAAGGAAAGATTGTTCTTCTTCCCGGATCACCTTGATGATTAAATTCTTTTGTTTATCCAGCTCAGGGAAATTATGCCCCATGGTCTCCACAAGGGCAGGAACCAGGGAGTGAATGAAGGGTTCCTTTTGTCCCAGGTATGTGAATCCGTATCGCACGGCTCTCCGGAGGATCCTTCTGATTACATAGCCGGCTTTGTTATTGGAAGGTAATTGTCCGTCGGCAATGGAGAAGGAAATGGCACGCAGGTGGTCGGCCACCACACGCATGGCCACATCGGATGAAACATCGGAACCGTAGGTCTTAGCGGCCAGTTTTGCAATTTCCCGGATAATGGGCTGGAACACATCGGTGTCGTAGTTGGATGTTTTATGCTGCACAGCCATGCACAGCCTTTCAAATCCCATCCCTGTGTCCACATGTTTTTCGGGAAGGTTCTCAAGCTCTCCGTTGGCTTTCCGGTTGAACTGGATAAATACCAGGTTCCAGATCTCGATGACCTGGGGATGATCGTTGTTTACCAGGTCGGATCCGGGAATCTTTTTCCGTTCAGAACCGGTCCTCAGGTCCAGGTGAATCTCTGAGCAGGGTCCGCAGGGCCCTGTTTCTCCCATTTCCCAGAAATTGTCCTTCTTGGAACCATTCAGGATGCGGTAGGGGGGAAGAAACTCTTTCCAGTACTCCAGGGCCTCTTCGTCTTTTTCCACCCCGTCGGCCGGATCGCCTTCAAAAACAGTGGCGTAGATCCGCTCGGGGTCCAGTTTCAGGCGTTCTGTGAGGAATTCCCAGGCCCAGTGGATGGCTTCTTTTTTAAAATAGTCCCCGAAGGACCAGTTCCCGAGCATCTCGAACATGGTGTGATGGTAGGTATCGTGTCCCACTTCTTCCAGATCGTTATGTTTTCCGGTGACCCTCAGGCACTTTTGAGTATCGGTCACACGTGGGTTGGCAGACTTCCTGTTTCCCAGGAAGAAATCCTTGAACTGGTTCATTCCTGCATTGGTGAACATCAGGGTGGGGTCGTTCTTTAAAACCATGGGAGCGGAGGGAAGAATCTGATGTTGTTTCTCCCTGAAAAATTCCAGAAAGGATTGCCGGATTTCCTGTGATGTCATGGATTTGATCGGTGTTTGTTCTTTAAAAAAATGTAACCTGGCATGGAAAATTACGTAAAGTATTCCAACACGAGGTGCAAAAATAAATTATTTGACTAATATTTGGGAAATTACGCCTCGTTTTTTATTTTAGCCGACTTTAAGATGAACCTGTTTAGAAGGAAATATTACCTGAATCCGAAAACTCTTCAGTATGAGAGGGTTAAGATGACCAAGCGTCAGCTTACCCGCTTTTCGGTGGTATGTGCGGTGGGACTGATTGCCTTAGCGGTTATAATGAGACATGGTTTTGAACGTTATTACCCCACTCCCAAGCAGCTTATTTTTGAAAAAGAGAATCAAATTCTGCGTGCGGAATATGCATCTTTAAATACAGAATTGCAGGAAGTTGAATCCCAGCTTTCCGAATTAAGAAACCGGGACGATCGTTTTTACCGGTCCATTCTGAGCCTGGATCCTGTTTCTTCTTCTATCAGGGAAGCAGGTACCGGTGGTTCGAAACCCAATTTGCATCTGCGGAACCTTCGTGGAGAACCGGGACTTGTAATGAATGTGTCGGAACGCATTGATAACATTTCCAATAAAGCGCAGATCCAAACCATCAGTCTGGAAACAGTATATGAAGAAGCGATAAATAACCAGCATTACCTGGCCTGCAGGCCCTCTATCCATCCTTTATCCCCGGCCGATCCCTTCTGGCTTACATCAGGTTACGGCTTCAGAAAAGATCCTTTCACCCATAGAAGAACGGCCCATCACGGAATTGACCTGGGTGGTCCATATGGCCTGGATATTCACGCTACAGGTGATGGCACCGTGGTGAAGGTCAGATCAAGCAGATACGGGTATGGGAAAGAAGTTGTGCTTGATCACGGTTTTGGATTTAAGACCATCTATGCCCACCTGCAGGATATTCATGTTAAGGTTGGCCAGAAGCTGAAGCGGGGAGAAGTGCTTGGTACACTGGGGAATACGGGTCGATCCACAGGTCCCCACCTTCATTATGAGGTAAGAGAAAATAACCGTACGGTGAATCCCATGTATTTCTTCTACGAGAATCTGAGTGCTGAGGAGTACGGCATGCTGGCATCGCGGGTTGCACTGGAAAAGGAGACATTACAGGCCATGCCTTAAACCGGAATACGCTACAAAATCCGACTTAATTTTACTATTTTCGCACCGTAGATCAACTCTTGTGTGAATGTCGCGTTCCCAGTTTAAATTCAATCCCGAAGATCTTAACTACGACAAGCTTGACGAAAGCCTGAGCACCCGCATCTGGCGTATTGTCATCTATGTGGCAGCCATCGTAGTGATTGCTGTGCTCCTCAATGTGGTCTATTCCCTCTTTTTCGATACACCCCGGGAGCGGCAGATCCGCAGGGAGAATGAATTGCTGCTTGAGCAGTATGAGAACCTGAGTGAACGGAAGCAGGTGGTGGATACGGTGATGCAGGAGGTGAAACGCATTGATAAGGATATTTACCGCGTTATTTTCGATACGGAACCGCTGGGTTCCGGAGCGGATGAAGATGTGGCACGAACCTATAAGAAGCTGCTTCGGACCTCTGATGAGAAAATTGTTTCGCTTACGGCTTTCAGGTTAGATTCCCTGATGGGTCGCGATCAGCAGTCGGCCGAAGGGTATGATGTGCTGATGATCAGGGGATCGAGCAAAGCCGAAATGCTGCCCGTAATTCCAGCCATTCAACCCATTGAGAATAAAGACCTGACCCTGATTGCCTCGGGATTCGGATATCGCATTCATCCCATTTATAAAATCAGCAAGATGCATACGGGCATCGACTTTTCTGCTCCGGTGGGTACTCCCATTTATGCCACCGGCGATGGGGTGGTGGAGTCAAGCACCCGTTCGGCAAGGGGACTGGGGAACCGGGTCCTGATAGATCATGACTTTGGCTACAAAACCCTTTATGCCTGCATGGATGAAATAAGTGTCAGGAGGGGAAGAAGGGTAAAACGCGGCGATGTGATCGGAACCGTGGGGGACAGCGGACTGAGCGTGGCCCCGCACCTGCATTAC
The DNA here is from genome assembly GCA_039714915.1 of Bacteroidota bacterium. Taxonomy (GTDB): domain Bacteria; phylum Bacteroidota; class Bacteroidia; order Bacteroidales. The sequence continues at coordinate 6,060 of JBDLIM010000039.1, forward strand.
GAAGTGCGGCTAAACGGAGAGCAGGTCAATCCCATAAACTACTTTTTTCTGGAGCTTTCCCCCCGGGATTACGACCGTCTGATCCTGATTTCAAGGATGTCGGGACAGTCTTTCGACTAAAACTCAAGCCTTTTAAAAGAAAGATTTTCTTTTTTGCCAATCTAGGACTATATTGCACTCCATAATGGAGAGATTTCGTTTTAATCCCGAAACCCTATCTTATCAGCAAGTAGAATTGACCGGCCGGCGAAAGTTGTTCCGGTTTATTGCGTTTATGGGCTTAACACTTTTCATTGCTTTTGGCTTTTTAATCCTCAGGGACAGGAATTTCGTATCGCCCCGTACCGAAAGCCTGACTGCTCAGCAAAAGCAGATTAGCTATGAGCTTAACCTGATGAACCGGGATATTGAGTTCTACGAAAGGCAACTGAACCGGGTGGCCTTTAACGACGATCACATTTACCGGGTATATTTTGAAGTGGATCCCTGGTCCCCCACCATGCGGAATGCGGGAGTGGGCGGAGACAATAATTATGCCTGGCTGAACCAGCATAAGTATGCCAATCTGCTGAAACAGACCTATAGAAATGTGGCTCAGGTAGAACGAAAGCTGGTTATGCAGTCCACCTCATTTGATGAGGTGATCGGCCTGGCCTGGAACAAGGTGGAGCGGATGGCTGCACGTCCTGCCATTCAACCGGTGAGTATGAAGGATCTGACCCGCTTTGGCTCATCTTTCGGAAGAAGGTTTCATCCCATTTTAAATGTGGTCAGACCTCATGAGGGCATCGATCTGACGGCGCCCAAAGGGACCAGTATTTATGCTACGGCAGATGGGGTGGTTGTACAGTCAGGATACAGGCCGGGCGGATTCGGAAAGAAAATTCTGATCGACCACGGCTATGGATACCGCACCCTGTACGGGCATTGCGATAAGGTGCTGGTGACTGCGGGTCAGAAGGTCAGGCGCGGAGAAGTAATTGGCAAGGTGGGAAGTACGGGTCTTTCCAAATCGCCCCACCTTCATTACGAGGTCCATGTGAATGGCCGGCCGGTGGATCCGGTAAATTATTATGCCAGCGACCTGTCCGATGCAGAATACGAGCGCATGATCGGCATGCTTTCCGAAGCGGACCCCTCATTCGATATTAATTGATCCAAAGAGGCAGGATATGAGGCTGGGGGTGATTGGGGTGCTGTGTTTTTTCTCTCTGAATTTTTTCTTCCAGGATCTTTACGGTCAGATTACTTTGCCGAAGGATAGGGCTGAGCCGCCCATTGTGCATGCCCGTATTCCGGATCTGATTCCGGGTGTCCTTCCTGAGCTGAACCTGGAGATGCGTATCCCCTTTCCCGATTCGGTATGTATTATCGGTACCGGGGATATTATGCTGGGTACCAATTATCCCTCGTGGACCTATCTTCCTCCCAATAAAGATTGTACACCCCTGCTCAGTCCGGTACACCATGAGCTGAAGTCGGGTACCCTGCTTTTCGGGAACCTGGAAGGGGGCTTTAGCGGAGAACTTGGAACCCCAAAGAAGTGTAAGGATACCACCCGCTGTTATGTCTTCCGGATGCCCGCTCATTTTGCTTCCTGCATCCAGGATGCGGGATATGATGTATTAAGCGTGGCCAACAACCATGTAAATGATTTTGGAGCTGAAGGAAGGGCAGCCACTGCCCGTCTGCTGGATTCACTGGGTTTTGCCTATGCCGGCTTTGTCACCCATCCATGGACCGTTTTTGAAAAGGGCGGAGTGAGCTACGGTTTTGCGGCTTTTGCGCCCAACAGGGGATGCATGGACCTGAAGAATTACAGGGAGGCGGCCCGGATCACCCGGATGCTGGACTCCCTGGCCGATATTGTGATCATCTCTTTTCACGGGGGAGCGGAAGGAAAGGATCATCAGCATGTGGTCCGGGGCGACGAGGAGTACCTGGGATACAACCGGGGAAGTGTGTACCGTTTTGCTCACGATGTGGTGGATGCGGGGGCCGATGTGGTATTCGGGCACGGTCCGCATGTGACCAGGGCCATGGAGCTATATAAGGACCGCCTGATCTGTTACAGCCTGGGGAATTTTGCCACATACAGGCGTTTTAACCTGAGGGGACCCAACGGGATTGCTCCCATAGTTAAAGTGAATGTGGATCTGGTAGGCACCTTTTTATCGGGTCAGGTAGTCCCGGTTTATCAGCCCGGGGAGGGCGGACCAAGGATTGATCCTTCGGGCAGGGCCATTGATAAACTGATAGAACTTACCCAGGCCGATTTCCCTGAACATGCTTTGGTCATAGAAGCCGACGGCTCCCTCAAAAAGGGATTTTGATTTCTACGGGGGAAATTGTTAAATTGAATGCTTAAATCTCGAAAACTAATCCGGTATGCCCTATAAGGAAACAAAGGTTGAGAAGCTTTACTATTCCATTGGTGAAGTGGCAGCTATGTTTAAGGTAAACACTTCGCTCATCAGGTTCTGGGAGAAGGAATTCGACATTATCAAACCTAAAAAGAATAAAAAGGGAAACCGGCTCTTCACCCAGAAAGACATTGATAACTTTCACATCATTTACCACCTTGTAAAGGAAAATGGGATGACCCTGAAAGGGGCTCAGAAGAAGATGAAGGAGAATAAGGACGACACCGAGCACAACTTCGAGATCATAAAATCGCTTGAAAACATCAAAGGAATGCTTCAGGACCTGGTTTCATGATATTAAATGATATTAGCGGCTACCTGGAAAGCCTCGCTCCGCTTTCCTACCAGGAATCATACGATAATTCGGGCCTGCAGGTGGGTGAACCCGGGATGGAAGTCACCGGAGTGTTAATCGCCATTGATGTGACTGAAGAAGTGCTTCTGGAGGCCGGGAAGCTGGGTTTTAACCTGGTAATTTCCCATCATCCGGTGATTTTCAGCGGGATTAAGTCCCTCACGGGGAAAAATGCTGCAGAAAGGATTGTCGCCATGGCCATAAAAAATGAGATTGCCATCTACAGCGGGCATACCAACTTTGATGCCATAACAGGTGGGGTGAATACTGCCATGGCCAATCGGCTGGGACTGGTGAATCAGCGCATCCTGGATCCCATGACAGAGCAGTTGAAGAAGGTAGTGGTCTTTGTACCTCACGAGCACGTGGAGAAGGTAAGAAATGCCATGTTTAAAGCCGGGGCGGGACAAATAGGGGCCTACGACAGCTGCAGTTTTAACCTGGAAGGCTCAGGCACTTTCAGGGGCTCTGAGGGGACCGATCCCTTTGTGGGCAAAGCAGGTGAGTTGCACCAGGAGCCTGAGACCAGGGTGGAGACCATTGTTCCGGCGCACCTGGTCAGAAAGGTTGTTAAGGCCATGGAGAAGGCACATCCTTACGAGGAGGTGGCTTATGATATGTATCCGCTGGAAAACGCTTTTGCGCAGGCCGGTATGGGAATGGTGGGTGAGCTGGAGGATGAGGTGGACGAGGAGGTCTTTATGAGATTTTTGAAAGACCGTTTTGGCTTAAGTGTGATCAGGCATTCAGCCCTTCTTGGAAAGCCGGTGAAAAAAGTAGCTCTGTGCGGAGGTGCAGGCAGTTTTTTACTGGGCCGGGCAAAGGCTTCGGGGGCGGATGTTTTTGTGACGGGAGACTTCAAATACCACCAGTTTTTCGATGCCGATGGAAAAATTGTGGTGATGGATATGGGGCATTTTGAGAGTGAGCAATTTACACGGGAACTTTTTTATGATCTACTTATGAAAAAATTCCCTAAATTTGCAGTCCGTTTAGCGGAAACAGTCACAAATCCAATTAAATATTTTTAGTTCATGGCGAAAGCAAGTAAGAGTTCAGAGGTTGTGGAAATGACAGTTGCTGAAAAGTTGAAAGCATTGTACGATCTGCAACTGGTTGATACTTCTATAGATAAGATCAGGATCCTTCGCGGGGAACTGCCTCTTGAGGTTCAGGACCTGGAAGATGAAATTGAAGGATTGCAAACCAGGGTATCCAAATACGATGACGACATCGAAAGCCTGGATAAATCCATTAGCGGGAAGAAGCAGGAGATTTCCAATGCCCAGGAACTCATCAAGAAGTACGAGGAGCAGCAAAATAACGTTAGGAACAACCGTGAATACGATTCCCTCTCCAAGGAGATTGAGTTCCAGACCCTGGAGATCGAACTCTGCGAGAAACGCATCAGGGAATTTACCGTCCAGATAGAGGAGAAGAAGGTGGTTATTGATGAATCGACCGGCGTACTGGACGAGCGCAAGCTGGACCTGGAGAATAAGAAAAAGGAGCTGGAAGATATCATCGATGAGACCAAGAAGGAAGAGAATGTGATGGAGAAGAAATCAGCCAACCTGGAAGAGATTATCGAGGAAAGGCTGGTCACTGCCTACAAAAAGATCCGGGGAAATGCCCGCAACGGACTGGCAGTTGTACCTGTGGAACGTGATGCCTGCGGAGGCTGCTTTAACAAAATCCCGCCCCAGCGCCAGCTGGACATTGCCTCCAGGAAGAAAATCATCGTTTGCGAGTACTGCGGACGCATCCTGGTAGATCCCAGGTTCAGCGAAGAGGACTAGTTAAGATAAGGGCTCAGGTCGAAGATATGAAGGCTTTGAGTTCTTTTCTTCAGGGGATCGATGGTGTTAAGCTCGTTAGAAACATAATAGTGTAAGCCATCGGCGGTGGTGATGCCTTCAATCTGATAAAAGGGAAGGGACATGCCCACCCGCTGCTTATTTCCCGAAAAGAAATCCATTCCGGAAAAATCACTGAGGATGTAGAAAAAGGGATCCAGCAGAGTGGTGTAAGCCGTTAACACGATCTGCTGTTTTGATTCCGTATAGCTTGCTCCGCTTACCAGTCCCTGTATATCATGACTTGCCTTGTACTGAGCTTTGTGAGTCCCGGGATATTTCGCTAAGGAGTAGATGGAAGTTCCGGCACTTACCCATTGTTTGGTGAACAGGTAGATACTATCATTTGATACTATCATCGCCTCACAATCAAAATCGGTCATATGGACTTTCTGCGGACTGAAATCTGTCTGGTCCGAATAAGAAAACCAGATGGTATCTATCATGGCATTCCCGGCAAGTAAAGAGCTCTTTTCGATCCTCAATATATGCAGATCCCTTCGGTTTCCTGATCCGTTATTTCCAAAATCCCCTATGTATATGTATTGTTCATCCTGGGAAATTTCCTCCCAGTCGGTATTCTTCACCCCCTCTAAGTGATATTCTTTGACGATCCCGGCGGAGTTGGGATCCAGGCCATAGAGGGTGGTGTCTGTATCGTCGTTATGGGTCCATATATAGCCATCCCAGATAATCAGTCCCGAGCTTTCAGAGAGGGCAGGATCCAGGATGATTGTTTTGAGCGGTGAAGCAGCCACAGGATCATAGGTGCAGCTTCCATCATTTTTAATGGCCGAGGGATCGTAGTTATTGGCAAGCGGATCAGTGCATCCCGGAGTCAGTACCTGGCATGCCGGCAGAAACAGCTGGAGTAGGATCAGGAGTATCACATAGAGTTTTTGCATAACAAAGCATATCAGGCAATAATTGCACTTAATGCATCCAGATGGGGATGATCTCGCCGTGACCCTCCAGGTTCACACGGGTATCCAGGAGGAAGCGGGTCATTTTACTTTTATCCTCCACGGACAATCCAAGCCTGTCGGTAATCTCAGGTTCGAGATTGGCAGGCAGGAGGGTAAAACGCCTGCCTTTTTGTGTCCGGGGCTTCCAGACCCAGAGCGGGAGGTAGCCGTGATTGGCTACTTGTGTGGTCTGGCCTTCCTTAACCAGTTCCAGTTCGAAGGCAATGCCCCCGTCCCTGTACCGGTCGCGCTGGTTGGAGATCAGGTTTCCCATGGAGTATACCACCAGGTTTCCTTTTCCTTCGCCCCGGATGGGCTGAACCACATGGGGATGGGAGCCAATGACCACATCGGCTCCATGCTCAAAAAGAAAAGCAGCCAGCTCCCTCTGCTGTGCATTTTCCCTGATCTGGTACTCATTCCCCCAGTGCATGGTGGCAATGATAAAATCGGGCTCGGCCCGGGCAGCCTTTTCCAGGTCCAGCCTGACCTGTTCCCGGTCGATCCGGTTTACCATGGCAGGAGGGCGCGCCTTCAGCCCGTTGGTTCCATAGGTATAGTTGAGCAGAGCGATCCTGATCCCGTTTTTCTCAACCACCAGGGGGTACATAAGTTCCCTGGATTCAGGGTCGGCAAAGGTGCCTGCGTGCAGTATTCCCCTGTCATCCAGCTGGTCCAGGGTTCTTCCCAGTCCCTTCTGTCCCCGGTCCAGCGCATGGTTGTTTGCTGTGACCAGCACATCGAATCCGGCCCATTTCAGGGCATCGGCCAGTTGGTCGGGACTGGAAAATTCGGGATAACCCTTGAAAGGAGGACCTGCCAGGGTGACCTCCAGGTTTCCGATCACCAGGTCGGCCGACTGCAGGTAAGGTTCAATAAAGAAAAAACAGGGTTTGTAGTCGTAGCCTTCCTCTCCGGTGGCCAGGGCTGAAGCGATCTGGGTATCGTGACCCATGATATCGCCTGTAAAGACCAGTTTGAGTGTTTGCTCCTGTCCGGCTACAGAAAGGTATAAAAGACTCAGGATGAAAATAAGTGCATGTCTGGCCATGGAGCTAAGGTCTTACTCAAACATACACAAAATACGAGAAAACTCTGCGAAAAGTTACCAGCTTCCTCCGGCACCACCCCCGCCAAAGGAGCCGCCTCCGCCTCCGCCGAAGCCGCCAAAACCTCCACCACCGCCGAATCCGCCACTGCCAGAGTTAAAGTTCCCCCAGCTGCCTGAGTGCCTTCCGCCCGACATCATTCCCAGTGCGATCCACAGGGGCAGGTTGCTTCGTCCCATGCCCGCGCTTCTTCGCCTTCCCCCGAAAATGATGGAGAAAAGAATGATCATAAAGATCACGCCTCCGATGGTCGATCCTCCGGAGGAAGTCTGCTTCCTGTACTGGTCGGCTGTGAACTTTCCATCCAGCAATGAGATCAGTACATTGGTGGCCGCATCAATTCCTGCGTAGTAGTTGCCACTCTTGAAATTTGGAAGGATCTCATTCTCCACAATCCGTTTGGAAATGGCATCGGGCACATATTCTTCCAGGCCATACCCGGTGGAAATAAACACATCCCTGTCCTGCATATCCACGACCATAAGCAGGCCGTTGTCCTTGCCTTTCTGGCCCACGCCCCATTGTTCACCTATCATGGGTGCCAGCATGGAGGCCGGGTAGCCCCCGTTATCGTCCAGGGTGATCACAAAGATCTGGGTGGATGAGCGGTATTCAAATTCATTGAGTTTCCTGTCCAGCTGCGATGCTTCTGCCGAGCTGAATACACCGGCATAGTCGTTTACCCAGGAGGAGGGGGAAGCCGGAACAGGCAGTTTATCCTGTGCCAGGCCTGCAACAGGGATCAGAATGATCAGCGCTATGAACAGGATTCTTGATTTTATTAAGTTTATCATGATTTGTCTCCTCCAAATGAAATATCGTCCGGCAACTCGTTTACATCATCGTCCTGGTAAGGGAAGTGATCCTTCAGCGCCTTTCCGGCCATCAGAATTCCTTCCTGCAGTCCGTCGGCAAATTCCCCTTCGGTAAACCGGCCCAGCATCTGTTCTTTAATCTGGTCCCAGAAATCCTCGGGCGTAAGCGCATTGATCCCTGCATCGCCCAGGATGGCAAACTTATGATCCTTCACCGCCAGGTAGAAGAGCACCCCGTTTCGCTGTTCGGTCTTTTGCATCTCCAGTTTCCCGAACCACCAGGCGGCACGGTCCATCACATCTTCTTTGCAATGGTTATCCACATGTACCCTGATCTCGCCGGAGGTATTCAGTTCGGCCTCCTTTACGGCCGACTTGATCTTTTCCTTTTCCTCTTTCGAGAAGAAATTTACTGCGTTCATATCATACTCGCTTTGCTCTTGTTAGTTGGGTTAGAACTCTACGACCGGGGCGGTGTCGCTGCCGGCGGCAGCTTCAAAATATCCCTTCTTTTCAAAGCCGGTAACTCCTGCCACCATGCTGGCCGGGAATTTGCGGATTGAGGTGTTGTATCCCCTGGTGATCTCATTGAATTTGCGCCTTTCCACGGCAATCCGGTTTTCTGTGCCTTCAAGCTGTGCCTGCAGCTCCAGGAAATTCTGGTTGGCCTTCAGGTCGGGATAGCGCTCCACGGTCACCATCAGCCTCGAAAGTGCAGAGCTTAATCCGTCCTGGGCTTCCTGGAAGGCAGCCATGGATTGGGGGGTCATGTTGCTGGGATCCACAGTTACACTGGTGGCTTTGGCCCGGGCTTCGATCACACCGGTAAGGGTCTCCTGCTCATGCTCGGCATAGCCTTTGACGGTATTTACCAGGTTGGGGATCAGGTCTGCCCTTCGCTGGTACACATTCTCCACGTTCGACCACTGTCCGGTCACTCCCTCCTCCAGGGTTATAAATCCATTGTACTTCTGTACGCCCCACAGGACGGCCAGTACCACAACCACTATTACTATAATCCAGGTTCTTCTTTTCTTATTCATCTTAATATTCCTTTGTTTTGATTTGCGCAAATTTAATGAAAGCCTTTCCATTTCTGTCTTTAAAGATCAATTATCGGTGAAAATTCGATAAAGATCCCATGTAGATCCCATTAATCTTCCATTATGATCCGTCTTCTCATGTGTTTTATAACCGTCCCGCATTCGTTCCCAAGGGCTCCTTAAATTTGTATTTTTGCAGCACCTGAAAAGCGTACTATCCATGAAAACAGAACAATTTAAAGCAGCCATCCTGGAAGGGATCCCGGAGCATCTTCCGGAGAAGCAGCCCCTGGATCCAAATCTGAATCATGCTCCCAGGCGAAAGGACATTCTTTCCCCGGAGGAGAAGAAGCTGGCCCTCAGGAATGCCCTCAGGTACGTTCCTGATCGGCACCATGCGGAACTGGTTGAGGAATTTGCCACCGAACTGGAACAGTACGGCAGGATCTACATGTACCGCTATAAGCCGGACTACCCCATCCATGCGCGCTCGCTGGAGGCTTTCCCTCACTGTTCCCCCCAGGCCGGAGCCATTATGATGATGCTTTCCAACAACCTGGACCATGCAGTGGCCCAGCATCCCGACGAACTGATCACTTACGGGGGCAACGGGGCTGTTTTTCAGAACTGGGCTCAGTACAGGCTGTGCATGAGTTACCTGGCCGGGATGACAGATGAGCAGACCCTGGTGCTATATTCGGGCCATCCCATGGGCCTTTTCCCTTCCCATGCGAATGCACCCCGGGTGGTGGTGACCAACGGGATGGTGATCCCCAATTACTCGGCCCCGGATGATTACGAACGGATGAATGCACTGGGGGTAAGCCAGTATGGACAGATGACTGCAGGATCCTTTATGTACATTGGTCCCCAGGGAATTGTGCATGGAACCACCATTACGGTGATGAATGCCGGTCGCCTGATGTTAAAGGGCGGAGACGGTAGCTTAAAGGGGAAGGTATTTGTGACCTCGGGCCTGGGCGGAATGTCTGGTGCTCAGCCCAAGGCTACAGTGATTGCAGGCGGGATCTGCGTGGCAGCCGAGGTGAATCCCAAGGTGATTGCCACCCGTCACTCCCAGGGCTGGGTGGATGAAGTATTTACAGATTTGGGAAAGCTGGTGGAACGAATGGAACAGGCCCGGACGGGCGGGGAGGCAGTCTCCCTGGCTTACGAAGGGAATATTGTGGATCTGTGGGAATACTTCCTGGACCACCAGGTGCAGGTGGAGCTGGGATCGGACCAGACCTCCCTTCACAATCCCTATGCAGGAGGCTATTACCCTGCGGGGATCTCCTTTGAAGAAGCAAACAGCATGATGGCCGATGAGCCTGAGAAATTTAAAGAGGCAGTGCATGCCTCCCTGCGCAGGCAGGTGAAAGCTATTAATGAACTTACCGGACGGGGGATGTATTTCTGGGATTACGGGAATGCCTTTCTGCTGGAATCGGGCCGGGCAGGAGCCGATATATTTGCACAGGACGGAAGCTATAAGTACCAATCCTATGTACAGGCCATTATGGGGCCCCTCTTTTTCGATTATGGTTTTGGTCCATTCCGTTGGGTATGTACCTCTTCGGATCCGGCCGATCTGGCCCTTACCGATGCCATCGCTGTAGATGAACTGGAAAAGCTGGCAGCCACTGCACCATCCGAGATCCAGGGCCAGATGCAGGACAATATCCACTGGATCCGGGAAGCGGATAGTCACCAGCTGGTGGTGGGATCCCAGGCACGTATTCTCTATGCCGACAGCCAGGGTCGCATTGCCATCGCCAGGGCCTTTAACCGGGCCATCAGGGAGGGCAGGATCTCCGGACCGGTGGTGCTGGGACGTGATCATCACGATGTATCCGGAACCGATTCCCCTTACCGGGAGACCTCTAACATTTACGATGGTTCAAGCTTTACGGCGGATATGGCCATACAGAATGTAATCGGCGATTCCTTCCGGGGAGCCACCTGGGTATCCATCCACAACGGAGGAGGTGTGGGTTGGGGTGAGGTGATCAACGGGGGATTCGGGTTGCTGCTGGATGGATCGGAAGATGCGGACCGGCGACTTGAGATGATGCTTCACTGGGACGTGAACAACGGAATAGCCCGCAGAAGCTGGGCCCGCAATGAAGGCGCCATCTCTGCCATTCAGCGTGAGATGGAACGCACCCCCCTGTTGAAGGTAACCCTTCCCAACCTGGTGGATGATAAGTTGCTGGAAGATCTTTGAGTTGCTGATAGATCTCTGAGGGGAAGCAGCATCTTATTGACTAAGATTCACAAATATCTGAGCCTGTATGTGAAAATCCGGCAAGGAATTAGATTATCTCACCGGATTTAAGAAACAAGGTCTATTGATCAATGTTGGGTTGATCCTTTCTATAGGGGTACTGCAGATTTACAAGATAATTACTCAATGATAATGACCTTCATACGTATACACACCCAGGAAAAAATCTAATTCATATACCCATTTGGCAACCAGCCCCTTTACTGCACCTTCTTTGCCGGTACCGGAAGCATATGCTATTAAACTTGGATTGTCGGGTAAGCCTGTCATATAACCGCGCCATGTCATTTCCCATTTTCCGCGGGGAGGATCGCCTGCTACCTCACCATCCACAATCAGCTCTGCCTTTCCCCAGTATTTAAAATTGCCATCCGCTTCAACAACTTGATTAACAGTCCAGATAGTTTGTCCGGTGACCATCCAATGTGCAGGATCATCCGCATAGTCGTGCCATATGGTAGTTGATCCTTTGACCAGTGTTTTACCGTTTGGCAGGAATTTTACCATGTTAGGTGGTTCGCCGGGAGCCTCCCACATACATACTCCGGTAAACTCTGTTTTTACTTTTGCTGCTTTCAGTTCGGCAGTTTCCTGATCACCCTGGCTTAGTTCTGGAGTTTCAAACTCCTCTTTTGAGCAGGAAACAAGCAATCCTAAGACCGCGATGAACAGAAATAATTTCTTCAGTGTTTTCATGGTTTTGCTGTTTAGTTAGACATTAAAGAATAGCTTATTGTTTAACAGCAAGTTAGGTCAGAAACCATGGCTGTGTATAGCAACTATGATACTGATCATATAAATTTCTATACAATGATTATAACTATGTTGCATAAATTAAATGAAATACACGAAGATTGGCTGGATCAGTTGGGTGCTTTCAAGTGGGAACCAGCTTATTTAGCCGTCCGGGTGTGATATGTGGTAAGCCCGATCTGGTCGATAATTGCCAGGAACCGGGGATCAGATCTCAGCAAATCAAAATCAGGATTTAGAGCAATCAGATTAAAATAGTGATAGGCTTTATACCTGGCCTCCATATTTCTATTCAGCCAGTAAATGGATTCCTCTTTATTACCCAGCAGAGCGTTCCACCAAGCAATGTAGTACGGTTGTCCGTTTATTCCCTGATGTTGACCAGGCTTATTTATATTTAGATCGATCAACCAGGCAAACAGTCCTTCAATACCTGATTTGTAATAAATATCCATTACCTCCCCGGCATACTGACTGGTTATGGGATCGGCCCGAACAATCGTCTGCAGTTCTTTCGCTGCTTTTTCACCTTCTCCCAGTTTTGCATAGTTCAGAAAGAATAACCAGTTGGTGGTTATATAATCTGATTTCAGTTCCCGGGCGAGATGGCAGGCATCTACAGCTTTGTCATATTTTTCTTCAAAGTAATATATCCAGGCATCCAGGTTGTGTAATACCCAGTAATAGGGTTCAATCTCCAGGGCATGGTCCATGTGAATGCGGGCCTCTGCAATGGGTCCCGTTATCATAAGCAACTGTGCATACCATTGATGTGCGGGGGAGAAATTGGAATTGAACTGAATAGCATTACGCAATTCTTTGCCTCCTTCCTCAAACCTGCGCTCTCCCCAGATATGAAGGGCCCCTTTGACCGCATGGGCTTCTGCACAACCGGGATCGATCTCCAGAGCTTTCATACTTAACTCTCCGGCCTTCTGAAATCCTCCCTCCTGAGGTGGAAGCAAGCCCCAGGCTGTGATATTAAAATAAGCATTAGCCAAACCTGCATATGCTTCTGCAAATCTTTTATCAGCAGCAATGGCCTTATTAAAATATTGTATACTGCCCAACAGTCCCTCTTTGTCAAAATCAGCCCTCTGTTCTGCATCAGCCCTGTTCAGTAAGAACCGTCCTCTCAGGTAAGCATCATAAGCTTCGGAACTTCTGGTTGGAACCTTCTGAATCTGACTTATTTCATTCTCCGTAAGTGCAGTATTCAGCTGATGTGCAACCTGAAGAGCGATATCGCTCTGAACGCCAATAATATCAGTAAATTCCCGGTCAAAACTTTCGGACCACATATGGTGGTCTTTCTGTCCATCAATTAGCTGAACAGTGATTCTTACCCGGTTCTCAAATTGCCTAACACTACCTTCCAGCACATAGCGGGCATTTACCTGTCGGGCTATTTCCCGCATTGAAAGCGATTGATTACGGAGATGCTCAGAAGTAGTTCTGGATCTCACTGATAACTTACTGATGTGGAATAGGTGATCGAGAATGTCCTCCATTATTCCGTCAGCAAAGTACTCATTATCCTGTTCCGGGCTGAGGTTTTTAAAAGGCAGGACAATGATCGATTTTTTATCCCTGTTTTTCTGAAACAGATCAGAAAATGACCAGATCAGCACAAATCCGGTCAAAATTGCAGCAAAGATGATCAGGGCATGCCTGTATTTTGTTTGTCTTATACCATGCCACTGGTCGGATAGTATGGCAGGCTCATTGGCCATCTTATCCTGCAAAACACCTGCCCCCCTTTTCTTAACTTCTCCAGGCGGAAAACCATAATATTCGTGAAAACACTTATTAAAATAGGCAGGGCTTCCAAAACCCACCCGGTAAGAGATCTCAGCTGCGGTTCCCTGCTTATTGCGGAGCATCTCCATGGCTTGCTGAAGACGGACTTCACTAATAAACTTGCTGATACTTTGATTTTTGTTTGATTTTAGCTTGCGGTAGAGAGTTGCACGGTTCATGCCGGCTTCTTCTGCCAGCTTTTCAACCCCAAATCCTTCATCACTGATATGAGCTAAGACTATTTCAGTAAGCTTCCTGATAAAAACCTGATCCATCGAACCGGAACCACTCATGACACTGCACTTCAAAAGTAAAGTTATGTCAAGATTTCCACATTATCAAGCAATTAAGTATGAGTATGTTAAAAAGGAATTTGGAAGGAAGGTGAAATAAACTCACTCTTTAAATACTTAAGCGCATGCCTTCCATGGCATAGAATGGCAGAGAGATGATTGGGATTTCATTTTTAAAGGGTGCCTGAGATATTTTCAATGCCTTATTACACCCATATTTTTCCAAATAAAGATGCATGCTTTTCATGCGTCCTTTGGGCCCTGATTTGATTTCAATCGGTACAATCTGAGCATTTTGTACTACTAGATAATCAATTTCGGCTGTACTGTTTTTCGCTTGCCGTCCCCAGTAATACAGCTCTGCTTTGGTGAACGAGGTTTGATAAGCAATGATCTCTTGTCCTGCAAATTGCTCGGCCACAGCACCTTTAAATATGGATGTGAAGTCTTTTTCCTTTGCTGTGTCTGAATATATACCACTTATGGCATGAAAAAGTCCCACATCAAGGAACACTACTTTGAAAAAGGATTCGTGAACACCCGCAGCAAGTGGTATGCCTGATCCGGAGGTTTGTCTGACCCTGGTGACGACTCCGGCAGTTTCAAGGAGTTCCAGTGCTTCTTTTAACTCCCTTGATTTTATGTTACGATCCACCTGGGCATAAACAAATTTCTTCCCAACCATACCAGGTACTGCATTAAATACCTTCTTGAGATAGTCATGCTTTGAGACCTTCGAATATTTGGCAAAATCGTCAATATAGGTATCAATAATAGAACGTTGGATCCTCTGACATTTGATGATGTTGCGTGTATTAATATATTCCTGGACAACCGCAGGCATGCCCCCGGTAATAAAGTATTTTCGGACATATTCGTTTAATTTTTCATGAATATTTTCAGGTAGTCGTTCGAGTTTGGCAGGATCCGAAATATGTTTTCTCAGTTCTGATTCTCCTATTGCATCAAGAAATTCACCAAATGACAATGGATAAAGAAAAAGATATTGGATTCTGCCCACCGGCATTTTGAAGTTTTCTGACAATAATGCAAATTCAAGAAGCGAACCTGCTCCGATGACATGCAGTTCGGGCAGCTCTTCATAAAAATATCGCAACGAAATAATGGCTTGCGGGCACTCCTGTATTTCATCCAAAAATAGAAGCATGCCCGGCTCAGGTCTTTTCTTGGTATATAAAGTTATTTTCTCAATAATATCATCCGGTGTAAGGGAATTGAAAATATCCTTATATTCCTGATTTCTTTCGAAGTTCAGGTAGATAAGATCTTTGAATTCCGTCTTTCCAAATTCATTCACTATATAAGTCTTACCAGTTTGCCGGGCACCCCTTATTAGCAGAGGGCGTCTGTTACTTGAATTTTTCCAATCGACCAGAGTCTCAAAAATGTCTCTTTTCATGCATTTAAGGATAAAATACAAGTATAAAAATAATAAAAAATGGACAAAATCCAAGGAATATAATCAGCAATATTGGACAAAATCCAAGGATAGAAATAAACTCAATCCTCAAACACCAGCCCGTAAGGTCTGCCGATGGCTTCTTCCACCTGGTGCATGCCGATGTTGCGGCTAAGGCGGGCATGCTCCCTTCCCTCGAAGAAGATCAGGATGGTGGGAATGGTGAATACGCGGAACTGACCGGCAATAAGCGGGCTTTTTTCCGTATCCACATAATACTTCTGCAACAGGGGATAGGTTTCGCCTACCAGCTGATCTACGCGGGGTTTCAGGACCTTGCACACCGAACAGGCATCGTTGGAGAAATAGATAAGAAGTCCTTTCCGGGTGCTGATCTCCTGATTGAGTTGGTCCAGGTTGTAGATGGATTCCATTCCGATTTGGTTTAAGGGGAAAATCTTATCAAAGGGCTTATTTAATATTCTTCCTCGCTGAGCATTACCAGCATGCATTCGCTTACGGGCTCGATTCCTTCTTTTTGCAGGCGGCCCATAAATTCGGGGTTGACTGTGCCAGGATTGAAAACGACCCGCTTGGGCTTCAGGGAAATGATGTAGTCATAGTAGTCGGTTTGTCTGGACGAGCCTATGTAAATGGATACGGTGTGTACGTTGTCGATTTGGGGTTGTCCGACCAGGATCTCCTCTTCGGCTATCATTCCCTCCTTAAATCCAACCGCAACCACTTTCTTTTCATGCCGGAGCAGGCTTTTCACGGCTTTGTGTGAAAACCTGACCGGATTGGGACTGGCTCCCAGGACTAATGTAAGCTTGTCTTCGGCCAAAATAATTATAGTGAGGCGATAAATAACAAATATAACCAATAATAACAATATCCCTGATCCGGCAAGGCCGCATATATGATCAGGATAGCGGACTTTAGAGCTTGGCTACTGCCTGTTGATCAGTGCCACCGCATAGGCCGAAATGCCTTCCTCACGGCCAGTAAACCCGAGTTTTTCCTCGGTGGTGGCTTTCACGGAAACCTGGCCCGGGTCGATCCCCATATGCTGGGCAATCTGACTGCGCATTTCAGGGATTTTTGCTTTGATCTTCGGGGTCTGCAGGCACACGGTGGTGTCGATATTCCCTATTTCGTATCCTTTGGAACGGATCAGCTCCACGGTTCTCTGCAACAGGATGGTACTGGAAATGTCTTTAAATTCAGGATCGGTATCAGGAAAATGCTGACCGATATCACCCAGGGCAGCTGCTCCCAGCAGGGCATCGCAGATGGCATGCAGCAATACATCGGCATCGGAATGACCCAGGGCTCCTTTGTGATGATCTATAAGTACGCCTCCCAGCCAGAAGGGTAAGCCTTCTTCCAGGCGGTGTACGTCGTAGCCAAAGCCAATCCGGAAATTCATAGGAGTTCCTACAGGTTCAGGTCCGCAAAGTCAAATCCCAGCGTAAAGCGCAGGGTATTGGCCAGGGGACTGTTCTGTCCGTTGGTGGGAACCAGGTAGGAGAAATCAAGGGCAAAGACATTTAGCTTAAGCCCGACACCCACGGTGAAATACTTCCGGTTTCCCTTGCTGGAATGCTCATTGAAATAGCCGGTGCGGATGGCAAACTGGTTCCGGTACCAGTATTCGACTCCCATGCTGTAAGCAATCTCATTGAACTCCTCTGCAGCCACGCTGTAGGTTCCGTCTCCTTTGTCCACACCCGGTGCATCGTAGAAGGACTGGAACATGCCCAGTACTACCGATCCCGGAGGCTCTTTGCCACGCAGTACAATCTGGTCGCCGGTGGCTGTATCGTTAACCCAAACCGGAGGGGTGGGGACCAGGAGTTTATTCAGGTCAGCCAAAAAGGACACGGTGTTATAATCGTCGATATTGTATGAGAACCTTCCCCCCAGCTTCAGGTTGGTGGGGACGGGGGTTTTATCTGCATCCACGGTATAGGAAATGGGGGTACCCATGTTGGTAATGGAGGCGCCTGCTGCCCACTCTCCGTCGCTGGATCCAACATCAATTTGGTCCTGGTAGTAAAAGCCCAGGTCTGCGGCGAAGGAAATACCGGGTTTGGTTTCCTGTCCGTCGGCAGTATGCTGCCCGCTGGTCAGGTCGGAGCGGATGAAACGAAATGCGATCCCCCCGGAAAAGTTATCGGTAAAGAGCCTGGAGTAGCCTGCATCCACTGCAAATTCGTTGGGATTGTACTGTCCGGTAACCGTCCCCGTCATATCGGTAAATACAATGTTACCCAGGGAGAAGTAGCGCAGGGAAGAGCTGACCACCTGCTTGTCGTCGATCCGGTAGAAACCGGACAGGTAGGCCAGGTTAATGTCGGGGATCAGGTTTCTCAACCAGGGAGTATAGGAGATGGCAAAGCCCCCTTTGCTATCAATAAATGCATATTTTCCTACATTCCAGTGCTGCGAATTCACATCCGGTGTACTGGCCACTCCCACATCACCCATGGCTCCTGACCTGGAGTCGGGGGCAATGGTGAGAAAGGGAACGGCTGTTTGTATGGTATTCAGATCGGCGCCACCCAATTCGCCCGAACTGATCTGTCCACTCAGGCTCATGGATGTGCTTATCAGCGTTCCGCTTACTATGGCTAACAATCCTGCTCTCAATCCTTTAATCATCTCTTATGTTTTGGTCCACAAATATAATACAATAAGTACGTAATTCAGTTGCTTTTAGTATATGTGCCTGAATGTTTTTAGACGAATCAGCGGCTGATAATCAGTTTTCCGCTGTCCGTGGCGACTTCCCCCTCCTGGGTGGTCAGTGAGATAGTGTAGACATAGACCCCGCCACCCAGGGACTCTCCGCCCGATGAGCTTCCGTCCCACTGAACAGGCTCCAGCCGGTAACCGGGAGAGTAGACCTGCTTATCGATGATCCTGACCATCTGTCCGGAAAGGTTAAACACCTTCAGTACCATCCTCAACTCCCGGTCGGGCCGGTTATGTTCCACATTAAACCAGGTTTCGTTTATAAAGGGATTGGGGTAATTAAAGAGATTCTTCAGAAGCATTTCCTCCGAATCCATCACCACAAATTCGAGGCTCGACTGGGCCGAATTGTTGTGTATGTCCCATATTTTCACCTTCACCTCATGGCGGCCCGCTTCCAGCTTGCTGTAAGGGTAGCGGATGGTTCCCGAGTTATAGGAGTTGGTGCGGGCCTGGTAAAATTCATTGAGAATAACCGCATTGACCCTGTCCTCGTCCATGGTGGCTGTCAGGTCGTGCCCGATGCCGTTGCCTGTAGTATTTATCCCGTAATTATCCCTGACATGGACCAGCAGGATCGGATTTGCATCGGTGATTCCCCCGGAGACAAAGAAGGAGTCGTTCAAGAAAAGATCGATGACCGGGGACTCGCTGTCGGAAGCATTCTCTGTTCCGATCCCCCCCACGTGAAAGTCCTCACAGGAGCCATGTGCATCCAGCTGTTCGTTGTTACTGTAGTAAGAGATCTTGCCGCTTCCGAAAGCATAGTTGATGTCCTTGGGCACATAGAAGCCAAAGGAGAACTGTCCATTGCTTACCGTAGCCTTCCCGCTGTAGAGGATGTTGTTACGGGTCTTAAAACTGAACACGGGATTGTCATCGTTGGAAAGGGTCTCCACCTTTTTCTCTTTGTCAAATACCAGCGGGTAGACAGTCCCGTTAAAATCCTCCATCATTTGTCCGTCCCGGCTTTCGAGATGTCCCGAAACAGTGACCCACTGGAAAGCAGACAGGGTATCAGCTGCCATACTCACCGGAATGCCATTGATGGAGTCGGTGACCACCCGGTGCTGGGGGTAGACCAGTCGCATGGAAGGATCTCCCAGCAGGGTGAAATTCAGCTTGTTGATGCCTGGACCCGTATTGTTTTTGCTGTAGGCAATGATATCTCCCATGCGATAGTTCTGCTGATTCTCGTCCTTTTCAAACACCACCTCATAGAACCTGGTGTTCAATGAATGGTTGTCGCCTGACCACGTCAGGCGGGTGGTGGTAAACAAGCCGATTCCTCCTCCATTATTATTCAGCAACACTTCCTCACCTGCCGAAGTTTCCTCCTGGTCTTCCGGCCTGTTGTATTCATCGTAACGGCTGAATTCGCAGGTGGCCGTCATAAACAGGGGCAGCATGTCCTTATTGGTCCAGGAAAGGATGTCATTAACCGTGGTGACCTTCTCATGGGCCAGCCCGGTGGGTCCTCCGTGTCCTGTATAGTTCACTATAAGTGTGCCCCGGTTCACCTGGTCGTTGATGGCTCTGTTCACGTCCGGATAGCGCGGGCCGGTGGAAAGATCCTCCTGGGTGTAGGCATCCAGGATAATCTTATTGATGTTGTAGGCAGGGTAGTTACCGGATACATACCTGGCCAGATCATTAGCCTGGCGCATATGTATATTGGAATCCTCTCCATCGTCGCCAATAAAACAGAGCTGGTTGCGCCATTCGCCCTGTTTGTCCAGGCTGCTGTAACCTATAATCTTATCCACCAGGTCGGTGGCCTCTTCCACGGTGGAGACGGGCAGGCGGCCTATTCCTATATCGAGCAGACCATTGTACATGGATTCGTCGGTGTCCAGCAGTCCGAAGAAATCGTCCGATACATAGGAACGGGTAGGGGAAAGGGACTCGTTCGACTGGTAGGTCATCAAAAGGTTGGGATTGTTTGGCTTGTCCTCGCTTCCCCGGTTGTCGTAGGAGCCATCGCCGAATAGCAGCAAGTAGCGGCAGTAATTTGGATCTCCATCCGAGCGATCGTAAAACATTTTCATGAAATTCCGGATGGCCGTTACATCGGGCGTCCCTGAGGAAAACTCGTTGAATACCTGCTGCTGGAGCACCACGGCCACTTGCATCCCGTCATGTGTTTCCCGGTGATCGGCCAGCCTTTGTGCCTGCTCCAGAAATTCCTGAGGGGTAAGTATCACCATCTCGGGGTGCTGCAGGCCGTGCAGGTCCTGGTTCTCAACCTGACCCAGGTCCTCGCCTACAAAGAGGGGAGCCGGAAAACTTCCCTGGGGTTTGAAGGCTATAAATTCCCTGTGAGAGCCGGTCTCCAGTTTGAAGGAAGCGGTGGATCCGCTCAATGCAAAGTCTATGTTCCCCGGGTTTTCGGGGTCGCTAACCTCCCAGATCACCGTATTGTTATTTGCGTTTGCCACCCTGAACTCGCTGATATATCCGCTCCCCACACTCCGGGAATCCCTGAAGGCCAGTTCATTTTCCCCGATGGATAATTCACTTCTCCCATTGATGGTAATGTAATCCAACCAGCCCTCTGAGTTTGAGTCGGGCTTTTCATAGACCACCGTAAGGGTCAGGTTATACAGGGAGGGCGTGTAGGAAAATATATCACTACTCTCATAGGCATGTATGGACAGATAATTGCTCAGGTCGGTTCCTCTTGCGGAGAGACTGCCTATCCTGTCTGTATTGGCCCTGATGGTAAAGGAAGAGCTTACACCCGAACGGGCAGCCACGTTAACCCTGATCCGGACTGCTTCTCCTGCCACCCTGCCGGGAAGTGCAAAGGGATAGTTTTCCTCCAGGTTCATATTAAAGTTATCACCGAACCATCTTCTTCCCGAATTAATAAGGTTGTAGCTTTCTTCTTCCAGGAAATCCCGATAATCGAAGGTGTTTACCACATGGGAGGCTGTGGCTGAAGTTAATTCCACATCATCGGGGCCGGAGGCTGTGCCTTCAGAGTCAGTGAGGAAATAATATCCTTTCAGGGAATAGCTATGCAGCCTCTGTACATAAAAAGCCAGTTCCTCGTCATAGCTCCAGTCGGCCGGTCCCCGGGCATAAAAGAGGATGTGATCGCCCGGACCAAATAATCCGTCGCTGCCCTTATATATATATATAGGCAGGGATTGCAGATCATCCATATGTCCTTTCGAATAGGCTTCGGGCAGCAAACCGGCACCTGAACCATATACCCTTACCGAGGCAGGGTTCACGAGTCCGATCTCCCGGAGCTGTTCGTAAGTAAGTTTATGCATGCCGCTCTGCTCAACGGCTATCTTGTACCAGTTGCCTGAGGCCAGCACAGAATGGTCGGCCCATTCTCCTGCTATGCTGCTTTTTAATGCCGCAAGTGCCGGCTCCTCTTTCATATGGATCCGGAAGCTGTTTATGCGCTCCAGCTTCCCCGCTGCGTTTTCCTGAAAGGGAAGTACCTTAATCACCACATACCACTGTTTGGCTTCCCGCACCAGTGCATACTCCAACAGGGGCTCATTTTTCACATGGGAGATTTGACTTCCGTAGCCCGTATAATCGGCTATTGATGAGGTTTCTGTGACCTCCAGCTCCACCTTTGGAAGCATATTCCTGGCATGCCAGGGAAATTTTCTGGAGAGATATGGTAACGTATTCTCACCATCTGCGTATAATGCATCAGGAAAGAAATGCTGATTGTTATCTGTACCCCATTGAATAACAACGTTTTCAATCTGAGAAAACAGGCTAAAAGAGGAGAGAAGGAGTAAGAATAAAATCAGCTTTCTCATGAAAAAGGTGAAATCGGGTGTTAAAATATGTATTTAAACGTTTTTTTTGTCGTTCATAGTATAGTTCGCTTACAAATAAGTGTTACTTATTTGCAAGCTAGTCGTAAGTCGATAGTCGTAAGTTGAAAGTTGAAAGTCAAAAGTGTAGACAATAAAGAGCTGGTGAAGGTTGCATATGAACATAGGGTAGGGGGATTATTCCTGGGTATACTGGTCTCCACCACGGTTGGGGTGAGGGCTCAGGATCCTGCATTTTCCCAGTTCTATGCCAATCCGCTTTATATGAATCCGGCCATGGCCGGTGTGGAAGGTGCTGCCAAGGTGTACCTGGGATACAGGAACCAGTGGCCGGCGGCTGCCAATCCCTATTCAACCTACCAGGCCTCTTATGAGCAATATTTTGCTCCGCTGCAGGGGGGTGTGGGCATCCATGTGATCAATGACAGACAGGGTGGGGGTGTATTTAATACCATTTCCCTGGATGCTGTTTACTCCTATCACCTCCAGGTAAGCAGGGAGCTGACGGTGACCGGAGGCTTCCAGGCATCCCTGGGGCATCGCAACCTGAATACGGAAGGTCTTGTCCTTCCCGACGAGCTGGCTGGCAATCCAACGACTACCTTAAACGGCTATTCAAAGGCCTATCCCGATTTTGGGGTGGGATTTGCCGCATTTTACAGAAACTTTTTTGGCGGTGTGGCAGTACACCACCTGCATCAACCCTATACCGGAATTTCAGAAGATCCAAATACCAGGATATCAAGGAAGTACACTGCTCATGTGGGGGCAATGATCCCCATTTATGAGAAACGTCTTGGAAAAGAGGTTTTACAGCTCTCTCCTAACCTGGTTTTCCTTCAGCAGGATATTTATCAACAAGTAAACTATGGCCTGGAGGTCATTTACAGGAACCTTGTGGGTGGTCTGTGGTTCAGGCAGGATCTGGCATTTTCCTACGGAACTGTTGTCTTCTCAGTGGGCTACGGGAACGACCAGTTCAGGCTAAGGTATAGTTATGATGCCAAACTCTCTTCGCCCGAGGTGCATATACCAAGTCTCGGAGCGCATGAACTTTCTATGGTGATAATTTTTGAAAACCTGAAGAAATCAACAAAACACAGGGCAATAAAGTGTCCTAAGATTTAGTTACTTTTGTAATAGTCGAGTTAAAAACTAGAAAAACAATTAGCCATGAAAATGATAATGAGACTGATCCCGGTTATGCTTATTGCACTGATGCTCTGGGGATGTGGTGGAAAGGATATTACTTCCTCAGGCAAGGTCTCAACCACCACAGGATGGGCCTATAACGACCCTGAAAATGGAGGATTTGAAGTTAAGACTGCAGCGGAGCAGGAAACCGGTCCCGGCCTTACATTAATAGAGGGAGGTACCTTTACCATGGGCAAAACTCAGGATGACGTCCTGTACGAATGGAACAATATACCCAGAAGGGTTACCATCAGCTCCTTTTATTTAGATATCACCGAAGTTCGCAATGTGGACTATCGCGAATACATTAACTGGTTGAACCGGGTATTTGGAATGAACAATCCACAGGTTGTAAAAGCCGCCCTGCCCGACACCATGGTCTGGCGCGATCCCATGGCTTATAACGAACCTTATGTGGAGTATTACTACCGCCACCCCTCCTTTAACGAATATCCCGTGGTGGGAGTGAACTGGCTGCAGGCCCAGGATTATTGCATCTGGAGGACCGACCGGGTCAATGAAATGATCATGGTGGATATGGGTCACATCGAGCTTTCCACCGATCAGCAGGATGAACGTAACTTCAACACCGAAGCCTACATTTACGGCTTGTATACTCCAAATATCATTAACCCCCAGCCCAGCCTGAATCCCAATGTGGAGTCAAGGCTGATCAACATCGAAGACGGGATCCTGCTTCCCAAGTACAGGCTTCCTACCGAGGCTGAGTGGGAATTTGCAGCTCTTGGCCTGGTTGGAAACACCGTGGATGAGCTGGTATGGGAGAGAAGGACCTTCCCGTGGAACGGGCACAATGTAAGGAATGACAACCCCAGGGAGATGGGGAAGATGAGAGCCAACTTCGTAAGGGGTAAAGGAGACATGATGGGTGTGGCCGGTAGCCTGAACGATGCAGGATCTATTACTGTTCCGGTTACTTCCTACTGGCCCAACGACTATGGCCTCTATTGCATGGCCGGAAACGTAAACGAGTGGGTGCAGGATGTATATCGTCCCATGACTTCCCAGGATGTTGCCGATTTTCGTCCTTTCCGCGGAAACCAGTTTGATAAGATGACCATTGATGCCAATGGCAGCCCTGTGATTGACAGTCTGGGTCGACTGCGTCGCGAGCCCATTTCCGAGGCCGATGCCGAGGGAAGGTTCAACTATCGCAGATCAGACTACAGGAACTACAGGGATGGCGATAAGGAGTCTGTGGATGAGCTGGGCGAAAAAAGCCAGAAAGAATACATCGGATCCAACTCCATGTATATGAACCAGGAAGGCGAAAGGATGTCCCTTATGAATGACCAGGTCAGAGTTTATAAAGGAGGTTCCTGGAAGGACAGGGCCTACTGGCTGAGTCCAGGTGAACGCAGGTACCTGATTGAAACCGAATCGAGGGATGACCTTGGATTCCGTTGCGCTATGATCCGCGTGGGAACACCGACCGGATTCTAAGAAAAAGATATTATCAGATTTCAGGGGGCTGTTTCCATTGGAGGCAGCCCCTTTTTAATTATCTTCCGTGTATAAAACGGGCACTGAATACAAGCATGTCAATGAGACCATCAGGAATTAAACAACTTCACCATATTTTTCTCAAGTCCACCGGCATATGCACGGATACCCGCAAGGAGGTGGAAGGCTCGCTTTTCTTCGCATTGAAGGGAGAGAACTTTGACGGGAACCGTTTTGTGGAAGATGCTGTGGCCAAAGGGTGCATGCTGGCGCTTACTGAACGCAAAGAGCTGGATGGGGATCCGGGGATCCTGTATGTGGCTGATGCCCTGAAAGCATTGCAGGAGCTTGCCCATTTCCACAGGAAGCAGGTGAATCCACAGGTGCTGGCCATAACGGGCAGTAATGGAAAGACCACCACCAAAGAGCTGATGAAAGAAGTGCTGGGGAAAAAGTTTTCGGTGCTGGCCACAAAGGGGAACCTGAATAACCACATTGGAGTGCCCCTTACTCTGCTGTCATTGAAACAGGAGGAAATCGCTGTGGTGGAAATGGGGGCCAATCACCCCGGCGAGATTGCTGAGCTGGCCCGGATCGCCGCTCCCGGACTGGGTCTGATTACCAATGTGGGCAAGGCCCATCTGGAAGGTTTCGGATCCCTGGAAGGGGTGCTGAAAGCCAAAGGGGAACTCTATGAGTACCTGGCTTTTCATAAAGGAAGGGCTCTGGTGGATGGCAGCGATCACATGCTGATGGAGAAGGCTGAGTCGGCAGGTGTGGAAACCCTGGTGGTGGGAGCGGAGGGTGATTTACCGCTTTCTGCAAATCTGGTAAGTCAGAATCCTTTCTTAGAGCTTGAACTGACACTGGCGGGCAGCAAACATTCCGTATCCACCGGACTGGTGGGGTCCTATAATCTTCAGAACATAAGGCTGGCTGCCGGTGTGGGATTGCAGTTCGGAGTCCCGGCCGCTTCCATTGCAGAGGCCATTGCCGCTTATGTTCCGGAGAACCAGCGCTCTCAACTTGTAAAAGGGGAGCACAATCAGGTCATTCTGGACTCCTACAATGCCAATCCGGACAGCATGCGGGAAGCTATTGGAGGATTTCTGAACTTTGCTTCGGGTCCCCGTATGCTCCTTCTGGGAGATATGGCCGAGTTGGGTGACGCCTCGGAAGAGGAACACAGGGAACTGGTTCAGTGGATCGAAACCCTGGATATGGACCGGGTGATGCTGGTGGGACCAAAATTTACCAGGGCATGTGAACCATCTTCACGATTGCTTGTTTTCAGTGACAGGCAGGAGCTGGAAGCCCGTCTGAAAGCTGAAAAACCCTACGGATACCACATTCTGGTAAAGGGAAGCAGGGTGATGGAGCTTGAAAGGCTGAGGCCTTTGTTATATTAACGATCGCGCAGCGAGCAAATTAAAACGAGCAAAGCGAGTATAATTATGTCAAATAAACTAATGGATCCCATCGGGAAATTGATGGGATTAAGGTACAAATCACATCCATGGCACGGCGTGGATATTGGGCCGGAGGCGCCTGAGATTGTTATGAGTTTCATTGAGATGGTCCCCAGGGATACGGTGAAGTACGAGGTGGATAAGGTCTCGGGCTACCTGAAGATCGACCGTCCCCAGAAGTATTCCAATTCGGTTCCGGCCCTTTACGGCTTTGTTCCACAGACTTTCAGCGGGGAGAGGGTGGCTGAGCTAAGCAGGGAAAAGACCGGAAACGATAAGATTGTGGGCGATGCCGACCCGGTGGACATCTGCGTGCTCACGGAAAAGGAGATCTCCCATGGGGATATCCTGGTGAGAGCCAGGCCCATAGGAGGCTTTCGGATGATTGATAACAATCAGGCCGATGATAAGCTGATAGCCGTGATGAACAACGATGCCCTTTACGAGGACTACAGGGAAATATCGGACCTGCCCGAGAAAGTAGTGAACCGCTTAAGGCACTACTTTTTAACTTATAAGGATCTGCCCGGCAATCCGGCCGATGTGGAAATAACCCATGTGTACGGAAGGGACGAGGCCATGGACCTGATCAAGCGCTCCATTCAGGATTACCACACCCGCTTTGAGAACCTGGACAACATTCTGTCAAACGTCTAGATAACAGATCCCCGATCACCAATCCCCGATCACTGTTCACCATACAAGAACCTCTTGATTTTAAGGGTAGGTGTTTTCTCAAAGGGTTGCATTTGCTGTATCATCATCTGAAGCCTGGAATTACGGGCCACGGTCTGGTTGACCTGTTGCATCAGTTCCTCAAGAACCTCATCGGCTTTGGTCTGCAGCTGCTGCTGGAAATCGGTAGCATTTTCCTTCAGGTATTTGAAGCGCTCTTCCATCACTTCCACCTTCAGATGTACCCTGGCCACCAGTTTGCCCTTGTATTGCATAACCAGTGATTCACTTACGATTTCCTTGCTGTTGATCAGTGCTTCGATCTCTTCGGGATAGATATTCTCCCCGTTGGGACCCAGGATCATGTTCTTCGACCGGCCCCTGATATACAGGATCCCCTTTTTATTGATGTAGCCAAGGTCGCCGGTTTTGAAATAACCCTCTTCGTTGAATACCTCCCGGGTCTTTTCTTCATCCTTGTAATAGCCTTTCATGATGTTTGGACCGGTAACAATGATTTCGCCCTCTTTGGTGACCGGATCGGGATTGTCGATCTTCACATGACAGCCTTCCATAACGGTTCCTACGGAGCGGTAGACTGCACTCTCAGGACTAAAGCCGGCGATCATGGGCGAGGTCTCGGTGAGCCCATAGCCAATGGCATAGGGAAAACCTCCTTCGATCAGGAATTTTTCCACATCCGGAGCCAGGGGTGCCCCTCCGATCCCAAAGAAGCGAAGCTCTCCGCCAAAGAACTTCTGCAGCTTATTGGAAGCGGCCCGGGATAGCAGTTTCCGGGTAAGCTTCACCTTCATCAGGGCGCGCATGGCCGGCGATTTGCTTAAGGCAGGCCTCACCCTGGCCCGGTAAATCTTCTCGATGATCATGGGCACCGTTAACATGGTAGTGGGCTTATATTCTTTCAGGATGGGTGTGAGGACGGAAGCGGTCGGGGCCTTATCCATGTACAGGACCCTGGCTCCGTTGAGCAGGGGTATCATCATCCCGATGGTGCATTCGAGCGTATGTGCCAGGGGCAGCATGGACAGGAAACGGTCCCCGGGGAGTACTTCATGAATGGTGCCCGACTGTATGGCATTGCTGAGTATATTATAATGGGACAGCATCACCCCCTTGGACCTTCCTGTGGTTCCCGAGGTATAGATGATTGATGCCAGGTCGTCCGGTTTCGCTTTGTAGAACGATTCGTCCACGGAGAGGCTTCCGGCATCCACTTCCAGTTTAAGCAGCTTTCCGGGGACGGTGGCAGGAGTTTTTATTCTGCCGGCTTCCATATCCAGCACCTGGAAGTTATCCAGGTTCACCACCAGCTCGACCGAGGCAGGGAGATCTTTCTTAATCTTATGCAGCAGTTTTCCGGATACGAAAAGGGATTTAGCCTCGGCGTGGTCCAGGATGGAAATGACCTCGGGACCCTGAAAATCAGGTAGTATGGGAACGGTAACAGCTCCGGTATTGAGGATCCCAAAATAGGCGATCCCCCAGTGGGGACTGTTCTCGCTCAGGATGGCCACTTTATCGCCTTCCCCGATGCCTGTGCTCCGAAGCATGGTGGCGATGTGGTGAGCCGCATGCTCCACTTCCCGGTAAGTGTATGAGGTTCCGTCCACACTGCTAAAGACCGGATTGGATGGATAAAGCCTGCTGCTGTTTTTAAGTGCCAGCGGAAGGCTGTGGATTCCTTTCCATCTTCCCGAGGACAGGCCTGCTGAATTATTCTTTTTCATCGTGATTATCTTATAGATTCCTCTTGCTTTATAGCCCCTCCTTTTGTCTGAAAGCCTGGTCCAGTTGATCAAATCTCCTTTTCCCTTTAAGAAAAAAATCAGCAACGATAGAGCGTGGATATATACCGCTTACAATAACGTTATTCTCCCGGACAATGTTTATCATATTAGTCCCTTTATAGGAGCCTTTCATCCCAAAATAGGCCCGGTGCGCCCTGATCACCGCGAAGAAGTCCTTTACATCGCCCTGAAGCAGGAACCTGAAGGCAGAAATTCCATCCAGGATCATCCGGCTGAAAAGGATCCAGTTTTTTCGCTGTGAAGGCAGGTTTTTATGCAGAAGCAGGAGGTTGTTCCTGAAATTCAGGAAGGTTTTCATGGGGTTTCCCCTGCTCAGTGTTCCTCCGCCTACATGGTACACAGTGGACCGGGGCACATAGTGGATCTGGTATCCCATCCGATGCAGGCGCCAGCACAGGTCGATCTCCTCCATATGTGCAAAGAAGCGCTCGTCCAGTCCCCCCGATTTCCTGTAAAGCTCAGCCCGGATCAGCAGGCAGGCTCCCGATCCCCAGAACACCTCTGCAGGATCGTCGTATTGTCCCCGGTCTTCTTCCAGCTGGTCGAAGATCCGGCCCCTGCAGAAGGGATAGCCGTAGCGATCTATGTATCCACCTGCGGCACCGGCATATTCATAGTGAGTCCTCTTCTTAAAATCCCTGATCTTCGGAGTGCATGCAGCAATGTGCTCATTGCGCTCCATTTCTTCAATCAGGGGCTCCAGCCAGCCCGGGGTGACCTCAATATCCGAGTTCAGCAAAAGGAAATAGGTGGAATCCAGCTGTTTCAGGGCATGGTTGTATCCCCCACTGAATCCGTAATTTTCCTTCAGCTTAATGGTTCTGATCTCCGGGTATACCCGGGACATAAATTCCATGGAGTCGTCGGAGGAGTTGTTATCGGCCACCACAATCTCCACCCCCGGCAGCTGGCTATGCTGCACCAGGCCAGGTAAAAACTGTTCGAGGAAGCTCCTGGTATTCCAGTTGAGGATGACTATGGAGACCTGCTTCATTCAGCCAGCATAATTTTCTGTACCGTTTCCTGGAACTCGCTGTGGTTCTCGCTGTTCGAACAGATAATATTCTCGCTGAAAAGGGGATTGTTATGACCGTTGAAATCGGCCACTTTTCCTCCGGCCTCTTTCACCAGCAGAAGCCCTGCTGCTATGTCCCAGGGATGGAGGCCGTATTCATAGAACCCGTCGTAACGGCCACAGGCCACATAGGCTATATCGGTGGCTGCAGAGCCCAGCCTGCGAAGTCCGTGCGAGTTCTTCATAAAATAGTCCATGCTGTTCATGAACTGGGCAAGGAAGGTGAAGTTGGTGTAGGGAAAACCGGTGGCAATAAGGGATCGATTGATGGTGGACACTTCACTTACTTTGATGGCCATTCCATTCAGCCAGGCACCTCCGCCTTTCCAAGCGTAGAAATACTCTTTAAGTCCAAACTCATACACGATACCTGCCACCACCTCATCGTTTTCGCTAAGTCCCACACTGATGGCAAAAGGGAATACCCCGTGTATAAAATTAGTGGTGCCATCCACCGGATCGATCACCCAGTTGTAGGTGTCGCCCTTCTTATTGCTGGTTCCTTCTTCAGCGATAAATCCAGCCTCAGGGAGAAGATCGGTGAGCCCCCTGACCAGGATCAGCTCGGCTTCCTTATCCACCTCGGTCACAAAATTCTGCTTGCCCTTCTCCTCTATATTCAGGTCCATCCTGTTCTCATGCCGTTCCCTCACATAGGCTGCAGCCTTTTTTACCACCTCCATGGCACCAAAACACATTTTCCTGTAATCCATTGATTCTGAATAGTTCATTTTTATTGTGCTCAGTTTGGCTGCAAAGTAAGTCAAAATATCAATACACTGCTCAGGAGATCAATGCACTGCTCAGGAGATC
>JBDLIM010000040.1:0-35563 GCA_039714915.1 Bacteroidota bacterium
AACAGCAATAATTCCCCGGGTGTGGATCATGAGCCTCCCGTGATGCTTTATTACGGATGCGGGGAGAGCGGGGAATTGTTCCTGCACTATTCTGAACCACTCGGGACGGCGGACCTGGACAGGGAAGATTTTCTGTTGCGGCCCGGCAGTGTGTTTCCCCTTGAGGTCTTACTGAGCCAGCCGCTGGCTACCCGGTTGAAACTCAGGTTTCAGGAGGATCTTCAGGAGCGTCAGCAGTATCGCCTGGAACTACCCATCCTGAGCGATTGCCAGGGAAATGCTTCGCAGAAGGAAATACTCAGGGGGGGCAAGATCCTGCCCCCTGCTTACGGGGCAATTATTATCAATGAAATCATGTACGATCCCCTGGATGGATTTCCCGAGTTCATAGAGCTGTATAATCCGGGACCCGGGTATCTCGATTTGCAGGACCTTGCTATTCAGCTTACAGAAACCGGGGCCCCTCCCGATCATCCCCTTGGGCTGAGCAAGCAGTCAAGAATCTGTCTTCCCGGCCAGTTCCTGGTGCTCACAGCCTGTGCCCCCTGGTTAGAGGAGGCCTATGGGCTGTACCCGTCGGGATCCTGGGTGGAGTTGGAGGCCATGCCAGGTATGAAAAATACGGGAGCCACAGTTTATCTGACCGATCGCTCGGGTAGCCTTGTGGACCAGGCAAGCTACAGCGACCATATGCATATGGACTTACTGAACGATACAAAAGGGATCAGCCTGGAACGTATATCCGTGGATCGGCCAGGAAGTGAGCCCGGAAACTGGCATTCGGCAGCCTCCATTTCAGGATACGCCACACCGGGAGAAGAGAATTCACAGGCTTTGGATCAGTTTGCAGCCAATGAAGTTCTGGAGGTGGACCCGGCTGTCTTCAGTCCGGATAACGATGGCTTCCAGGATTTATTAAAGATCAGCATCTCCACCGGAGCACAATCCTGGGTAATCAGCCTGTGGATCAGCGACCTTTCAGGAGTAATGGTCAGGCAACTGGCCAATAATCATATTGCAGGTCCGTCGGCCCTCTACAGCTGGGACGGGGAAAATAAGGACGGGCACATGGTTAGTGCGGGTTTCTATGTGGTTCATTTTCGGGCTTACCATCCGGTTTCGGGTGAGGAATGGCGTAAAAGAAGGGCTATTGGTCTGATGTACCGGTGATGGCCTGAAGTTTCTTCCGGGTGAGCAAAACCACCAGGGCCGCTCCGAAACCAAGGAAGGCTATGGCCCTGAAGGTGGGAATAAATCCGGCCCGGTCGATGATGGATCCCACGACGGGATAGACCATCACACTGACAAAAAAGTTAAGGGTCATATAGATGGAATTCACAAAGGCCTTCTTCTCAGTAGCCAGGTCCTGCACGGTGGCCAGCATTACAGAGGTGGGAGCGAAAAGGAAAAAACCCAGGGGAAGCAGCACGGGGAAAATCCAGAATCCTTCCAGGTTCAGGAATAAAAGGGTAAGCAGGGGAGTAGCCAGGCTTATGATAAACAGGGTCCGGTTCCTCCCTATCTTATCGCTGAAGGTACCCGCAAAAAGAGCCCCGGCAGCACCTGCCAGTTGTATCACAGTCAGAGCCAGTTCGGAGTAGTGCAAACTGTTTCCCATTGACGTAAGAAAAGTGGGAAGGTAATAGGTAAGGGAAGCCTTCATTCCGGCCTGGAAAAAGGTATAGCCACCAGTGAGTGCAAATGCTGCTCCGAAACGCAGAAATATTTTCCAGTAGCTTCCCTCCTGGTGCTGACGGGAGGATGAGGCCGGTTTAAATTTGGCATTTTTGAAATTAAGATATAGGACAAAGGAGGCGACAAATCCCAGGGGCATCATTTTCCATGTTCCTTCAAGTCCCCACCAGCTGATCACTCCTAAAATGATCATGGGCCCGGCAGTACGCGCCAGCTCGCCACCCACCATGTAATAGCTCATGCCCTTTCCTGTACGTGAACCTGATAATTGCTTTACCATTACGGGGGTGGGAATGTGCCAGAGGGTGGAGCTGATTCCCGAGAAGAAAAGGATGATGGCCAGGAAGACATAAGCGGGGGCTATCCCGATCAGGCTCATAAACAGGGCGGTAAGTGCCGGTGAAAAAACGACCATGTAGCGCATCACCGGTCTTTCGGCAATAATTCCGATAAATGGATTAAAGAGGGAGGGGATGCGCTGGATCACGGCCAGTAAGCCGGTCATTCCATAGGAAATCCCGAGTTTATCAATGATAAGGGGCAGGGCAGGAGCCAGAAAGGAGGTATAGCAATCGTGCACAAAATGGGCCGCAGAGATAGAAAAAACTCTTCCCTTCTGAAAACCGTCCCTTGACTTTTTCATTAATCGGTGATCAGCTTTATGATCAATGAAGTGAGTATGGGAGCAGTCCCTTCTGCAGCTTTAATTACATCCTGGTGAGTAAGTTTCTTGATTTTTCCGGGTACCCCGAGATCGGTGATGACTGAGGCTGCAAAAACAGCTATATCCATCTGATGTGCAGCGATCACCTCGGGTACGGTGGACATACCCACCGCATCTCCTCCGATGATCCTAAGGTATTCATATTCTTTAGGGGTTTCAAGGGTGGGGCCGGTGACTCCCACATAACATCCCTCCTGGATGGCAATGCCCTGGGACGCTGCCAGTTTACGTGCTTTTTGCAGGAGCTCCCGCTTGTAGGTTTGACTCATATCCGGAAACCGTGCACCGAATTCCGGAAGGTGCTTTCCGATTAATGGATTAGGCATCAGGTTTATATGGTCGTTAATAACCATAATATCACCTATTTCGAAGTCGGGATTCATTCCCCCGGCTGCATTGGAAACGATCAGGGTTTTTATGCCAAGGAATTTCATGACCCGGATGGGAAAGATCACTTCATTCATGCTGTATCCTTCGTAATAGTGGAAGCGGCCCTGCATCACCAGCACGGGCACATTACCCAGGCGGCCGGAGATAAGTTTTCCTTCATGTCCTTCCACCGTGGAGACCGGAAAATGGGGAATGGAGGCATAATCTATGGAAGACTCCACTTCCAGGTGATCCACAATCTTACCCAGTCCGGACCCAAGAATGATGGCTGTTTCCGGGCTCTGGTCAATCCTCTTCTGTATAAAGGATACTGCTTCGTTTATTGCTGTTAACATAGCTACGTATTTGTTTGTCAAAATCTTCTTTGTCTTCGTTCAGAAAATGCACATGGATCCGGATTGCATGCATGGCATCCTTCAGAGCCTGATCGGGGGAATGTGCACTCAATCGCATGGCATCCTTTTCAGTGGTCAGCACCAGCACCTCATTTCCATTATTCCCTAACTCATAAAAACGTTCGGATATCTGCCTTATATCCCTGGTCCTGTAATGATGGTGATCGGGAAAGGAAATTTCGCTGATGCTGGTACATATGCTTCGGGCATAAGAGCGCAGGTGTCGTGGATTGGCAATCCCCGAAACGATCAGGATCTCCTTGATTCTGCCTTTCAGGCCGGAGGCATCTAGTACAGGAGAGCCGGGATATACCGGGTGCAGATCGCCGTATCTCATGGTGGTAAAATACAGGTGTTGCCCGATGGATGGTTCAATGCGGTTTACGTATTCCCGCAATTCGATGGGTTTGATTCTTTCGGGGGAGCGGGTAACCAGGATGATGTTAGCCCTGTTCCGGTTTGCAGCAGGTTCCCTTAAGCGCCCGGCCGGGAGCATCTTATCCCTGGTTATGGGACGCTTGTAATCCATGAGTAAAATAGATAATCCCGGCTTAATTGAACGATGTTGATAGGCATCGTCAAGCAGGATGACCTCCAAGGGGGGTGTTAATTTCATCAGCTTCTGAATCCCCGGCACCCGTTTTCTATCCACCGCCACCGTAAGTTCAGGGAATCGTTTCTTCATCTGGAGAGGTTCATCACCAATCTCCCGTGCAGATGAATGGGATGATGCTATTCTGAAATTCCTGGTTTTTCGCCTGTAACCCCTGCTGAGTGTGGCCACTTCCAGATCTTCCTCAAGCAAGAGGAGGGCCAGGTATTCCACATGTGGAGTTTTCCCGGTTCCTCCCACTGTGATATTTCCCACCGAGATAATGGGGATCTTAAATCCGGTGGAAAGGAGAATCCCGTTGTCATAAAGCGCATTCCTGATCCAGATCACCAGGCCGTAAAGCCAGGTAAGTGGAAGCAGCAGAACGCTCCAGATATTGAATCGGGATTTGCTCATTGGCTATTGCAGCTCAATGTGGAAGGGCATGATGGCCTGCAGTCCGTGCATCTTGCTGATTTCCTGGATATTCTTATAATGAATGAACTCACTTCCAAGCTCCTTTTCAATGGCCTTCATCCTGGCACCTCCGGTCAGTTCCTTCAGCAGGGCGGTGAAGGGATCCTCAAGTTTGGGCAGGGATTGGAGCCTGTAATTTTCCAGTCCGGCCATTTCGGCAGCCACTTCAATGGATTTACCCAGACCCCCGAACATATCGACCAGTCCCAGATCAAGTGCATCGGTGCCTGACCAGACCCGGCCCCCTGCAATGGCATCAATTTCATCAAAGCTAAGGTTGCGGTTGTCTGCCACCAGATTCACAAAATTCTCATAAGCATCGTCAACCGACTTCTGGATAAAATGGCGTTCCTGGGGATCCAGGGGATCGAATACCGTAAAGATGTCGGCATGTCGGTTTGTTTTTACCACATCGGTGGTCACTCCCAGTTTATCGTTCATCAGCTCCTTCATATTCGGCATGGAAAAGATGACCCCGATGGATCCTGTTATGGTACTGGGGCTGGCCAGAATGGTGTCGGCCGGAGCTGCAATGTAATACCCTCCTGATGCAGCCACATCGCCCATGGAAGCAACAAAGGGTTTCTCTTTCGCGGCCAGGAGGGCTTCCCTGTAAATCACGTCGGAGGCAACCACAGATCCGCCTCCTGAATTTATCCTGAATACGATGGCTTTTACCGTTTTATCCCTGCGTGCTTTCCGGATGGCCTTAGCGATGCGCTCCGAACCAATATTACCTTCACCCGCATTACCGTCAACAACCATGCCCATGGCGTAAACCACGGCAATTTTATCCCTGCTGACGTCCTTCTTCTCTTTCGAAACTATATCCTTATAACTTTTTAATCCAATGGCATCCAGGTCGTCTTTCTCCTCCACACCCAGCTTCTTTTTCATAAGGCTGAGCATTTCATCGTAGTACATCAGGCTATCAATCATGCCGGTCTCCACCAGTTTTTTATTTTCCATGCTGACCAGCTCGTCGGCATAGAGATTCAGCTTTTCTTCCGGGATCCCTCTGCTCTCAGATATATCCGAAACCATTTTCTTCCAAATACCTCCCACATAGCCTTCAATCTGCTCTCTGTTTTCATCACTCAGGCTTTCCCGGGTGAATGATTCAGCTGCACTCTTATAGGAACCGTGCTTGACCACCTGCATTTCAATCCCAAGTTTGTCCAGTGCGTTTTTATAAAAAGTAGCTTCAGCACTCAGGCCGGTCAGCATAAACATCCCCTCAGGGGTCATGAAAATACTATCGGCGGCAGTGGCCAGGTAGTAGGACTTCTGCGTGAAAATATCGGCATATGCATATATAAATTTCCCGCTGCTTTTAAAATCCAGCAGGGCATCTCTCACCTCGCTAAGGGTAGATATTCCGGTGGGGACATTTCCAAGCCTTAGAAAAATGCCATTGATCTTATCATCATTCCTGGCCTTTTCCAGGTCTTTCAGGATCTGCTCGAGTCCCATCAACTCGTCATATGCGAAATTACCGGGCACCAACTTCGAAAGCGGATTGTAATCTGCCCTGTCGATGATCCGTGCATCGAATTTTGCCACAAGAAGTGAATTTTCCTTTACGTCAGGAACCTCTTTTGAAGTAGAAGCTGCAACGATTCCCATAAAAATCAGGAAGACCACTAATGTCATTATCAGTAAGCCAACAAGAGTGGCCAGAAGACTGCTTAGAAAATTTTTCATTACCTGTTTTTTTTTAGAGGCAGCAATTTACTAAAAATGTGCTTGATTATAAATATCTTAGATTTAAGAAAGTTTCAATTTGACAAAGCTGTTGAAAAGGAATCGCATATATCTGTCCCTGGGGAGCAACCTGGGAAACAGGATGAGGAATCTGGCCCGGGCCAGGGAAGCCATACGGAAGCAGATCGGGGATCTGGAAAAGGAGTCAAATATCTATCAGTCAGAGCCATGGGGTTACTCCAGTCCGCACAGCTTTTACAACTGCACCTTAGCAGTACTCACCCACCTGGAAGCCCTGGGCGTTCTTGATGTGCTTATGGCCATTGAAGAATCCATGGGCAGAATCAGAAACGGGAGCGGATATGCCGATCGTCTAATTGATATAGATCTGCTTTTCTACGGAGACTTAGTCATGGAGGATCCCCGGCTCACTCTTCCTCATCCTGCCCTGGAAAAACGCAGGTTTGTACTGGAACCCCTGCACGAAATTGCCCCGGCACTGGTGCATCCCAGATCCGGTTTGAGCATCAGGGAGCTACTTGCCCGTTGTCCTGATAAAGCCAGGCTTATTCCTGTAAAGGAAGACTGAGCAGCCTTAAGAACTCTGAAAGAGGATCTGGTCCCAGAAAAGGTAAAAACCCGCATAAATGACCGACCAGATTACATTGGAAACAAGCAGATAGAGAAATTTGGTTTTGCTGGACCGGTAATACCTTACTACAAGAAATGTTCCCAGGGGAATGGAAAGCACGATGGGAGTGGACAAAGCAATCCCCATCAGACCGTACTGTTGTTTGATGCGAATGATCCGGCGATTCCTTTTAGTGAAAATTTTCTTCGCACATGATCCGTTTTCGGGGCTTGGCTTGTTATTCTTTTTAAAGTTCCGGTTCCACCATGCAATAAGCTTTCCTGACAGGAATGCGAAGAAATAGATACCAATCGCCCCCCCCACATTGGTCCAGAGGATGGTTTCAAAAAAATCAAATTCGAATTGCATAAGAGCCACCGGAAAAGTCAAGGCGAACTTGACAGAACTGAATAGTATGGTGAGTAATATCTGTATCACGTGAAACAGAGCATTAGACAATCAGGCCTTCATCTGCGAAACTAAAGTAAGATTTATCTGCAATAATTACATGATCGAGTAGTTTAATTTCAAGCATTTCTGCAGCTTTTTTCAACTTTTCGGTAATCTTTACATCGGCATCACTGGGTTGCATATTCCCTGAAGGGTGGTTATGGCAAACGATGATGGATGAGGCCAGGTTGTCCAGGGCTTTCTTTAAAATAATCCGGGTATCTATTACCGTTCCTGAGAGTCCGCCCTGGCTCACCTTGAACCTTCCCAGCACCCTGTTGGCCCGGTTTAGCATCAGGAGCCAGAACTCTTCATGGTCCAGATCTCCCAGCAGGGGATGGAAAAGCTTGAATACACTCTCACTGGATTTCACAGGTATTTTTTCGCTAAAATGTGTGGCTGCCCTGCGGCGTCCCAGTTCCATGGCTGCCAACAGGGTGATTCCCTTGGCCGGACCAACACCTTTTATCTTGATCAGGTCATGAATATTTTGCCTTCCCAGCTCATGCAAGCTGTTCCCGGACTGCAGCAGAATTTGCCTGGCCAGTTCCACTGCAGTCATGTTCTTTGTTCCCGAGCCCAGCAACAGGGCCAGCAGTTCGGAATCTGTTAAATACTGGATCCCATTGGCAAGTACTTTCTCCCGGGGCCTCTCTTCCACGGCCCAGGTCTTCAGATTTGTTGATTTGTACTGGTTCATGCATCTGTTTACCTGTTAATGTGACATGTCCACACAATATACCCCAATCGGATCCAAGACAGTTTTATTAGCTGACACAGCGACCACTTGGATACCCTGCAAAAAAAAAGGCCATCCCTTTGGGACAGCCTAAAATATCTTGTTAGTGAAAAAACCTTAGAGGCTATTCACGTGCTTCGCGAGCTTTGATTTGAGGTTTGATGCCTTGTTCTTATGAATGACGTTGTTCCTGGCAAGCTTGTCAAGCATGGAGACAACTTCTGCATATTGTTCTGCAGCAGTTTCCTTCTCGGTGGTATCACGTAATTTCTTCACAGCATTCCTTGTGGTTCTAGCGTAATACTTATTTTTTACACGTTTTGATTCAGTCTGCCTGATCCTCTTTTTCGCTGATAAATGATGTGCCATATCGCCTTTTAATTAATTTGGGGTTGCAAAAATAGTCATTAATTTGAATGATACAAACTATTTACACAGCTTTTTCGTGCTTACCAGGATGGCCAGCACATTGGTCAGAGAGATCAGCGCAATCAGTCCCACAGCCATCCCGTAGATAATGCCATGCAGGGAGGAGGAGATTTCCAGGCTCCAGGCCTCTGCCATGTTTGAAAACTTAGAGGTGAGGATGGCCGTAATCACCAGGGCTAATCCAGTCACTCCGATCATCAGGATGCCTAAAAGCAGGATATAGGGCCGGCTAATTTCCCTGTACTGGTATCCCAGTTTATTGAGTCGTATGATCTTTTCGGCAGAACGGCTGATCATTAACTGCAGGCTGAGCAGGAAGACCAGGAAGGCCAGCCCGATAATGATGCTGGCCACCAGCACCAGGAAGCTGATGATAAATTTCAGGATGATATTCATGCGGCTGCTTTTCAGCTTTTCCCGTATGGTGTCGTAGCCTTTTTCCTCCAGGTACCTGATGATGTTCGGATTGGTTGGATCGCTGGAAACGAGTATAAGCTGCGCCGGATCCACCCTTTCAAAGTAGCCATATGTATTGTTGGCCCATTCCAGGAAGTCCAGGGGCACCATAATGGAATTTATCCTGTTACTGAAACCGACAATCCTGCCGGAATAATCATCGTAGTTTCCCTGACCTCTGCCCTTTAACCTGATCCTGAAATTGATCATGGAGATTACGCCTTTAGGTATTTGGGGAAGGCCCTGGCTCGGGGCAAAACCAAAGTTGTAAAGATTCAGGTAATCCTGGGGAATAATTATGGGAATCGTCCCTTCATCCGGATCCCAGTTCCAGTCCTCCGATTTCACATCGATAAACTCATCGGGAATGGCCTCGAAAAACAACTCGGTATAAAAATCAGGGAAGCGTTCGTTTTCGGTATACCCGCTTACGGGAAACTCGTTGGACAGGAAGGGGGCCACCTGGTCGGCAAAGGGCTGGGAGGATATATCCCTGATTTCATCGGGTGTGAAGCCCGTTTTGCTTAGCCCCAGGGTCTGTCCGATATTCACCTTTTTATTGATCACAATGTATTCGGGATCCAGCAAATCCCGGTTTTCTGAAAGCACCTTTTTTATATCCATGTAGAACTGGATGCCCGAAAGCAGGAGGATAAAACCGGCAAGGGTACCCAGGAAGGCCCAGAGCAGGTGAGCCCTGCTATGATCTTTCCACAATATGCTGTATACGTACCTCATAGCTTTAACCTGGTTTGTGCCTGGAGATATGCATCTTCATTCAGGGAAGTAAGTATCAATCCGGCTCCCTGCGCTTTGCACTCCTCATGGATCAGCCCATAGGCTATGCGACTGTTTTCTTTGTCTATGTGGCTGAAGCATTCGTCGGCCAGAAGAAAATTAAATGGCTGACAGAGTGCACGGAGAATGGCAACCCTTTGCTGTTGTCCAAAAGAAAGGATTCCGGCTTTTCGGTCCATGAATTCTTCCATACCCAGAATCCGGGCCATTTCTTCAATTCTGCCTGCGGATTTATAAGCGGTGATGCTGTTTTTTAAAAGGATGTTTTCGCGTGCGGTGAGACTGTCGAACAATTCGAGTCCCTGGAATATATACGAAAAGTTTTGTTTTCTGAGTTTCGACCATTCCTTCCAGGAGAACTCCGAAACGGGGGTGTTATCCAGAAAAACCTTACCCCGGTAATCTTTCCGGATTCCATAGATCACCGAAAGGAGACTGGTTTTTCCCCTGCCTGAAGGAGCCTCTATAATGTAGCTTTTCTCCTGCTCAAATATTACAGAATCAGCTTCCCATACTTCAGAGCCGGAGATATCCTGTTCCAGCAGGGGAAGCGGAATCATTTTTTCAAAGCGGATGGTCATTGATTTCGCTTCTGTTTTGATCTTCTTATTCAGGGACGTCAGTTAATTTCAATAGGGTGTACAGGCTGTTCTCCGCTGCTTTGTTGGTCTTCAGTACAAAATCATTCTTATAATTGCTGGCTGAAAGACCCAGGTAGTCAAAAGAACCTGTCAGGTGCTCAATCCATTTCAACTGGTCGGGATTCTGTGCCAGCATTCCCTGAATCATATCCGGGTAACTCTGTAGATCGAGATTCATGTACATGCCCACTGAACCACCGGCATAATCATTAAACCTTGTGTCAAGCAGTGATTTTCCAAGTGTACCTCCTTTAACTGCGTTTTTATAATCTTTTGCATTGGTTAACACCCAATTGTTATTGATAATTCCACTGTATATTTCGGTTCCCTGTAAATTAATAATAAAGAAATCTCCCTCTTCTTCAATGGGAACCATCTCTCCCACAGTTTCCAGCAATTTTTCCTGGATGATTTCACTCTTCACACCAAAGCCGAGAAAGAGTTCCACCGGAATCATGTTCTCGCTGTTCAGTCCGTTGACAGCAAGGGTGAAATCTCCTGTAAATGCCTCGATAAATTCTTCAGGGGGAATGCCGGTGGCTTCTTCTATTTTTTCTCCAGCCTCGTCCAGCTCCGGAGGTGCAATTTGTGCAATGAGCTTCTGGACTTTTTCAAGGTCCATGGATCCGGCCATTGCCAGCAGCAGGTTTCCACCAGGCGCCATTTTAAGTATCTCCTCGTTCAGTTCAGGATTCATCACCAGGAACTCCTCAATATTCTTCCTGACCTCTTCGCTGAAATGAGTCTCTCCCGTGATATTTAACTGGCCGTTGGCGAAATCAAAAAAGACCTGGGCGTAGTTATTGTAAAGTGCGATGGGAAACTCAGGAATCTCTTTATCCACTATTTTTTTCACCAGATCCATCAGCTTGTCTGAGCTGAGCCAGAAGTTCAGGTCCTTCATTTTACCCTGGAAATCCTTGAAGTCAACCATGCTGGTGATGGACTCTTCTTTTACCGGATTAAACATTCTGTCGAGGCTTGCAGTCCAGAAAGACTCCTCAAATTCATCATTGTCAGGTGAGCCCAGTGCAATCATCTGCTCCTCATTCCAGGCGATCACACCCTCATCATCGGGCATAACATAGGTATATCCCTCCATTTCGGTAAATCCATCGCTGATACTTTCATCGATCTTGTTCAGGGTGGACTTAAACTTCTCCACATCAGTCATGCCGCTAACCACGCCAATCACAGGTGCACCCTCCTCCATCTTTACGAAAACGTAGGTATATTCATCCAGCATCAGTCCGGTACTCAGGGGGTCTTCCAGGATCTGGCTCCATATTTCCCCCTTCACTTTCTCCTTGATCTTTTCAAAAGTATTAATCTTACTCTTGGTATGTAGATGCACAGGATGCAATGAGGCTACTGCAATAACATCATCCGGAATGCTGTTAACAAATTCGGGCGACTTCTTGGAACAGGACGAAAGTATGATTCCGGCCGCCAGTACGAGCAATATGCTATATCTTTTCATGTAAAACAGATTGGATTTGGTGAAAAGTTCTTAAAGATACGAAAGT
Source organism: Bacteroidota bacterium (assembly GCA_039714915.1). GTDB lineage: Bacteria > Bacteroidota > Bacteroidia > Bacteroidales. The sequence continues at coordinate 11,648 of JBDLIM010000040.1, forward strand.
TTAAACCACTCTAGAAGTAGTATCTGATTCCAATGCCCCCATCCATATCAACCGCGGTTTGAGGAATCAGGTTAAATACAGGAACCACTTCCAGGAAGGCTTCAAAGGGAGCCGACTCAAACTGGTAAGCGATTCCTAAAGGAATCCGGATGCCAAGCTCCAGGTCAGAAGCAAAAACCAGTTTGGCACCCAGTCCGAAATAGACGGGGAGCTTGCCCTGATCCACATCAATTAGATACCTGTGCAGTAGCAGGTCGGAATGAAAGCGGAGGAAACCGTTCCCCACAAAGGACCAGGCCATAGCTGCATCCAGTGCGGCTTGTTCGGTAGTCCATACCTTGGCGCTTAAACCTGTTGGTTCACCAATAATGATTCCAAGTCCGAATCCACTGTCCTGGGCAAATGCCTGGAAGGACATGCCTGCGATAAAAAGAAGAAAAACCAGCTTTTTCATTCGTAATAAACGGGAAGTTATTCTAATTGTTGTGTCAGAATTACCAGGTCCTGTCTTTCAGATACTCATCCAGATCCTCCCTGGTCATGGGCAACTCATTCTCACTGCTCTCCACCCATTTCAGGAAAGCTGCTTTGATTTCATCAGACCAGCGTCCATCTATCTCGCCGGGAGTATACACTCCTTTTTTCAGCATTTCGTGACCGAACATATCCCTGACCATAATGAATTCAGCCTGATCAACCACTTCTTCAGCAAGGTGTGCAGGGATGAAAAGAACTCCTGTGGTTTTAGCAAGCACCACATCGCCCGGGAATACGGTAACCCGGCCAATCCGGATGGGTACATTGATACCCATCAGCATGCTCTCCGTGAGGTAGGAAGGATCGAATCCCCTTACAAAAGCATTAAATCCTTCAATTTTAGCAAGACCCTCCATATCACGCGAACCTGCATCAAAAACCACTCCATTGCCTGAATTTGCATAGATGGCATTGCCAAGGTTGTCGCCGATCAGGGTTCCGTTCACCACCTTCCCAAAGCCGTCAGCCACATATACATCGCCCTTTTGCAATGCATCAATGGGCCACGAATTCATGGCACCCACGCGGCCCATCTCATGTCCTTTTTTCGTAAAGCGATCCATAATCTCCGGTCTTTTGGGCATGTATTGTGCGCTAAGTACCCTACCCACAACGGGAACATCCTCATGAAGGATTTCCCAGTTCCCCTCGAACTGATTGATATATCCCTTTGATCTAAGCACTCCCCAGGCTTCCTCGATGGAAACCTTCTTCATTCTTTCCAGGATCTCAGCCGCTACCATGGGCCGGCCATCATCGAATCGCTCCCCCTCCCATTCCTGAGTCAGGTAAATCAACTCTTCGGCAGTGTTAAAGAATTGGGCCTCAGCAACCACGCTCAAACCTAATATCAGAACTGTGCTTAATATGAAAATCTTTTTCATGTTGAAATGTTGTTTGGTTAATGGTTTATATAGTTAATTTTTTTCGTCACCTGTCACTTTTCTACGCCACCAGGTGGCCAGCGAACTTCCGGTTATGTTCATCATGGGTCCGAAGACTGCAGGTGCCAGACCAATGGTGGCCACCCTTCCCATTTGAAGTGCAATCCCCGAGGCCAGTCCCCCGTTCTGCATCCCCACTTCCAGGGCAATGGTCCGGCAGGATTTCTCATCCATCCGGGCCAGTTTACAGATCCAGTATCCCAGGAAGTATCCGGTGGTGTTATGCAGGAGGCAGGCCAGGATCAGGAGAAAACCTATTTCCAGCAGACTGTCTCTTCCTGCAGCGGTTATTACTACGATGATCACCCCGATCCCTGCCATGGATACAAAAGCCAGTACCTTATCGAGGGCTGATTTATTTCCTTTTGCCAGCTTATTAAATAGCATGGATGCTGCTAAGGGAAGGACCAGGAACCACAGCAGGTCTTTTCCGAATTGCATGAAAGCGGCACCGGCGGAGATCTCCTCGGTCTGGAACAGGATCAGGTTCTTCCCGGCAATGATCAGCAGATATACCACAGCCTGGATCGCCACACTTCTGAGCTTCTCTTTTCCGTAAGCCACCGCATTAAACATCAGGCCTGCAACGATAGGAAGGATCACAATATTTATGATCCCCAGCATCATGCTCCAGAAGTCGATGGGAACAAACTGTCCGGCCAGAAGTTTCATTAAGGAAGGCGTAATCAATGGAGCAAGCATGGTGGCAACCGCTGTTAGTGTGACCGAAAGGGCCAGGTTGGCTTTGGCAATAAAGGACATCACATTGGAGGCCAGTCCGCTGGGTGAGGATCCCACCAGGATGATTCCTGCTGCAATTTCCGGTGGGAAGCCGAAGGTGGTAGCAATTGTAAATCCCACAACCGGCATGATGGTGAACTGGCAGGCCAGGCCCAGGAGGACACCCTTGGGCATTTTCACCACCCCCGCAAAGTCCCTGAAACTCATTTGGGATCCCATTCCAAACATTATGATCTGGAGCAGGGGGACAATGGTTTTACTTAATTCAAAATCTCCCCACTTGAGGAAGAGCCCCGGATAGAACATGGAAATACTTACAGCAGCAAAGATCATGATCGTATAAGAAAATCCTTTGGAAATGGGATTTCCCCTTACTCCAAATGCCAGGAATACGAAAAATGAGATAAGCAGGGGTCCCAGGAAGGAGTTTTTATCTGTGAAATAGGCGATCAGGAAAAGAATCAGGACCAGTCCGGCCAGTCCAAGCAAAATTTTATAAAGATTCGTGTGCTTCATGCGATGAAAGAGGGAAGATATGAAGTATTTTAATAATTTGTATGCTTAAACTACTAAATCTGCACTATGAAAAATAGGGACGACAGAAGATCATTTCTGAAAAAAGCAGGCCTGGGAGGCCTGGGCCTGGGCATAGCTATGAATTCTCCCCTGGAGGAACAGATCGATTATCTTACCCAGGATGTACATCGTCATTCGGGTCCGTCTGAGCTTAAAATAAGCGATATGAGAATCGCTCAGGTGGGGAATGTGCCCATAGTGAAGATTTACACCAACCAGGGGGTGCACGGACTGGGAGATGTGAGGGATGGTGCAGATAAGAGATATGCGCTCATGTTGAAGAGCCGGATCCTTGGAGAAAACCCCTGTAATGTGGAGCGGATTTTCAAGATTATCAAGCAATTTGGAGACCACGGTCGCCAGGGAGGGGGTGTGTCGGGAGTGGAAATGGCTCTCTGGGACCTGACCGGGAAAATATACGGAGTTCCCATATACCAGCTTCTTGGAGGGAAGTACCGCGACCGGGTAAGGATCTATGTGGATACCCCCACAGTGAACAATCCTGACGAATTTGCCATTAGAATGAAGGGGCGGATTGACAAGGGATTTACCATCATGAAGATGGATATTGGCATCGGGCTTATAAAGGATATTCCGGGAACAGTGACCAATACAGAAGCCTGGGGAGATATGCGCGGATGGGATCAGAAGAAAGGTAGCTACGGTTTAACCAGGCATCCTTTTACAAGGGTACAGATCACAGAGAAGGGGATCGATGAAATGGTCAAATACCTGGCAGCCATGCGCGAGCAGGTAGGTTGGGAGGTTCCGGTAGCCATCGATCATGTGGGGCATATGGGTGTGAACAGCATGATCCGCCTGGGGAAGGCCTTTGAGCCTTACAACATTGCCTGGCTTGAAGATCTGATTCCCTGGCAGTACACCGACCAGTGGAAGGAGATCTCACAGGCCGTTGATGTTCCGACCCTGACCGGAGAAGACATTTACCTGAGGGATGGATTCAGGGATCTGATCGTAACAAGGGCGGTGGATATGGTGCATCCCGATCCCGTATCGGCTGGGGGCTACCTTGAGACCAAACGAATCGGTGACTTTGCTGAGGAACATGGCATTGCCATGGCCCTGCATCATGCTTCTTCCCCCATTTCATTTATGGGTTGCGTACATGCCGCCGCCGCCACGGAGAATTTTGTGGCCCTGGAGCATCATTCGGTCGATAAAAACTGGTGGGAGGATCTGGTTGACGGACTGGAAAAACCTCTGGTGAAAGACGGATATGTGCAGGTACCGGAAAAGCCTGGTGTTGGCCTGGAGCTCAATGAAGAAGCCGTGAAAGAGCATTTACACAGGGATGAGGAATTATTTGCTCCCACCGATGAGTGGAACGAACTAAAGTCGTGGGACAGGCAGTGGAGCTAGGTAGTGTTCAGTGAAAAAATAAAAAAATAGTTTCCATGAAAAATCTGTTTTGGATTGCCGGAGTGCTCCTTTTGCTTGGATGCAGCTCAGATAATACTCTGAAGCCCGTACAGTTAAGATGTGAATACCTTGAAAATCCAGGGGTGGTGGATGTGGATCAGCCCAGGTTATCCTGGATCAACATGGCCCCTGAAAAGGCCAGGGGAGAAGGCCAGACAGCCTGGCAGCTAAGGGTGGCTTCAGCGGCAGAGAAGCTGGGGGATCCTGATTTGTGGGACAGCGGGAAACAGCTATCCGATCAGTCCATCCGCGTGGTGTATAAAGGGAAGGCTCTGAACTCCAGGCAGGAGTGTTGGTGGCAGGTGAGAACATGGAACCGCAGCGACAGGGTTTCTGAATGGAGTGAACCTGCATTCTGGAGAATGGGTTTGCTGCATGCAGATGATTGGAAGGCAAGTTGGATTGGTTCTCCCTGGCAGGGAGATGAGGTACTTCCCAAACCGGATGGAGGTGCGGATGGAAGGCCCGGGGATTTTGGTCCTCCGGCACCCCTGCTCAGAAAGGATTTTCATGTGAAAAAGGAAGTATCTAAAGCGGTGGCCTTTGTGACCGGCCTGGGATATTTTGAATTATACATGAACGGCAGGAAGGTGGGTGAGGATGTATTGGTGCCCAATCAGACCAATTACGGGAAAAGGCCCCAACTGATGGATGCACTGATTTACCTGCCTGACGATTTCCGTGAATACAAGGTCATGTACCTGGCCTATGATGTAAAGGATCAGTTAATGCAGGGGGAAAACGTGATTGGAGGGATTTTGGGAAATGGTTTTTATCATCCGGCAAAACACTGGGCTGCCGGTTACGGTTCTCCGCGTTTTCTTTGCCAGTTGCATATAAGCTATACAGATGGCAGCGAGGAAGTAATTGTAAGCGATGCGAGCTGGAAGGCTTCCAGGAGCCCGATCCTGATGAATATGGTTTATTACGGGGAACATTATGACGCCCGTCTGGAACAGCCCGCTTGGTCTGCTCCCGCCTTTGATGATTCGGAATGGGAAAATGTCTCCCTCAGGCAGCATCCCTATGGAAAATTAGTTGCACATACGGCCCACCCCGACAGGGTGACGGAGCGTATTGCCCCGGTTTCCATTGAAAAACTGGGTGAGGGTCATTTTAAGGTGGACTTTGGAGTGGAGATCTCAGGTTGGATCCGCTTAAACGATGTGGAGGGCCCCGAAGGGCAGCAGGTCAGGATCAGTCCCAATGCCAACCTCTACTCAGGAGAGAACACCTATATATTCAGGGGAGGTGGAACTGAGAATTATGCACCCCGTTTTAACTGGTTTGTGTTTAGCGGTGTAGAGATTAGCAACTGGCCCGGTGAGCTCAGGGCCGATATGTTGACCGCAGAGGCTGTGAATACGCATATCGAAGCCTCGGCAAAATTTGAGACTTCCAATGAGTTATTTAATGAGATAAACAAAATCTGGAGAAGGAGTCAGACTGATAATATGCACGGGGGAGTTGCCAGTGACTGTCCCCACCGGGAACGCTCCCCTTACACGGGCGATGGCCAGATTACCTGCATAACGGTGCTGCATAATTTCGATGCAAAGAACTTCTATCATAAGTGGGTTCAGGACATGCTGGGGGCTCAGGTTAAATCCACCGGCTATGTGCCAAACGGAGCTCCCTGGCAACCCGGATGCGGAGGCGGTCCGGCCTGGGGGGCGGCTATCTTTGTAATTCCCTGGGAGTATTATATGCATTATGGATCTCAGGATATGTTAGCTGACAATTATGAAGGGATGAAGGGCTATCTGAAATACATGCAGACCTGGGTAGACGACGAAGGGATCATGCATTCGAAACGGACCGACAGGAATGGAAACTGGCTGAAGTGGTTTAACCTGGGAGAATGGGTTCCCCCGGGTGATTTTATCCCGGATGAGATGGTTCATACCTTTTACCTCTGGTACGGTGCCCATATTACAGCAAACAGTGCAAAAATCCTTGGTCATGAGCCGGATGCTGAGCGCTACCGTTCACTGGCTGAGCAAACAAAGAAGGCCTTTCATAAAAGGTTTTATGATGAGGAGAAGGGCAGCTACGGGGATGCGGGAGGAAACATCCTGGCTCTGAAGATGGGAGTTCCCGTACATCAGTATGAAAGGGTGGTGGCGGCACTCAGGGCCGGACTCATAAAGACTAAGGGACACCTGGATACAGGGATCATTGGAACCAGGTTCTTTTTCGAGGTCCTGGCCGAGAACGGGCTGAACCTAAGTGCCTATAAGGCTCTGAATAAAAGAACGGAACCAAGCTTTGGCAGGTGGATCGAACTGGGTTCCACCACCACACGGGAAGCATGGGATGAAAGCGGGTCCTTCAATCACCCCATGTTCGGAGGTGGACTGGTTTGGTTTTACAGGAACCTGGCAGGCATGCAGGCCGATCCTGAAGAACCGGGGTACCGTCATATAGTCTTCAGGCCCCAGCCTGTGGATGAAATGGAATCTGTTACCTATATGAACAATACTCCCTATGGGGAAGGAGGGATAAGCTGGAAGAATACGGAGGACTCGTTTTCCATGGAGGTGACTGTCCCGGTCAGCTGTCATGCTACCGTGTATGTTCCCACCTCAGATCCTTCCAGGGTATATGAAGGAAAAATACGGGCCGAAGAGGCTTCCGGTACGGGAGTCAAATTCAGGGGCAAGACAGAAGGATATGCGGTTTATGAAGTGGAGAGCGGAGTATATCATTTCCAGGTAAAGGATTGAGGACAGGCCTTCGACAATTAAGAACTAATCCAGCTCCCGGTGCCAGAGTGTGACCTGCACGTTCTGGCTTTCCCGGAGGTGTTCAGCCAGGCGTTCGGCACAATACACCGAACGGTGCTGTCCGCCGGTACAGCCAAAACTGACCATCAGGTGGGAATAAGAACGCTCTTCGTACTTGTCCACGGACATATCCACCAGGGAAAAGGCTGAGCTCAGGAACTCACTTACATCGCCCTGCTGGTCCAGGTATTCAACCACTGCTTTCTCCTTGCCGGTAAGGCATTTAAACTCTTCCTGTTTACCGGGATTGGTGATCACCCTGCAATCGAACACATAGCCTCCGCCGTGCCCATGAGAATCATCGGGTATGCCGTGCTTATAGCTGAAGCTGTTGATATGGACGGTGAGGGTGGATATTCTGTCCCCCTTGTCCTTGAACCTTTGTAATTTGGGTGCTATGATCAGGTTCTTAAAAACTTTAAGCAGGGTGGGGATCTCGATGGGAAGAGTAACATTCTCCAGGATCCATTTCAGGTCGTTCAGGGCGTAGGGAATGCTCTGAAGGAAATGGCTTTTCTTCTCATAAAATCCCCTGAATCCATAGGCCCCCATGGCCTGCATAATCCGGATCAGCACATAAGGATAATAGGAATCACGAAAGCTCTCCTGGCTAACCGACGGATAGGAACCCAGGCCCTGGATGTAGTGTTCCAGCAGTTCTTTTCTCACATCGGGGGGAATGTCGGCTTTGGAGTCATAAAGAAGGGAAGCTACATCGTACTGGAGAGCCCCCTTTCTGCCCCCCTGGTAATCAATAAAGCAAGGCTTTCCTTCCCGAAGCATCACGTTTTTGGACTGGAAGTCGCGGTACAGGAAATAATCCGTATCCTGGACCAGTAAGTATTCAATCAGGGTGTTGTAATCATTTTCCAGGCTCTGTTCGTTAAAGGGAATGCCGGCCAGTTTCAGAAAATAGTATTTGAAGTAACTCAGGTCCCATTGCATGCTCTGCCTGTCGAAACTGGACCGGGGATAACATACAGAATAATCCAGGCCCCGGGAACCCGTGATCTGGAATTTCTGCAACTCGGTGAGCACTAACTTATATACTCCTTTTAGTTCGGGAGGAAAGTCCCCGTTTTTTCGAACCTTGAACAAGTAGTCAAAAAGGGTTACCTCCCCCAGGTCTTCCTGGAGGTAAGCATGATTATCCAGATCTACCAGGTAAATTTCGGGTACGGTCAGCCCTATGGAACGAAAGTGCCTGCTGAATGATATAAAGGCTTCATTTTCTTCACGGTCCAGGTTAATGGCACCGATCACCGTGGTGCCTGAACCTGAAATGCGGTAATACTCCCTTGGGGATCCTGAGGCAGGCAGTTTATTGATTGAGACAATTTCTTCTCCGCACCACCTGTGAAAAAGGTCATTCAGCAATTCTAATCTGGTCTGGCTCATGGTCGAACTTATCTTCTGATGAGGCAAAGATATTTAATTCCTCATTAGTTCAGGTATTGGAGGATCTTCTCCAGTGGAAATGGCTTGCCATGACCGGGATAAATGGTTTGAGCACCTTCGTCTATGACGACCTTCCAACTTTTTTTTATTAATTCAATATCCTTTGCATAGATAGGCAATCCGGGCCTGAAAACAAAAGGAAATCGGTTGTGGGCCATACATCCTATGAAGGCTTCACCACTTTCCAGAATAATACTGATGGATCCGTAGGTGTGGCCGGGAGTGTACACAATTTTACCGGGGATTCCGTATTCTTTCAGGGAAAGCCCCTGGTCGCCAACGGAGATATTAACCTTAGCAGGAGGAAAAGCCACTTTTTTCTTCAGCATCGGTTTTAATAAGGCCCTTGAAAACTTGCCCCAGGGAGTTACACCTTCCGGCCAGTGAAAAACAGAATTTTCAAGGTTTTCCCGGTCCTTTTCATGCATAACAATTTTTGCCCCTGTAAGCTCCTGCAGTTCCTTCGCTCCCCCGGCATGATCGAAATCCCCGTGAGAAATAATGATCAGTTTTATTTCATCCGGTTCGATTCCTGATTTGGAAAGCAGTTTGGAGAAGGATTTTGCTGCCCCCTTGTAAGAGGCATCAAAGAGAACAGCGCCTTTGTCTTTGATAATGTAGGCCGTATTAATGCTGTACTGAAATGGAATAATCTGAAGTGGCATATCTTGATTATAAATAGTAAGTTAACTACTCAGTTCCCAATAATTCAATTAAAGCCCTGTTAAAAGCAGCTGCGAAAGAGGAAGCATGACCCTCATGGTCAATAACTGCTGTTTTTAGCTCGAGGTTCTCATAGTTACGAGACAGAAGAAGTTCCTCCATTTTTTTCATATGTTGGGATGTGCTTTCCTCCAGTGAGCCCGCACTCATGAAAACCCGGGCTTTAAGATCGGTATGTTGACCGGCATAATTGCTTTCATAGGTAAATGTGATTTCATCCTTATAATGGATGCTTGGACTTCCGATGAAGTATTTGTTAAACAGTTCCGGAGCATGAAAAAGCACATACAGGCCGAACAATCCACCAAATGAGAAACCGCAGAATATTCGATCATTGTCGTTGATGCGATAATCGGATTCAACAAATGTGATTAATTCATTTCTAATGAAATCCATGAACAAAGGTGCTCCACCCGTTTCAATATGAGTATCATGAAAACCCAGAGCCTCAAGCCGACTGCGGTAACTCTCTTCCGTATCCTCACTTTGTACAGGGGTGAGATCTCTGGTTCGGCCCAGGGCCCATTTCAGCATGGCTTCAGGCCCCTTGCCTCCGTATCCAATTCCAACAATAATTACTTCCTGAATAAATTGATTGGGAGCGGAAAGCAGGTCTGTCAAACCTTTCACCATTGCGAATCCGCGGTAGGGATCCATAAGATAAATTATCGGGTAATCACGGATCTTATTATCAGAGTACGATCTTGGAAGTGAGATCCAAAGTTCGAAATCCTGTCCGACTATATCTGAATGAAGGGTTCTGACCTCGGTCCTCTCATATTCCAGGGAAGGAAATTTTTGTTCCGAATGTTTATTCTGTGCGAGCACAGGAAAACCGGGCAAAAGCACTGATAGTATCATCAGACTTCTGGCAATTTGTAAAGATTTCATGAAGGAGTTTTACAGTATATCAAATAGCAATGAAACAAGCTCAGCGGCCCATTGAGAGAATATGAAAGCTGTAAATCAATTAGCTAAGTTATAGCTTCTTCAATTATAATTCAAGGAGAAACTTGCGGATGGAAAGAATCAGAGCACTTTCAGTTCGCTCATATTGAAATGTGAACTGGTACCGGATTACAAGGGAGTATCTTGTAATCCGGCAGGGCAGGCTAAGTTCCTCTGGTAGCCTTACATAGAAATCAATGATTCGCTCTGATTGCAAAGATCATTGACTGTTCCCGGGGTACCGGAGTCCCCTGTATTATAAAGTGATGAGGACACACACCACGATGATCCAAGAATGGCATCTGTAGCATTCAGCATTTCCGGACTCAGGCTAATAGATGCACCTGTACCATCAGGAAAACCCGCCTCCCCGTAGTTAAGAGAAAAGATCAATGCACCAGGACCGGAATCAGTATCTTCATTATAAAGGGACAGCAGGGCCCCGGTGTTGGACAAAGTAATGGCAGAACCATATACATAGGTATTGGAGGCATCAGTGGCCTGCAGGGTACGGGCCAGTACATAATATGCTCCCGGTGCCAGTTCAATGGATTCAGTGATCACGTGCCGGTTTATATCATCTCTTTCAATAACCAGGTTCTGAAGGTTTATTACCTGTGAGGAAGAGTTGTAGATCTCAAACCACTCCCCTTCGGTATCTGAAAGAGCCGCTGGATTATACATGAGTTCGCTTATTAATAAATCCCCGTATCCGATGGGCCCTTCCGGCACAATGATCTCCCCGTCCGTAATTTCTACTACCTCTACCAGTACTTCTGTTTCATCCAGAACGATTTGAAAAGAGGCCATGCCTTCATCGATGGAGGCATCAACCAGCACCTGATAGTGCCTGTTGGCCAATGGATCGGGGATGCTGCCGGATAAAGTTTTGCTCATTGGAGTTCCATCAGGTTTCAGGTAGCTGAGCTCCACCAGGATATCAAGCGGAGAAGTTTTAAAATAGCCCATCCTGAGTTCGGTTTCCGAGAAAACCAATGATCCCTCCTGGGATGATACGGTAGTTGCGTAGCTGCTAAAATTATTCATAAGGTTCGCAGAGTAAACAACACTAACAATAGTATTGGCCAGCTCACAACTCACCAGTACTGATTGTTGCGTGTTGCTGCTGATGGCAAATACCTCGGATCCCCCATAGTAATAAGGATTTTCAAAGGCCGCCGGCAGGTTGTTATCTGAATGGGCTTCCACATAATAGTTCCCTGTTTCAAGTTCAATGACAGCGGGCATATCCGCAGCATTTTCGAAGACCATGGCAGGTGTGCCATCCACTTTGTAAATGGTGACTTTAAAATTCTCGGTCTGTGCAGTGGATTTTAAGATATTGTTTACCTCATTCACACGGAGAAAGAGATTCACATCGATGTGTAAACTGCCGGTTTCTTTAATGACCTGGGGTTCTTCCTTCTGGCATGAGATCAGGCTTACGGTAAGCAGGCAAACTGCAATCAAATAAATGTTTTTCATGGCAAAGATTTTTTAAGGATTGATGTCCTTGCCGCAAAAAAATCAGCGTTTGTTGATCAATTACTTTGCAAAGGAACGCTGTATCAGAACCGTAGAAAGCAGGAACAGGCCTGAGACTGTCATAAGTGAGATGCCTATCCCGTAATAATCAGCCATTATTCCAAACACAATGGCGAAAAGGGTGGTTTGGATGGTCCTTAACAGGGATTGGGCAGAGATCACCGAGGTAAGAATCTCTTTGGGCACTTTATCGGCCACAGCTCCTGTTAATACAGGTTTTCTTATATTCTCCGCCACATAGATAAGGGCAAAAGCAAGCAGGGAGATAAGCCAGATATCGTACATGAAAGTAATGCCACTGATTATTCCGGCAACGAAACCTGCAAGTAAAGTGAGGTAGGAGATGTTTCGACGGCTCTTTTCAGCAAGTTTTGATGATGATCTTGAAGCCAGGGAGGTGGCCAGGAAAATGAAGAAATAGATCACACCAATAACGATCCCGCTTTTTTTCTTAGTTTCCAGATGGATCATCAGGGGAATGACCAGGGAGAGGTTCACCATCACAATCTGGATGTAGTCCTTTACTGCCCTGAGGTAGGCTGTATGTACTGCCGAACTGTGGATTATTCTCAGAACATGCGGCTGTTTCAGCATGACTGTAAGCATACGGGCTGTAGATCCTATGGTGGGCCGTTTCTTCTGATCAGAAGGCTTAAAAGAGTAATTCAACTCTGTCGGGTAACTCAGGATAAGAATAAGATTTAGTACATAGGGTACAATGGAGTAAAGGAAGATGATCTGATAGGAGCCGCCATAGAAAACAATCAGACCTGCCGCTAGTGCAGACAGTGCTGACCCCATTTGGGACCAGGATCGGGTATGCCCGTAATAGTTGGCGGATTGCTTTTCCCAGTCATTCAGTTTCAGGTAATCCATGATCATGCCCTTGTGGGTTCCTGACCTGAAGGCTTCTCCAATACCAAACAGCATAAATGCAATCAGAAAGAGCCAGAAATCCTGGAAGAGGTAGAAAACGATAAATGAGCTGATATAAGCCAGAAAGGATCCGACCAGGGTTTTCTTGCGGCCAAAAGTATCAGCCAGAATTCCCGAGGGCAATTCCAACAGATTGGTAATCACCTCCCTGACTGCATACAGTATCCCGATCTGCGTGTAGGTGAGTCCTTTTTCGACCAGGAATAGTATGAAGAAGGCATCAAAAAACCTCAGGTTCTTCAGGAAACCATACGCGCAGAATTTGTAATACTGCCTGTTCTTAACCAGCTCGTCCATCAATTAATGCAATTTAGCGTTTTCCTTTACAGGATGCTACAATGATTTTTGATACAGCGACTTGAAAGTTTCCCATATTCTAAGGAACTTTGGAAGAGAACTTTCTTGGTATGAAAATATTATTCAACAATAAATTTCTGTCGCACAATCCAGGCAGTTTTGCAGAAGGTGCCTACAGGATTGAAGCCTTTCTATATAAAACGGAGGAAACAGACCGCGATGGCGAAGCTTATATTACTCTGGTGCATTCTGAGGCTTATCTGGATTCGGTACGTGATGCCTGTTTTAATAATGAGGTGCTGGCAGAAGTTCAGCTGTCTTCCCTAAGTTATGCAGCCGCACGCTCAGCTGTGGGACTATCGGTCATGGCTTCCGAGCAAGGCGATTTTGCAGTGATCCGCCCTCCTGGTCATCATGCCAAAACCCAAAGGGCTGATGGCTTTTGCCTTTTTAATAACATTGCCATTGCAACTAAGAAGCTTGTTAATGAGGGGAAGAAAGTATTCATACTGGATATTGACGGTCATCATGGGGATGGCACCCAGCAGATTTTCTACCGTTCCAATCAGGTTCTGTTTTGTTCCATCCATCAGCAATATACCTATCCGGGGACCGGAAGTAGCGATGAGAAAGGGGAGGGTCCGGGAAAGGGATATACCATGAACTATCCTCTGCCAGCTGGTTCGGGCGACATCGAATTGCTGGAAGCGGTCGATACTGCCATCGCAAGGGCTGAAGAATTTAAACCCGATGTGGTAGGTGTTTCAGCCGGATTTGATGGCTACCGGGAAGACCGCCTGCTGGATCTGCAATATACCCTGGAAGGCTATTACCAGTGTGGAAAGAGGCTCAGCCAATCCTTTGATCATATTTTTGCTGTACTGGAGGGAGGCTATCATCTGGATATCAAGGACTGCACTGAACATTTTATTCGGGGGGTGAATGAGGGCTGAAAGCAGGAGTGTGTTGCTGTTCAGTTTAGTGGATGACCAACATCTTCCCGGAATATTCCGTCCCTTCGTTCCGCATTAAATAGAGGTAGAGTCCCGCCGGCCTCCGTGAACTGTCCCAGGTGATCATGTGGCTTCCGGCAGGCATCATCCTGCTGACCAACACGTCCACAACCGCTCCCACTTCATTGATCACTTCAATGTGTACATGGCCCGGGTTTGTTATCTGGAAGGGAATATGAGTGATTTCCCTGACCGGGTTAGGATAGTTGACACCTAACTTTGGAAGACGGGGATTGATGACTGTTGCGGGATCGGAAAACGCAGCGTAATTCACCGGTTCATTCACCATGTGCCAGTAATCCTCAGGAACTCCGTTGAATGCTGTTTGCAGGTAGTAAGTCTTCAGGGCATACCGTTCCAGTTTATCCAGACCGGTTAAGGTAGCTCCCAGGTCCGGATCCCAGTTATAGACAGGAATGTTGGCCGGATTCATTGTTGCAATCCGACCGTGTTCCCTGGCCATGTGGAAGAGACCGAAATTACCCGGTTCATGTCCCCCGATCCAGTGTCCGATGATATCCACATAAAACTGATTCAGCCCGAAGATAATGTAGTTGGTCATGTAGTCGGTGGCAAGCCCATTTTCACCGGGCCCGTCCATAAAGTTACCGTCCCTCCCATAGATGCCTTCGATCACATGCAGCCCTGCCGTTATAGCTGAGTTATTGTCCAGGCACCTGGAGGCCCATGTTTCCATCCATAGCCCGCCCATGTTCCCGGTCTTCTCCCAGCGGGGAATACCCTGCTCCACATGGAGGTTGTAGTTAGCTAAGATGGAGTTGAACGCATCGGGCTGAACATCCTCAGCACTTACATTCATCTCGTTCCCCCACAGGGCGCAGTGTTGCTGGTAATTTTTTACAATCGTTCCCTGCAGGTTCTTGGCACAGAGGGTCATTCCCATCCCGTGTGCTTTCAGTTTGGCGATGTTCAACAACCAGCTTTCGGGGGCATTCACCGGCCATATGTACGGAAGTTTTTTAAAAAAGATCCCATCATCCATATCCACCCACTGGATTTGTGCCGGGTCCAACTCATTGTAAGGCGTCTCAACACACTGCAGGTCAACTCCCGTCCGGTCTGCCATATCCACATATCCCCCGTCTGCCAGATCGTCCGGACAGTTCACCTCCCTGAGATGGATCTGTGATCCGCCGATTTCCAGCTCTTTCAGGCTCTGTATCACTCCTTCCGTGAAGTGCGCATCGCTTACAATCCCCATGGACCTTTCCACTGTGTACTTGTCATGGTTGCGCATCCTGCAGGTAAGGTTCGGTTTGATCACATACTGGTGGGTCAGAGGAACCCCGATATCAGAATCATCGGTCAGACCGAAAACAGATCTTCCAAATACGAGCCCGGCCTGTTTCATGGCATCCGAGTTGGTCTTAACATCCACATTAGTTCGCATGATGAAGACCGCATCAGGGTGTTCATGAATAAAAGGGTGGACACCCATCATGGAACCCTGGCGGTTTGGAGTGCGACTCAACACATCTACCGGATTAAACAGGACTCCTGAGCCGACTGCCAGCGTGGAACGGATAAAACTTCTTCTGTCCAGGTTTTTCATCAGTAAATATTCAATTTATTTCATAGGGATCAATGATAACTATGCAATATATGAATTTTACTGAACCGCACCAAGTACGCTCCGTCATTGGGACAGAACTATCAACTCTTCAAATCGGGGATGCGTTTTTAAAGGGGAAAAACGAATATCCCATTCAAACCAAACAGTAGACAGAAAGTTTGGAAATGAAAGCAAATATTCAATTTGGTCCAGAGCTAGATCGAATTCTCCAATCATGGTGTATGCTATTGCAAGATCCATAACAGCAGGTATACCGTATAAGGCATCTACTGATAAGGGTAACAGTTCTTCAGCTCTTTTGACCTCTTTTATCGCCAGCTCCTTTAAGCTGATGCCGGCATATGCAAGCCCCAGGGAATTGTGATATCTGGGATCATCCGGAACCTCGATGACCTTTTTTTCCAGAATTGCTACGGCCTTGTTAAACTCTTTCAGGGCAAGCTCATTATCATTAAGATGCTGATATATGAAGGCTGCAAGCAGCGGTTTTGGAATGGCCCACATTTTATTGTTAACCCCCCAGAGAACTGAGGTGTCGGCCAACAGATCCAGTGCGGCATTGAAGTTGCCTTCACCAATTTCCTGCAGGTACCATCCCCAGAGATACCACTCATATTCCACATCGAGATGCTGCAATGCACTGCGGGAAGATTTGTTAGGGCCTTTCCAGACCCACATATTTGCAGCTTTGCTAAAATAGGGCCATTGTGCATCGGGATTGAGTGTGATGGATTTGTTTATTGCATCTTCAGCTTCACTATAGCGGCGGGAAAACCAAAAACCATTCCCCAGATCGGAATGAAGTTCAGCATCGTTGGGGCTGATTTCTATGGCCTTTTGGAATATTTTTATATACTCTTCCCATTTGCCCAGCGATTCATAGTTATACCCTTTGGCCTTCAATAATTCAATGTTGTTGGGAAGGCCTTTTTCAGCAATTTCCCAATGAGTTTCCATTTGTTTGTGATCTCTGTAAGCATATAAATGGTAGTATCCCAGTTTAAGATGAACTTCCGGCAGCTCAGATCCAAATTCCAGCGCTATTGCGGCTGCTTCATCAGCTTTCTTAAGACGAGACTCTGAAAGGTCCCATCTCAAATATCGGAACAAGGCATGAGCAGAAGCCAATTCTCCGTATGCCAAAGCAAATCCTGAATCGATCTCCACTGCGTGCTGAAAATATTGAATTGCCAGGTTCCAGTTTTTCTGTGTGTAGTGTGGCTGATGGATATAATAGCGGCCCCGCATGTATGCCTGGTAGGCATCGGGATCTGCTGTGGGCTTTTTTTCAATCTTCTGTATCTCTTCAGGAGACAATATGACCTTTAACTTTTTGGCTATGGATTTGGCAATTTCACTCTGAATTGTAAATACCTGGTGCTTTTCATAAATTATATCATCCGACCATATATGTTCATCCGTTTTGGCGTTAATCAACTGCACCCATATTTTTAATTGATTTGATTCGAGCCCAATACTTCCTTCCAGGATATAATTCACATTTAATTCTTCCCCGATAGCAGTTATGGTTTTCGCCGTATTCCTGTACTGATCCGTTGAGGTTCTTGATCTTACTGAGAAGGCTTCAATTTTATTCAGATGATTTAAAATTTCTTCCCTGATACCATCACAAAAATAGGCCTGGTTTGAATCATTGCTCAGGTTGCGAAAAGGAAGTACAGCGATGGATTTATCGGGATTTGTAAGACCATCTGGTTGAAATATTCGAGGAATGATATTTAGTACGATCAAAGCAACAATCACTGCGAAACTGATATAGCTGATAATTTTCCAGCTGTTAGAGGTGACCGGGTCCTGCTCCTCTGCATTGTCCGTGGATTTTGTCTTTATGATCCCTTTTCCCGGGTGTATGTCATATATCCAGGAAAGAAGGACAGAAATAATTAATCCAATGACCAAAAATATCACCACAAATTTTACGGTCCATTCGGGTAATCCAAATGGTTCAGAGATAATATCCACCAACTCAAGAATCATAAATGCAGAAGCGGCATAGACAGTAATAACACGCACTACTTTTCTACGCTTGAGTTCTTGCCATAAATTGGACAGATTGTTCAGATCTCCAGACATTGTGGGAGAATTGGTTACTGCAAGTTAATGAGTTGAAAGCAATGAATCAATTTCACAGGTAATTATTTAATTTATTGGACCTTTGCTTTTTTGAATATATCAACAACCTCCTCTTCTGTCAAATCCAATTCAATGAAACACCGGTTCCCCGCAGGAAGGATAGTGTTTTCCAGGTTTGCCTCGAAGGGTATTTCGGTCCCCGGCTGCTGGAATAAATGTATTTGATCGGAATCAACAGGTAATTCAATTTCTCCATCACCGGAAGTGTGCCAGTAGGCAACCCATATATGATTGTTCCGTTCAAACAAAAAAGCACGTATATCCTTACTCCCGTTTGCTACATTTTCTATCTGTTTACAGGAGTGCAGTTCAAAATCCCCGTTTTCATTGATTATTAATATGTGTTCCTGTTCATGGGATCGCAAGCTCTCCTTCTGCTCGTCGGAAAGAAAATCTGTTACTCGTACCTCTTCCCACCTGCGGATTACTTCAAGGTTATCGGTTGTCCTGGGATGATTCCGAAAATGATCAAGATCCCCCAGCAGGGAAATAATTGAATTCCATCCTGCGGCCCGGCTTGTTACAAATTCAAGCATATCGGGTTGGATCCCGATGGTTTTATCACCGGGAGGCGTAAATTTGATCCATCCAAAATCGATGGAGGTAAAGTCATTGGAAACAAGCTCCATCTCAGCCAGTGGGTGTTTACGGGTAGCCTCTTTTATAAACTCAGGCTCGAAAGTATCGAATGCGTTTCCCCGGGTGATGATATGCCAGCTAAAATGAGATTTCAGGGCTCCCTCAGAGAAAAGTGGTTTTACTTTCAAGGCATTATGGATGTTCAGTTGCGCCTTAGAAACATTGTACCAGTATGGAGGAGGAACATCCTCAGCCCCGTCATAATAGAGGAATCTGAACCCGGCCTCCTCAACAATCCCGGCAAGTCGCTCAGCTACCTCCTCCTGAATGCTTGTATTTTGGTCGAACCGAACAAAAATGGGCCAGGTATCCACATCCAGCAGCCCCATCAGATCCCCTGACTGGTATTCATCCTGGAGGGTATTCAATGCTCCTCTCTCGCAATTCAGGAACCGGTAGGGCGGTTCTGTAGTGTAAGATTCATACGCAATCAGCTCTGTGCCGATTTTCAGAATTCTCCGCTTGTCCTCCAGGGTAATGCCAGCCGGATTATTCTCCACATATACCGTTGTAGCTCCCTTATCAAGGTCCCTGGCCAAGGTGTAATAGGATCTTATATTCAGGCGATTGTCCGGGACCGGAGTGACATATCTGTCGTTTATCTCTGCTTTACTGTAATGTATATGGAATCCGGGTATCATGCCCGCTGCTTCTATTTTTCCCGTAACCTGCTTCAGGTCTTCCATTCCATTTGCATAGGCTGGCTTCCAGGGGAAATGTCCCATGGAGGTGGCAAAATCAGGATAGTAGATGACCATCTGCCGAAACCCTCCCAATTTGGCATATGCAATATGTTCATCAATGTTCCGGGGTGTAACATCTCTGCACTCATAATATGAATTCCTGTATTCTTTGCTCCTGCGGCTCTCCACACCCAGCGGAAGACCAAAATCCCTTTCAACCCGGTCAACCCGGTCCAGCAAATTGCCTGTTTGGGTAGTGATCAATACTGCTCCGACGCCTTCAATCCTTACATCAGCACTACCACCCGCATATAAAAGCTTATACCCATTGCGATGCGTTGCGTCAATCCGGGCATATGGATCTGCAGCCAGCACATTGACGGCCACCTCTTCATCCCAGACCACATTGAGCCATTCACCAAAATGCGCCCGTTCCCTAACCGGCAATTGTAACAGGATAAATTCATCAATCCGGGTTTTACGCTTAATCCCGAATTCAGCCATGTGATATTCCAGTTTGTTTAATGTAAAACCGATATAGTTGTCGGTGATATTCAAACCTACTGTTGCCTCATAGTCCGTGAGCTCGAACCTGATAATAAGCTCATCACCAAGCCTGTAGATTGAATCGGCAGCGAATGTCTTTGATTTGGCCGGATAAGCCAGCTGTAGCTCATTATCATAAGGCCGCTCCTGGGTAATTGCAAAAAATGGCTCATGAACATCCTGCACCAGGCACTCCTGCCCGGAGGCTTTATGTATCAGGCTGCGGGCCGAACCGTCACTTCCCAGTACAAGCCGCATTTCGGCGTTTTCGATGATGATATCTGAGCTCTCTGCTCCATCTCCCTGGTCACCACACCCGGACAGGTTCAATAACAACAGTGCCACTATAATGAGTGGCAAGAGCCGGCTGAATATACTCAAACAGCTTATCGGAGTTAGTTTGTTTACGGCAATCATATTTCGTTCTTAACATAATGAAATGTGCGCAGAATTCACTTTCTAAGATAGATGGTTCTTCAGACTATTTATTAATTGTGGCAGGGAATCGAAGTGGCTCAGGCGCATGCCCAAGGCCCCGCCGCCTGGATGAACTTCAACAAAATCCGCATCTTTTGCCAGGCCGAAACGCTTGTAGAAGGAGTTTCTGATAAACTCCTTAACCTCATCGGTTTCAGCCTTTTTAGTATCCACATGTACCTGGAAGAAGTCTCCCTGCCCTGCGGCATTAACACGTATCGCTACAGCATCGGCGCCAAAGGCTCGTTTCAACATAGCTTCGGCCAGGTCAATCAGCGCAAGACCGCGAAAGAAGTTTGACCCTTCTAACTGCCGGAAATCAGGAGGTTTATCTCCGGAGAGTGAATTGTCATCAAGTCCTCTATTGTAATCAAATGGTTTTGCACCGTAACGCTCAAGCCACTGCGCCAATAGCTGCGGCCCTTCAAAATTCTTTTCCCATTCAAGAGAGCTTTCCAACTCTTTTCGCGAGGGCAGACTCTGCGGATCAATATCAATACTCCGGTCGCCACGCTGCGAATAAGTTACATATTCAATCCAGCATTCAGGATGATGGATAAGATAAAAGTTTTTTGTTACCTCGGCAAAGAGATATGCCAGCATTGCCCTTAACGGCGCACCTTTCTCCTCAACAACATCTCCATCACTATTGGTCCTGCGCAAAAGTGGATCGCGCCAGCCGGCAAGAAGCGATTCGAATAAAGCTTCCGTTTTTTGTTTCGCCGCCAACCTGTCAATTCGATTTTCCTCTAAGAGTTGTTCTATATACCAGTCACGATTTGCAGCGATATATTCACGCAGGTCATCCTGTGTGGCAAGCAGGGGGATCTTCATTAGTATGTCAGCGATCCACTGACGGTTTTTGACACTTAGCAGCCCGTCTTCAACCAGATCATCTTCAATTTGTTTAAAAAAGTCGGTCGTAATTGGCAGCCTAACGATAATTGCAGCAATTTCGGCTGCCTTACCGGTCATTTTGCGTACCTCTCCTGCGGTTAACCGCTCCTGATTACTTGAAGCAGCATAGAATCCCCAGGACCATTTCCAGGCGCTGCGATCCCGTTCAACACTATATGGGAAGATGATCCTCAAGCGCTCTGTTGGCACCGGATAAGTACCAATAATCTGATAGTTATCTTTTGGATTTGACGAAATGAGAGTGCCCTTTCCTGTCCGGCCTTTCTGTATAGTTGCCTGGTCCAATGATCCTGCGCGAACACCTGTTCCGTATTCCGCCTGGCTAGCAAGATGGACAAGAAGATCAGGTGGTATGCTCAGCTCGTAGAGTGAATTAATGGCATTTTTAGCAGCAACAGTGACAGCCGATGAACTGGAGAATCCGCCTTGTGGTATATTCCCGGATGAAACCAGGCGCAATCCTCTGAAATTATCGGGACCAAGATATTTCTTTACTTTGACACCCAGGCTTCCGGTACGAAGTGTACGAAGCGAAGCGATCGCATTTCCAATCAAAGCAAATGGCCGGCGCATGCTGTTGCTAACCCAACGCGATGATGGCGGCAATGGTAAGCCCTTCTGCTGCCGACTTTCCAATTCGTCTTCACTAAAGTAACCAAGGGAAAGTAACAGATTCTCACTCATCTGCATACCGAACATTTCGTAGGAATGCAGATCTGAGATCTCTTCATTTGGATACATGATCTCGTTATCAGATGGCAGGATATTGACACATTCGCGAAACTGCGGGTCAATGGGGTAAAGGTGTATCTGGCGGTCAGGGGCCTCTTGTATCAACATAACAATCTGCTCGCTGCCACTGGCATCTGCCGCGCCAATGGGTATCTGCCATGCCGGCCCGAAAAAGCGACCCATATCAGGGTGCATAAAGGCGATGCGTAGCCGCCCACCTGAAATACCGATTGCTACCGGACGATCTGCCTCAAATTTCAAACCCTCTTCCGTGATCGTTGAAGTAAGCTCTTCTAACTGTCGTACAATGGCAGCGGTTTGACTTTTTGGGCGCTCCGAGACAATCGTTTTGGCGGCCTCTTCAATTTCAATATCCTGTGGTGACAGAAAGCCATAACCGTAATCCATAAGTCCTTCGAGCAGGGCAAGATCTTTAGGTCGTGTGACATCGGAAGAAAGCAGATCATATTCCACATCTTCAACCGTAGTGATTACTGTACGAATGTCGCCGCCTTCATGACTAATGCGGCTAACAAGATCAGTAATATAATATTGCCCCTGTGCATTGTCATTCGTCAGATCCTGTAAATGCCGAGCCAAGGTAGCTGCGCGTATAACGTATAGAGGGCAATTGCCTTCTGTCAGGTTCTGCAACCGCTGTCTGGTTATCTCGTCTGGCTCCTCAGCAATATCACGATCCTCGATGATTCCAACAACACGATTGTTGTGATCACGCATCACCCGTCCTTTGCCATTATTTCTGGGCGGCTCGTATTCGGCGCTGAGAAAGGTCAGATCGGCCTCTTTATCCATAGCATAATGTGTTCGCCAAAGCTTGCGATAAATGGACGAGGGAACTATGCGATCGCCCATGGTGATGATCAACAATGAATTGGCCTCAATCAATCCGGGAATGGCCAGGGCCTCATAGGCGGCAAAAGCTGTACCACCAGCTGGATTATCTGAGTGGACATAGATGTTATCCGCACCAAGTGCACCTGCAACTTCGCGGTATCGATATCCCACAAGAGCAGCGACCGGTGCGGGACTAAATCTGCGAAATGAATCGATTGAATGGCGCGCCAGCGGTGTTCCGTGTATCGGCTGGATACACTTCGGGTCCTTGCCAAACCGTGTACCCTTACCAGCAGCCAGGATCACCAGCACAGGTGATGTTGCGGTTATACCGCCATATTGATTAATTGCATCAGGATTAATGATTTTGTTGTTGTTTAAACTGACAACATCTTTGAGTGCTGATAAATGGTTATTTGTTGTCATGTGGGCTTCATCTTTAGAAATTACTTTCGTGAAATTGATATCATTAAAGCTAATGATATTTATAGGCTTTGACCAACAATCCATCAACCTATCTATCTCCTAAAAGAAAAACCGCTGCATCAGTTAACGATGAAACAGCGGGGTTCGATTGGCTTCAGAGCTTCGGTTCCATCTCAATATGGAAAAACAAAAAAGGAGAGCCGTATTGACTCTCCTTCGCTGTAGCAGTCCGTAGGGGAGGTGAAATTCCCGGTTTAAGTCTCAAGAGATCTGCAACATGCTTGTAATGAGGAATTTTAGTGGTTGTTAATTGGTTGTGAATACTGGTTGTGAATTTCGCTATGGGTTTTACTAAGTGCAGGATTTATAAGTAGAGTCATGATTGAGAGATTTTCGACTATCTAATGCGAGTAGAAAGTAAACATAAAAAGTTGCCAATTCAGATAGAAACAATTAAATTTACATTGTTATGGACAGGCAGCTATTGAAAGAAGTACTATTAGATCAGAGAGCTTTAAGTTTAAAACCAGATGATGTATTGCGTCATCAGCCGATTGTAGAAGATAGTGAAGTTGTCGTATTGTCTGGAGTTAGGCGATGTGGAAAATCAACACTGTTACAGGAAATCAGATCAAAACAGAACGAATCGGATTATTTCTTCAATTTTGATGATGAACGAGTAATAAGATTTACAGTTAATGATTTTCAAATTCTTACCGAATTGTTCATTGAGCTTTTTGGTACACAGAACACCTACTATTTTGACGAGATACAAAATATAGAAGGGTGGGAACGTTACATCAGGCGACTCAGGGATTATGGAAGTAAGGTTTTTGTAACTGGTTCAAATGCTTCGATGTTAAGCCGGGAATTAGGGACTCACTTAACAGGGAGGTATGTTAGAAAAGAACTATTCCCCTTTTCTTTTAAAGAATTTCTAAGATTTAA
>JBDLIM010000041.1:0-35034 GCA_039714915.1 Bacteroidota bacterium
CCTGTGCCTGAACCTGTGCCTGAGGCAGAGACTATTGCTGAAAAGTTTTCAAGCGAATCCAGCATTAATGAAAACCTGGGAGGGAAAAGGGAAAAGGACTTAGATACAAAAATCAAGGGAGAACCTATTGATCAAATAAGCCGTAACATAGGGATCAACGACAGGTTTCTGATTATCCGGGAATTATTTGAAGGAAATTCTGATGAATTCGCTAAACTGATAAGTGGCCTGGATGGTGCTGAAAATTATCAGACTGCCATAGAGATTCTGAACAATCGTTTTACCGGCTCCATGGATCATGAGGGTGTGGAAATTTTGACTGGCTTGGTTAAACGCAGGTTCATTCAGGCTTAAGATGTCAAAGCTATACCTTGTACCCACCCCTATCGGTAACCTGGGCGATATTACCCTGCGGGCCATTGAGACTCTCAGAGAGGTTGATCTTGTGGTAGCTGAAGATACACGGAAATCAGGTATGTTGCTCAAGCATCTGAACATCAGTAAACCCATTCAATCCAACCATAAGTTTAATGAGCATCGAACACTGGATTCCCTGGTTCAGAAATTGCAGTCAGGTGTAAGCATTGGATTGATCACAGATGCAGGTACACCTGGAATATCAGATCCGGGATTCCTGCTGGTCAGAGCTTGTATAGAACATGGGATTGAGGTGGAATCCCTGCCAGGGGCTACAGCATTTGTGCCCGCACTGGTAAATTCCGGCTTACCCTGTGAAAGGTTTGTATTTGAAGGTTTCCTCCCCCAAAAAAAAGGGCGCCAGAAGAGATTGGGCGAACTTTCAGGTGAAAGGCGAACCCTCGTATTTTATGAATCTCCTCACAGACTTGTAAAGACATTGCTTCAATTTAGTGAGCATTTCGGCCCGGACAGAATAGGATCAGTCTCCAGGGAACTATCAAAAATTCACGAGGAGACCGTAAGGGGAACTTTGCAGGAGCTGGCAGAACACTTTGGGAAAGCTACTGTTAAAGGCGAGATCGTGATAGTCGTGGGTGGATCGGAGCGCTAATAAGGTCTTAGACTTCCCGAACCCGTGATCCTGAAACTGATCGTTGGATCGCCCCGGCATCAAAAGCCATCAGGTTAAGGGCATCAATCAAAACAAAAAATCAGAAGAAACCCGGATTGTTGTAAGAACACCTTAACACTTATGTACGAAAGCGAACACAGTTGTTATACTTTCGTTCAGAATTATCAAATATTAACATTTGAAAATCATAGGCATTAATCTGATTTACTGATTCTTATGATCTTAGGCACGTTATGTGAAATCCCTTTATTGAAACACAGGTATACTTAAACGCAAGCGCCATGAAAACAGCAAAAAAAATTTTAAGCATCCTGGGAGTTGCACTTGCAACTCTCTCATTTGGACAATTAATAGCCCAGACCGGCAGAACCCCTGATCTCAATATGACCAGGTTTATAGAATCTGAAGATGAGGTATTATTCTACACTGCTAAGTACAATGCAGAGAATGGCGAAACCATACACTGGGTAAATCACATACCCGGCAGATACTACCCTTCAGTTTTATCCAACGTTTATGAATATCCCCTGGTAACCAAAATCTATTTTGCCAGAGAAGTGAAAGCAAGCTATGAGGAAATACCTGTTCTGGAAAGTTGGATGATCATTCCCTTCAGCAATGATTTTCCGGAGGAAGAGCTGGTTGTGGAGGACTGGATGACTGAGGACTGGATCTAAAAAGGTGCCGGTTCATCAAAACCATTATTCATGCCAATGTCATTGTTGGTAGCTAATCCTTGCTCATCATGATTCATCTTTGAGGAAACAGTGAAACCATTGTCATCTTCCTCAACCATGGCAAGGGTGTCGTCAAGATCCACAAATTTTGCGTACTCCCTGATGAATTTCAACTCTATATCCCCCGTGGGACCGTTACGGTGTTTGGCTACAATAATCTCGGCAATGCCTTTCAGAGAATTCCCTTCCTCATCCACATCAATCCCATAATATTCGGGCCGGTGAATGAAAATCACCAGGTCAGCATCCTGTTCAATGGCCCCCGATTCACGGAGGTCTGAAAGCTGAGGTCGTTTGTTCCCTGAACGCATTTCCACACTCCTGTTCAACTGCGACAGGGCAATAATCGGTATATCAAGTTCCTTAGCCACACTTTTTAGAGAACGGGAAATATTACTAACCTCCTGCTCCCGTGATCCTGAGTCCTTGGAACCTGTCATCAACTGCAGATAGTCGATAACCACTGCCTGGATATCATATTTCTGTTTCAGCCTCCGGCATTTAGCCCTGAACTCAAAAATAGAGATCGCAGGAGTATCATCCACATATATGGGGGCCTGCTCCAGGTCCTTCACTTTGTATTCAAGCTGTTCCCATTCATAATTTTCCAGCCTTCCTGTCCGGATTTTATCCGATGCCAGGTGGGTCTCTCCGATGATAAGTCGATTCACTAGTTGTATGGACGACATCTCCAGAGAGAAGAAGGCTACCGGACGGCTGTGATCCACAGCCATGTTCCTTGCCATGGACAGAACAAAGGCCGTTTTTCCCATGGATGGTCGTGCTGCAAGAATCACCAGGTCCGATTTCTGCCAACCCGAAGTCAGCCGGTCAAGCTTTGTAAATCCGGATGGAACACCACTCAGACTATCCTCCCTCTTCCCTGCTTCTTCTATATGTTCTATGGCGGTCTTCAGCAGGTTATTGATTTTAATGGTTTCCTTCTTGATATGCCCTTCTGCAATATTCAGAAGCTCCCTTTCAGAGTAGTCGAGCAGATCATCCACATCAGTTCCTTCATCAAAAGCCCTCTCCTGTATATCTGAAGAAACCCTGATCAATTCCCTCTGGATATGTTTTTGAGCCACAATCCGGGCGTGATACTCCAGGTGGGCTGCCGAACCAACCCTGGAGGTCAACTGGGAAATATACACCGCTCCACCCACTGCTTCGAGTTTCTCCAGCTTTCGTAGTGCCTCAGTAACCGTCAGAAGGTCGATGGGTTTTTCCTGCATGGAGAGAGACTGAGCCACCTCATAGACCTGCTGATGAGCTTCCTTGTAAAAGCTTCCGGGCTCAAGGATATCCAGAACAGACAGGATGGCATCCTTTTCGAGCATGATTGCACCCAAAACAGCCTCTTCCAGGTCCAGTGCCTGGGGAGGGATTTTTCCATAATCAAGTGCGATTCCCGGATTCTTTTTCGGTGAGCTGAATTGTTGTTTGGCCATTAAGTTCAAATTTGGAGCATAAAGGTAAGCATCCGCATCCTACCGTGATTTTCTAAGATTCCATACTTTTACACAGCCCCTCCAAAGTTTTAATTAACAAATGTTGAAAAAGAAATATATTTGTAATCCATGATATTCTTTTCTCCGGCAAAAATTAATATAGGCCTGCAAATTCTGGGAAAAAGGCCTGATGGATTTCATAATATTCAATCCCTTATGCATCCGGTGGGTCTTTCTGATATTCTTGAAATCAACCCTTTACATAGCAAAAACCAGGAAATCCTTTTCAGTCAGTCAGGACTTCGCTTCGATGCCGATCTGGAGGACAACCTGTGTATAAAAGCATGGAGAATACTGGCCGGAGAATGTAATCTTCCGCCGGTAGAGATTCACCTGCATAAACAAATCCCTTTGGGAGCCGGACTGGGTGGTGGATCATCCAATGCATCGGTCACTCTTTTGGGATTGAATGCCCTGGCCGAAGATCCACTGAGTATGGAGAGGCTCGCGGAACTGGCTGAAACCCTGGGAAGTGATTGTCCATTTTTCCTGAACAAGGAACCCATGATGATGGAAGGCAGAGGCGAAATCCTCACCCCGGTTCATCTCAACCTGGCAGGATTATTCCTGGTATTGCTTTTCCCGGAGATCCATATTTCCAGCGCAGAAGCCTACCGGGGTGTAAAACCCGCCGTCCCGGATCACTTAGTATCAGAGCTTATTCAGAAGCCGGTCAGCCACTGGAAAGGGCTGATAAAAAATGATTTTGAGAATTCAGTTTTCATAAAGTACCCCCGGCTGAACGACCTTAAACAGAAGCTTTACGAAAGCGGGGCCCTGTATGCATCATTAAGCGGGAGCGGTTCATCCCTTTACGGATTATTTGCCCAACGCCCTTCTCTTCCGGATGACTTGCGAAAGCAAGTGATCTGGGCCGGAGCTATTTAAATTCTACCAGAAGCTGGGCCTTGGGTACCATGTCCCCTTCCGAAACATGGATTTTTTTGATGATTCCCTGGAGGGGGGATACAATTTCGTTTCGCATTTTCATTGCTTCCAGGATCAGCATGGGAGTCCCCGGACTTACTTCATCGCCCTCACTTACCATTATGCGTTGAATGGTACCTGGAATAATGGCATCCACTTTTCGCTCATCAGGCCTTTGCCAGGGTTCCCTGTTCCTGAACTTATTCGTTAGCCGGGTCTCGTATAAGGCGCTCCCTATCTCAAGTTCTTCCATGGGAACCTCCTTTTCAGAGTTCTTATCCTTTGCTTTAGTTTGACTGCTCATACCAACTAATTAAAATGGTGGAATTCCGTGTTTCTTGGCAGGCATACCCACGCTTTTTTCGCCTGATACTTCCAGTGCATGCAGCAAAGATCTCCGGGTTTCCGATGGCTCGATTACCGAATCGATGTAACCTTTAGCTGCTGCCACATAGGGATTGGCAAACTTTTCCTTGTATTCCTGAACTTTCTGGTTACGCATTTTATCAGGGTCTTCTGCGGTGGCTATTTCTTTTCTGAAAATAATATTGGCAGCACCCTCCGGCCCCATGACTGCTACTTCGGCATCCGGCCATGCAAAGACAAAATCAGCCCTCAGGTGCCTCGAGTTCATGGCAATGTAACCCCCGCCGTAGGCTTTTCGCAAAATAACCGTAATCTTGGGAACCGTTGCTTCACTGTAGGCATAGAGTACCTTTGCACCATGCCTGATCACACCGGCATGCTCCTGGTCCACTCCCGGCAAATATCCGGGCAGATCCACTAAGGTGACTATGGGAATGTTAAAGGCATCACAATACCTGATGAACCTGCCGGCCTTATCGGAAGAATCCACATCCAGCACACCGGCAAGCACCAGGGGCTGATTGGCCACAAAGCCCACGCTGTGTCCATTCAAGGTCCCAAATCCAATGACAATATTGGCGGCCCAACTCTCCTGTACTTCAATGAAATCCGATCCATCAGTAATTGCCCTGATCACATTCCTCACATCGTAGGGCTGCCTTTTTTCTGCAGGGACAATTTTCGAAATATTAAATTTCTTCAAGGGCTCTTTTACCTCTTTTCTTTCCGGAACATCTGTATTTGACCGGGGAAGGTAGCTGAGCAAAGATTTAATCTGCTCAAAACACTCGTCTTCTGTTTCAGCAAAAAAATGTGCATTTCCGGTAGTCTCACTGTGTACGCGTGCCCCTCCAAGCTCCTCCATACTAATATCTTCACCCAGTACCGTCTTGATTACTTCAGGGCCGGTAATAAACATCTTGGAAATGCTGTCCACCACAAATACAAAGTCGGTAAGGGCCGGGGAATAGACTGCTCCACCGGCACAGGGTCCAAGAATCACGGATATCTGCGGAATTACTCCGGACGCCAGGGTATTCCGGAAAAAGATCTCTCCATAACCTGCCAGTGAATTCACACCTTCCTGGATCCGGGCTCCACCCGAATCATTGATTCCAATCAGGGGCATCCGCATTTTCAGGGAGTGATCCATGATCTTGGTGATCTTCCTTGCATGCATAAATCCCAGAGATCCCCCGGCTACAGTAAAATCCTGTGCAAAAATACATACGGGCCGGCCCCCGATGTTACCCGTACCAACAATCACCCCATCGCCATGCAATTTCTTCTGATCCATCCCAAAATCCCTGGCTTCGTGCTCCACAAACATATCATACTCGTTGAATGAGCCCTGATCCAGAAGTTTGATTATACGCTCACGGGCCGTCATCTTTCCCATGGCAACCTGTTTCTGGATGGCCTTTTCACCACCCCCCTGCTGAACTTCTTCTCTTCGCTTTTTTAGTTCCTGAACCTTTTTTGTAGAGGCCATTTTGTCTGTTTTTATTATTGCGTTACAATCTTACGAAAAACCACGCTCATTGAAAAGCTGTTTCAGAATATTATGTTGATTTGCAGCCCTGAACCTATCGGGGAGCCATCCTCATCAGGAAGATAGCAACAATTGAAAAAAAGATGTTGGGCAACCATACTGCAGCCATCACCGGCAACAGTCCCCCGATGGCAAACTGCTTCGAAAACTGGGTAAATAAAATATACATGAAACTGATTACCACCCCGATGGCAATCTGCAATCCGATTCCTCCCCTCATCTTTTTTGAAGAAACTGCCACACCGATCAAGGTTAAAATAAAAGTGGAAAAAGGGAAAGCAATCCGGTTATGCCGTTCAATCTGATAGGCCTTAATATTGGTTTCTCCCTGCATTAGCTGCTTTTTAATAAATTCATCCAGTTCCTTCAGACTCATGGTTTCAACAATGCTTATACGCATCTTAAAATCATCCGGATGGATGGCCAGGGTCGTATCCATAGAACTACCCCGCTCCAGGGTTTCATGCAATCCGTCAATGGTCCGGATATAATATCTTCTGGCTCTCCACTTGTTATTTGTGGTGTCCCACCTGATCTGATCGGCAAACATTTTCGATACCAGTAAGCCATTCTCGAATTTCTCGATGGTGAATTGATACCCAACTTTGGATACATTGCTGTAGCTTTGAAGATACACGTAGACTCCCGGCTCAATTTGGCGATGAAAATCCTTGGTTTTAAAACGGATTGGTCTCTTCCTTACATAGCGCTCCTCAAAATCAAGTTTGACCTTATTGGCACCCGGGATCACCTGGTCGCTCAGGTAAAAAGAAAGAGCTGCTATGAAGGTAGCAGATATCATAAAGGGCAACAATAACCTGCGGAAACTCATGCCACTGCTCAGTATGGCGATGATCTCTGTATTATATGCCATACGGCTGGTAAAATAGATCACCGCGATAAACGCAAAAAGCGAAGAGAACAGCACTGCAAAATAGGGAAGGAAATTCAGGTAATAATCAAACAGTATCACCTTTAACTTAGCACCGCTTTCAAGGAAATCATCAATCTTTTCCGACAGGTCAAAGATCACAACAATGCAAAGAATCAGTGCAATAGCCAGGAAGAATGAACTCAGAAATTTCCTGATCACATAAATATCCAGGATCTTCAGGCCCAGGAACCTTATAATCTTGTATTTAAAGCCGGTAATATTCTTTCCTTCCATGCAGTAAAAGTTCCGCTTTTGATTTCTTCAAATGCCCTGCGAACCAGCCAGAGGTAAAACGCCAGGTTGTGCATGCTGGCAATCTGGGCTCCAAGCATTTCTCCGGATATAATTAAATGACGCAGGTAGGCCCTGGAATATTGCATATCCACATAAGAGCTGCCATGTTCATCAATGGGCGAATAATCATTCATCCATTTCCGGTTTTTTATATTGATAATCCCCTCCCTTGTAAACAACATGCCGTTTCGCCCGTTTCTTGTGGGCATTACACAGTCAAACATATCTACTCCAAGAGAAATCGCTTCGAGAATATTTACAGGGGTCCCCACACCCATCAGATATCTGGGTTTATCGAAAGGTAATACCTCGTTTACCACTTCTAACATGGCATACATTTCCTCAGCAGGCTCACCCACGGAAAGACCGCCAATGGCATTTCCCTCTGCCCCTTTTTCCGCAATAAATTCAGCTGAAGCCCTTCGTAATTCTTTAAAAACACTTCCCTGTACTATGGGGAAGAATGCCTGGGTATGACCATATAAAGGCTCGGTGGAAGCAAATTGCTTCAATCCCCGATCCAGCCACTGATGAGTGAGTTCAAGTGAGCTACTGGCATATTTCAGATCGCAGGGCCAGGGAGTGCATTCATCAAAGGCCATGATGATATCTGCTCCAATGATCCTCTGTGTATCCACAATATTCTCCGGGGTAAATACATGCTTGGAACCATCAATATGGGAACTGAACCAGGCACCTTCCGGTTTCAGTTTGCGGTTGGCGGCCAGGGAAAAAACCTGGTAGCCCCCGCTATCGGTCAGTATAGAACGGTTCCAGTTCATAAAGCCATGCAATCCTCCGGCACCCCTGAGAGTTTCCAATCCGGGCCTCAGGTACAGATGGTAAGTATTTCCTAAAATAATCGGAGCGTCTATATCCTTCTCCAGTTCCCTCTGATGAACTCCCTTCACCGTTCCTGCGGTCCCAACGGGCATAAATACAGGTGTTTGAATTTCAGAATGATCGGTTCTGAGAATGCCAGCCCTGGCCTTGCTGGCAGGGTCCTTATGTAATAGTTCAAATTCCATTGAAAATCAGAAGTCAGCCAAAGATAAGCAATTGTTGAAAACCTGCTTTTTCTTTTCCCCCTTTGCCCGCTAAATTTGCAAAGCATGGAGCTGAAGGAAATAATTAGCAGTTTTAAGACTTTCGATTGGATACTCACAGGTATATTTCTGGCTGGCTTTTTTATGCAACTCTGTTATTATCTCCTGGTTTTCTTAAAGCTTCCCCTGCACGAGCCTGAGAAAAAAAAGAAAACCCGGAAGCCTGTTTCAGTGATTATCTGTGCGAAGAACGAAGCCAATAACCTGGAACAGTTTCTGCCCCGGGTCCTGGAACAGGACTATCCCGATTTTGAAGTAATTGTGGTTAATGACAGCTCTACGGATCATTCAGAAGAACTGCTTGCAGAACTGTCGGTCAAACATAAGCACATGCGATTCACTTCCATACCTGCCAATGAGAAATTTCTCCACGGGAAGAAACTGGCACTCACCATTGGGCTTAAGTCGGCCAGGCATGCACACATCGTACTGACCGATGCCGATTGTTACCCGGCAAGCGATCAATGGCTACAGCTTATGGCCTCCAGGTTTTCCCGGGATAAAAAAATTATCCTGGGTTACGGGAGATATGAGCGAAAAAAGGGATTACTCAACCAGCTGATCAGGTACGAAACTGTTTTTACAGCGATGCAATACCTGTCTTATGCAATAAAAGGGAAGCCGTACATGGGTGTGGGCAGAAACCTTGCTTATGAAAAAGATCTGTTCTTTAAAAACAAGGGTTTTGCCAGCCATTACCACATTTCTTCGGGAGATGACGATCTGTTTGTAAATGAAACTTCAACAATGGATAACACAAGTGTTGAGTTCAGCCCTGAAAGCCATACCATTTCCATCCCAAAAACAAGCCTTAAGACCTGGATCAAACAAAAGAAAAGACACCTTTCAGCCGGCCGGCATTACACTTCTTCCTCAAGGATCAGAATAGCCGGCGAACTAATCAGCCGGATACTCCTATATACCTCATTTATTGCACTATGCATAACTTCGCCCTGGTACTTTGTTGCCCTTGCGATTTTGGCAATCCTGCTGATTGTGAAATTGCTGGTTCTTAAATTAAATATGAGTCGTTTGGACGAAAAATTTTTATTGCTACTTTTGCTGCTGTTTGATCCGATCTTACCCCTGATTCTTGGGATTATTTGGTTTAGCATAATTTTTGAAACAAAGTATCAGCCATGGAATTGAATTCTAATCTTTCACTGAAAGCACAAAAGGACATTGAACTGGTAGACAAAGCCAGAAAAGGTGACCAGCTGGCTTATGGTGAATTGTTGGGACGTTACCGTGATGCTATTTACTTCATGCTTCTGAAAATGGTCAATAGTCCGGTCGATGCAGAAGACCTGACCATTGAAGCTTTTGGGAAAGCGTTTAAGAACATAGATCAGTATACTCCCAACTTTGCATTTTCCACCTGGCTGTTTAAAATTGCTACCAATAATTGTATTGATTTCATCCGGAAAAAACGGACCAGTCATGTATCTCTCGACCAGACAGTGGATGGCGAAGACTCTCTGGCTCCTTCTTCACTGATCCAATCAGATTCTCTGGATCCTGAATCAAGCATGATCAATCAACAAAAGATCAAGCACATGCGGAAGGTAGTAGCACGCCTGAAACCCCGGTACAGGCAGCTGGTTGAGTTAAGGTATTTTAAAGAATATTCCTACGATGAAATAGCAGCTGAGCTTGATATTCCGATTGGAACGGTGAAGGCCCAGCTCTTCAGGGCACGTGAACTTCTTCTCAACATCCTCAACCGTTCCCAGGAAAAACCTTAAAAAACTGGACCTGTCCCCTGCCATGGACCTGATCCGAAAATACTTCCCCGATTTAAGCCCCCAGCAGCAGGCTCGCTTTGAGAAACTGCTTGAGATTCTCCCTTTGCTTAATGAAAAGGTGAACGTTATCTCAAGGAAAGACATTTCATCCCTGGAAGAGAAGCACATACTGCATTCCCTGTCCATAGCGAAGAAATTCCGGTTTAGCGACAGTGACAGGGTCATTGATGTGGGAACCGGGGGAGGATTTCCAGGTATACCCCTGGCTGTTATGTTCCCTGACACCCATTTCACCCTGGTAGATTCCATAGGAAAAAAGGTCCGACTGGTGAACGAGCTAAGCCGTCAGCTTGAGCTTAGCAATGTACTGGCCATCCGGGACAGAATGGAAAATCTTAAGCTGAAGGCCGACTTTGTGGTATCCAGGGCAGTTAGTGCCTTTCACAAGTTGCATAGCTGGACAGATCCCCTGATCCTTCCCGGTGAGAACAATAACATGCCCAGGGGATTGATTGCCCTCAAAGGAGGTGACCTGAGCGATGAGTTGAAAGAATTTGAGAATCAGGTGAAAATTTTTCCCATATCGGCCTGGTTTGAAGAGCCTTTTTTTTCCACAAAAAAGATTGTTTATCTAAAAAAATAACTAATTTTGCAGCCTCAAAACATAATTTATTATGAAGCGAACATTTCAGCCATCCAACAGGAAAAGAAAGAATAAGCACGGATTCAGGGAAAGGATGTCGTCTGCCAGCGGGCGCAGTATTATTTCAGGAAGAAGGAAAAAAGGACGTAAGAAATTAACTGTCTCTGACGAACTCAGGCACAAGGCTTAAGCTGCTCACAGCACTAAATAGCATGCCATAATAACTGACCTGCATACGGTTGGTTATTTTTTTGCCCTGATTTTTGCCGAATATTTGTAATTTCACGCCGACTTCATTCAGGCAGCATGGCAAAAACCTTTCCCAATAAAAAAAGCAAAGCAAAGGACACAGCATCCCAAAAGACCAGGTACTGCATTCATTTTATCTTCCCTGGCTCAGGCAAAAACCAGGTCAATCCTGAATACCTGAACGAATTCAAAAATAAGGTTAAGCCTGAGAACACTTCCAGAATAAGCGCTGGCTTCCTGTTTAAGGACAATGACCACAGCATTCCTGATGAGATCCTGCAAAAAGGTGGATATGCGGTAATCCTGGCAACAGGCGCGTTAAATAAGGTCTTTAATCCCAATGAATTTTTAAGGCTGCCACTTCCGGAAGCTCTCCAGGACAAAAAGTACTTTGAGTTATCATTTAAAGGAAAAAACAGGATCGACCAGGCCGGATTGATCATTCCTGTGGAAGTCCTGAAGTACCTGGCACATATACTTAATTATAAGTCCCTGGAGTCCCGGCTGTTAAAACCCATTCTTCAAAAACTGGGATTTACCCGCCAGGAAATTATTATACACCAGGAAGCTCCTGTGATACCTGATCCATTCAAAATCAGCTTATTATGGGAAAGGGTAAAGATAGACCTGGCCTGGAATACAAGCATTCCTTTTAAAGAGACCAGGGAAGCTTCTTTCAGGAAGCTGTTTCAATTCAGCGAAAACCCCCTGTTCAGAGTGGCCTTTTTTGCCACTGCCCTGGCTATTTTCATCCTTCTTCCCATACTCAGCCTGGATGCAGGCCTGTCGGGAGATGACACCAAACACTACAATCATGCGGTGAAAGTATTTCGCTATTTTACGGAAGACGATCCCTCCGCACTGAATGATCCCAAGTACAAGCTGAATTTCTATGGCCAATCCTTTGATTTTTTCACCTACCTGATTATCAGGCTTTTTAACCTGGAAGAGAATCCATATGAAGCAAGGCATGTCATGGTGGCTCTTACGGGGGCGGCCACCATCCTGTGTACAGCCCTGCTTGTCAGATTATTTGCGGGATATTCGGGGGGCTGGATTGCGCTTATACTCATGTTTCTGTCGCCCAGGTTCCTGGGACATGCTTTTAATAATCCCATGGATGTACCCTTTGCCCTGGGTAATATCTTCACCTTATACCATATTATTCTTTTCCTGAAAAAACTACCCCGGATCAGCACCCGTTCTGCACTCTGGATTGCCCTGGGAATAGGATGGTCCAATGGAATCAGGATCGGCGGACTGCTCCTGGTACCCTACCTTTTTTTGTTTGCCGGATTGTACCTGCTGATTCATAAATGGCCATGGAAATTCTTTTCCTCAGGCTGGTGGCGCTTTGCGCTCCGGGGATTGCTTACCCTGGTTTTAATCTCTGTTGCCGGATATTTGCTGAGTATTCTTACCTGGCCCTATGCCTTGCAGGATATCATAAATCATCCCATCCAGGCTTTCAAGGTAATGACCAACATCCAGGTCTCCATCCGGGTACTGTATGATGGATTGATTCACTGGTCGGACAACCTCCCCTGGCACTATATTCCTCAAAACATCTGGATCTCTGTCCCGGTAATCATATTGGTGGGATGGATGGTTTCGGCTCTTACATGGTATATGGACCGCAAGCTGAAACAGGGTTACTTTTATTTCATGCTCTGGTTCACCATTCTGTTCCCGGTACTATTTATCATCTACAGGGAATCCAATGTGTATGGGGGATGGAGGCACATGATGTTTATATATCCATCCATGCTTGCACTGGCAGCCATGAGCCTGTCAAGGTTCCTCAGGCCCGGCCATCCAAAATGGATCACCTACCTGGCAATTGCTGTGTTGGCCGTCGGTCTGTTCCATCCCCTCAGACACCTCATCCGAAACCACCCTAATACCTATATCTACTTTAACGAGTGGTCGGGGGGGATTAAAAATACCTATGGCAGCTTTGAAACGGACTATTATGCCAACAGCCTGAAACCTGCTGCGGACATATTTATTGAAGAGATTCTTCCGGAGATTGATGCTAGCGAGGAACATCGGGTAAGGGTTGTCAGCAATTCTGCGATCGGGTACTACTTCAGAAATCACAGAGACCAGGTGGAAACCCTTTACAGTCGCTATTACGACCGTGGAAAATACGATTGGGATTATGCCATTCTCTATTGTAACTACCTGCATCCCCACCAGTTGAACAATGGCCTTTGGCCTCCAAAAAACACCATCAAAGAGATCAGGGTGGATGATGTGGTGGTGGCTGCAATTATTGAGAGAAAGAACAAGGATGATTATTTTGGATCCACCCTGCTTCAAAAAGGCCTTAAAGAACAGAACAGCAATAAAATCAGCGATGCCATAGAATTGCTTGAGAATGCCATCTCCTATGATGAGCACAACGAGATTGCATTTCTGGAATTGGCTAACGGGTATTCTGCTTTCTTACGCTTTGAAGAATCCAGGGCTGCCATGAACCGCCTGCTGGAATATTATCCCGATTATGACAAAGCGCTGAACACAAAGGGCTATTCATACCTCATTGAAGCGAATGTAAAAGAAGATCCGGCCCTGATTGACGAGGCTATCAGGAATATTAATATGGCTGTAAAATCCAACTACAAGTTCTATTCAGGGTATTATAACCTGGGCCTTTGTTACGGCATGAAAAACGATGTGGACAATGCCATCTATAATTTCAAGCAGGCCATCCGGTACAATGGAAAGTTCAAAGCTGCTTATCAGAAGCTGGCCGAGGTATATGATTACTCCGGCAACACCGAACAGGCCAATCTGGTCAGGGCACAATTAAACAGAATCCAATGACGTTTTACTTCTTGTGCACGATGGTGGAATTAATCTCAAAAACAATAGCTGAATGAGGATTGCTGTGATTGGTGGAGGCCCGGCCGGTATGACTGCTGCATACGAACTTGCCAAACAACTGGGTGCAAAGGTTACGGTTCTGGATCTGTATGAAAAAAGCGACCGGGTGGGCGGATTATCCAAATCCATCGATCTCTGGGAACAGAGGGTTGATCTGGGACCTCACCGCTTCTTCAGCCACGACAGGGATATTAATGCACTCTGGCTCGAAGTAGTGGGCCAGAACTACGATATTGTAAACCGCCAGACCCGGATTTATTATAAGAAGCGCTTTTTTGATTATCCCATCAAGGCCTTTAACGCCCTCAACGGACTGGGTATTTTTGAAGCAGCACGTTGTCTGTTCTCCTACCTGCTTGAGCGCATGGCCCCAACAAAAGACAGCTCTACGTTTGAAGGGTGGGTGACCAGCAGGTTTGGTAAAAGGTTGTATACCATATTCTTTAAAACCTATTCTGAAAAGCTTTGGGGAATTCCCTGTACCCAACTGGATTCCGATTTTGCAGCGCAGAGAATAAAGAAGCTCTCCCTGTTTGAAGCCATTAAGAATGCCCTGTTTTCAGGAAAAGGGAACAAACACGCCACCCTGGTTGATCAGTTTGCTTATCCATTACATGGAACGGGGGCTGTATATGAAGCCATGCAGGCTCAGCTGGAATCACAGGGAGGAAAGGTTCATGTAAATACCGGGGTAGAGAAAGTGATCACTTCCGGAGGAAAAGCAAGGTCCATACAGCTCGAAAACGGGGAAATCATAGAATACGAGCACATTATCTCCACCATGCCGATCTCCCTGCTGGTGGAACGCCTGCCCGAAGTTCCCCGGACTGTCCTGGAGCTCTCAAAGAAACTGACTTTCCGGAATACAGTCCTGGTCTACCTCAGGGTGGACAGGACCGATCTTTTCAGCGATCAGTGGCTCTACATACATGAAGCCTCGGTAGAGGTAGGCCGGGTTACCAATTTTAGAAACTGGTTACCCTCCATTTACGGCGGGTCAGATTCATCCATCCTGTGCCTGGAATACTGGTGCTATTTTGACGACCCCATATGGAAGCAGGATCAGGACCAGCTTATTCAGACTGCCAGGGAAGAAATTGTACGTACCGGACTGGTACGTGCCGGTGATGTGAAAGACGGGCATGTGGTGCGACTCCCAAGATGTTACCCTGTGTATTTTAGTGGGTATGCTGAAGTTATGAAACCCGTGGAAGAATACCTGAGTTCGGTGAATGGCCTCCATGTGATTGGAAGATACGGTGCGTATAAGTATAACAATCAGGATCACAGTATTTTAATGGGGATGCGCGTTTCGGAAAACATCCTGAATGGAGCCGGTCATAACCTGTGGGCAATTAATACAGATTATGAAATATACCAGGAAGCATCGGTCATCACAAAAACCGGGCTTAAAAACCATGACTCCTAGATATCATTGAATAAACTTTAACTTTATGCAAATCTTCTGAAATGGATTTTCTTAAGCGTCTCCTCACAAATAAATTTTTTCGCCACCTGGGACTGGCCGTAGCCCTGGGAATTGTGCTTCTGATTGTCGTGCTTCAATGGCTAAAGATATATACCCATCATGGACAATCAATTACTGTTCCAAACCTGGGTGGACTGACCACTGAAGAGGTGAAAGATGTAACTGCATCCAGGCATTTGCGGTTTGAGGTTGTAGATTCGGTATTCTCCACTGAGATGCCCAGGGGTACTGTCCTGAAGCAAAATCCAGGAGCCAATTCCATGGTGAAGAAAAACAGGAAGATCTTCCTGACCATGAATGCAATCAATCCGGAGATGGTTGCCATGCCCAGACTGGTGGGCCTTTCGATTCGTCAGGCCAGGTTAGCCCTTCAAAATGCGGGATTAAGCCTGGGAGATATTTCATACAGACCCGACTATGCCATTAACAATGTGTTACAACAAATGCACGGAGGCTCCGTTATAAATGAAGGAACAGAAATCATCAAAGGAACCGTGATCGACCTTGTTCTTGGAATGGGTCCAAGCAACGAGACCACCCGGATACCTGATCTTACTGGGCTTGGTTTGGAAGCAGCAACAGATATGATTGCAGATTATTACCTGAATATAGGAGCCGTCACTTATGACGAGCACATGGCAAATGCAGAAGACTCAGCAGCGGCATTTATCTGGAGGCAGTATCCCGAATTCGAAGAGTTTAGCAGGATGAATATGGGCATGGAGGTTGATATCTGGCTTACTGCGGATTCAAGCCTTTTGTCCCAACCCGAAACAACCCTCTTTGGTGAAGACACAGAAATTATTCATGAGTAATCTTCATAAATTTATAGCAGTTTTTTTATTGGTTCTTACCTGCTTCCCTGCACTTATGGCACAGGAGGTAATTACTCCCCTGTATAACAATCCGCTGGCTGAGGGCCTGCCTCATTCCCGGTCTTCCCTCAAGAAATCAGCTCACGTCGACCTGCTGGAACTGCCCATATTTGACGACTTTTCAAACACTTTCATCCATCCCGATACAAGCATCTGGAGTGATACATATGCCTTTGTGAATAACAACTTCTGCCTGGAGCCTGTCTCCAATGGGGTTGCCACCCTGGATGCGCTGGACGAAGAAGGCAGCATCTACGCCCATGCCGTATTTTCTCCATCCACCTTTGAAGCCGATCTGCTGACCAGCAAGGCCATACGGCTTGATTACCCGGCCTCTGACAGCATTTATTTAAGCTTTCTCTACCAGGCGGGTGGGCTGTGTGATCTGCCCGAAGAAGGAGATTCCCTGATGGTTGATTTCTTCGCTCCGGACTCTGCCAGTTGGATCAATGTGTGGAGTGCTCCGGGGAGTGAGCTAAGAACATTCAGACATGCCATGATCCCTGTGAAAGACAGCAGGTTCCTGGTAGAAGGATTCAGGTTCAGGTTCAGAAATAAGGCCAGCCTTCCCCGGACGAACGATTATCCGGATATGAGGAACAATGTGGATTACTGGCATGTGGATTACATCAGGCTGCACGGCAACAGGTTTGCCGCTGACACATTGATGCGTGATGTGGCATTCAACTCATCGCTTTCCACCATGTTAAAGGATCTTACTTCTCTTCCCTGGTCCCATTTCGAAGCGGCTTATAATACGGTACTCTATCCTTTTGTTTCCGGACAGTACAGAAACAATGATACCATTACCAGGAATGTGACACGTTCACTTACCATTTTTGAACCAGCATATGGTGTGTCTCATACTCCGGGTGTTTCTACAGCTCAGGATTTACCGGGATTGGAAGACACCGTGGTGAATTTTGGTTTCATTTATCCCTTTGATTTCGATCGCGGAGATTCCGCATTGCTCAGGTTTAAAGCTGCGTTGCGAACGGATGAATTTGATCCAAAAGTGAATGACACGGTAGTCCATGAACAGTTATTCAAAGACTTCTATGCGTATGATGATGGTACAGCCGAAGCCGGATACGGACTTAGAGGAAAAGGATCGGCCAATGGAGTGGTGGCTGTCAAATACAATTCATTCACTCCGGATTTACTGGGCGGGGTATATGTATCGTTCAACCAGGTGTATGACTCCCTGAACCTGAATTACTATTTCAACCTGGTGGTCTGGGATGATCAGGACGGACTGCCGGGGTCCATTGTGTGGGAAGATGAGAAGGAATATAAAGTAGCTTACCCTTCCACTTATCCCGGATTCGTAAAATATGAATTTTCGGAACCGGTACCTGTGGATGGAACTTTTTATGTGGGATGGCGGCAATACAATGAATACATGCTGAGTGTGGGACTTGATAAGAACAGCAGGCCTTCAGTCCCTGCCATGTATTACAACATAGGGGGAAGCTGGCAGGTTTCCGAGGCCCCGGGAGTAATGATGTTCAGGCCATACATTTATGATGAAACTGCTGGCATTGAGAATGCAACCCGGGTATACACACCCATGCAAATCTATCCCAATCCGGCAACAGACCGCATATATTTCCAGCTTCCTCCAGGCTCTGAAGGAAGAGGTCTCCGCATCGAAATACTGGATGCATCGGGGCGCATGATCCGGCAGCTTATTAGCCATTCCCACAGCATGGATATTTCTGAGCTCGGTCAGGGCTTGTATTATATTCGCGCGGTCTCGGGATCGATTATCTACCATTCTAAACTAGTGGTCAATCCATAGCTTATGTCCGGTGAAGCTACAGACAGTAACGAGTTATTTGAACACTTCCGATTCCACGCCGATCCCGGACAGACTCCCCTGAGAATTGACAAATTTCTGTTTAATAAACTTGAAGGGACCTCCCGAAGCAGGATCCAGGAGGCTGCAAATGCCGGTAACATCCTGGTAAATACGAATTCTGTAAAACCCAATTACCGGGTCAAACCCGGTGATACCATTTCCATTGTTCTGCCTCATCCACCCCGGAAGATTGAATTGATCCCTGAAAAGATCCCCCTTGAGATTGTTTATGAAGATGACGACCTGATCGTAGTAAATAAAACGCCGGGGATGGTTGTGCATCCGGGTTATGGAAATTATACCGGAACACTTGTCAATGCCCTGATGTATCACCTGAGGGATAATCCGCTGTTCAGCAGCGGGGAAGAAAGGCCTGGGCTTGTCCACCGCATAGACAAGAATACCTCCGGCCTGCTG
This sequence comes from Bacteroidota bacterium, assembly GCA_039714915.1. Classification (GTDB taxonomy): domain Bacteria; phylum Bacteroidota; class Bacteroidia; order Bacteroidales. The sequence goes on from JBDLIM010000041.1 coordinate 18,647, forward strand.
GTGGTCGCGAAAAATGAACTGGCCCTGAACCGGCTGGCCAGCCAGTTCTTTCACCGGACTACAATGAGGACTTACCATGCGCTGGTATGGGGAGATATGAAAAAGGACGAGGGAAGCATTGAAGGACACATAGGCCGGAATCCAAAGGACCGGAAACAGATGCATGTCTTTCCCGAAGGCCAGCAGGGCAAGGTGGCTATAAGCCATTACCGGGTACTGGAACGGCTGGGATATGTAAACCTGGTGGAATGTAAGCTGGAGACAGGCCGGACCCACCAGATCAGGGTTCACTTCCAGTACCTGTCTCATCCCTTATTCAACGATCCTGAATATGGCGGGAACCGGGTCCTCAGGGGAACCACCTTCACAAAATACAAACAGTTCGTTCAGAATTGTTTCGATCTTTTGCCCGGTCAGGCCCTGCATGCCATAACCCTCGGCTTTCATCATCCGACTACAGCAAAGGAAATGTTCTTTGAGTCTCCCCCTCCCCGGGGTTTTCAAACTGTGGTGCAAAAATGGCGTACCTACATACAGGGACGCAGCGATGAATAAAGGTTAAAGATCTAAAAATTAAGAACGTTCATGGATGTATCATTTCGTTCGTCAAAATAGATACTCCTCCCATAGGGCGGTTTCTTTTAAAAGGTGTTAAATTTAGAGAAGGAGAATTGCAATCACAAGAATCATGAACATAGGCATATTTAGCGGTGGAGATTCTTCCGAGTATGAAATCTCCATGAAGAGTGCTAAGCAAGTAATTAACTGGCTTAATCTGGCAGGACATACCTGTTTCATGATCGAGGTAAAAGAGGGTAACTGGACCGTACATTACGAGGGTCAGAGGGTAGCCCTGGATAAGAATAGTTTCAGCTTCGTCCTAAACCGGAAAAGGATATCTATCGATTTTGCCTGGAACACCATTCATGGCACACCGGGTGAGGATGGCAAACTCCAGGGATGCTTTGATATGGCAGGTATTCCTTATAATTGTTCCAACCATCTTTCCTCGGCACTGACTTTTAATAAATACACCTGCAAAAGTTTCCTTTTATATCACAGGGTGCTCACGCCCGAAGCCTGCCTGGTTAAAAGAAATATGGAAGCTGACCTTGAAGCAATCGCCGAAGTAGTAGGTTTTCCGTGTTTTATTAAGCCCAACAGCGGCGGTTCTAGCTTCGGGACAGCAAAAGTGGTCAGGTTTGAAGAGATGCAACCTGCCCTGGATGAAGCACTCAGGGAAGATTCAGAAGCTATCGTTGAGCGCTATATCAAAGGCACCGAAGTTACCTGCGGCCTGATGAAGACAGGTAGTGAATTCACTGTATTTCCCATCACAGAAATCATTCCCAAGAATGAATTCTTCGACTACGAATCCAAGTATACAGCAGGAAAGGCAGAGGAGATAACCCCTGCCCGGATACCCATAGGCCTGACAAAGCAATGCGAAGAACTTGCCAAAAAGGTCTATGACCTCACCGACTGCTCGGGAATTATCAGGGCCGATTTCATTATCAAGGGGAACCAGCTCTATTTTCTCGAACTCAACTCAATTCCCGGGATGTCGGAAGAAAGCATTATACCTCAGCAGGTGCAGAGCATGGGTCTGAAAATGGAGGATGTAATGCAGAAGGTCATCGACGGTCAGCTGAATTAATTTACATTCAGATTTTTTGCTACTTTTGGAGCCCTGATGCTTAAGCCGAGACTTATTTTATTTATTCCAGTCATTGTATCTCTGATCAGTGGGTGCATTTACTCAGATTTCGGCAGTCACTTAGTTGAACCCATAGCTGACGAGCCTCCGGTGATTTCTGCAACTACCAACCTGGACACCATGTATAACCCGGTGGTTAGCGATAGCCTCAAAGTGATCTATGACATAGACATCCGGAATGGAGAGCTTTACTACCTTGATGCATCGGTAAGCAACTTCCAGGTCTATGATTCGGATACAACACAGGGTTCATTCTGGCTCTACCCGAACGATGCACAAGTGCCAGGGATTGATACACTCAAACTAAAAATATATTATTCCAGCAATACCAACAGTCTGGCTGATGTGCTTGGAATTGAGGCTCTGAACATCAGTCTGAAGTATGCAATTGACTTTCACCGGACCATAAGATGAACAGGACTATGAAATATTTTATGGTCCTGATTCTGACAGCAGGGCTATTTGCCGGAGTCAGTGCACAGAAAACAGGCATATCCGCTTCCTTCGGGAGAGCCACCTTTGCCATGGATGATATGAAGTACCTACAGGAGAACATCCTGGAATCTTATCCTCTGGAGGGTGCTGTGATTAGCTCCTTTCCTCCTTATTTCACCGGCACGGTGAGAGTGGTCCATCAGTTTTTCATGCATTTGCGCGCAGGAGCCGGTTATACCTTAACCTCCACAGGTGGAAGAACTGATTATTCAGATTATTCCGGGAATGTGGAGACAAATATGACAGCTGTTTCACACCGCTTTGGTGTATCTGTCAACTACTCCATCCTTGGAGGTGATCGCCTTGATCTGTCCCTGTATGGAAAACTGGATGCCAATTTAAGCAAGCTGGATATTAGCTCTACCATAAGAGTCCTGGGCCACTCAAACAGGGTACAAAATAAATACAAATCTTTGAGTCCCAGCGGATCAACAGGACTCGAACTTCTCTATAATTTTAAGGATTCGGCTCTCGGAATTGAAGCTGGTTACCTGGTGGACCTGCCAGGTGATTTAAGCAATAAGGAGACCGGAAATGATTTGCTGGATCCCAACGACCGGCAAAGGATACTCACCACAGACTGGACAGGCTGGCGCATTGGTATTAAGGGAATTGTGTGGATCAGGTAAACTGAGAACTGCGGCCTCAGCCGCCCTTCACCTTCCCAATAAACTTTTTCACCTTTTGATCCAGTGTTAGATCCTCTTCTTCTGCCAGGGCTCTGATAAATGCGCTTCCAATGATTGCTCCCCTTGCATAAGCACAAGCGGCCATAAAGGTTTCGTGGTTCGAGATCCCAAAACCGATCAGGGAAGGAAGCGGTAAATTCATCTTTTGAATGCGCTGAAAGTATTCCAGCTGGTGTCCGGCAACGGAGGATTTCGATCCTGTGGTAGATGAATCGGAAACCAGGTACAAAAATCCACTGGATAAAGCTGCAATTCGTTGTATCCGTTCTGTCCCTGTATGTGGCGTAACCAGCAGGACATGATGGATCCCAAAGGACTGAAAAAGCTTACGGTACCTGGATTCGTACTCATCAGGCGGCAGATCCGGAATAATAACACCATCAATGCCGGTGCTGCGGCAATTCTCCAGAAAGTTTTCCACGCCCATCTGCAATACAGGATTTAAATAGCCCATCAACAGCAGTGGGATGTCGATGCTATCACGAATATCCTTCAATTGCTTAAACAGAAAATCCAGGCTCATCCCATTTTTTAAGGCTATCTGGCTGCTGTGCTGAATAACAGGTCCATCTGCCAGCGGATCCGAAAACGGAATTCCTATCTCTATCATATCGGCACCATGTGCTGCCAGTGCTTTCAGTAAGGTGGGAGTATCATTCAGCGCCGGATACCCTGCTGTAATATATATGGATAGGATCTCTCCGGTATTTTCATCGAATAGGCGGTCAATTCTGTTCATGTTACGCTCCTATAAACCAAGTTTATCTATATAAGTTTCCATGTCCTTATCGCCCCTGCCAGAGAGATTCACAACAAGAACTTCGTCCTCCCCTGCCTCCAGTCTGTCCAGGATGGCAAGGGCATGAGCTGATTCCAGGGCAGGGATTATTCCTTCCATCCTGGTACATAGCAATGCAGCCTGCAGTGCTTCTTCATCTGTGGCGGCATACACACTGGCTCTGCCAGATCTGGCCAGCCAGGCATGCAGGGGCCCCACTCCGGGATAATCCAATCCGGCCGAAATGGAATAAGGCTCAACTATTTGTCCGTCACCATCCTGCATCAAAAGTGTTTTGCTTCCATGAATGATCCCGGTCGTCCCAAGCAGGGAAGTGGCAGCTGTCATTCCACTGTGTACTCCCTGACCGGCTGCTTCAGCAGAAATAAGCTTTACGCGTTCATCATCCAGGTAATGGTAATATGCCCCTGCAGCATTGCTTCCCCCTCCAACGCATGCCACCAGGTAATCCGGATAATCCCGCCCTGTCTTCTCCAAGAGCTGCGCCTTCATTTCCTCCGATATTACCGATTGGAACCTGGTAACCATATCGGGATAAGGATGTGGCCCCACAACTGATCCGATGATGTAGTGGGTATCCACCGGATGATTGATCCAGTCCCTTATGGCCTCATTGGTTGCATCCTTTAAAGTTTTATTTCCGCTGTGGACCGGGACCACTTCTGCCCCGAGCATTTTCATTTTCTTCACATTAGGTGCCTGGCGTTCTACATCCAGGGCTCCCATATACACAATGCAATGCATTCCGCTCAGAGCACAAACAGTAGCAGTGGCCACCCCATGCTGACCGGCCCCTGTTTCAGCAATGATGCGCTTCTTGCCCAGATGCCGGGCCACCAGGATCTGACCAATGGTATTGTTAATCTTGTGGGCACCGGTATGATTCAGATCTTCCCGTTTTAAAAAGATCCGGCTTCCGAAGTGGGCCGATAATCTTTCCGCATGAAACAGGGGGGTCGGCCTGCCGGCGTAATCTTTTAGCAGCTGTTTAAATTCCTTTTTAAATTCCCGGGAAGTGGTAATTCCCAGGTAATTCTCTTCCAGCTCCCTGATATTGGGATACAGCATTTCAGGAATATAAGCACCTCCAAACTCCCCATAAAAACCTTTTTTGTCCACCTCAAATCCCATGTGCTTTTATTTTCTTATTTCTTTAATAAACTCCTTAAGGCGAGGGATATCTTTCAAACCCGGGGATCTTTCAAACCTGCTGTTGACATCAATACCCCTGAAATTCTCATGCCTCAACTGCCTTACAGCCCTTGCATCCTCAGGACCAATCCCCCCGCTCATCAGAAAGGGACCGGGTACAGTGCCTTCCCTGATCAGGTTCCAGTCAAATTTTTTTCCGGTCCCACCCCATCCGGGTCCGGGTGTATCAAAGAGGAAGAGCTGAACCACATCCGGATACTCCATCCGGTTTGCATCAGGACCCAGTGCCTTAATAACAGCCACACCATGTTCTGTCAATTCGCGGCAGTATTCGGGAGGCTCATTTCCATGTAGTTGCACCATATCCAGTCTGTGCAGCTCATACAGCTCTATAATCGTGGCAAGCGGCTGGTTAACGAAAACCCCAACCTTTGTGATTTCAGCAGGGGGCAACTTAAAAAGTGTGGGATCCGGTTTGCTGCCCACATAGCGTTTGGAACCCGGATAAAAGATATAACCCACATAGTCGGGATCAAGGGAGCAAACCTGCTCCAGATTCTCCGGGATTCGCATCCCACACACTTTTATTTTTATCGAATCCCTCATAGCATAACTTAGCCTTCCGGGTTTATCAATCTATTAATCAGACTCATACATGCCTGCCCCGGATCGGTTTCTTTCATAAATGCCTCTCCCATAAGGAATAATTTATACCCGGCCCTGTAAAGTTTAAGAATTTCGGCTGGCTCTGATAAGCCACTCTCAGAAACAGGCACCACCCCTTCAGGCATTTGTCCGATCAACTCCATGCTGAGGCCCGTATTCACTGTGAATGTTTTAAGATTGCGGTTATTTACGCCCACATAAGTGATGGCCGGATGATACTTCTCAAGTTCGTCAGCTGAGTGTACTTCAAACAGAATCTGGAGGCCCAGTGACCGGGCCTCAAGAGCCAGATCCTCCACCTGATTCTTCTCAAGGTTTGCAGCAATCAGCAGTACCATGTCGGCGCCATAGGCAAGTGCTTCATGCAACTGGTATGGATCAATAATGAAATCCTTTCTGAGCAGCACCAGTTCCGGAGCTGATTCCCTTACCCTTTGCAGGTCACGGAAGGATCCCCCAAAAAAATCCCGATCGGTGAGAATGCTTACAGCTGCCACTCCGGCGTCCTGGTAGGCACAGGCTACCTCCACCGGATCTGCATCGGGATGAATGGGCCCTTTTGAAGGTGACTTTCGCTTAAACTCAGCAATAATTCCAGGGCCGTCCTGAAATACAGATCCTATCTTATTGCATTCCCTGTCATAAAAGGGGAAGGATCTCAGGGTGGAGAGCGCTCGCTTTTGTTTTCGCTTCAGCACTTCCACCTTTTTATGTTCCACAATGGCATCCAGGATATTCATATTAGTTACTTTCAAGCAGATTTTTAAAGGTCTTTAATGCCTTACCTGACTCAAGTGATCTTCTGGCCCTTTCCACACAGTGCTCCAGTCCCTTTGATTCATCCATGCTGAACAGAGCAAATGCCGCATTGGCAATGACCACATCATTCTGGGCACGGCTCCCTTTGCCTTCCAGGATTTTCAAAAAAACAGATGCAGCCTCTTCAACGCTCGATCCCCCGTAAATATCTTCTGCAAATACCCGCTGTAAACCCAGGTCCTCCGGGGAGAATGTACGTTCGGTCTGCCGGGTCATTGCTTTAAATCCACCTGTAAGGGATATTTCATCATAGCCATCCAGTGAATGGATGATGCAATAGGAGGTATCAGACTCCTGGTACAGATAATTGTATAGCCTGGCCAGATCAAGGCTGAAAACCCCAACCAGCTGATTCTTCGGAAAAGCCGGATTGACCATGGGACCCAGCATATTGAAAAAAGTTTTAATTCTCAGGCTGCGCCTGACCGGGGCGACGTTTTTCATGGCCGGATTAAACAGTGGTGCATGTAAAAAACAGATGTTGTACCTGTCCATCTCTCTTTTCAAGCGATCGCTGTCCCTAGTAAAAACATAGCCGTAATATTCCAGGACATTGGAAGAGCCACATGCAGATGATACACTGTAATTTCCGTGTTTCGCCACTTTTTCACCGGCTCCTGCCACCAGGAATGAGGTAAGAGTGGATATGTTAAAGGTATTTTTTTCGTCCCCTCCTGTACCACAAACATCAATGGTATTAAACCCGGACAGATCCACAGGAGTACAGAGCTCCAGCAATGCATCCCTGAAACCCGACAGCTCATCCACTGTGATGCTCCGCATCAGGTAAACCGAAATAAACGCAGCGATCTCAGGATCATTGTATTTCCCCTCAGCCATATTTCTAAGGATCAATTTGGCATCTTCTTTCCCAAGGGTTTTATGATCGAATAGATATTGCAATGTGTCTTTCATGTTATGCTCGTTTTACCCGGTTAACCAGTTTAATATCATTCTGCCCCCATATTCCGTGAGTACCGATTCGGGGTGAAACTGCACTCCCCGTACATCGTATTCCCTGTGCCGGAGAGCCATGATATAGCCTTCATCGTTTTCCACGGTTATCTCAAGTTCAGCCGGAAAGCTATCCCTGTCCACCACCCAGGAATGATAGCGGCCTGCATCAAATTCTGCGGGAACACCCTCAAACAGGGTTTCGCCTGCCAATATCTGCTTCATTTGCCCTACCACCCCGTGATAAACTGTCGAAAGGTTTGTAATGGAACCCCCGTAAGCTTCAGCAATGGCCTGGTGCCCCAGGCACACTCCCAGAATGCTTTTTGTGGCTCCGTAGGTTCTGATCAGCTCAAGTGTGATCCCGGCTTCCTTAGGAATGCCGGGGCCCGGACTGATCAGGATTTTATCATAGGGCTCTATCTCCTCCAGTGATATCTGGTCGTTTCTTCTTACATCCACCGCTTCCTTCAGAACCCGTTCGATGTACTGCACCAGGTTATAGGTGAATGAATCATAATTATCCAGTACGAGGATCTTCATCATCTAACTAATTTTTTTTATTCATAGTTCTGGCCATTTCAATGGCCGATTTCAGCGCAGCCAGCTTATTATTCACCTCCTGTAGTTCACCTTCTTCGGTCGACTCAGATACGATGCCTGCACCAGCCTGATAGTAGAGTGTATGATCACGTGACAAAAAGGAACGGATCATAATGGCATGGTTTATATCCCCATTGAACCTGATAAAGCCGATGGTACCCCCATAATACCCCCTTCTCTTCCCCTCATATTTATCAATTAATTCCATGGCTCTGTATTTTGGGGCTCCGGAAAGGGTTCCTGCAGGAAAGGATTCTGCCATGATCCGAATGGTATTCGCATTCTCCGGCAATACTCCTGACACCTTTGAAACCATGTGGATTACATGTGAATAGAACTGTATCTCCCGGTAATCCTCCACAGTCACTTTTTTTGTGGTACGACTCAGGTCGTTCCTTGCCAGATCAACCAGCATCACATGTTCGGCATTCTCCTTGTCATCTTCAGCCAGCTTTCGGGCCAGTTCCTGGTCATCCCTGTCATTCCCGGTGCGTTTAAATGTTCCTGCAATGGGATTGATATAAGCCTTCCCTCCTTTGACTTCGATCTGTGCTTCAGGTGAGGATCCGAATAATTTATAACTTCCATAATCAAAATAGAAAAGGTAAGGCGAGGGGTTTATGGAACGCAAGGCCCTGTAAACATTAAACTCATCTCCGGTGAAAGACTGTGAGAACTGCCTGGAAAGGACAATCTGGAACACATCCCCCCTGAAACAGTGTTTCTTTCCCTTGCTTACCATTTGCCTGTAATCCTCATCACTGAGATTGGTTGTTTCCTCTCCTGCAACATCAAAACGGTAGGTGGCAATATTCCGGTTATGCAGCAGGGAGGTAACATCATCTATTCTGCTTTCTCCTCCGTTAACGATATGCTCAAATAAGAGCAGCTCATTGCTCATGTGATTGATGGCCAGCACATAGTTGAAAAAATTGTATTTCACTTCAGGGATTTGTTCTTTTTCGGATCCCTTCGAATGAAGCTTTATATCCTCGTAATACTCTACCGCATCATAAGTGGAATAGCCGAATACCCCATCCACCATCATCTCTTCACCGGGAGCATCGATTTCGAATGAAGCTATGAAACGATTCAAATGGTCCACCACCCTTTCCTGCTCTGAAATGCGGATCTGAAACAGATCCCGGCCTGGCAGATCCACGCTCAGCAGACCCTGTTCGACCTTAAATTCAGCCACAGGATTCATGCAAATAAATGAAAAAGAGTTCTCCTTGCTGTGATAGTCTGAGCTTTCCAGCAACAGAGCGTTTGGAAAAACATCTCTGACTTTTAGATAAATACTTACGGGCGTTATAATATCTGCCAGTATCTTCCTCTGTTCAATCCTTACCGGGACTTTCATGTTCCTCTTTGTTGATTTTAGTTCACAAAAAAAGGCTTCCGCCGAAGTGGAAGCCTTTTATATTATAATGCACAATGGGGCCTAACCTACTCTCCGGCTATTCGGAAATATAGTTGCCACCACCAGCTTATGCGAATCCCTGTCATTGCTTGGGTCATTTGTTCAGGATCAAAATAAAGGAAAGATTTCTATTAATCCAAATTTCATTACATTCGCCTCGCAGAAACTCAGTATTTATGGCAAATAAATATTTCAGGAACATAGCTGTCTTTATGGTTATCTGGCTGGCCGTCATGGTGATTTATTCGGTCAGTGGCAAGGTCACAGACCTGGACTATCTCTGGAAATTCTTTTTGCTGCCTGCCCTCTTTCTGGGTTGTATTGCTGCACTGGCCACAGCCCTTCAGGGCCTTATCAGGGTCAGGTCCGGTATTAACTGGATTTTTCTTGCAGTTGCCGTAGGAATTGACCAGGGAATCAAAGCTTACCTTTTTTCCCTGGACTGGGAAAGCATCTCCATCCCTCTGATTAAACCAGTCTTCTACATCGAACCTACACAAAATACACTGGGGTCCTACCTCTGGGTACTACTGGGTCTGAAAGAGGGATCGCATCTGTTGAATATCATCCTTTTCAGTCTGATTGGCATTGTATTCGTTGAAATATGGAGATTCTATGTAAGACGTAAACGCAACAGTTTCTGGATCAATGGTTTTATCCATCTTTTCCTGGCTGGTCTGGTAGCCAACCTTATTGATAACGCTTTTTGGGGAGGATCCCTGGACTACATTACCATCAGGCCCTTTTACACTTTCGACCTGAAAGATCTGTACATTACCCTCTGTGAGCTTTTCCTGGTCACAGAGCTTATTGACAATCGCCTTCTAAGACGTTTCCTTAACATGCCAAAAGAGGAAAGCCGGCAGCTGAACAGAGATTTTTTCAATTTTATAAAACGTGACTTCCGGATCGGAAAAAGGGAGGATGACGGAGCATAGATCCTTGTGCTAAGGAATCAGAATCCTGCGGTTTAGAAAATACCTAATTGTAGGTAGGTGCTTCCACAGGGTAGCGCTCAAAAATCTTAGTAACTACCACCGGAAGTTCTTCAGTCCGGGACGAGGGATCGTAAGCCAGTTCACCAACTGCCGCACCGTGCCATACATGCTTCCTTAAAAGGTTATCGTACATATCCACAGCCAGGGCGCGTTCCATGTAGTTGTATCTCCTGGGAGAATAATAGTAATTATCCATGGCCTGACGATGATATAAGGTGATCTGGACAGAAACATCTCCCTCCTTTTCCACAAAGCTAAGTCCCCTTAATTCAATTTCCCTCGCAATAGCTATGCGAATACGCTCCAGTTCCATTCCGGTAATGGTCTTCTTATTCCCCTCAGTGAATTCCAGAAAACTGTAAGTTTTGTATTGATCGAAACGGCCCTCATCCTCCACATCCGAATAAATACGTACACCAGGTCCGCATCCCGGGAGAAATCCTGAGAACAGGATCCCAAGGATCAGGATGCGGGTAAATACTGTCCAAATATCTCTCATGATTGCTGCCTTTCTTTTATCCACTAAAAATGCAAAATTTGTGCCATGTGGCAGCAAAAAGGATGGGAAGGTCCATTTTTCAATATTATTCTATTTGCCCATAGGGTAAATCCTTTCTAATGCATCTCATAGTAAAGAGCTCGAAATTAACATTACTAACAGAAACAGATATGAAAACTCTGCGCATGTACAAAAGATCATGGATCATAGCCCTGGCCATTATAGTAAGTGCCTCTGCATATGCATTCACCGGGAATGAAGAGCTGACTGACACCATCAACTTCCAGGCTTTTTATGGCAGGGTGGTGGATGCCACCTCCGGAAGGACTCTTCCTTTTGCCACCATAGAGGCTGTGGGAAGCAACACAGCCACAGTTACAAATATTGATGGTGAATTTACCCTTAAAATAGCCAGGGATTCTGATATCTCGGAGATTAAGATCTCCTACATTGGCTTCCAGAATAAAATCATTCCTCTGGAGAAATTTAAAGATAAAAGATACCTGGCCATTGGCTTGAATATAAGCTCTGTACATCTTAAGGAAATCACCATCCGGCCTGAAGATGCACTGAGACTCATTATGGATGCCCTGGCCGGAATAAGGGATAATTACAGTTCCGATCCCATGATGATGCGTGGATTCTACCGCGAAACCATACAGAGGGGCAGAAACTATGTATCCATTTCAGAAGCAGTCATTGATATATTTAAAGGAGCCTATTCCAATGATTTCCAAATCGACCAGGTGAAGCTTTTCAAAGGCAGGAAGAGTGCAGATGTGGAGAAAATGGATACTGTCTTATTCAAGGTGCAAGGCGGGCCCAATACAACCATCTTGCTCGATGTGGTGAAGAATCCGTATATACTGCTTTCAGAAGAGTACTTTGAGATTTACAACTTTCACCTGACCGATGTGATTTCCATTGACGACCGCCTGCACTATGTGGTTTCGTTCAGCCAGAGAGCTTTCGTGGAGGATCCCTTTTACATTGGGAAACTATACATTGACATGGATAAGCTGGCCATCACCGAAGCGGAGTTTGAGCTGGATGTCTCCAATAAGGAAGAAGCAGCCCGCCTGTTTATTCAGAGGAAACCCATGGGAATGTCCATCATCCCTGAGAGGGCAGTATACCGTGCCAAGTATACCATAGTGGACGATCGCTGGTATTTCAGCTATGCCCGTGCCGAGGTGAAATTCAAAGTGAACTGGAAGAAGAAACTTTTCAATACCACCTACACCACTATGTCGGAGTTAGCCATTACGGACCGTACCTATGAAGGGATTGAAAAATTTGCCAGCAAAGAACGGTTCAAAAGTAACGATGTGATGAACGAAAAGGTATTCATTTTCTTTGACCAGGGATTCTGGGAAGGTTATAATGTGATTGAACCTGATCAGTCCATCGAAAGTGCCATCAGAAGGCTGAACAGAAAATACCTGAAAAGGAACAGTTAAAAGCTCGAAAGCACAATAAACATAGATCAAAGCGCTGTCTGTAAGAATTGTGTAACTTTACCATCCCTGTATAAAACACACACAGACAGTGCTTTTTAGACTTTAAAATGACCCTCAAAGAACAACAGCAATTGAGAAAGATCCGAAAAGGAGATCTGGACTCCTTCGAAAGGCTTTTTCATCAGTATTATCCGGGATTATGCGGCTATGCAGAAAGCCTGCTTGGAAAACCTAAAGTTGCTGAGGAAGTAGTTCAGGATGTGTTCTATAATATCTGGAAGAACAGGGATAGCTTAAGAATAAACAGGAGCTTACAGAGTTACCTCTACCGCTCGGCATACAACAACTCAATGATGTATTTGCGGAAGATGCGACGCGAGTATTTCCTGGAAGACGGGAATTTACCAGAAGTTAAGATGGATAGTCCGGATCCCTCCCAGGTCCTGCAGCTGAATGAGGTAAATGAGCTGGTAGCCAGAACCCTTGAAGGATTGCCTGAACGAACCAGGGAGATCTTTCGCCTGAACCGGCAGGAAGGATTGAAGTACAGGGACATTGCGGACCGGTTGTGCATATCAGTGAAGACCGTGGAGGCACATATGGGGAAAGCTCTGAAAGCATTGCGTAATACCATTGAGAAATATGAGCAGGAATAGAGATGAGCATATGGCCAGGTACCTGGCAGGAGAAATGAGCACGAGTGAAGAGATTGCTTTTATGAATAGAATCCAAAGCAATCCAAAGAAACATAGAGAATTGAAAAACATGGAGAAAAGTTGGAAATACTTTGATGAGAATCCGTCCCGGGATACATGGGACAGTGGCAATGCCTGGGACCGCTTACAGCACAGGCTGCAAGCAGACGGGCTCATGGATGAGTCCGGACCTGACAGGGAATCAAGGAAACTCTTGCCCCTTCTCAGGATCGCAGCATCCATTTTGCTGGTATTGGCCATCGGAATCCCTGCGCTCTACTTTGGAGTAATCAGAAACAGCGGGGGAGAACCCTTAAGAAGTCACTATGCTGAAAAAGGAGTAAGCACTATTGATCTGCCTGATGGCAGCAGGGTTTTTCTTAACGAAGGAGCTGAAATCTCCTACCCCACTGTATTTAAGCAGGAAAGGGCTGTCAAATTAAAAGGGGAAGCATTTTTTGAAGTGATGTCCGACCCTTTAAATCCTTTCACTGTTCGCTCCGGTAAAGTAATGATTTCGGTGCTGGGGACCTCATTTAATATAAAAAACAGGACCCACTCCAGTGATATTGAGGTTTATGTGAAAACCGGAAAGGTGAGAATGGCCCTGGAAGAATCGGATCGCTTCATCACCCTTCAGGCTGAAGAAGTGGGCCAGACTGCAGATCAGGAATTGGCCAGGTTGGTGCAGGAAGATCCGAATTATATTTCATGGAAAACAAAAGATTTTAAATTTGTAGATGCAAAACTGATGGAGGTGCTAATGGAGCTGGAAGAGTCTTATCATGTAGAAATTCATACCGAAGGTGTGGAATTGAATGATGTGAAAATCACCACCTCTTACCGGGAACAATCCATTGATGCCATCCTTGAAACCATTGGTACTGCTTTTGGTATGAAAGTGGATAGCAGGAAGGATGGATATTACCTTACCAATTAAAAGAAACGAATGGGAAATAGAAAAAAGGGATTTATGTCTGGCCATCCTCGCCTGACTGTGGCTCTTTTTTCTATTCTGTTTTTCACCACAAGCTCGCTGTTTGGACAATCTGCACTCCCTTCTGTAAAAGTATCTGTATCGGCCAGGAACCGGACCATCAACCAGGTGCTGGACGAGATCACCCTCCAGACCGGTTATTACTTTACTTACAATTCAGCTTTAATCACCGGAAAACAAAAAGTCCAGTTCAAAGTTTCAAACCTTCTCCTGGAGGAAACCCTGGATTCCCTTCTGAAAGATCCCCGCTTTGACTACCGGATGATTGACCGGAACATTGTCATTTACAAAAAGAATGTCTCCCCTCCCACTCCTATGGATGAAAGCATTGACCGGTCACTGCTGAGAGGGCATGTGCAGGACAGCCGCTCGGGGAAACCCCTTCCCTATGCAACCCTTGCACTGTACGGGACCAGCCTGGGCTCCATTACTAACCAGGAAGGAGAATTCTCCTTTAAGATCCCCACCGACCTTGCCGATCCCATGCTGGTTGTCTCTTACATGGGTTATAATAACCTCCTGCTTCCGGTAAGATACCCGGCGGATGATTTTCAAATAATACGGCTCGAAAAAGAGATGATTCCTCTGCAGGAAGTCATCATCCGAATCGAGGATCCGGGCCTACTGTTAAAGGAGGCCATTAACAGAATTCCCGGCAACTACCTGGAAGATCATTCCACCATGACCGCCTTCTACAGGGAATCCGTGAAAAGGAACGATCACTGTATGGTTTATTCCGAAGCTGTGCTTGATGTGGCCAAGGGCTCCTATTCTACACTCTCAACCAGGGATAAGGTACGAATCCAAAAAAGGAGAAAGATTACAGATTTAACGGCCGAAGATACGGTTATGATTAAACTGCGTTCGGGCATATATACTTCCTTTAGTCTGGATGTGGTTAAGAACCGGCCTGATTTTCTGATGGATGACTTTGCCAGCAGGTATGACCTGGAATTTACAGACCTGATGACCTATGGGGACAGGCTGGTTTATGTGATCAGCTTCAGGCAGAAGAACAACATTCCAGAGCTGCTTTTCCGGGGCCAGCTATATCTCGATCAGGAAGACCTGGCCATTGTGGCAGTTGATTTCGAGTTTAATCCGGATCTTATTCATAAAGAACCCGGATTATTCCTGGTAAGTCGTACTCCCAATATTCACATCAGGCCGGTTAAGGCAAAGTACCATGTGGATTACAGGTCATCCGACTCTAAATACTACATAAGCCAGGTTCGGGCTGAACTGGAAATGAAAGTTCGAAAAAAAAGAAAATGGTTTGGAGCCAGGTACAGGATTGCCATAGAGATGGCCATCACTGACCTGATACCCAATCAGAGGTTAAGGATCGATCCGTCGGATCGTGTTAAGCCCAACATTGTGTTAACGGATGAGCCCTTCCAGTTTGACCCGAAGTTCTGGGGGATTTATAATACCATTGAACCGGAAGCCTCCCTGCTGGAATCCATCTCAAAGCTGGAACAGAACCAGCAGGAGATAAATGAGTAATTTGATACTTTAGAAGGAGTACCCTAAGGATAAGGCAGGCCAAAGATAAAATTCACCGTCAAAGTAAATAAGATTTGCTGCCCCCCTGAGGAGCAAGCCCTTTGGGCCCTGGTACCGGTAACCCGCCCTGAGGGTCACTCCACTATATCTCCGTTCTCCAATAATGTCACCAGGTTCATTATAAATATAATCCGGCGTGAGGAAATGATATAGCATGATCCCCGGTTCAAAATAGTGCTTTAAACCTCCCACCAGCAAGGTAGATTCCCCTATCACGCCCCAGCCATCGAAATTGAATATCCCGGCACCCAGTGTGATCCCGGTTTTGTCCACAGGGAACATTCTCGAATACATAAGGGTCATAACTCCCACGTAAACAGAGTTTCTCTGAACTTGATAGAGAGAAGCGGCAGCTGGCTTTGAGGATTTAATGATGGAGGTCCCCGCTTCAAAAAGATATGCTTTCCGGTCGATAACCTCTCGTTTGTACTCCGAAACATCCTTTTTATTGAGGTGAGTATGGATCCTGGCACCCTGAGATCTCATCTCAATGTAGATATGGGTTTCACTTACACTGTCGATGCGGCAGGCAATGGAATCTCCCTTTGTTGTTACAATTAGATCCAGATTCTGACCATATGCACAGGCAAACAGAAAAAGGATAAAAACACTTAGTGCGGATGATTGGATGATGCTCTTCATGATTGCCTGGGTTTTAGTGAATATCAACAAGTTAGATAATTTACAACCAGCATGTCAAGCAAAATGTTGCAAAATATAAAAAGGCGAAATCAAAACCCTCAGGAAAAAAACGCTATTGACTTTCAATATATGCTGTGCTACCTTTAGGGATTCACTAAAATCAATTGCAATGATGAAATATGCAGGAATTCTGGCCATGGCCCTGATGGTGGCC
>JBDLIM010000042.1:0-34465 GCA_039714915.1 Bacteroidota bacterium
TGCCAGGAGGATGATGGGGAATCGCATAGTTTAGATTTTAAAGCGCTCCAGGATGGAATCGTCATTGATCTCTTTGGACAGAGAGCTGATGGTTTCCATGGGCACATCGTAGAGATCCAGCACCAGCATTCCGTCAAGTGCATTGTTAAACTTGGGATCCAGGTTGAAGCCGATGATCTTGCCGTTCAGTTTCAGGTAGCGCTTCAGCAGGATGGGCATGGTATAGTCGTTGGGCTCCACCTCCTTAATAAAGCGATCGAACTTATTCAGATCGTCGGCATTTTCCAGAATAATCTCTTCATCCACATTAAAGCCGGGCACATTGTAACGCATGCGGGGCCTTACGTAGCGGGCCAGTTTGGGATCGAAATTGTGCTCCCGGATGTATTGCATGATCAGTCCCCGTGAAAACTGGGAGAAGTTGTTGCTGATACTCACCGGTCCGATCAGGTACCTGTACTCGGCATGCTTCAGCAGGAAATACAGGATCCCTTTCCAGAGCAGGAAAAGAGGCATGGGCCGGCGCTGGTATTCCTTGATGATGAAGGAGCGGCCCAGTTCGAGGGATTGCCTCAGGGTAGGATGAAATCTCCGGTTCATGCGGAACAGGCTCTGCAGGTAAAATCCCTTGACCCCGTAGCGTCTCAGGATCTCCTTGCCCTTGCCCACCCGGTAAGCTCCCACAATCTGATGGTTCTTATTATCCCATACAAAGAGTTGATTGTAGTAGAGATCGTATTCGTCAATATCCATGGAGTGGTTGGTCCCCTCCCCCACATCCCTGAAAGTGATCTCACGCAGCCTGCCCAGTTCATTCATGATCTGGGGGATTTCGATACTTGGAGTGCAGAACACATCGAACTGGTCGCTGGAAAAGAGGGTGTAATCTTCGCGGATCTTCTCGATTTCTTTCCGGATCAATTCGCGGGGAACGGGTGGTGCAATGGGCTCTGCCTTCTTGCTCCGGTTGATGCGGGGCCTGAAAAACTTCTTCACCTCCAGGACCGATCCCAGGGCATAGGTCTTGGCCCGCATATACCTGCCATAGGTAGAGATGTCGGTAAAGGCATCCTGTTCCTTAACTGTGATGGGATTGCCGATGCGTATGCGGATCTTCTTATGTTTCTTATTAAATACCTCGGCCGGAAGGCGTACGGTACGCAGGGTGGGATGGATGAGTCCCAGCATGTGAAAAAGCCGGGAGTTGGTCCCCTGAAAATACACCGGTACCACCGGAACACGGGCCTTCTTGATCATCTTCATGGCGGTGTATTGCCATTCCCGGTCGCTGATCCCGTAGTTGTCCTCGTTGTAGCTGGAGACCTCCCCTGCTGGAAATATTCCCAGTACATTCCCGCCGCTGATATGTTCCAGGGCCATTTTGATCCCTGCCAGGCTGGAAGCCGCCTCCTTTCTGCGTTCGAATGGATTTACCGGAAGCATGTACTCCGATACCGGTTCGATCTTATTGAGGATGAAATTGGACAACACCTTGAGGTCGGGCCGGGTTTTTGAGAGGATCTTTACCAGCAGCATGCCGTCGATGCCCCCGAAGGGATGATTCGATACGGTGATAAAAGCACCTTCTTTAGGGATCTTGGACAGCTCCTCTTCGCTCACCTCGTATTCCAGCTTCAGCTTCTCTATCAGCGCATCAATAAAATCAAGCCCCTGGTGCTCACTTACCTCGTCGTACAGCTTGTTGATCTTGTTAATGCGGAGCACCGTCATCAATACCCTGGCAGCACTGGTGCCCCCTCTTCCCTTCTTCAGCCTTGCGGCTTTTATAAACTCGTCGGTCTCGATTAGTTTCAAACTGGGGATATTAGTTAAGCATGCCGAACTCTGCCTGGAGTGTATGAACCACATAGCATAAGCTCCATACAAAGATAGGGAAAGTTATGGGGGTATATGCTGAAAAAATCTTCTGCTCCTTTTTAGCAAATCAATGTGTAACTTGTTAGTTACATCAGCACATGAATTATAAACAAGGATGTTTTATATAATTATGATTATTAGCTAGTTAAAGGTTTATGAAATAATCTTCCCAGCAGCAAATATAACTTGTTAGTTACATTTTGAATCTGGAAAAAGGACATGTGCCTTTTTAATATCATGCCTGTTAGATCAGGCTATTTTATTAAGTTTGGATATCTATTGGGGCAAAAATCCGCTTAATGAAACGAATCCACATGGTCCTGCTGGCTCTGCTGTCGGCACTTTTACTCTCCATCCCCTTCTTCAGCTGGGGAACCGGCTTGCTGCTGCTGGTAGCCTTTGTACCTCTTCTCCTAGTGGAGGATAGTCTAAAGTCAAAAGTCAAAAGTCGAACCAAGCGGACAAAAGCGGAGAGCCCGGTGAGGCCGAAGGCCGGGCCAAAGTCGGGCCCGGTGATTTGGTATGCACTGCTGACCTTCGCTTTGTTTGTGCTGCTGACCACCTACTGGGTATACTGGGCCACGCCCATCGGGATAATTGCATCGGTGATTGTAAACGGTGGCTATATGACCCTTACCTTCCTGGTGTTTCGCTTTGCAAGACGGAGACTGGGTGACCGCCTGGGTTATGCCTCGTTTGTGGTGTTTTGGCTTGCCTTTGAGTTCCTTTACATTAGGGCGGTGATCAACTTCCCCTGGCTGGTGCTTGGAAATGGATTTGCCAACGACATTATATTGATCCAGTGGTATGAATGGACCGGTGCTCTGGGGGGATCGCTCTGGGTGCTGGTCATGAACCTTCTGGTTTTTAAGCTGGTGAAAGGCTGGCTGGCAGACCGCAGTTTTGCCACCAACAGGAAACGGATCAGCTGGGTAGTGGCAGTGTTTATTGTTCCCGTCCTCTTTTCCATGGTTCGCTACCTTAGCTATGAAGAAAAGGAAGATCCCTATGAGATGGTGGTGCTTCAACCCAACATCGATCCCTATATGAAATTTGTGGAGATGCCACAGGAAAAGCAGACTGAATACCTCCTGCGGTTGGCCGACTCTCTGGTGACTCCGGAAACCGACTATATTGTGGGTCCCGAGACCTTTATTAATAACAGCGTATGGGAAGCAGGGATTGGCCGGCATCCCGAAGTACAAAAGCTGAAAAAATTCCTTGGGGACTATCCCCGGGCCAAGCTGGTACTTGGAGCTTCCACGCTCCGGCTCTATACCGATCCTTCACAGTATACCTCAACAAGCCGTCCTGTCCGGGGCGGGGAATACCGCTACGACAGCTATAACAGTGCCTTCCAGCTGGATGCATCAGATAAGATCCCCATCTATCACAAATCCCTGCTGGTAGTAGGGGTGGAACATATGCCCTATACCAATCTGCTTGGCTTCATGGAGAAGCTGACCGTCAAACTGGGAGGCGCATTCCGAAGCCATGGCACCCAGGAATTCAGGGAGGCCTTTGCCTCTCCCCAGGACAGTACCCGGGTGGGACCGGTCATTTGCTGGGAGTCGGTCTTTGGTGAATATGTGACCGATTATGTGAGCTATTCCGGAGCCAATTTCCTCTTTATTGTGACCAACGATGGCTGGTGGAGAAAAACTCCCGGGCACCGGCAGCACAATGCTTATGCCAGGCTGCGGGCCATTGAGACCCGGCGCAGTGTGGCCCGGAGTGCCAATACGGGCATCAGTTCGCTGATTAACCAGCGGGGTGAGGAACTGGACCGCGTGGGATGGTGGGTGCGGTCGGGACTGCGGGGAACCCTGAATAAGAACGATCACATTACCTTCTACGTGAAGCACGGGGATTTTCTGGGCCGGATCGCCGTATTGCTTACCGTGATCCTTCTGCTCTATACCATTGCTGTACGGTATATTCGAAAGTGAGGGAGATAAATGAAAGCATTTAAAACGACAAGATATGGAGACCCAGAAGTACTTAAAATTGTTGAAGTTGATAAACCGAGGCCTAAAAAGAATGAAGTGCTAATAAGCATAAAATCAATAGCAGTGACTTCAGGTGATTGCAGAATGAGAGCTTTTAATCCTCCCTATTGGTATTTTAGCATTCCGATGCGTTTAATGTTAGGGATATTTAAACCAAGAAAACATATCAGATTTATCAGAGAAATTTGACATTGTTTTTGATGCTGTTGGAAAAATTAATAAAACAATTGCTAAAAAAATATTGAAAGAAAATGGACGGTTCGTTTCAGTAATTAGTTCAGGTCACGCACAAGGAGAAAGTAAAGAACTGGATTACATGACAGAACTTGCAGAAATAGGAATATTAAAACCAGTGATTGACAAAATTTATCCTTTTGAACGTATTGTTGATGCTCATAAATATGTTGATAAGGGACATAAAAAAGGAAATATAGTTTTGAGTGTAAATGAAAAATAACGAACGCCCAACATATTCAATTTGCTTAATCTGTTGAGATGGGCTAATTTTAAGTAAACCAAGAACCGTGTCAATGCCAGATTTCACTCCCATCAAACCCACTGAGATTACAGACAACACTTTCAAGCTGCTGGACAAGGACTGGATGCTGGTCACGGCCGGGACCATGGAGGATTTCAATACCATGACCGCCAGCTGGGGCCATCTGGGCATCCTCTGGAACCTGCCCACGGCCATTGCCTACATTCGCCCCCAGCGCTACACCTACCAGTTTGCCAATAAGTATCCCGACTACACACTCTGCTTCTTCCCTGAGAAATTCCGCTCTGCCCTTCAGTTTTGCGGTTCCCGCTCGGGACGTGACTGTGATAAAGTGGCCGAGACCCACCTCACACCCATTCAGACCGAAAGGGGAAACGTGATCTTCGAGGAAGCAAGGCTGGTCCTGGAATGCCGGAAGGTCTATGAAGACGACCTGAAGAAAAAGAATTTCCTTCTGCCCGAAATCGCCGGAAAGAACTATCCCAAAAACGATTTTCACCGCTTCTATATGGGGGAGATCCTTAATGTACTCCTTAAAAAAGAATAGGATCATACGCAACCCGGATTGGCTGCCAATCATCTTTGGTAAGTAAACCTGAATTAACTCACCAAAAAAAAATGCTATGAAAAGGATCAGAAACCTGGCAATGTGCCTGTGTGCCACATTGATCTCCGGGATTATGCCTGTGTGCGCACAGGCCGCAAATGAAAAGGATGTGCTTGCCATCGATGAAAAGGATGTGATTGCCATCGACCTGAAAATGGACCTGGCGGAAACCAAACTGGAACTGTTGGATTCCAAGATCCGCCTCTGGGAGGATAAGCCTGCTGCCCTTGAGATGAAGCTACGGGATATCGAGCAGCAGATCCGGCAACTCTCTTTTACCCCCACACAATTCAATGAGAAATTCCTTTTGCTGGACTCCATGCTGATGGAACAGCAGGTATTGATGGATGAACAATTGGAACTCTATGCCCGCCTGAATGAAGAGATGGATCGTTATCCGTCCTTTGCAGGGCCTCAAACAGATCAAGTCTATGCCGAAACGCCTGACCTGCAGGCGATCCCGCCAAACAAGTATGTGATCTCGATCCATCCCATCCGGATCTTTGAAGGAACTATGCAGCTCTCCGTGGAACGGGTCCTGAACAGAGGAAATGCCATCGAACTGTCCGCCATGGCCACCGTTGCCACACGGGAGGGTCTTGCGAACTACTACCTGTCCAACCAGAAACTGGAGTACTATAATGCGGCGATGGACTCCTATGTCCCTTACGAAAGCGAGAATATCTCGGGATTTGGTACCGCATTGGCATGGCGCAACTACTTGCTGCCCAGGACAAAACCTCGCTATTCCGCTCCCAGGGGAGCATATGCAGCCCCCACGGTGATGTACCGCAGGCTCACCCTTTCCGGTTTCGACTATGTTTTAAATGAGGAGACCGGGATCAACGAACGTGTGGAGGTAGAACAATACCTGAATGTATTCACCGGCGGGATCATGGCCGGCTGGCAGTTCGTGCTGTGGAATGCCGTTACAGCCGATGTCTATGTGGGCGGTATCGTCCGCCTGAGTAAATATGACGGGGATGCACATTTCACCAAATACAAGCAGGTCCAGAATATTGATTTCTCGGGAGTTATGCCCACCTTCGGCCTGAAGATCGGGATTGTCAAGTAAGCGGTTTCTAACAAGGAAGTAAAATCCCGCAATCCCATATAAAATGCCGGAGTTACTCATAACGAGTGGTCTCCACAGGATTCATCCGGGCAGCGTTGCTGGTCTGCCAGGTGACGGCAATCATGGCAATGACTGCAACCAGTAGGCCGGACAGGGCTATAATCCACCAGGGCTGGGTAGTCCTGTATGCAAAATTGTTTAGCCATTGTCCCAGTGCCCACAGGGTAAGGGGAGCGGCTATAACAAATGCCAATCCCAGCCATTTCAGAAATCCCCGATTTAACATTCCAATGATCTGAGGAGTGTTGGCTCCATGAATTTTACGTAAGCCGATCTCCCTGGTTCTTCTTCTGGTCAGATACAGGGAGAGTCCGTATAAGCCGGAGATGGCAATCAGTATGGAAAGAAGTGTTAAAAGGCGGATCACCCTGGAGAGCTTGTGGGAATTTTCGTATTGCTCCTTCAGCTTATCTTCCAGCAGGAAGGGAGTGATGGTCTTTCCGGGGAAATGGGTATCCATCATCTGGTGCAGAGCCTGTAACACAGCTTTCGACTGACCCTTGCTGAACCGGGTCATCAAATACCTGTTGGGGTGGATCTCCTGATCGCGCATGATAAAAGCGAAGTTCCCGATCTGGCTGTGCAGGGAACTGAAATGGAAGTCTTTCATCACTCCTGCCACTTCAAATCTGTTTCTTCCATTTTCCTCATCCACATGATCTAAAATGAAATTGCTGGTTGCCACATCTTCGGGTGAAAAATCCAGGAGCAGATTCTTATAGAACGATTCATTAATGACCCACCCTCTCATTTTGCCTGTGGGGGAAGCGAATCGGTGAATCAGTTCAATCTCCAGGGTCTCAAATATCCCGGGATCGGTCACCTGGAATCCAAACTGGTACTTATGTCCACCGGCCACAAGATCCATGCTCTGGAAGACATCTCCCGGATGGTATTGCGCAGTATAGGCGCTGACTACCCCTGCATGCTTCTGCATCTCTTCCACCAGTAGTCCCCCCCGGATGTTTCGTCCGGGTATCAGTGTAACGATCAGGTTATCTTTCGAATACCCCAGATCCTTTGAATCCAGGTAGGTGATCTGCCTGTGGATCATCATGGAAAAACCCACCAGAAGGATCACAATGGCAAACTGAATCACGCTCAGCCAACCAAAGAAGCCGAAACTCTTTCCACCGGAGAAGGAAAAATAGCTTCCCAGGGCCGTCAGGAGGATGACGAAGAGGCCCGCGGCCAGGCTCACCAGGAATGCTTTCTGGCTTAATGCTTGCAATGACCAGCTTCCTCCGAACATCGTTTTAAGCCCAGAGTCCGCAAGGGTGATGATCATCCAGGTCAACAGGAGGCTTGAAACCACAATGATGGCTATCTTCAGCAGCGACAGGCTGAACAGGTCCCTGTTATTTGCACCCATAAGTCGCATAATGCGAGATGCCCTGCTTTGCTCATTGGACTGAACGATAACCATGGAGATGAAGTTCAGGGTCATTAACAAAAGGATAAGCAGGCCAACACTTAAAAGCAGGTAGAGCATGGATTTACGGGTAACAGGTCGTGGCTCCCGGTTGATATCCGGAGTGAAATGAATATCCCGAACCGGCTGTAATTCTGCTTTGAAGGCTTCCATGGGTGGGCCCTGAGCACTTCCCAGGTAGGGAACCAGCATATCTATCAGTTCTGTTTCCAGGTCTGCGGGAGGTGTTTCATTAAAGAGCCGCACATAAACATTGGTCGCAGAATATTTGTTTTCCTTGATATGTTTCATGCGCTGGGAAAAATGACCCTGCTGGGAAAATACCAGTTGAAAACCGAAATGGGTATTGTCAGGCAAGGGCTTGAGTATGCCTGCTACCGTAAAATATCCAACGCTGTCCTGGATTCGTTCAAACTGCCGAAGAAAAATGTCTCGGCCCAGCGGATCCTCCCCGGGGAAAAAGGTTTCAGCCATTTCCTCTGTCACATAGATTTGATTGGGCAGACCCAGATCCTCTTTTCTTCCGGAAACCAGCTCCAGTCCGAAAAAGTCAATAAAAGAGGTATCTGCAACCAATACTTCTTCTATGGTATACTCGGATTCACCCACAGTTACTATGCTGTTGCGTGCGTTAATAAATGAGGTGTAGCTTTCCACCTGGGTAGCGTTTTCCAGCGCATCTCCATAGCTGGCAAAGGTCCGGGCCCAGAACTTTCCCTCCCCCAAACGGCTGATGATCCGGAACGTTCTCTCAGATCCAGGAATATGCTTATCATAACTTATTTCGTGGAAAAAGTATGTGAGCACCACTATGGATGCTGCCATGGAGGTAGCCAGTCCGGCCAGGCTAATCAGTGAAAAAGACTTTTGCTTCAGAAGGTTCCGGATGGCAAGTTTCAGGCTGTGATTTGACATGGCTGTAATTGTAGATACATGTCCAAAGATATAACTTATTTATACGTTTAACCAACGTATTTTTAAATTATTTAACTTATTTATAAGTTCAATTACCCTTTTTGTCCCTTGTTTGGTTTGTTTAATTGCCTGCTGCGCAAGTGTTATTATATTCGCTACTCGAACGTTATTAGTTATTGGTTAGTATGTTAGTTCGGATTTAACTAACTTAATAACCCATTAACTTATTAACCTGCCCGGATTCCATGCAACCTGGGTATTTTTTATCTGTCTTTTCCAATTGAAAGCATAATACGTTGACGACTAAATACGAGGACATACACAGGGATGTGATTGAATCGTGCATGCGAGGGGATGTTCGCGCGCAGTACCAGTTATACAGTCTTTATTGCAAGGCCATGTATAACATCTGCTACCGGATGATGAACCGGCAGGAAGAAGCGGAAGACATGCTTCAGGAATCGTTCTCCTATGCTTTCAGTAAACTGGGTTCTTTCAGGTTTGAGTCGTCCTTCGGGGCATGGTTGAAGCGCATTGTTGTGAATACCTGTATCAACCACCTTAAAAAAAGAAGGGTGGACCTGGTTTACACGGAACAACAAAACGATCCCATTCCAGGCGATGACTTTGTGGATTACGAAGAGATCAAATTCAAAGTGGAAAGCATCATGAAGGCCATGGAAAAGCTGCCGGAAGGTTACAGGATCGTTTTCTCTCTCTACCTGCTTGAAGGCTATGATCACAAAGAGATCTCTGAAATAATGGGGATCTCTGAATCAACCTCGAAGAGCCAGTTTTTAAGAGCCAAACAAAAAATTAGAGAAATCCTGATGTGCGATGAGTGACAGGTTAGAAGATTTTGTAAAGCAACAAGGGGAGCAGTTTGATCTGCGTGAACCGGATCCCTCGGTCTGGTTGAAGATCAATCCTGCCAACGTACCCGTGACCAAAGAGCGTCGGTCTGCAGGCAGGCCCATGCGCTGGCTAAGGGTGGCTGCAGCTGTGGCTATGATTTTTGCCGGCTCTGCGGCAGGTATCTATTTCCTTACAGGGGAAAAGGCGGAAACGGACCGTTTCGCAGGTGAACTCTACCAGGAGATTCAGGAAACTGAAATTTATTACAGCCGGATGGTTTCGGAGCGCTACGAAGAGCTGAAGCCCTTCCTGATGGAGAACCCGGGTACTGAAGAGATGCTTCATGCAGACATGGCAGAGCTGGATGAGGTTTACCTGGAACTGAAGGAGGATCTGAAGGAAAATGTTTCCAACCCGGAGGTGATCGAAGCCATGATCCTCAACTACCGGGTGAAGCTGGAGATCCTTGAAGACCTGCTTAATCAATTAAAAGAAAAGGAGAATCAAGATTATGAAAACGATGAATCATATTCTCTTTAGGACCACAAAGCTGCTGATCCTCTCGGTGCTGATGCTGGGCAGCAATCTCGCCGCAGCACAGAACCTGAGCGATCAGCGAAGCGTGAGCAGGAGCTTTCCTGCCACCCTGGAGACGACCCTTGAGGTCAGGAATAAATACGGGAAGATCCAGGTGGTGACCTGGGAAAAGGATTCAGTGGGGGTGGATGTGGATATCTACCTAACCGAGTCCAGTTCTTCCAGGCTGAGGAAACTGAAGGAAGACATCAAGATCGACTTCACAGGAACCAAAACTTACATCATTGCTAAAACAGTGATCGAAAGTGAAATCGGGCGCCTGGCCTCGGAGATCAAATCCATCGGCAACACCATCGCGGGGACCAACAAAAAGGTCGAGATCAATTACATGGTCTATGTACCTGCCCATATGGATGTGGTACTCAGCAACAAGTTCGGGGATATCTACATGGACGATCTGGAAGGTCAGGTGGACATTGAGCTTTCCAACGGGGTGCTGAAGGCCAACAGGCTGGAAGGGAACTCCTCCATTTCGCTGAGCTTTGCCAACGGGATGATTAAATCCCTGGGATCCTCCGCCATGAAGCTTTCCTATTCGGACCTGACCCTGAATGAGGTGGGTCAGCTGGACCTGGTCAGCAAGTCCTCCAAACTGAATGTGGACAAGGTAAACGTGGTGAAAATCAACTCCAGGCGGGATAAGCTCTATTTCCAGCAGGTGGAGTATCTCTACGGAAAAAGCAATTTCACCCAGGTATGGATCTTTGATTTTCTCAGGGAAAGCGATGTGTATATGAAGTATGGGAAACTGACCATCGAGCATGTGTTGCCGGACTTCAGCAAGATCTATGTGGAATCGGACTACACAGATATCACCCTTATGTTTAACAAAGAAGCCAGCCTTGCTTTTGACATTCTTCACCACAGGAAATCGGTATTAAAGCTGCCCGGAAACAAATCCCTGGACCAGGAGTCCTTCGACGGTAAGGACCATTACAAAACTGTGGGAAGCATGGGTCCGGGAGAAGCGGGCGGACAGGTGAACATCGATGCGCTTCAAAAGTGTTATATCAACATCTCTTATAAGTAGACGGATATGAAAAATCTTTACATCATCATACTCCTCTGCTTATCCGTTCCTGCTTTTGCGCAGATGGAAGTCAAAGAGGTGGGAATACGCGGAGGATATACTTCGGCAGTGACATTCAGGGTAAACCTGGAAGAAGCACTCTCCTATGAGGGCCAGTTGGGATACCGGGATCAGGGTGCCATTATGAAAGTGATCAGACAACAACATAAAGAAATGGGAATGGGCCGGCTCGGAAACTGGGACTTCCTTTATGGATTTGGCGTCCATGCCGGCTTTTATTTCACCGACAGCTATCGCATATTTTTCAGGGAGGTCTATTTCGGACGCGACATATTCACCCCTGTGGTTGGTTTCAACGGATATGTGGGGATTGAATACCAGATGATAGATACACCTGTAAGTTTCGGCTTCAGCTATCAGCCTTTTGTGGAGATCTCACTTAAACAGCTCTTCGGAGTGAATTTCTGGGATTTCGGTTTCACCGTTAAATACAGATTTTAATTTACAGAAACAGACACGAATCAAACATTAATAAAGATGAAAAAGATCGCAGTAGTAAGCGCAGCAATTGTCGCAGCCTTTTTCCTGGCCGTACCGTCGGTACTGGCCCAGGAGGAAGAGGACCTGAATGCCTTTGAAAAACAACAAAGGCGCCCCGGGGAAGTGCAAACCCTGTTTAATTCGAATACCGGCAGCGGAGGATATGGCGCCATCTCTGTGGGCTATACCCAGATAAACGGAAGAGACGCCCTGCTGATGGGTGGACGGGGTGAATGGATCATTGGCCATGGCTTTGGGCTGGGATTCGGCGGATATGGATTTGTTGGGGACCCTGTATACAATGCCTTTGAAGATTTGAACTATTCCCTGGCAGGGGGATATGGCGGACTCATCATGGAGCCCATTCTCTTTGGATGGTTCCCTGTGCATGTGGCCTTCCCCGTACTGATCGGTGCGGGAGGGGCTTCGACCTTCTCCTATCTGACCGATTGGACAGATCCCTATGAGTACTATCCGGCGAACTATATAGAATCCACAGCCTTCTTTGTGGCAGAAGCCGGGGTGGAAGTGGAATTTAACCTGGTAAGGTTTTTCAGGCTGGCCGTGTTCGGCACCTACCGTTACACCACCGACATCGTCATGAACAATGTCGCACCCAATGCACTGCGGGGCTGGAATGTGGGGATGACGTTTAAGTTCGGTAGCTTCTAAGGAAGCTTTTCAGTATTTCTTATCTTAGGGTGAAACTGAAAAACCGACCTCATCATGAGTAAGAAGATACTAAAGGCTCTAATGCAGTTGTTCGCTATCATTTCACCCTTTGAAATCATCACAGAACAGCAGCAGCAGGACAGTGAGAAAAAAGAGCGTAAAAGGGTGGTGAAGACCTTTCTGGAAAGGCTGTTGAATCAGGAGCAGGTGGATTCTTTTATGGCTGTTTTCGATGGATATTACGAGAAGTATATCGAGGAGCTGCAGGTACGATTGGACAAGGCGGGTGATATGACCCAGGAGCAGATAGAAAAACTGATAAGAAGAATATATGCCCGCAGGGCTGTCAAGGTCCTGACCATTTGCAGTGAGATTAACATGGAACTGGATCAGGAGCAGAAAATCATCTTCCTGTTTCAGCTTCTTGAATTCATCAAAGGGGAATCCGGAAAGCCAGGCAAGCAGGAGCTGGCCTATGTGGATACGGTGGCGGATACCTTCCTTTTGCCAAAGACCGATTATCAGCTGGCACGCAGCTTTGTTTTATCTGACCAGAAGCTCAGAGATGCTTCCGGCTTCCTGACTGTGAACGGACAGAAGGAGAAAGCTCCCGGAAAACGGACCAAGCATCTGTACAGAACAAAACTGACAGGAGAGATCCGGGTGATCTACATTAGATCGACCGGACAATACTTCATCAAATACATGGGTGGGGCGGAGGTTTACATGAACGGGCAGCTTCTGAAATCGCTTCAGTCCTATCCATTCACCAGCGGGACCTCCATCCGGAACCAGAATATCGATCCCGTGTACTATAGCGATGTGGTCTCTGCATTTGTAAAAGATGAAGTAAAGTCAAAGATTGTATTCGAGGCAAGGAAAATTACCTACAAGTTTAAAGATGGAGGTATTGGCCTGAATGATGTGGGTTTCAGCGAACAATCGGGACGGATGGTGGGCATCATGGGAGCCAGTGGATCTGGCAAGACCACCCTGATGAATGTATTGAATGGTGCCGTCAGTCCCAACGAAGGTCAGGTCCTGATCAATGACATAGATATAAACAGAGGCGATCCCGGGGTTAAAGGATTGATCGGATTTGTTGCACAGGATGATCTGCTCATCGAAGAACTTTCGGTATACCAGAATCTCTATTACAATGCAAAACTATGCTTTGACAATTATTCGGATGAGCAACTGGCAGACATTGTAGAGAGCACTCTCACCAACCTGGGACTGGCTGAGATCAAAGATACCCAGGTGGGATCCCCCTTAAATAAAAAAATAAGCGGAGGACAGCGGAAACGCCTGAATATTGCCCTGGAACTGATCAGGGAGCCGGCTGTTCTGTTCCTGGATGAGCCCACGTCAGGGCTCTCCAGCCGGGATAGTGAGAACATACTTGACCTGTTGAAGGAACTCTCCCTGAAGGGCAAGTTGGTATTTGTGGTCATTCACCAGCCTTCCTCCCACATCTTTAAAATGTTTGATCGCCTCCTCATCCTTGATACGGGTGGATTTCTGATATACAATGGCAATCCAATAGATTCAATCAGCTACTTCAAATCCAGGTTAGGCCACCCTTCTAAAAATGCCAGCTCATGTACTTCCTGCGGGAATGTGAATCCCGAACAGATCTTCAATATTGTGGAAACCTGTGTGCTGAATGAAAACGGGAAACTGACCCATACCCGGAAAATATCTCCCAGAGAATGGCAAATGCACTTCAGGAATATATCTGTGAAACGGATCCGGGAGAAGGCCACAGCAGAAGATCTGCCGGAAAACGCTTTCAAGATCCCTGGCGGGATGGGCCAGTTTAAAGTGTTCCTGATCAGGGATATCCTGAAGAAACTAAGCGACAGGCAATACCTGTTCATTAACTTACTCGAAGCACCCCTGCTGGCCTTCCTGCTGGCCTTTATCATAAAGTTTTACAATGCAAGCAGCTCAAATCCTTACGGTTACAACCTTGCCGAAAACATCAACCTTCCAATCTACATCTTCATGTCGGTGATCGTCGCCTTATTCATGGGGCTGACGGTAAGCGCAGAGGAAATAATAAAGGACCGAAAGCTCCTGAAGCGGGAGGCTTTTCTGAACCTGAGCTGGTCTGGTTACCTGCTATCGAAAGTAGCGGTTCAATTCATTCTTTCTGCCATCCAGGCCATCACCTTTGTGATCATTGGCAACACCATTATGGGAATAAAAGGAATGTATTTCGTGTACTGGATTGTGCTTTTCTCTACCTGGACTTCAGCCAATTTATTGGGATTGCTCATTTCCGATAGTTTCAAAACTGTGGTCACTATCTATATTCTGATCCCCTTCCTGGTCATCCCTCAGATCATTTTAAGCGGGGTTCTGGTGAAGTACGAACACCTGAATCCAAAGATCTCATCTCCAAAGCGCATCCCTTTTTATGGAGAGATGATGACTGCACGCTGGGCATTCGAGGGCCTTGCCACCTATCAATATAAGAACAACGCGTTTATGAAGGATTTCTATTATTGGGAAAAGGTGAAACGTAATTCTACGTTCAAATCCAGCTTTCTTCTAAAAGATCTTCAAAACAAACTGTCTTTCATCGAGGAAAACCAGGAAAATAAAGATACCCTTTCAAAAATAGAATCAGACCTGAGGGTGCTCAGGAATCAGTTCCAAACTGAATTTAAGGAAAGGGAAATCATGCACACCTATTACGAAGCCACTCCTACTTTCTCTTATCCCTCGACCTATGGCGAACAACTCTATCCCGAAAAACTGAACGACAAACTGTTTAGTTTTACGAAAGAGTACCTTTCATCGCTGCAAAGCTTTTACAAGGAAAGTGCAAAGATTGCCACGGATTCAATTAATGGGATTACAAAACAAGTCGATCGGGATGAACTCCGGCAATCCATGAGAGACCACGCCAATATGAGCCTGGATGAGTTTGTTACTAATAAAAACACCTTTGAACGTCTTGCTGAATATGATGGAGAGCTTATTCAAAAAACCGAGCTGATCTACCTGGACCCGACTTCCCGCTTTATCAAAGCTCATTTCTATGCTCCCAGAAAGATGGTAATCGGGAAATTCATTCCCACTCTCTGGGTGAATGTGATGGTTATCTGGGTCATGACCTTCGTTCTTTACGTGATGCTTTATTTCAGGATTCTGAAACGACTCCTGGACTTCCTGGAACGGGCAAGCCAGACTTTAAAGAAATGAGATTTTTTTTAGCCAATAAGGTGTAACACTTATCCCCATTTTACGTAAACTTTCTTTAATGCACTCCAAACCCATATGAGGGCAAAAGCTTTTTATGCAGATACACCGTGTTACAGCAATTTCTGTCATTGCTATTTCCATCCTGTTGATGGCGATTAAGATCCTGTTCTGGGATTATGGTTTCAACAAGTTCCTGCCGAAAACTACCTATGATGTATCCGTGGCCATGTCCTTTGAAGGATTCAATGAGGCCATCAGGGTCAGCACCTACCTGCCACAGTCAGACGGAAGGCAATCCATCACAGAGGAGACCCATAGCAGTCCGGGCCTGAGTTTTAATCTTGAGTCCTCTGCAAGCGGGAAAAGGGGCGTTTGGGAAAATGAGCTGGCCAGTGGAAAAAGGCAGATTATTTACAGCTACCGGTTTTCCGGTGCATCGCAAAAATTTGTCATCGACAGCTCTCTGCTGGTCAAGCCACAGCATCCCAGGATCTTTGACCAGTACCTTGAAGCTACACCCAACATCCAGGTGAATCACCCCAGGATTGGGGAAATCTACAGGGAAATCGCCGGCAAGGAAGAGGGGCTTGTGAATATCCTGAGTGCCATCCATGAATACACCGGTTCCCTTACTCCAAGGCCCTTTAAGGGTGTAACCGATGCGCTGACTGCTGCCAGGCTGGGGGAGGCATCCTGCAATGGGAAAAGCAGGCTTTTCGTAGCACTTGCACGTACAGCCGGCATCCCTTCCAGGCTGGTGGGCGGGCTGATCCTGGAGAATGGAACCAAAAAAACTTCACACCAGTGGGTTGAGGTATATATATCCGGTGAATGGGTCCCCTTCGATCCTCTTAACGATCACTTTGCGTCTATTCCATACAACTACATGGGACTCTATAAGGGAGACGAATTCCTGTTTGCACATACCAGCAACATCAATTTTGAGTATGCATTCACCATTAAATCAAGGCTCACAGCCAATCCGCTCCTCTCCAGTGAACTGAAAGCCCACCCCTTCAATGCATATAATTTATGGGAAGCTTTCAACAGCATTGGCGTACCCATCGGGCTGCTTAAGATCATCCTTCTGCTTCCGCTTGGAGCATTGATTGTAGCCATATTCAGAAACGTCATCGGCCTGAATACTTTTGGGGTATTCCTGCCCGCCCTGATTGCAGTGGCCAGCCGGGAAACAGGACTCGGGTACGGACTCCTGGCCTACCTCCTGGTCATTGGCATAGTGAGCCTGGTACACATTCCCATGGAAAGGTGGGGTATTCTCTATACGCCCAAACTGGTAATCATGCTGGTTTGTGTGGTTATTCTCTTCCTCCTGATCTCCTATTTCGCCATAGGAACCGGAGTCATGGCACTTGCCTATGTCACCCTCTTCCCCATTGTGGTTCTCACCATCAGTGCCGAACGATTTGCACGAAAAATTGAGGAGGAAGGTATTAAGGAAGCCCTGATCATCACCTTCCAGACCATGATTGTGGTGGTCTTCGCCTACTATGTGATGAATTCAAGGTCCATGGAGGCCTTGTTCCTGGCATTTCCGGAGATATTCCTGACCATCATCGGAATTAATATCCTGTTGGGACGGTGGATCGGATTGCGAATGATGGAATACTTCAGGTTCAGGACCATTGTATTAAGCAGGGAAGAATGAAACGTCCATTAAAATATTTTCATTTTTTCACAAAAGGAGATGATAATATTTTTCTGGTAAGTTGCATTGGGCCAATGAGATAAATTGATAATTACCAATGAAAAGATACCTTCAAAATATGTTAAAGGCCCAGGAAAGCATCATGGGGATAAACCGCCGGAACATTGAGTATGTATACCCCCTTAATCCACGCAGGGATTATAAGTATGCCGACGACAAGGCACTAAGCAAGAGCATCCTGGAGAAACACAAGGTGCCGGTACCCGGGACCTTTGCAATCATTGAGCACCTGTGGGAAGTGGATAAGGCGCTGGACAGCCTGGAGAACCTGGATAAGTTTGTGGTAAAACCCTCCATGGGCAGCGGGGGAAACGGGATCCTCATCTTTGAAAAGCACAGCACCGGGTGGATTACACCGGATGGGAAGATCTATGAACGTGAACGGATTAAAATGCACATCGCATCCATTCTGTACGGTGCCTACTCCCACGATCACGCAGATAAGGCCATTATTGAAGAACGCCTGGACCCACATCATTTTTTCAGGAAGATCTATAAGACAGGCATCCCCGATGTCCGGGTCATTGTCCACCGGGATGTCCCGGTTATGGCCATGCTGAGAATTCCCACTCAACGTTCAAAAGGCAAGGCCAACCTCCACCAGGGAGCTCTTGGGATCGGGATTGACATGGAAACAGGTCGCCTGGGATACGGGGTATACAAAAACAGGAGAATCCAGGACCATCCTGATTCAGGTCTTACCTTCAAAGGTATGGTGATTCCCGGTTGGGAATCATTTGTTTCCATCAGTACACTTGCTGCCACTCTGGTTCCCCTTAAATTCCTGGGGGTGGACCTGATCATGGATGAACACCGGGGTCCCCTGATTATTGAGATTAATGCAAGGCCGGGTCTTCAGATCCAGAATTCGAACAGCATGGGACTATTGCGTCCCCTGGAGAAACACATGGCAGATAAGTTATGATTAAACCCTTATATAAAAGCTTCATCCCCTACCTGGTACTGCTGATGCTGATCCTGGTGGTGGTTTTTATCTTCGACCGGCATGCGGAGCGGATCTCTATGGAACCTGATTTTATTGTGCTTGGAGAGGAGTCAGCATATGCCGATAATCTTTCATCCTGGTTTCCAGATAATGAAATGAAGCTGCAGACTGCATCCTCCATCCGTGACGACACCCTGTATCAGGATGCTATGCACTTATTCAGGCAGCAGAAGTACCGTCAGGCTGACGAGAAGGCGGCTCTCTTGCTCAGTAAAGGGCTCCATTCAGGGGATGTGCTAAATCTCAGGGGCTTAATTGCGGTCAGGCTCTTTGAGCATCAGAAAGCCGAAGCTTATTTTCTATCGGCACTGGAATCGGATCCCGGGTTAAATGGGGCCAGGATCAACCTGGCTTCGCTGTATATGAACATACACAGGTATAAGGAGGCTGAAAGCTTGTATGAACAGGCCCGAGAATACGATCCTTACAATCCAGGCATCTATTACAACATGGGCCTGTTATTTACCGAGACCGGTCAGACTACTGCCTCCATGGAAGCCTTCCTGCAAGCGGCTGAGCTCTCCTCAGGCAAGCACAAATCAAAAGCCCTGTGTCAGCTGGGCATGGTCAGGCTGGAGCAGAAGGATAGTACACACGCCAGGACAGATCTGAATGAGGCCATATTGCTCAATCCTCGCAATGAGCTGGCCAGACTGTATCTGGCACTCACATTCGATACAAAAGCAGAACGTGAAGAAGAGCTGATAAAAATATACAAGCTGAATCCCACCTCATTTCAGGCAAACTATTACCTGGGTAAACTTTACAATGAGACCGGACTCCATTCGAGAGCCGAATACCACTATAAAAAGGCCCTGGCAAGATCGCCAAATGACAAACATGTAATGAAAGAACTGGGGGATCTTCTTATCTCACAGCAAAGGATGGAAGAGGCGGAACTGGTACTTTCGGGATTCAATGTGGGCGACACCCTGCCACAGGCCTATTTTTTCCAGGCCAAGATTGCCGCCAGGGAGGGCAATACGGAAGATGCCATTCAATTGTACAGCCTGGCAGCAGAAAAGTCCTATAACAATTACCCGGAAGCATATCTCAACCTGGCCGTACTTTACAAGGAACAGCAGGAAAAGGAGAAAGCCATTGAGAACTACAGAAATGCCATTAAAGCCCGTCCCCATTATTCCCTGGCTCATTACAACCTGGCCCTTCTTTATACAGAAATGGATTCCACCAGGCGCGCCATCGATTGCTACAAGGAATCGATCCGTTTCGATCCTGATGCAGTGAAAAGCTGGTATAACCTGGGAAGGATCTATGACAAGCAGGAGGACAGCTACAAGGCCATTGATGCCTACCGGAATGCTCTTTCCATTCAGCCCGATTATACCAGGGCCATGCTGACGCTGGCCAATGCCTATCTGAAGATAGAGAATTACCAAACGGCCACTGATCAATATCTCAGGCTACTTGCCATCTATCCCAATTATTCAAAGGCCTGGTTTAACCTGGGCCTGGCCTGTACGAGGCAGAACATGCCGGGAAAAGCCATAGAGGCCTATGAGAAATTGATTGAGGTAGATCCCGGCCACGTACGTGCCAGGATCAATCTGGCCATACTGTACAGCCGCAACAAGGATGTTGAGCTCGCTGTATCGGTACTTGAAGATGCCATGGATATAGAGATGGATAATCCGGGCATTCGTTTCAACCTGGCCCTGCAGCTGAAAAAGCTGGAACGGTACGAGCAAGCCGTTCATCAGCTGAATCAGGTGATCCTGTTGGATAAGGGGCATAGAAGTGCTTACCAGCAATTGTTAATGATCTATAACGAATTGGGCGATGATGTGAACTATGAGCTAATTTTTTTCAAAAGACAAATGCAATTTGATAGCGATGCAAACCTGTATGAAACAGGGAAAAGACTGGTGGAACTTGGGGAGCCTGCTCTGGCTCTGGAGGCTTTTGACCGGGAACTCAAGGCTGGGAATAAGCGCACCTGGCTGCTATACTGGACCGGGAAAGCCCATCTGGACCTAAAACAGCTGGATGAAGCCATCCAATGGTTTCACCTTGCGCTGGAACAGGATCCGGATCACAAGTTTTCTTTGTACAGGCTGGGACAGGCCCATGAGATGCAGGGAGAACCTGCCAGAGCGGAAAACTACTATGCCTCTCTGCTGGAACGGGACCAGGAGTTCAAGATCGTGCACAAATCACCCATTCAATAAGGAAAAGATTTTATGTTAGCTAAAACGGACTTTATACAGATGATTGTTATGAGAAAACGCAGAAACCAGATTCAGGGAGCACTGATCCTCCTGCTGCTGGGCAGCATCACACAGCTGGCTGCCCAATCCGAATTAAAAACCCGGTTCGAGCTTGGCGGAGGAGGTGAGTACAACATATTTAAGAGTCCGGAATCGCTCTACAGCAATGTGACCGGGGAATACTGGGGAATGGACAGCCTGATCATCTCCGATGTGATGGCGGACGCAGCATTCGACCTGGGATACAGCAAAGAGAAAAAGGACAAATACATGCTGAACCTGGGAAGTGATCTGTGGTACAGGTATTATATGAACACAGATGAGTTAAGCCAGGCCATTCTGCGGGTTACGGGTGATTATACCCGGATTCTCAGCCGGAAATTTCACATGGGTGCATTATACACGCTCAGGTGGTCGGACCGTGTCGGAACATCGGTAACAGGTGACCTGCTTATGCGTTCGTTTAAATACCTCGGAAATAAAGGGATGTTTTACCTGGATTTTCTGCCTTCCAGATCACTTGCCATGAGGCTTTTCTCTAACTACCAGTATAAGATCTACTACGATGAAAGGACCCTGGATCCACTGGATCACGGGAACCTTGAAGTTAACTATTCCCTCAATATTAATCCCGTGAGGGAGCATGAAGTGAGACTTGAACTATCCTTTCTCGACCGTCAGTACAGCCAGTACCATGCCCTGGATGCGGATGGGAAATACGAGCGTTCAAATCCACTCCGCCATTTCAGATACTACGAAGCGGTACTCGACTATAACTGGAAACCAGTGAGGGGATTCAGGATCAACCCCGAAATGACCATCAAAAGGAGGTTTGACCTGTTTGAGGATTACTACAGTTACTTCAGTTACGGGGGAGGATTGCGCCTCCGGTACATGTGGAGCAAATTCTATGTTTCGCTCTACGGCGACTACAGGCGGGTAGCATACGATGTAAGAGAAGCCTTCACATCCGATCCGGATGATCCCCTGCTCATATATGGGTACCTGGACTATTCGCTGCTGTTCAAGTACGACCTATCTAATCAGTGGGAACTCTATATAAGCGCCAGTTCCGATCACAGGGACTCCAACACCGACCTGGATACCTTTAAGACCCGAAGGGGATACAAGAATTACGAAGCACTTATTGGGATCACTTATTCCCTCCCCACAATGAAGTGGAAATAGTACAGCTCAGGACCATTCCGGTTTTTTCATGGGGTGAGCAGCTTCTCATAGTAAGCCTCCGTCCAGCCTTGCTCTTCTTTCATGCGTTCCAGGTTTCCTGAAAATTCCCTGATCTCAGCGGAGTCGGCCCTGACCAGGGCACAGGAAAGCCTTCTTCTGTTCAACCAGACATGATCAGGAAACAGAGACAGGCAGGTTCATGGGCTCAGCCACGTTATTGACCAGTTCGATAATGACAAAGGCAAATCCCGCATACATGGCAATGGTCTTGGGAACCTTCCGCCTTTTAAGTTCCTGCCAGAATCGAAAACGCTTGTCGGGATTTTCAGGCATTCAGGATCAGTCTTGCTGATATGCAATACAATGTTACATCAATACAGTAGGCAGGGAAATAACTAAGCTATTAAGTTTCCCTTTGTGAAACTTTTTATATCTTTAAGTCAAATTGAATGAGAGTTCATTTGCTCAAGAAGCAATCAATTGAAGAGTATATTGCCATTAACAATCAAAGCAGAATTGCATTAATACGATGGCTATCGCAGATAAAAAGTGCTGATTGGGAAAAGCCCTCGGACATGATTTTAACATTCAGTGATGCAGATTTGCTTGGCAGAAGATCGAAAAGAATTGTATTCAATATTGGGGGTAACAAATACCGAATGGTTTGTCAATATAATTTTGGAAGAAAGGAAGTTCATCTTTTCATAAACTGGATCGGAGCTCATAATGAATATACCAGATTATGTTCCAGAGGTGATCAGTATAAAATTGATAATTACTAATGTCCACCATAATGATGAAGACTCAATATACAGTGATTAAGACTAAAGAACAATACTACGAGTATTGTCGAATAGTTAAAGAATTTGTTTTTCAGGACAATGAGTTATACGAAGATGAAATCGAATTGCTTGAGCTTTTAATCGAGAAATGGGACCAGGACCATAATACCCTGGACGATTTGGATCCCGTAGAATTGATCAAATCCCTGATGGAGGACCACCGGCTTAAAGCAAAAGATTTAGCTGAATTACTCAATTTGTCAAAAGGGACTGTTTCAAAGATCCTTAATTACCAGAAAGGACTATCCAAGGAAAGCATACGCAAACTATCTAAACACTTCAAGCTGTATCAAGAAGCATTCAATCGCCCCTATCCCCTGTTGCACGAGGCATCAGAAGGAATACGCAATGCCTCTTAAGAACTATTACACTACCGACTTTGAACTTTGGACTTTTGACTCTTGACTTTAGACTTTACCTGGCTGACTTCAACCAGCTAAGAAAACTCTGCACATCCAGACCTGCTATCTCTTTATCACCTTCCTGGTCTGTACTGTTCCATCCTCCAAATGAACTTGTATGAGGTAAAAACCCTTGGAGAGATCTGAGGTATTTATTGGCCTATCATAAGTTGAAAACAGCTTCTGACCTTTGATATTCAGCACATCAATCCAGGCAATCTGTCCCGAAGCGGAAACAAACAAAAGATTCTCCACCGGATTGGGATACACCATCAGGGTTCCAGGGGAAGGTTCCAAAAATGTAGTTTCGCCGGACAAATCACCAGAATAGTAGTGATATACCTTTTTATCCAACTCAAATTCGGATTCCCCGGAAATCCATGCGTAGATTTCCTCCAGGAACAATCTCTGATTTTCGTCGTAATGGTAGGTACTTAAAGAGGAGTTTAGCCAGTCATTCAGGTTTGCGTCCCAGCTGTACGAATTCTTGCTTAAGGTCCGGCCCTCCGGATGAAACTCTTTGACTGTTTTACTCATCCACAGAATCGCATCTCCCGTGACATTCCATGACCCAAGAACAACATACTCCCTGGAATCCTCATACAGTGAGCCCAGAACCAGGGAATAACCCACCCAGGAACCTGCAATGGCATCCCATTTATACCTGGCCAGGATCTTCATATTAAGGGAGTCCACAAAGTTGTGCTCCACTTTCTTCTCAGGTTGCCAGGTTCCCGAACCCTCTGACCAAAAGAAATCTAGTTCCTGAGATCTGCTTCCTTCAGGGGTGTAGCTATAGCTAATACTATCATAGGGAAGCCATTCTTCTTCAAGCCGATCTTTCCTGAATCCAGTTTTGCTTGAAACTAATCCCTCCGAATTCCACTCTTCTTGACTTTGTTTGCATACGAACAGAGACCAGCTTTTTCCTTCCACACTCCAGCGATATTGATAGGTTTCGTTAGGGGCTAAAGAGTCTCTAACGAATACAAAACTGTCTACCGGGACCCAATTGGCATCCGCATCCCCCTGGTAGTGAACCGCATTTGTAGAATTCCCGGCTGAATCATAAACCAAGGTGGATTTGCTGCCTAATATCCAGGTGAACTTTCCCTGGTCATCAACTCCTCCTCCATAATATTCCTGAACTGTCAGATTACCGGCTTCATCATAGGTCCGCAGGTTTTTCTTTTTGCCACGCCAATCCCCCAGATCCGAATCCCAGGACGATTCCAAATGTAAAAGTTCATTACCAGACTTATCAAAGTGATCCTCTTCCCGGGTGGTATAAACCCATCCGGATGCTTCCAAATCCCATTCCGAATTTACTTCCAGCTTAATTTGCGGATCTCCTTCCTCAAGCAGGTGAACGGTCCTGCTCACCGGAACAGAATCCTGCAAGTTGGAAAATTGATACGTGA
Organism: Bacteroidota bacterium; assembly: GCA_039714915.1. GTDB lineage: Bacteria > Bacteroidota > Bacteroidia > Bacteroidales. Next base: position 24,198 of record JBDLIM010000042.1, read on the forward strand.
TGGAGGAGTCAGGTAGCTGTGCAGTATCCTGAGATTTAACTTCTGGTAAAGACAGGCATGCTAGCAGACTTGCTAGTAAAAGAGCATGGGGGTGCTTCATAAGATTTGTTCTATTGGGTTTATGTTTATTTCAGGACCGGATTATACACTGCAGAGTTGCATTGCAGCTTTCGACTACGGACTACCGACTTTGAACTAGCTGGCGCTTTTCAGCCAGCTGAGATAGCTCTGCACATCCAGGTCGGTGCCCTTAGGCTGGCCGATCACATTCCCTTCCGCATCCATAAGTACATACAGCGGGATGGTGTTGGTCTGGAAGTTTTCGATCTCGAAGTCGATGTTTTGCTGACCAATGGTCTTTTTTACCTTGCCGTCCACCTCTGAGGTGTACCACTCCGATTCGGGGAGTTTGGTGCGGTCGTCGGTGTAGAGGGCCACAATTACAAAGTCCTCACGCAGGGTCCGGAGTACTTCCGGATCGGACCAGACGGCCGCTTCCATCTTCTTGCAGTTGCTGCAGAAGTGTCCCTTGAAATCCACCAGTACGGGTTTGCCTGAAGCTTTGGCGCAGGCCAGCCCTTCCTCCAGGTCATAAAAACCTTTCAGACCGAAGGGCATGTGAAACAGGTCCGCATGTTTAGCTGGGGTACATCCCTCCTGATCGGCCACGGTCGCTGCAGGAGCTCCGCCGTATACTGCCTTTTGGGTCAGGTCCAGTCCGTTGGGGGACTTGGGAGGCAGAAGGGGTGCAATGGTCTTCAGCTCATACCCGAACAGCCCGATAAACAGGTATACAACAAAGGTAAAGGAAGCGACACTCAGCAGGAGCCTGGGTACCGAAACATGGGGCAGGTCGCTGTCGTGTGCAAACTTGATCTTGCCCAGGAAATACATACCCAGCATGAAGAAGAGCACGATCCATACGGCCAGGTAAAGTTCACGGGTGAGGATCTTATTGGTGGGATCCAGGGCCAGCAGGAACTTCATGCTGAAGGCCAGTACGATAAATCCAAGCACCACCTTCACTGCATTGAGCCAGCCGCCCGATTTGGGCAAGCTTTTCAGCCAGGAAGGGAAGATGGCAAAAAGGGTGAAGGGAATGGCAAAGGCCAGTCCGAATCCAAACATCCCCAGGATGGGTTTCAGGGCCAGCCCCCCGGCTGCTTCCACCAGCAGGGCCCCCACGATGGGACCCGTGCAGGAGAAGGAAACCAGAACGGTGGTCAGGGCCATAAAAAAGGCGCCACCGAAACCGCCCTTATCCACCTGGCTGTCCGCCTTATTCACCCAACTGGTGGGCAGCACCAGTTCGAACATTCCAAAAAAGGAGAAGGCAAACACCATAAAGAGGGCAAAAAAGATCAGATTGGGGATCCAGTGGGTACTTAGCGCATTGGCTGCATTTGGACCCACATTGGAGATGCTTACGATCACACCCAGAGCGGTATAGATGGCCACAATGGAAAGGCCGAAAACCAGTCCCCGGAAAAAACCTTTGGCCTTGTTATCGCTTCCCTGCATAAAGAAGCTGACAGTCATGGGGATCATGGGAAATACACAAGGGGTCAGAAGGGCCAGCAGACCCAGTCCGAAGGCCAGCCAGAAAAAACGCCACAGCGATTTCTCATCTTCCAGGGCCGGAACTCCGGCTACGGTAGTCTCTGAGCTGGTTTTGCTTTCTACCACATCCTCTTTTGCAGATTCTTCAGCTGCCTGATCTGCCTCGCTGTCTGCCTGATCTTCCGCCTGGTCGAACATCCCGGCCAGTGCACCGCTCTCTGCAGGTTCCTCACCCGGAGTGGCAGCTACGGCAGCACCTTCCCCACCCACGGCAAAGGAAAACTCCACATACTTGGGGGGCAGGCAAGTTACATCGTCACACACCTGGAACTCGATCTCCCCGGTGATGGTCACCGGTCCGGATCCGCTGAGCTTCACTTTCTGCCTGAGTTCGGCTTTGCCGGAGATGCTTCCCACTTCCATCTGGAAACCCTCATCAAACTTGATATGCGGCTTTGTTACCTCTATTATATCGCCAACAAGGCTATAGGCATCCGACTCATTAAACCAGGGTTTGGTGGCAATGGGTCCGCCTTCAGGAAGGAAGGCCGAGTAAAGGTGCCAGGGCGGTTCGATGTTTGCCTTAAATACAAGCTCTGCATCCTGTCCCTGGATATTTTCTGTGGTGAAAGTCCATTTCACCGGGTCGATTACCTGTGCAAAGCTGGTCACGGCCAGCATCAGGGCGACTCCTGTTAAAGTGAGAATTTTCTTCATGTATATATTCAAATTACAATAGGTCTATTTTATCCTGCAGGTGTATCTACACGCAACACGTGCTTTCGCGCTGCAAAAATACATCCTTTGCAGATATCTGCAATACCTAACAACAGTTTGGTCGTAAAGGTTTAAGGTAAATTACAGATTTATGGTGATTGGGGAACGGGCAACGGATCAGGGGATCAGGATCGTGGATTGGGTCACAGGTCACTATTCACTGTCCACTATTTACCGCCGCTTCCGCTGCAACTCCTCGCCTTCCTCGTTGTAAACCCTGTACTCCAGGAAATGGAGCGATTCGGCGGGCTGGATATGGATCTTGCATCCCAGCTCTTTTCTCCACTTGCGCTCTTCGGAGTTGAATCCTTTTTTCAAATACGTGGCAATAAAGGGATGCAGCTTTAATTCTGCCTTGTTCAAGGCATGCTCCTGGATCAGCACCGAAAGCTCGTTCTTCACCATTTCGGGGAAGAGGATGGCCGGTTGTGCCTTGCCCGATCCACCACAGGTGGGGCAATTCTCGGCGGTCTCGATGTGCATTTCGGGACGAACGCGCTGACGGGTAATTTGCATCAGTCCAAATTTACTGAGAGGCAGGATGTTATGCTTAGTCTTATCCGTGCCCATGGCTTCTTTCATGCGCTCAAACAGCTTCTGCTTGTGTTCGTGTTTGTGCATATCAATGAAGTCCACCACGATAATGCCTCCCATATCCCTCAGGCGCAGCTGGCGGGCAATCTCATCGGCTGCTGACAGGTTCACCTCCACCGCATTGGTCTCCTGGTCGCTGCTGGAGCGGGAGCGGTTTCCGCTGTTCACGTCGATCACGTGAAGCGCTTCGGTGTGCTCAATGATCAGGTAGGCGCCCTGTTTAAAAGAAACTGTTTTTCCGAAAGCGGCTTTGATTTGCTTGACAATTCCCATCTTATCGAAGATGGGGTCCTTGCCGCTGTAGAGCTTGACGATCTTTTCCTTCTCCGGAGCCACCTCACGGATGTAGTCCTTCATATCGTTAAACACCTTCTCATTGCTGATGTGGATGCCATCGAAATTTCCATTGAGGTGATCGCGTACCACTGCCGACTCACGGCTCAGTTCGCTGATAACCAGTTTGGGAAGGTTTTTGGTGGTCAGTTGCTCGAAGGCTTTCTCCCATTTCTTAACGAGCGAACGCAATTCGGCATCCAGTTCGGCCACTTTCTTTCCCTCGGCCACTGTACGTACAATAATGCCGAAATTCTGAGGCCTGATAGCCTGGAGCAGGTTTTTAAGGCGTTCCTTTTCCTCCTGGGACGAGATCTTGGAAGAGATAGATATTTTATCCGAGAAGGGCATCAATACGATGTTCCTTCCGGCAATGGAAATTTCGGAACTCAATCTGGGTCCCTTGGTGGAAATGGGTTCTTTTGCAATTTGTACAAGGATGTATTGTCCCTGCTTGAGAACCTCGTTGATCTTCCCGTGCTTATTGATGTCGGGAAGACGCTTAAATTTGCTGATGGGCATGGGCCTGCCCTTCTTGGTAATGGCCTGGAGCAGGTATTTGTTCAATGATGAGAACTGTGGACCCAGATCCAGGTAGTGAAGGAATGCATCCTTCTCATACCCTACATCAATAAATGCAGCATTCAAACCCGGCATGCTCTTTTTGACCCTGGCCAGGTATATGTCTCCTACCGAGAACTGCTGTTTAAGTGATGATTCATTTAATTCAACGAGCTTACCATCTTCAAGTAGTGCAATCGAAACCTTCTCATTGGTGGAATTGATTACCAGTTCACTGCTCACTATATTCGCATTTATGAAGATTAAGCCTGATTTTATACAGAAATAAACCTAAAGACCAGTGGAGGTGCTTTAGGTTTAGTTCGTTACAAGAGAAATCAGATATCTATTTCCTCTTCTTGTGCCTGTTCTTCCGCAAACGCTTCTTGCGTTTGTGGGTTGCCATCTTGTGTCTTTTTCTTTTCTTTCCGCTTGGCATAATCACTAAAATTTACTTCACGTTGGTCTTCACCTTGCTAACAAAAGTTTTAGCAGGCTTGAAAGAAGGAATGGAGTGCTCGGGAATAATGATGGTGGTGTTCTTGGAAATGTTACGGGCGGTTTTCTTAGCCCTTTTCTTCACGATGAAACTTCCAAAACCCCTCAGATACACATTTTTGTTGTTGCTGAGAGAGTCTTTTACTGTTTCCATAAAAGCCTCAACTGTCTTCTGTACAGTTACTTTTTCGATTCCAGTGTTCTTGGAAATTTCGTTTACGATATCCGCTTTAGTCATTTTAAAAAACCTTTAATTATCAATGATTTACGTTAGTTCTTTACTTGCGATTTGCAAATATAAATACTTTTGTGTGAATATGAAATTGATTTGAATTAATTTTCATTTTAGTGCGCTAAATATTAGTGAATTACTAAAAAAGCGGGGCGAAGATAATGAATTTTGGTGGAATTATCCGTTTGTGGTATAAAAAAAACCTCAGGGACCTTCCCATGCGTCGTACCCGGGATCCTTACAAGATCTGGATCGCCGAGGTGATCATGCAACAAACGCGCATAAATCAAGGACTTCCTTACTATCATGCCTTCCTCGACGCTTTCCCGGATGTGGCTTCGCTGGCGGCTGCAGGCGAAGATGAGGTTTTAAAGAAGTGGCAGGGACTGGGTTATTACAACCGGGCCAGGAATTTGCAGGAGGCGGCAAGGGATATTGAAAAACGCTTTGGGGGCCACATGCCCTCGGATTACGAGGGCCTGTTAAGCCTGAAGGGAGTGGGAAAGTATACAGCTGCAGCGATTGCCTCTTTCTGTTACGGGGAAGCGGTGCCTGCCGTGGACGGGAACGTGGCCAGGGTGATTTCCCGCTTATTTGGAGTGGAGGAAGCCGTCAATTCTTCGGCCGGCGAAAAGCAGATCTATGCGCTGGCCCAGGCCCTCATGGATGAAACCCTCGGGGAAAAAACCAATTCGACTACCGACTCCCAACTACCGACTGATCCCCGGCTGGGGAGCACCCCTGCAGGGATCTTCAACCAGGCCATGATCGAATTCGGTGCCATGTGGTGCGTACCTGTCTCTCCGGACTGCGGGGGCTGCCCCCTGAAAGAACATTGTGAGGCTTACGGAAGAGGACGGGTGGATCAGCTCCCGGCAAAAGTACCTAAGAAAAAACCGGTGGACCGATGGATCTGTTTCTATATAGTAATATATAAGGGGGAGATCATTCTTACCCGGAGGGGGACCGATGACATATGGAAATCCCTGTACCAGTTTCCGCTTTCCGAATGGGACGTCCCTCCTGCGGAATCTGAGATGCTTGAGCTGTGGCCAAGCCTCTTTGCTCCGGCCCTGCCCCCTGCGTTTTCCCTGAAAGGGATATCCCCGGAAATCAAACACCAGCTCTCACACCAAACTCTGCATGCCCGCTTTATTCACCTGGAGCTTCTGGAGTGGCCCAGGGAGCTGCCTGAAGGCTGGATGAAAATTTCCATGGACCGGGTAGACGATTATCCGGTGCCCCGACTCATTAACCGGTACATGGAATCGAGCAATTTTTTCTATCTTTGAATCATATAATAATCGCAAACTATGTCAGTAAATAAAGTGATCCTGGTGGGCAACGTGGGGAAAGACCCGGAAACCCGGTACCTGGACGAATCAACGGCCATTACAAAGTTTTCCATGGCTACCAGTGAAACCTATAAAAACAGGAGTGGAGAACGTATTACCAACACCGAGTGGCACAATGTGGTGCTGTGGAGGGGACTTGCCCAGGTGGCTGAGAAATACGTGAAGAAAGGCACCCAGATTTATATCGAGGGAAGGATTAAGACCCGCTCCTATGACGATGCCGACGGGAACAAAAAATACATCACGGAGATTGTAGGCGACCAGATGCAGTTGCTGAGCCGAAGGTCCGATGACGCAGGCGGACAGGGAGCGCAGGCAGGATACACCTCGGGCGGACAGACTGCTGCAGGCGGACAGACTGCTGCAGGAGGACAGGCTGCTGCAGGCGGACAGGCACCAACAGGAAGCCAGCCCCCTGCGGGCGAACAGTCTGCTGCTGCCCCGGCCAACCAGGGCGGCACTCAGGCCCCGCAGGCACCGCAGGCCGATCCGGGAGATCCCTTTGATGCGGGCAATGAGGGCCCGGACGACCTCCCGTTCTGATTATTAACCATTAACTCCAGATTTGGAACCGGCGTTTTTAAGCATTTTGCTTCAGGCTACATTGATGCCCATAACCACAGGTGCCGCTATCGGCATGGCAGTGGTTGTGGTCCTGCTTTTTTGTTCAGCCATGATCTCGGGTTCGGAAGTGGCATTTTTCAGCCTGGGCCCGCAGCACATTCAGACCCTGAAGGAAGTACCCTCCCGAAAGGAACAGCTGGTAATCAGGCTGCTGAACAAACCGGACAGGCTTCTGGCTAACATTCTGATAACCAATAATTTTATCAATGTAGGCATTGTGATCATTGCCGCCCATGTAACAGCTACCCTCTTTAATTTTTCAAATACCCCGGTGCTGGGATTCGTGATCCAGGTCATTGTGATCACCTTTCTGCTCCTGCTTTTCGGGGAGATTATCCCCAAGGTATATGCCAACCGCTTTGCCTCCCGTTTTGCCAGGAGGATGGCCATTCCGCTGGCGGCGCTTGACCGGGTGTTTCATCCGCTGATAATCATTTTAATCAGATCGACCCGGATGGTAAAGCGAAAGCTGGAAAGCAAGGGACAGAACATTTCCATGGAAGACCTGTCGGAGGCACTGGACCTGACCACCGGTGTGGTTGCCGACGAAAAGGAAATGCTGGAGGGGATCGTCAGGTTCAGCAACCTGGAGGTTTCGGAAATTATGAAGCCCCGGACCGATGTAGTTACCGTGGATATCCAGACCGGCCTTTCTTCTCTGATCTCTGTGATCATCGAATCGGGTTTCTCCAGAATCCCTGTCTATGAAGAGACCTCCGATAACCTGAAAGGGATCCTCTATGTGAAGGACCTGCTGCCCCATATCAATAAGAAGGATGTGTTTGAGTGGCAGAAACTGATCCGGGAACCCTTCTTTGTACCCGAGGCCAAGAAGATCAACGACCTGCTGAAGGAGTTCCAGGAAAAGAAAATCCACCTGGCTATTGTGGTGGACGAATACGGGGGAACCGAAGGGATCGTAACCATGGAGGATATCCTGGAAGAAGTGGTGGGAGAAATCACCGACGAATCGGATGAGGCCGAACAGCTCTACCGCCGGATCGACTCGCGTACGACCGTGTTTGACGGGAAGATGCTTTTGAATGATTTCTACAAGGTGACCGAACTGGATGATGAACTTTTTGATGAGGTGAAAGGCGATGCCGAAACCGTGGCCGGACTGATCCTGGAACTGAAGGGGGGCTTCCCCAGGGTGAATGACATTGTACACTGCATGGGAGTGGAATTCACTGTGCTTGGAATGGACAAGCGAAGGATCAGGGAGGTAAAGGTCTATCTGAAGGATCCCCAACCCTGATCTAACTTTATACCGGATTAGCTATGACCTTACCCGCTTACAGATTATTCTCATTTCCCGTGATGCTGATGGCATTGCTGGTCCTGCCCCTTTCATGCGATCCCTCCTACACTCCCAAACCCACCGGTTATGTAAGGATCGATTACCCGGAAAAATCCTACCGCCTGTACGATGAGCAGGAGAATTACAGCTTCGAGATCCCCGAATATGCTAAGGTAGTGAAAGACAGGAGCAGAAATGCCGAACCGGGATGGATCAATGTGCACATTCCTCAGCTGAACGGGACCATTCACCTGAGTTATAAGCCGGTACAGCACAACCTCACAGCCTACATTACCGATAGCCGCGACCTGGTTTACAAGCATACGGTAAAGGCCCAGGGAATTGAGGACACTCCCTTCATTCACCGGGACGAGAACAGGTTCGGCATGATCTATGACCTGAAAGGGGACGTGGCCTCGGCCGTGCAATTCTTTGTAACCGACAGTACGAATCATTTTCTGAGGGGTTCGCTCTATTTTAATTGCCGCCCCAACCGGGATTCGCTTAACCCCGTGATCGAGTTTCTTCGCGAAGACATCATCCATATGATTGAAACTACATCATGGAAGTATTAAATCAAATTTGCTTAACTTTGTCAGCCCCTTACAGGGAAGCTCAAAAGAGATATCGTGGGAGTATTTTTGAAAACAGAAATATTGCCTGATTGCCATCTGGGTGTGTGGGAGATTACGGAGGATTTCGATTCCCTGTACAGCATGGTAAACCTGGCAACGGTAGAGAAGACAAAGCTTAACAGCTTTAAGAATATCAGCCGGAAAGTTGAATGGCTCAGTGTTCGTGCCCTGGTAAAGACCATGCTGGGAAAGGACACGCGCATCCTCTATAATTCCGAAAATAAGCCTTTCGTACGCGGCAATACGCACAGCATCAGCATTTCCCACTCCAACAACCTGACTGCGGTACTGATCAGCAAGGATAAGCGCGTTGGGATCGATTTGGAATTTATGTCGGGAAAGATCAGCAAGGTGGCTGATAAGTTCATGAATGAGAAAGAAAACGTCACCTCCGATCCGGAAATGAAAAAGTACCACCTCTACCTTCACTGGTGTGCCAAGGAGGCTCTTTATAAGATTTGCGACAAACAGGATATCAATTTCAGGGACGGGCTCACCATTGCTCCTTTTGCTCCCGATGAACATGGCTTTATGAACGGCCATGTGGTAAACGGGAGCGGTGAGGAGGATTTTGAACTTGAATACCTGCAACACGAAAACTATGCACTGGTCTGGTGCGTGAAATAATGAACAGTTTCAACGAACAGCTTCAGGACAGAAGCAAGAAGCGCTTTGCGCTGCTGGTAGACCCGGACAAATATGACAACAGTTCGCTTGACGAGCTGATACACCATATCAAGCAGAATCCTCCCGATCTGTTGCTGGTGGGGGGCAGCATCCTGTTCAAACCCATCGAAATTACCACTACCGCCCTGAAGCTGGGAACCAAGCTACCGGTATTTATTTTTCCCGGGAATGTGATCCAGCTCAGTGACCGGGCCGACGGAATCCTCTTCCTTTCCATGATATCCGGACGAAATGCAGAATTCCTGATAGGAAACCATGTGCTGGCCGCACCTCACCTGAGCCGCTCAGGTATCGAGGTGATCCCCACCGGATACATCCTCATCGAAAACGGCCGGTCCACTTCCGTGGAGTATATGAGCAATACCCGCCCCATCCCGGCCCATAAGCCGGAAATTGCAGTGGCTACGGCCATGGCCGGTGAGATGCTGGGCATGAAAACCATTTACCTGGAGGCGGGAAGCGGGGCCAGCCATACCGTGGGACTGGACATGATCCGGGCCATCCGCAGGAATATCTCCCTCCCCCTGATTGTGGGCGGCGGCATTAGCTCGCCAGAACGCGCCAGGGAGGTATATGAGGCCGGTGCAGATGTGATTGTGGTGGGGACAGTAGCGGAGAAAGATCCTTCTGTGATCCGGGACTTCTGTGCCCTGAGGGATGAGGTGAATGGGGAGCAGTGAACGGGGATCTGTTGATAGGGAACGGTTGATGGGGATCGGGGATCGGCCATACCCATAAAAAACCTGCCTCAATCCGTAACGAAAACAAGGGTGGTTTCGTAAAAAGACACACTGTTTGTTTTACGTTTTTCTTTATTCATATGTGATGAGATGCAGAAACTGCAACACAGTACTCAACAAAGTCTTTGTAGACCTGATTAACTGTCCTCCGTCCAATAGCATGATTACCCGTGCTCACCTGAATGACCCGGAAGTATATTATCCACTGAAGATATTTGTATGTGAGCAATGCCACCTGGTGCAAGTGGATGAAATGAAAAAAGCAAAGGAGATATTCAACAACGAATACACCTATTTCTCATCTTATTCCAGTTCCTGGTTGAAGCATGCCCGGGATTACGTGGATATGATGATGAACAGGTTTGATTTTAA
>JBDLIM010000043.1:0-33724 GCA_039714915.1 Bacteroidota bacterium
CTTTGGGTTCCTCGGCTTTGGGTTCCTCAGCTTTAGGTTCCTCAGCTTTGGGTTCCTCGGCTTTGGGTTCCTCAGCTTTGGGTTCCTCAGCTTTGGGTTCCTCGGCTTTAGGTTCCTCAGCTTTGGGTTCCTCGGCTTTAGGTTCCTCAGCTGGTGCCTCCTCTGCAACCTCTGCAACTTCTTCAGCCTCTTCAACTGATTCAGCTGATTCAGCCTCTACAAGCTCTGAGCGCTTCTTTGCAATCTCTGCAGCCCTGGCTTCCTTGATCTTAGATTCCTCCTCCATACGGGTCTTATCAAGACTATCTTTGGTGGATTTAATCTGATCCTTTTTGGCCTGGATCTTTTGTTCCTTTTCAGTCATCCAGGACTGGAAACGCTTTTCGGCTTCTGCTTCGTCGAAAGCTCCTTTTTTCACACCTTCAAGAAGGTGTTTCTTGTACAATACTCCTTTGTAGGATAAGATAGCTCTACAGGTATCCGTAGGTTGAGCGCCTTTCTGCAGCCATTCTAAGGCTTTGTTGAAATCCAAAATAATGGTAGCAGGATTGGTGTTGGGGTTATACTGTCCCAATGATTCAATAAATTTACCATCACGTGGCGCCCTGCTATCAGCAACTACAATAGAGTAGATCGCTTTAAATTTGCGACCCTGTCTTTGTAATCTGATCTTTGCTGGCATACTCAAATAATTAAATTAATAAAACCTACAATTTTAGCGACCGCAAAGGTAGCATTAATCAGATAATATGCAAAGATTTACAAGGATTTAAAAGGAATGCAACCTTAATCCCAGGAAGAAGGTTCGGGGAAGGGCAGTTCCATAGACATATCCACTGTCCCGGTTCTTACCTGTATCAAAGTCATCCTGGTAGGAATTGGTGAGATTCTTCACCCCGCCAAAAATCTCCAGCCCGGAATCCAGTACCGGGAATTTGAAGGTATATCCAGCCTTCAGACCCAGTTCAAAAAAGGCCGGCGAAGTAACATATTCATCTATTGCCTGTTCCGGAGCACCCGCATAATGGACCAGTTCCATGGGCCCGGTATACACCCCGGAAATAGATGCATTAAAGTGATCTCCGGGAGTTAGAGAATAGGTCAGGTATCCATATTGCTTTGGAGTTCTGAGAAATTCTCTTCTGGGATCCTCTCCTTCAATATGTTCAATAGCCTCATCATACATGCTGGTTTGAAGGGTAAAACCTGCTTCAAGCTGCATCTTCTTATTATAATTTCCTCTTAACTCAAGGGTGCCTCCCTGGACGGCTGCACCGGATCCATTTCTTTTTTCATATACATTTCCATATTCATCCTGTCCCACAGGATGCAGATAGAAAGCATCATTCAGCTTGGTATAAAATCCCTCCAGGGTAAATCCTGCAATGAATTTATCGGTAGCCTTATCATAGTTAACCGAGCCACTTAAGCTGTTTGAGCGTTCCTCCATCAGATCGCCCGACAGATTAACGCGTGATATCCCTCCTCCGGCAAAAGCAATATGCAGGTCAGAATCAAATGCCTGGGGTGCCCTGAATCCGGTTCCCCATGTCAGGCGAAACTGGGTAAAGGTCCTGAGTTTATAAAGCATGGATATGCGGGGACTAAAAATTACTCTGTCTACCAGGTTATGCTTATCAGCTCTTAATCCGGCCAGCAAGGTAAGCCCTTTCCTGATTTCCCAGTCGCTTTGCAAAAATGCCCCGAAATTCCCGGTGGTCTGAACAACTGAATAATTATAGGCACGAATTGTATCCAGCACATCGTCATATACATATTCTACCCCAGCTGTCAGTATGTTTGTGCCCCCAAAAAAATCTGCCAATCTGTGGTTCACCTGGGTACCCGCCTGAACAGTGGCATTATATGTATAGCCATAAGGCGGATCGATCATATGGGCCAGCACATCGTCCAGGTCATCAGGAACAATCCCCGTATAGTGATCCCGGTCGGTTTTCTGCCCTGCCAGGTAGGCGATAAAGGAGCTGTTTTCCTGGTTGAAATTTATCTGGTAATCCAGCCCTCCCATCAATACATAATGGGTTCGCTCTTCGGATTGCAGCGCCATATGAGCCGGTTCGTTAATCATCTCCCCCCCATACCGGTATTCGGTCAGGCTGCTGAAACTCAACTCCAGTTTTTGATTATAACCTGGCTTGAAGAAAAGGTTAGCCCCAAAGGAATTATTAGCCAGCTCAGGTAACTCCGAAAAGTTATCCCCATTGTGGTCATAAGCTTCACGCTTGCGGCGATTCACAAAAATGGCAGCACCCGCATTGCGTTTGTGGGTTACCATATTCACGTTCCCTGATAACATGTGATCCAGCGCCCCCCCATTAATAAGCTGTGAGGTCAGATTCACATCATAACTGCTTTCTGCTGGAATACGGGTGATCACATTCACTGTTCCTCCTATGGCACTGGATCCATACAAGGCCGAGCCTCCGCCCCGCACCACCTCTATCCGTTCCACCATATTTGCCGGGATTTGCTCCATTCCATACAATCCGGTCAGGGGACTGAATACGGGGCGTCCGTTGATCAGGATCTGTGAATAACCTCCACCCAGGCCATTCATTCGAAGCTGTGTGTAATTGCAGGTTTGACAATCGGTTTCCACTCTTAGTCCCGGTTGAAATTTGAGCCCCTCAGAAATATTGCAGGACTGAGTTTGCGAGAGCAATTTGCTATCGATCACATTGACGATGACCGCTGCATCGGTCTGTCTTTTAAAAGTCTTTGTGCCCGTAACTACTACCTCATCAATGGACATGGTCTCTTCTTCAAGCACAAAATTTACCTCCAGCACTTCATCAGCCGAAATAGAAACCTCCTTTTCCACTGTTGAATATCCCATAGATGTAGCTACAATAATATGAGTTCCGGCAGGGAGATCAATCAACATGTAATGCCCGGTTACATCGGTGGCGGTACCTATGGTTGTGCCTTTGATATATACAGTGGCAAACGGGATGTGTTCCCCTTCAGATTGTACATCTCCAAAAATATTTGCATCGGTATGTTGTCCAAGGAGGAAAGTTTGGGTGAGTATAATCAGGATGAAAATGAGAATAAGTCGCAATGGATTCATAAGGTGTTGATTATGATGTTGCGTTAAACGAAGCACATGCAATATTGGAAGCATATGCAATATTGTAAAACACCTGGATATGCTCAAAGGTTCAAAGAAGGAGGATCCCACAAAGCAGGATTCTCATCAAATACATCGTATTTCTTTTCATCGCCTTCCAGATGTCAAAAATCCTGTCAAGAAATTATTAACATGGGTAAATCGGTCTGTTATTTCACCTAACTTTACGTCCCATGTTTCTGATTTTTGATACCGAAACCACAGGTTTGCCCAAAAGGGATAATGCACCTATTTCAGAGGTGGAGAACTGGCCAAGGGTGGTACAGATTGCCTGGCAATTACATGATTCAAGCGGGGATCTGATTGAGCATTTCAACCTGTTGATCAAGCCGGAAGGATATGAAATTCCGTATTCGGCAGAGAAGGTTCATGGAATATCCACTGAAAAGGCCAGGAAACACGGGGTGTCTATTGAGGAAGGCTTAAACCGCTTCAATGAATCCCTGAAAAGATGCACCTGTTTGATCGGACATAACATCCGGTTTGATATCAATGCCCTGGGTGCTGAATTTATCCGGGCCGGTGTCGAATCAGATTTTCTCGAGAAGAAAGAGATTTGTACCATGTGGTCCAGTACCGGGCACATGAAACTCCCCGGAGGAAGGGGTGGCAAATTCAAGCCCCCCAAACTGATGGAACTTTACGAGTATTTATTTGAAAAGGGATTCCAGGAAGCACATAATGCTGCTGCCGATGTAGAAGCGACAGCCAGGATATTTTTCGAATTGCTCAGACGAAAGATCATCTCCCCCGGGCAACTTGAATTAAGTTCCGAGGATTATGCTTCTTTCATTGCCAAAAACCAGGGACTTGTTGGAACATATGGGCTTACACACCAATCCAACTGGGAGGATGATAAGCTGCCTGCTGAAGCACCGGACAAGGACTTAGAAAGTACAGAAAATGAAGCAAGTCCCCGGGAAGTGAATTTCTGCCACCTGCATGTGCATACCCAGTATTCCATCCTCGACGGGGCAGCCAGCATCCCAGAGCTGCTAAAAAAAGCCATCGATGACGGCATGCGGGCTGTGGCCATTACCGACCATGGGAATATGTTTGGCGTCAAGGAATTTCATAACGAAGCCACCAAACGAGGCATCAAGCCCATTCTTGGATGCGAAGCATATATTGCCCGCAGGGAAAGGCATATGAAAAAGGATAAAAACCTGGATACCTTCGATCATGTGGTTCTCCTGGCAAAAAACCTGGGCGGGTATAACAACCTGATCACCATGATTTCCCTGGGATGGACCGAAGGTTTTTATTACAAGCCCCGCATCGACCGCGAATTGCTGGAAAAATACAGCGAAGGAATCATATGCCTGTCGGCCTGTCTGGGAGGAGAGATTCCCCAGGCCATTATGCATCAAACGGTGGAAAAAGCTGAGAACATAGCCCTGGAGTATCAGCGAATCTTCAGGGATGATTTTTACCTGGAGCTTATGCGCCATCAAACCGATGATCCGGGCATGAACAAGCTGGTGTTTGACGACCAGGTATTTGTGAACCGTACCCTTCGTGAGATTGGCAGAAAGCTGAACATTAAGTGTGTAGCTTCCAACGATGTTCATTTTGTGAACATGGAAGATGCAGAAGCCCATGATCACCTCATCTGCCTGAATACAGGAAAGGATCTGGATGATCCCAAACGCATGAGGTATACACGCCAGGAGTGGTTCAAAACCCAGGAGGAAATGAAAGAGGTCTTCTCGGACCTTCCCGAGGTACTGAACAACACCATGGAAGTGGCCGATAAGGTAGAGCCCTATGAGCTGAATACCAATCCGGTCATGCCTTATTTTCCCCTGCCTGAAGGTTTTGAAAATGAAGATGCTTACCTGAGACACATTACCTATGAGGGTGCTAAAAAGCGCTTTGAGGAAATTACAGATGAAATCAGGGAACGGATCGACTTTGAGCTGGGCACCATCCAGCGCATGGGATTTCCCGGATACTTCCTCATTGTGCAGGATTTTATCGCTGCTGCACGTGAAATGGATGTTTCGGTGGGACCGGGAAGGGGATCAGCGGCCGGATCAGCAGTGGCATATTGCCTGGGAATCACGGACATTGATCCCATCAGGTATGACCTGCTATTCGAGCGCTTCTTGAATCCCGACCGGATCTCCATGCCGGATATTGACATCGATTTTGATGAAGACGGCAGAGAAGAAGTCCTCAAATGGGTGGTTAAAAAGTATGGTCATGAGCGTGTCGCTCACATCATTACTTTTGGATCCATGGCTGCCAAAATGGCCATCAGGGATGTGGCCCGGATCCAGAAGCTCCCGCTTCCTGAAGCAGACCGCCTGGCCAAACTGGTTCCCGAGCGTCCGGGAACCACATTTGCCAAAGCTTTTGAGGAAGTCCCTGAGCTCAAAGCCGAGCGAAGCTCATCCAATCCTCTGATTTCCAACACACTTCGGATAGCCCAGCGCCTGGAAGGCTCGGTCAGGCAAACAGGGCTGCATGCCTGCGGGGTAATTATCGGGCGCAACGATCTCACCCAGCATCTTCCCGTATGTAAATCCAAAGATTCTGATCTGCTGGTTACACAGTTTGACGGACACTTTGTGGAGGATGTGGGAATGCTTAAGATGGACTTCCTGGGTTTGAAAACCCTTTCCATTATAAAAGATGCCGTGGCCAACATAAAAGAATCCCGAGGGATTGACATCGACATAGATCACATTCCCATGGATGACAAAGCCACGTTTGAGCTTTATTCACGCGGAGAAACCACCGGGTTGTTCCAGTTCGAGTCCCCCGGAATGAAGAAATACCTGAAAGATCTCAAGCCAAACCGCTTCGAGGACCTGATCGCCATGAATGCCCTTTACAGGCCGGGGCCCATGGAATACATCCCCAGTTTTATCAACCGGAAACACGGCAAAGAGAAGATTGAGTATGACCTCCCCGAAATGGAGGAATATCTGAAAGACACCTACGGAATTACAGTCTACCAGGAGCAGGTGATGCTTCTCTCAAGGAAACTGGCAGGATTCACCAGGGGTGAAGCAGATTCACTGAGAAAAGCCATGGGCAAGAAGATCAAAAAAATGATGGATGAGCTCAAGGTCAAATTTGAGGAAGGCTGTGGCAAAAACGGATTTTCAAAACAAAAGATCGAAAAAATATGGACCGACTGGGAAGCCTTTGCACAATATGCATTTAATAAATCCCATTCCACCTGTTATGCCTATGTCTCCTACCAGACGGCTTTCCTGAAGGCCAATTATCCGGCCGAATTTATGGCGGCGGTACTGAGCAGGAATATTGCAGATATTAAAAAGATAGGCCAGTTTATGGACGAGTGCAGAAGAATGGCCATTTCAGTATTGGGACCCGATGTGAACGAGAGCAATGTAAGGTTTACGGTAAACGACAAAGGAGATATCCGTTTCGGACTTGGTGCCATCAAAGGAGTCGGTGAAAATGCAGTAAAAAGCATCATCGAAAAAAGGGTATCCAGGGGACCATTTAAGGATATCTATGATTTTGTGGAGTGGAATGACCTGCACCAGGTTAACCGGAAAAACTTTGAAGGACTGGCCATTTCAGGGGCATTGGATTGCTTTAAACCGATTACAAGAAGTCAGTACCTGGACACCATTGAAGAGGAAGAAGCGACTTTTATAGAACAACTGATCAAGTACGGGAACAAGATCCAGTATGAACGAAATACCCCGCAACAGAATCTATTTGGAGAAACTAGTTTCATTGCTATTTCAAAGCCCCTTCCCCCGGATGTGAACGAATGGGACGATTCCACAAAATGCAAAAGAGAGAAAGAGCTCATCGGTATCTACCTGACCTCTCATCCCCTGGATCGGTATAGTCTGGAAATTGATTCATTCTGTCCGAATACCCTGCACGAGCTTACCGATTTGCAGCGTTTTAGTGGAAGAGACCTGATCTTTTGCGGAATGGTTAAGACTGTCAGAGATGGAGTGGACCAGTGGAGGAATAAACCTTACCTGCTGGCCCAGCTTGAGGACTTTACCGACACCTATAACCTGAGGCTGAAGAACGACGATTATGTGAACTTCAAGCAATACTTCATGCCCGATGTGGCCTTAATGATCAGGGCCACCGTGAACGAATGGAGCCCTCGTGAAGAGCCAAACAGGAAGATCTATTCATTGAAGATAAAGATGGTATACATGCTGGCTGATGTACGGGAAAAGCTTGTCAAATCGGTCAACATCACCCTGGATATATCCAGGATTTCTCCGGAACTTATGGATGAGATCGAGCGCTATACGGTGCATGATAATGGAAAGATTCTTAAATTCAGCATCCAGGATCCTGAGAGCCAGATGAAACTGAAGCTCTTCTCGAGAAAACAACATGTAGAATTAAATGATGAGTTTGTGGACTTTCTTCAAAACAGTTCAGGATTTGAATTCAGTCTTGCGTAAGGTTTTTTTTTATAATTTTGCCCCATAGATTTTTTTTAAAATATTGAACATGGCATTAGAAGCAACAGATGGAAATTTCGATGAACTGGTACTGAATTCAGATAAACCTGTAATAGTGGATTTTTGGGCAGAATGGTGTGGCCCATGTCGCATGGTAGGTCCAATCGTTGAAGAAGTTGGAGTAGATTATCAAGATAAAGCTGTAGTGGCTAAGGTGGATGTAGACAGCAATCCGGGTATTACAGCAAAATACGGCATCAGGAACATTCCCACCATTCTCTTTTTTAAGAATGGCAACGTTGCAGACAAGCAGGTTGGTGCTGTTCCTAAAAGTACCATCGTAAGTAAACTGGAGGCTCTTTTTTAGGATTCTCTAGTAATCTTTCGGCATGAAGAAGAAGGTGCCGTCCTCATCCTCCAGGCCTGCAATCTTCCCGAACTGGGGCTCCTGCCGGTTTCCGTTCACCACTGCTGCTGTGACTTTTTGTACAATCTTCTCAATGGGAACACAGGTTCCGGGATTATTCACCAGTACATTGGCAAAGGTCTTGGTAAACTGACTGTTATCAACTGCCAGTTCGTACCCGGCTGAGGAAAACACCTGGGATGATTTAAATAAGGTGGACTCCCAGTCTTCGCAACTACGATCCTGCAATCCGGATCTCATGGCCTGGTAGAAGCTGGGACCGGATTCACAGGCATCTGTAATTACCAGCGTATGATCCAGGTAATCGGGATAGGACTGCATAGAGGCCTTCAGCGCATTGATGTTATAATAAGTAAATTCATCATCCCTGCTGGCATCCACAGGAATCCAGTATCCACGCTCATTGACATACTTCCCGTGGCCTGCATACCAGATCAGGATCGACTTGACCCTGTTGCTTCTGATCATATCCCTTAATTCGATGGAGAAGAACTTTTGAAGGTCCATCTTGGTCATATTCTTCTTCTGAATTACATTGTGGATCTGGTACTTTGCAAGTGCTGTTCTCATCAGTGAGATATCCCTGGCCGGGCCATCCAGACTGGTGAAAGAATCATAATCTGAATTTTCGATGAAAACTGCCCAGGTCTTCCCCATGGGATTTTCAGCAAAGGTTTGAGCATCTCTGTTCAGGGTATATACAATTTCAGAGGAATTGCCATACTCATCTTCCACCTGCACAGTAATACTGCTCTTGTTTTGAACATTGACAAGGGCTGTAAATGAAGGGTTCTGATCACTGGGAATATAGCTTGCCAAAACGCTGTCCACGTATATTTGTTGAATCTTGCTTTCATCTTCAATCTTTCCTTCAATGAAGAGGTAAGGCTCATTGTTATCCAGAAAAAGTATATTATTTTCTGAGCCATAAGGAGCTATCATCCAGACCTGGGGTGGATCCACTTCCGTGCGTCGAATGGGAAAAATTGCCGTTTCGGTGTTGTCATACACATCCGAGGCCTGAATGATGATCTGGTTAGAATTTGAAAGATTCACACTGGCCAGAAACACAAATCCTTCATCTGTGTCTTCAACCGGTACTGTAAATCCATTAACCTGTAGCGATTTAATATCACTTTCATCTTCCACGATCCCGGTAAGACTGATCACCATAACTTCTTTGGATACATCTACCTTGTTCCCTTGGTCAGCTACCGGATCACTTAAGACAATCCTGGGTTTGTTTTCCTCCCTGTTTATCTCAAACACCCGCAGACTTACTTCCTCATAATACCTTTGAGCCGTTCCATCGTATACAGACATGGCCAGCAGGATCCCATAATCTTTGAGAGCCTGCTCATAATCCCTGATCTCCTCATAGGTTCCGGCACGCTTGTAATAAAAATCAGCGCTGTCGGGATTCAGTTCAATGGCCTTGCTGTAATCAAGAATTGCGTAAGCAGGCTGATTCATCTGTCTGTTTATATCACCCCGGTAGATATAGATACGTTCCTCATCGGGATACTCGATGGAAGCCATGGATAGTACTTCACTGGCTTTGGGATAATTCCCCTGCGCTGATAAGATCTGGCTCTGAAGGAGGATGCCTTCAAGGTGGTAGGGTTCCATCTGCAGGACCTGTATGATGGATTGATTCGCTTCGCTGTATTTTTCCCTTTGATAAAGCAGGCCGGCCAGGGCAAAATGAGTTTGTACTATCCGCCTGTTCTCATTTATGGAATTTTTATATGCATTCTCAGCCTCATCGAGCCTGTTAAGTTTTTCATAGACCAGGGCCAGTTCGTAATAAGATTTTTCATCTTCCTCCAGTTTGAGGCATTTTAAGCAGTCTTCCAGAGCCAGGGGATATTCTCCCAGCTCCACATATACTTTAGACCTGATCTGGTATGCTTCCAGAAAATTCTTCTTAAGTTCGATGGCCAGATGAAGCTTATCTACCGCCTTTCTGTAATTGCCATGAAGGTACCATTCCCTGCCTGAGAAATAGTACAACTCAGACTCCTTTTCATTGAAAACCAGTGCACGATCGTAATCCTTTGCCGCATTCTTATGATCTTCAATATTCGAATAAGCTGCCCCACGATTAATGTAAGCCTTCTCAAAATCGGGATCCAGATCAATGGCCCTGCTGAACTGATCAATGGCGTCAGTGAAATTCAGGGCCTTTGCGAAGTCTTCGCCCGCCCTGAAATATTGTTTGGCTGATTGTGAGAAGACAGCTGACCAGGTCATGAGCAACAGCACAATCAGGTTATATGTTAATTTATTCACTTGGTATTATTTAGTTTATTTCCGCGCCTAAATTACTGATTTGTACGCAGCTAGCGCTATAATGTTACTTAATTTACATTCTTATTCTTAAAAATCTCCAGCTTTGTTCTGTTTATATAGAGTGTTTCTTCGGGTGAGATGTTCATTTCAGGGGCTTTTACCCCTTGACTGAAAGCCATTTTACCTGTAAATACTCTGGCCTCATCCCATAATCCCGATTCAATAAAGGATGTATGCAGTTTGGCACCTCCTTCCACAAATACTGAGAGTACCTTCTGATCATAAAGTTCCTCAAGAACATCCTCCAGCTGATAGGAAAGATCGGCATGGATGCTCCGGGTCCGCCCCGGATATTTCCTTTGTACCCCGGTAAAAACAATAGTCTCCTGTTTGCCATCAAGTATCTGAGCACTGTTGGCCAATCTGCCTTTCCGGTCCATGGTAATGCGTATGGGATTCTCACCTGTCCACCTCCGGACATTCAGGTTCGGATTGTCCGCAACAATTGTATTGGTCCCAACCATGATAGCTGCCTCTTCTGACCTCCACTTATGTACCAGAGTGCGATTTACCTGGTCTGTGATCCACCTTGGGCCTTCCGAATCGCCGGGTTCCCTTTCAAGATCGATGAAGCCATCGCTTGTCTGAGCCCATTTCAGGATGATGTAAGGACGTTTGTTCCTGATAAAGCCAATGAACCGCCGGTTCATCTGATCACCTTCCTCAGAAAGACAATCGGTCTCCACGGTGATCCCGGCCTCTCTCATACACCTGATCCCTTCACCATTCACACTGGGGAAAGGATCTGTATTTGAGATCACCACCCTGTTTATTCCCTTTTGCTTAATTAACATGGCACAGGGAGGGGTCTTTCCATGATGTGCACAGGGTTCCAGGCTGCAATACAGGGTTGAATCAGGCAAGAGGGATTGATTCTTTACAGACCGGATGGCATTTACTTCTGCATGAGGGCCTCCAAATTCGTGATGGTAGCCCTCCCCGATGATGCGGTCGTTATGTACAATGATGCTTCCCACCAAAGGGTTGGTCCGGGTCATCCCCAAACCCTTCCGGGCCAGCTCAAAACAGCGCCGCATGTATATTTTATCTTTCTCTGTAATCAAGATGCAGTTTATTATTACATTTGAACATGCTCCAAAATCATGCCAACATTGTACAAATCAGGAACTACCTGTTTGGAGAGCTCAGGAAATACTATTCCGACAATGAGTCCTCATCCATTTTGCGCTTAATCCTTGAGCATGCAGGTTATCCATCATCCGTTTACTTACATAAACCAAATCTGGTTCCCGGAGCAAGAACCGCAACGCAAATTAAAGAAATTGTAAGCGAAATTCATACGGGTAGGCCCATTCAATACATCCTGGGCTATACATATTTCTGCGATTTGAAGATCAGGGTGGATGAAAGCGTACTGATTCCAAGGCCTGAAACTGAGGAAATGGTCCTCAACATACAGCCTGGTTTTACAGCCGGGGACCGTTTGATTGATCTGGGTACCGGTTCGGGATGCATTGCCCTGGCATTAAAAAAGATATTCCCCGAGACCCATGTAACAGGACTCGATCTTAGCATGCAGGCTCTAGCATTAGCAAAGAAAAACAGCAAGCTTAACCAGTTGGATGTAAGCTGGATCCGGGGGGATTTGCTGGATCCTCAACTTCTGAAAACAGAAGGCTCTTTCAGCCTGGTGGTAAGCAATCCTCCCTATGTGTTAATAAATGAGAAGAAAATGATGACAAAAAACGTCCTTGATTATGAACCCGGTTCAGCCCTCTTTGTTAAAGATAGTGACCCCCTGGTGTATTACAGATCAATTGCAGCCTTCAGCATGAAGAAGCTGAGACCGGGAGGCATATTCTGGGCAGAGATCAATGAACGATTTGGAAGAGAAACTGCCCGCTTATTTAACAAAGCAGGTTTCAAACATGTGGCCATTCTCAGAGATATCCATGGAAAAGAGCGATTTATCAATGGCAGAAAATAACAGCCCTGATTTTAAGGATGCGCTCAGGCGTGCAGCCGCTCTTTGCAGCAGGCAGGAACAGTGCTCCGGACACATCCGGGAAAAGCTGAGAAGCTGGAATGTGGAACCGGATATGGCCGACAGGGTAATCCTGAAGTTGCATGAGGAAAAGTTTCTGGATGACCGGAGGTATGCCAGATTTTATGTAAGGGATAAATTCAGGTTGAATCGCTGGGGGAAAATAAAAATTACTGCCATGTTGCGACAGAAAGGGATCCAGGAAGCAATCATACAGGATTCCCTGAGCCAGATCAATGAAGAGGACTACTATCAGACCTGTGCCGATCTGATCCATACTAAATCGGCTACACTTCATGAGAAGAACCAGTTTACCAGAAAAGGGAAACTATTCAGGTTTGCTACCAGCCGTGGATTTGAATCCGATTTGATCCACCGGATCCTGAGTTAATTTCTTTTTTAACTTTAGCAAAAATTTTATTTCATATGATTACATCTGATCAGATCAAGGATCTTAGCAGACGCCTGGATGCGTTAAGGAGGCATCTTTGACGTGGATGGCAAAACCATCCAGATTGAAGAGGAAGAACAACGGACCCATGATCCTGAATTCTGGAACAATCCCAAATCAGCAGAAGAACAGCTAAGGAAAATCGCCCGGCTCAAAAGCTGGGTGGAAGGATATAAGAAGGTGGAAACAGCTGTCGAGGATCTGAATGTCCTTTCTGAATTTCAGGAAGACGGAGAGGCAACAGAAGAGGAAGTGGAAGCTCAATTTGATATTTCCCTGACTCTTACTGAAGAGCTTGAGTCTAAAAACATGCTTCGAAATGAAGAGGACAGCCTGGGAGCCATCCTTAAGATTAATTCTGGTGCCGGTGGAACGGAGAGCCAGGACTGGGCCGAAATGCTGATGCGCATGTATCTTCGCTATGGCGAGAAGCATGACTACAAGGTAAAGGAACTCCATATGGTGCAGGGAGACGAGGCAGGGATCAAATCAGTTTCACTGGAGTTCACTGGTGATTATGCCTATGGTTTCCTGAAGAGTGAAACCGGAGTACACCGGCTTGTCAGGTTATCCCCCTTCGATTCCAACAACCGGCGACATACCTCATTTGCCTCTATATTTGTCACCCCGGTCATCGATGAATCCATAGAAATTGTGGTAAATCCTGCCGATATTGAATGGGATACCTTCCGTTCGGGCGGCGCCGGGGGTCAAAACGTAAATAAGGTCGAGACAGGGGTTAGGGTTCGTCACCTGCCCACCGGAATCACCGTGGACAATACGGAAACCCGTTCCCAGCTGAAAAACCGGGAAAATGCCATGCGCATTCTTAAATCGCATCTCTATGAAATTGAGCTGCAAAAGAAAAGAGAGAAACAGGCCGAGGTGGAAGGCAGCAAGATGAAAATCGAATGGGGCTCACAGATCCGCAACTATGTGTTGCACCCGTATAAACTGGTGAAGGACCTGCGTACCAACCTTGAAACAGGAAATGTGCAGGCAGTTCTGGATGGAGAGCTTGATCTCTTTATCAAGGCCTTCCTGATGGAATTTGGAGGAAAGTAATGCAATCCTGGGGTTTCCAATGGGGAATTATTACCATACAAAAGAGTCTGTTGAAGAGTATATTCGCAAAGCTGAGGGTCATGATGGCAGACAAATCATTTCCCGTCTTAAAGAATACCTGCCCGCTGGCTCCACCCTGCTTGAGATCGGATCGGGACCGGGAACCGACTGGAAGATTCTGAAAGAGTATTATAATGTGTTTGGTTCGGATAATTCTCTTGAATTCCTGAAATATTTGCAGGCCAGCATCCCGCATGGGGTTTTTCTCGAACTGGATGCCAGATCGCTTGAGACAAGCCTTAGGTTTGACGGGATCTATTCCAATAAGGTCCTCCATCACCTGGAAGATGAAGTGCTTGAGGTCTCAATTAAAGGACAGTTTGAAATCCTCAACCACGACGGTATCGTGTGCCATACCTTCTGGAAAGGTGAGAATTCTGAAATCTATAACGATCTCTTCGTCAACTATCACACCGATGAAGGCATCCGGGTGCTGTTTGAGCAGCATTTTGAGCCACTGCTTATCAAGTTTTATAAGGAATTTGAAAAGGCTGACTCCATCCTTTATATTGGCAAAAAGCGAAGGCTCAGGTAAAGATGATCTGTGTGTTCTCCCCTCCGCACATGGCGTAAAAGTCACCCACGGTCAGTACATCCTTGACCTCCTCGTGAAGGTCTTCTTTTTCAAGTTTGAACATATCCATGGCCAGCTTGCATGCATAAAGTTCTCCGCCACCGGCTGTGATCATCTCCAGGAATTCGTCCACCGGGGGTATGTCCAGTTTCTCCATCTGGCTTTTCATCATGGCTGATACACCAGCCTCCACACCGGGTAGCATTCCCAGAATAGTAGGGAAAGGTAATCCGCCCGGCGCTCTCATGGCCGGATTCCCCACTGTAGCAGTTTTTATCTTTTTCATCTGTTTTTTGGTAATTGCATCCAGTCCGAAGAAGGTAAAGAATACTTTTGCTTCGATGCCTTCCATCACGGCGCCATTAGCCATTACCAGTGTTGCGTAAACATCTTCAATGGTGCCTTTGGCACAGATGATGCATACTTTTTTTAAAGGTGTTTCAGTATTTGCCATTTTTTCTGATTTTAAGAATTAAACACAGCTTGCGGGTTTGGGGATACCTGCAAATTTTGATGAAAATTTCAGGGGTCCGCCCGGAAAGAGTTTGTACAATCCTTTGATATCTACGATACCTGATTTTCCAACTTTCCGGATGGTCAGGGTCTCACCCTTTTCACTGGCTGTACGAAGGAATTCCAGTACTTCGTAGTGCTTATCGCTTAACTCAATGCCTTCTTCTTTAGCCATCTCAGCTGCTATCTCTTTGTCCCACTGTGAGGCATCAGTCATGTAGCCTTCGTCGTTTACTTCAATGGTTTTTCCTGCAAATGTTTTTTGTGCCATAATTTCGATTTTTATTTGGTTCTTAATTATTTTTACTCATGTTCTTTAAAAAGGTGAGGAGGAAACCCCAGGCCTTTTTCATTTCAGGCTTGTTGATTTCCCTTATCACTCTGAAAATGGAATACTCGGGTACATTTTCCGTCTCCATATTGGAGAATACCTTTACTGCCGTATCTATGGATTTGAGCATTTCGGGTTGGGTCAGGTTCTTCATAGTATCCATAATGGCAACTACATTTTCGGCCAGCAAGCGGACATCCTCCTTACTATAATGAGTTACGACGTTATCGATAACCTGTCCAAATTCCCTGAGGAACTCGAAGTAGCCCTTCTGTTCAAATTCATGAAGCATTTTTGTGCCATCTATGATCACCTCATTGGCAATGGGACTCACATCCTTCATCAGGTCCATGGCACTGCCCATGGTATCCAGGATGGCATTGAAGTTGCCTACATTCTGAGCCAGCCTTATTCCAAGTTCCCGGAGTTGATCCGGATCCAGTACCACCTCATGGTCGTCAAGTGCCTTTACGGTAGAGTCATATACATCTTTACCAATAATTGACGCGTCAGCTACCAGGTCATCCACTGCCTGTGATTTGAGCCTCTGCTGGTTTACGTAATCGAGGATTGTATCGACCTTCTGATTCAACTCAGCAATTTGTTTTATAGTATCTTCTGCCATGTCTGTTTCGCTTAGTCAATGGTTTCTTTCTTACCCGCCATGGTCATATGCGCTTCAATGGGCATCTCCTTGCCACGCAGAAGTATATGCCAGTAAATCCAACGGAAGATCATTTTGCCGTAATGATTGATCTTGGTATTCCTCAGGAGTCCGAATGGTCCTATTCCGGGAAGCGGGAACGTACCGGGCAAAGGTTCTGTATCGTAGTTAAAATCGATCAGGGCTCCTTTGCCGTACCCGGTTTCGATATAGCAGTTTGCGTGACCGTCGAATTTGGCAGTCATGGGCCTGTTCTCGATTGCATTCATCATATTCTCAAAAAGAATCTCGGCTGCAAAGTGAGCCACCGATCCGGCTTTTGAAGTTGGTATGTTAGCCGCATCACCCAGAACAAATATGTTCTCGAATTTCTTGGATTGAAGGGTCTCTTTATCGGTCTCCACATAATTCATATCATCACCCAGTCCGCTTCGCTCGATCATATCAGAACCCATGTTCATGGGAACAATGGTCAGTGCATCGAATTGAATTTCCTGTTCATCATAGGATAGAAGAACTTTCTTCTCATTGTCAACGCTTTCCAGGTAAAAATCGGGAACCACCTTAATGTTCTTTTCCTCAAGAAGCTGACTAAGCATCTTTGTGGCAATGGGTTTTGTAAATGCACCTGAAAGCGGGGTTACATAAGTAATGTCTACCTTATCCCTGATCCCTTTTTCAGTAAAGTAAGCTTCGGCCAGGCAAACAAACTCGATGGGGGCAACCGGGCACTTAAAGGGTAATTCTGCTATACACATCACCAGTTTACCACCTTCCCAGGTCTTAAAGAATTGCTGCAATGCCACAGCCCCTTCGATGGTGTAGAAATCAAAGATGCTTTTACGCCACTCATTCCCTAAAAGTCCGGGGGTTTCTTCCGGACGGGTTTGTGTTCCTGTGGCTATTATAAGGTAATCATACTTCAGGACCGTTCCGTCTATCAGCAATACCCTGTTCTCCTCCCCTTCTATCCTGTCAATCTCCCGGTAAATCACTTTTACTCCTGAAGGAAAGAAATCACCCTTGGGTTTAACTACATCTGACTTATTATAGATCCCGAAAGGGATGAACAGAAATCCGGGTTGATAGTAGTGGGTCTTGTGTTGATCCACAATAGTAATTTGCCACTCCTGGCGATCCAGAGCCTTAAACAGCTTATTGGCCATCATGGTGCCCGCTGTTCCACCCCCTAATATTAAAATGTTTTTCATATTATTGCTATTTATTAAAGAGTTGAGTTATTAGAAACATATTTCTGATTTTAGTGTTACAAAACTAACAGCAGAGAAATTCAGTGCATCGTAAAGGGATATGATAATTATCATAATATGACAACTATCATCTCAGTAGATGTTAAACAGCACTTTGAATAAATCGTATGGATCCCAGTTGCAGTTGTGAATTATGTGAATTGAAGGACTTGCTCGTAGCAAACCTGGATGAAGACCATCTGGATCTGGTCTGCTCGGAAAAGGTGGAGAAGGAATACATGCAGGGCGAATCCATTATTAAAGAGGGAAGCCGGATTAAGGATTTCACCTACCTGAAGAGCGGTTTGGTAAAACTGTTCCGAAGAGACAATACAGGCAAAGAGCAGATCATCTCCATTGCAAAACCGATGGATTATGTCAGTCTTCTCAGTGTTTTTTCAAATAAGAAGTATAATTACTCCGTTTCCGCCCTTGAAGATTCAGTGACTTGCAATATAAAAATGGAGGATCTCAGATCCCTGATAAACGGGAACAGCAAACTGGCACTTAATCTCCTTGCAAAAATGAGTAAAATCGCAGACAAGATCATCCTCAATACCCTGGAGATCAGAAAAAAACACTTGCGGGGCCGGGTTGCCTTCCTGCTGCTTTACTTTTCTCAGGAGGTCTACTTTTCTTCTGAATTCGATCTTCCTCTAAGCCGGAAAGAAATGGCAGAATATGTGGGAATGACCACCGAAAATGTCATCCGTACCTTAAGTGAGTTCAGAAAGGATGAAATCCTGAAGATCTATGGCAAGACCATCCAAATCGT
The DNA here is from genome assembly GCA_039714915.1 of Bacteroidota bacterium. Classification (GTDB taxonomy): domain Bacteria; phylum Bacteroidota; class Bacteroidia; order Bacteroidales. The sequence goes on from JBDLIM010000043.1 coordinate 18,040, forward strand.
TAATAAGGATACCCTGAAATCCATTGCCGAATTCGGATAGGATTTCTGTAAACACTCCAGGCGGCCCTGTCTACCCAGGCCAGCTAAATCTTTCGTTATACAATTTACAGTGATTTTACGATTTATCACAATTGAATCGCTATTATCGTGTTTTTATTACATATATGTTGGTTTTAATTATAATTTCATATATTTGAAGCCTATTTAGCGTGAATCTGTAATCAAAACTTTGAATTATGTGTGGATTTTCCGTGTATACTGGTGGAGACAAGATGTTGCGGCTCAGTGTGGTCAGCGAGTTCCAAAAGATCAAGTACAGGGGACCTGATAATACCGTGGCAGCTGATTTCGGAGAAAAGGGCTGGATGGGTTTCCATCGTCTGAAAATTATAGATACTTCAAACGACGGGAACCAGCCTCTGATCCATAGGAAACTGCACCTGGTTGCCAATGGGGAGGTTTATAACTACCAGTCCCTGATGGAAGAATATAAGGACAGTTATGAATTTCAATCGGAAAGCGATTGCGAAGTGATTATTCCCATGTTTTTGGAGCTGGGCATGGAAGAAACTGCCCGCAGGCTGGATGCTGAATTTGTGTGTGTCCTGTATGATGCAGAAGTGGACAGGTATTATGCAGCCAGGGATCCGGTAGGGATCAGGCCCATGTTCTATGGCTATGCTTCGGATGGAAAAATCATGTTTGCCAGTGAAATGAAAGCACTCAGCGATCTATGTGAGGAAGTAAAACCCTTCCCTCCGGGACATATCTATAACGGGGAGAAGTTTGTATGCTACCGGGACATCGGCGAGGTGAAACACTATGTGGATGACAACATGGAAACGGTCTTTGAAAGGCTCAACGAGCTGCTTAGCAAAGGCGTTGAAAAAAGACTGCATGCGGATGTGCCGGTAGGATTCCTGTGCAGTGGCGGACTCGATTCCAGCCTGGTATGTGCTATAGCAGCCAGGGTTATGGATAAGCCCATCCGTACCTTTGCAGTGGGTATAGATATCGATGCAATCGACACGAAGTATGCTCAGGTGGTGGCCGACTACCTGGGGACGGATCACACCGAGGTGCTGTTTACCAAACAGGACATTTTTGATACCCTGAGTAATCTCATATATAATATAGAGACCTACGACATCACTACCATCAGGGCCTCCATGGGAATGTTCCTGGTTAGCAAATATGTTTCAGAAAACACCGACATAAAAGTATTGATGACCGGGGAGATCAGCGATGAGATCTTTGGATATAAATACACCGATTTTGCCCCTACACCAGAAGCTTTCCAGAAAGAAGCTGAGAAGAGGTTGACCGAAATCCATATGTATGATGTGCTCAGGGCCGACCGGAGCATTTCATCCAATGGACTGGAAGCCAGGGTGCCTTTTGGGGATCTTGATTTTGTGGAATATGTAATGAGCATTCCCCCCGAGAAAAAAATGAATTATACAGGGATCGGTAAATACATCCTGCGCAAAGCTTTTGAGGGAGATTACCTTCCCCATGACATTCTCTATCGGGAAAAAGCTGCCTTTTCGGATGCTCAGGGGCACAGTGTAGTGGACAGCCTGAAAGCATATGCTGAGGAGATGTACAGCGATGATGACCTGTCCACTGCAAAATATAAATATCATCATGCCACTCCCATCTCAAAAGAATCCCTGATGTATCGTGAGATTTTCGAGAGCCATTTTCCGGGCCGTTCAAAAGCGGTGGTGGATTTCTGGATGCCAAATAAGGAATGGGATAACTGTGATGTGGACGACCCCAGCGCCAGGGTTCTTCCCAACTATGGAAAGAGCGGAGAATAACAAGAATACCTTTTTTTACTTCATCCCCGTCTGAGATCACCGGACGGGGATTTTTTTACACCGTGTGTACGATTTTTGCGATTTTACTTGACAATCGTATACTGAATGTTGTATATTTGTACGAAATATGTGTCGTATTACTTATTTCGTATAGTCATGAGCAACAAGTACAGTCCAAAAAGGGAACAGATCCTGAAGACCGGTAAAGAACTATTCTGGAAATTCGGATTTAAAAGGGTGACCGTCGAGGAAATCTGCAAAGAAGCCGGCGTAAGCAAGATGACCTATTACAAATTCTTCACTAATAAGATTGAATTGGTGAAGACAGTCATGAGCGGCGTACTTGAAGAATCGCTTGAGAAATACAAAAAGATCTCTGACAGTGAAATCCCCTACCCCGAAAAAGTGGTGCAAATGATCCAACTGAAACAGGAACAGGTGCACACCATGAGCAGTGAATTCTTCCGCGACTATGTACAGAGCGACGATCCGGAGTTGATCAACTTCCTCAACCAGCTCACCCAGGAGAACCTGCAGATGTTTACCAATGATTTCAAAAAGGCACAGGAAGATGGCGACATCAGGAGTGATCTGAAAGTGGAGTTTATCATGTATATCATGAACCACCTGGTTGAAATGGCTCAAGAGGATGCACTGCTGAATATGTATGATAAGCCCCAGGATCTGGTTATGGAGATCACCAACTTTCTATTCTATGGAATCCTGAACAGGGATGTACACAAATAATGGCCATGACAATAAGATAAATAATTACCTGTGAAAACTGCTGTGATGAAATATGGATCCCTGTTGGCCCTGATTATGGCCAGCCTCCTTGTTCCCGCAACACTGGAGGCACAATCCCTTGGTTTCAGGGGACAGGCCATCGCTTGGACCACTTATAATCCGGCCGATCCCTTACAGGCACAGGCAGGACTTCGCTATATACCAGAGCTATCATTCACCATTCCGGCAGGGAATTACACATTTGAAGGAGAATTCTCTGCCAACCTCTGGGGCAGTGGAATTTATTCAGGTGATTCCATCGACCTGGATAAGCAGCTTTCCCCCTACCGTATGTGGGTGAAGTTTTCTGGCGATCAGTTTGAACTGAGAGCCGGGTTGCAAAAACTCAATTTTGGATCGGCACAAATGTTCCGGCCCCTGATGTGGTTTGATCGTATAGATCCCCGTGACCCGCTTCAACTTACAGACGGAATTTACGGACTGCTGGCCCGGTACTACTTCCTGAACAATGCAAATATCTGGGCCTGGGGCCTGTACGGCGATGATAAGATCAAGGGATGGGAATTTATTCCCTCCAAAAAGAACAGCATAGAGTACGGGGGCCGGGTACAGTTACCTCTTTATACCGGGGAGATTGCAGCCACATACCACCACCGTACTGCTGATCCAAGTCCGGTCCTTCCCGATTCAATCACTGGAGGAGAAACCTCTCCTGAGAACCGGGTGGCCCTGGATGCCAAAATGGACCTGGCAGTAGGACTCTGGGCCGAAGTGGCGCTGACCCGGCAAAACTTCAGTTTTACCGACCTGGATTATAAGTCCATGCTCAATGCAGGCATGGATTATACCTTCGGTCTGGGAAATGGCATCCATGTGATGACCGAAGCCTTCTGGTACCTGCAGGGAGAAAGACCCTTAGGATCGGAAGAGAATCTCACATTCGGATTGCTCTCGGCTTCCTGCCCGGTCAACACCATTCACAATGTGAGTGCCATGCTGTTTTACGATTTTACCAACAATAACTTTTACCGCTTTATCAACTGGTCCGTGGCCTATGACCGGTGGAGCTTTTACATCATGGGATTCTGGAATCCCGATACCTATACCCTCTATAACGTGGATCCCCGAACCAGCCTCTATGGTGGATGGGGGTTCCAGCTAATGGCAGTTTTCAGTCACTAACACATTCAACACCTCATAAATAAGAGAAAAATGAAAAACGGAAGCATCATCACCACTGCAGAACTTGTTAAGAGTTTCCCCATCGGTGGGGGCGAATTCACCGCCCTGAACGGAATTTCCCTCACTTTTGAGAAGGGGGAGTTCTCCGGTATTGTGGGCCCCAGCGGTTCAGGGAAAACCACCCTGTTGAACATCCTGGGCTCCCTGGATTCACCTACCAGGGGACAGACCAATGTCCTGGGAACCTCCTCGGGTCAGATGAGCCCCAAAGTGGCTGCCACTTTAAGGAAGAAGCACATTGGTTTTATTTTTCAGACCTACAACCTGATGCCCGTGTACACGGTGTTTGAGAACGTGGAATTTCCTCTTCTTCTGCTTAAAACTCCGGCAGCTGAACGAAAGAAGGCTGTACTGGAAGCCCTGGAATGGGTGGGTCTCACAGACAAAATAAAGTCCAAGCCCCCCCAACTCTCCGGAGGTGAAAGCCAGCGTGTGGCCATTGCAAGGGCCATGGTCAAAAAGCCTGACCTGGTGCTTGCTGACGAACCCACGGCCAACCTGGATGCAGAAAACTCTCACCACATTCTCCGGACCATGGAGAAACTGAACAAGGAACTTCAAACCACCTTTGTATTTGCCACCCACGATGATAAGGTGATCGGCTACCTGAGACGAATCATCCGCCTGGAGGATGGCAAGGTGGTTTCTGATGAAAACATCAAAAAAAAGGAGCCATGATTGCATTTAAACTAGCATATAAGAATCTCATGGGAGCAGGATTGCGGACACTGTTAATTGTATTTGTCCTTTCCCTGGCCTATGTACTGATCATCTATATGAACGGACTCTATCAGGGATGGGACCGCCAGGCCCGTATCGAAACCATCGCCTGGGAAGTGGCAGAAGGACAATACTGGCACGAGATGTATGATCCTTACGACGCCATGACACTGACCGATGCCCATGCCAGAGTTCCTGACGAGCTTGAAGCACTTAGTTCAGAAGGCAAAGCTGCTCCGATCCTTATTACCCAGGCCACCATCTACCCTGAAGGAAGAATGATGGGTGCCATGTTGAAAGGTATAGATATCCGTCAGAAAACTCTTTCACTCCCCACGGACCTGTTGGATCCCGATGCAGAGGAGATCACGGCCATTGTGGGCACCCGCCTGGCCAAATCGGCCAATCTGAAAACCGGGGATTATCTTTTGATCCGTTGGAGGGATGTTCACGGCACTTTTGATGCTACAGAGGTAAAAATAGCCGGGATCTTTAAAACGACAGTACCTGCAGTGGATCAGGGCCAGGTTTGGATCCCACTGACAACACTCCAGAAGATCACCGGCATGGAGGGAGAAGCCTCCCTGATAGTGGTGGATAAAAGTCCGGAAGAAGGCTCCACCCTGTCGGGTTGGGATTTCAAGGGCCATGATTTCCTTTTTAAAGAGCTGGAAGAGATGATCCGGATGAAAAGCACAGGAGGTTCCATTTTCTACCTCATCATCCTGGCTCTGGCACTGCTGGCCGTATTCGATACCCAGGTGCTCTCCATCTTCCGCCGGCAGCGGGAAATCGGAACTTACATTGCCATGGGAATGACCCGAAAACAGGTGGTTGGAATATTTACTGTGGAAGGAGGCATGCATGCCATTCTGGCGGTGATACTGGGTGCTGTTTATGGCTTTCCCTTACTGCTATGGACTCAAAGGTCAGGATTTAAAATGCCGGAAGGAACCGATGATTTCGGAATGGCTGCGGCTGAACATATGTATCCCTATTACAGTCTGGCCCTGATCATCGGGACCATTATCCTGGTCCTGCTGGCAACCACCATCGTCAGCTATATGCCCTCCAGGAAGATCAGTAAAATGAATCCCAATGATGCCATCCGTGGCAAAATTCAATAATAAAAAACTAAGAACCATGTTACGATTTTATATAAAAGGATTGTTCAGGGACCGGTCCAGGAGCCTGATGCCCATCCTGGTGGTTGCCATCGGTGTTACTTTAGTAGTATTAATGCATTGCTGGGTGACCGGTGTCCTGGGTGACATGATTGTTTTTAACGCCCGCTTTGCCACCGGACATGTGAAGGTCATGAGCAAGGCCTACAACGAAAATGTGGATCAGCAACCCAACGACCTGGCCCTGCTGGGAACCAGGGAGGTTCTTCAGAGCCTTTCGGCTGACTATCCGGGAATGGAATGGGTTGAGCGTATTCAGTTCGGAGGACTGGTGGATGCACCCGATGAGTATGGGGAAACCAGGACACAGGGACCCGGTGGCGGAATGGCTATTGACCTGCTTTCACCGGATAGCAAGGAAGCCGAGAGATTGAACCTGGAAAATTCTCTTATCCGGGGCCGGATGATCCAGTCATCCGAAGAGATCCTCCTGAGTGATGAGTTCGCAACCAAGCTGGAAGTGAAACCGGGCGATCCGGTAACTCTTATCAGCACCACCATGTACGGGGCCATGTCCATTACCAATTTCACCGTTTCGGGTACAGTAAAATTCGGTTCAGTTGCACTGGACCGGGGAGGAATGATCGCCGATATCAATAGCATACGGGCGGCCCTGGATATGCAGGATGCCACAGGGGAAATATTGGGTTACCTTCCCGACGGAGAATACGATGACTTTCAGGCTGCTTCCATCTCTGCAGCCTTTAACGAGAAGTACGGATCGGAAGATGAATTCTCCCCGGTGATGTTAAGCCTCCGGGAACAGGGGACCATGACCATGTACCTGGATATGGTAGAATACTTTAAAAGTATCATCATCGGTGTCTTTATGATTGCCATGGCCATCGTGCTATGGAACTCCGGATTGCTGGGGGGATTACGCCGTTATGGTGAAATGGGACTTCGTATCGCCATCGGAGAAGAAAAAAGGCATATCTACCGGAGCCTGATCACAGAATCTGTTTTTATCGGTCTGGCCGGATCTCTGCTGGGAACTGCCTTTGGTCTCTTCTTTGCATCCCTTTTAACCAGGGGAATAGATATCAGCGACATGATGGGGAATTCAAGTATGATGATGCAGGGAGTCATGAAGGCCAGGATCACTCCCGATGCTTACTACATTGGGTTTATCCCAGGAATCTTTGCCACTGCCTTAGGTACAGCCCTGGCAGGGATTGGAATTTTCAAAAGAAAGACAGCACAACTCTTTAAAGAATTACAAGCATGAAATGTTTTAAACATACAATCCAGATAACCGCAATTATATTATTATTTACTAATTCGTTGTGGGCGCAACCTTCAGGCATGGAAATCCTGGACAGGATCGATGCCAACATGTCGTCTGAGACCAGGTATGTGAAATCAAAAATGGTGATTCACGGAGCGCGAAGCTCTCGTACCATTGAATCGGAAAGCTGGGCCAGTGGCATATCGGCATTCACCGAATACCTGGCTCCGGCCAGGGAAAAAGGGACCAAGATGCTGAAACTGGAAGACAAACTCTGGATCTTTTCCCCCTCCACCGACAGAACCATTCAGATCTCAGGACATATGCTTCGCCAGTCGGTTATGGGATCGGATCTAAGCTACGAGGATATGATGGATGACAAAAAACTGAGCGATGTATACGATGCTGTGGTGACAGGATCTGAGACCATAGGCGAAGTCGACTGCTGGGTGGTGGAGATGACAGCTACAATCAAGGATGTGGCCTATCAGATGCGTAAGCTCTGGGTGGATAAAGATCGAAACATCCCACTTAAAGAAGAACTTTATGCAAAAAGTGGGAAAATGTTAAAACAGACGGAACTAACAAATATCACCAGGCATGGCTCCCGATGGTATCCAGGGAAGATAACCTTTAAGGACATGCTTAAGAAGGGTGCCGGTACCGAGTTTATTTTAGTCGAAATAAAGTTTGATGTGGAGATCCCCGATCACCTTTTAACAAAAGCCTCACTGCGTTAGTAGTAGCTGACCACACTGGTTTTTTTGAATGCACACAGGTTTACCTGAAAAAAAGAGCAATACTCACTGAGAACAGGATCAGCAGTAAAGCTGTTCCATAGTAGAATACGGAAGCTTTAAACATGCGAATGGGCTGTGAAGCACGCTTGATAAAAATCCTGCCCAGCTGGGTAAGAAAGAGAGCGAATATCATCAATGCGATGTGTTCAATTGCCCAGAACCTGAGAGAGGCATCATTTTCCGTATCACTTACTTCCCACATGCTTCCTTCCAGGGTAGTCCTGAGTGTAAAATATATGATAAATCCGAGGATGAGTTGAAAATAGAGCCCGATGTTAAAAACAAGTGAAGTCCACTCATCAGTCTTTGCGTATTTCCTTCCTTTTACCCATCCCTGAATGGATAAAACCAGGGTTAGAAGCCCTGAAAGCAGGGTGATGGCACTTATAAAAATGTGGATCTTAAAAGCGATTGTGTATACCATTTGCTTTTCAGTGTTGACCGGATTAAAAAAGACGAAGGCCAGTCAAGGATCTTACTCCCAAACCGGCCTTCAAAAATCTCTTCAGCTATGACTGTAAAAGTAAAACCCAATTCTGAAGACTTTCTGAAGAAATGAGCTTTCATAAAAAAAAGATTGAAAAAAAGTGCATCTGATTTCTGTATTCATAGCTGATCTTGTATTCGTAATAGTCACAGATCTTCTTCACAAGAGACAGGCCCAGCCCGAAATTCCCGTTTTTTTTGGTATCGCGAATGAACCTTCTGAACAGGTCTTCCCCCTTAAAGTCTAAGACCGGACCGTCGTTGCCGATCTCCAGTTTTCCGCTACTCACCCGGCAGATAATCCTTCCCCCGTCTGTATTATGTACAATGGCGTTCTTCAACAAATTAGTGATCAGAATATCGGCCAGTCCCTTATCCATGGTTAGCATAAGATTCTGCTCCATGTAATTGCGTTCCACCTGAATCTCCCTTAAAGAAATTAACTCCTGGAACATTTCCAGGTGCTTATCCATAAGCCCGGCCACTTTTATTTCCTCCCTGCCGGTAAACTGCCGGTTCTCGATACGGGTCATCAGCGCCAGGGTTGAATTGAGTCTTGATAAGTGATTCACACTTGCATTAATGGATTGCAGCAATTGCATCTCATCGGAGCCCAGATTAGCAGACTGCATCAGCAATTCTGTTTTCGTTTTTATCACTGCCAGGGGTGTTTGCAGTTCATGGGTGGTATGGTCTGTATACTCCTTTAACTCCCTGTATTCGCTGGATAGCCGCTGTGTCATTCTTTCCAGTACCTTCTTTAACTCCATAAACTCTTCCACATCCGGTTCCCCCAGCGTCACGGCTTCTTTTTCCGTATCGAATTGTTTCAATTTCTCCAGAGCATCGAAAAAGTCCTTCCAGAGATTTCTGAAAATATAGCGGTTCAGAATGAAAATACCGGCCATGAAAAGAATGACCATCACAGTCATCATCAGGGTCACCTGCTCCACCAGTTTATCTGCCGGTGTGGTCGATTTATACAGGACTACTTTATATTTTACTCCTCCATGTCCGGTCTCGTACTGAAGGTAGCGGAAGGTTCGGAACTGTCCGGACCGGGAATCGAACATCAGGGTATCTCCAAACTGATCGGCGGACTCAGGATCAGGCAGGGCTCGCTGGATGGAGATGGAATCAACACCCGGCAGCCCCTTTAACTGTCCACCCAGAAAATGCGGGAAAACATCATCCACCACCTCCTTAACTCCATATAGCTCCCTGTTAAGCTCGGACAGACTCATGTTTTTCAATACCTGGAAAAAAATAATTCCCATGATGAAGAACAGGAAGAGGGAAAGAGTGGCGATGTATAGTGTGGTTTTGGTCAGTAATTTCATAAGCCTCCTATTCCAGGGTGAATTTATAGCCTACTCCGTAAATATTCTGAATGTAGTCGGGACTGCCAGCATCCACCAGTTTCCGGCGCAAATTTTTTAAATGGGTATATACAAAATCATAGGAACCGTAACCACCCCCGTACTCCCCCCACAGGAAATCGGCAATGCTTTCCTTGGTGATTACCCGGTTCCGGTTGGCCATCAGGTAGAGTAAAAGCTCATGCTCCTTCCTGGTGAGCTCAATCTGCACATCTTTCACAAAACAGCTTCTTTCTTCGGGCATCACCCTGATCATACCAAACTTCAGGATCTCTTCCCCCTGGGTCCGGGTCCTCCTGGCAACGGATTGAATTCTGGCCACCAGTTCTGAAAGGTGAAAGGGTTTAACCAGGTAATCATCGGCGCCCAGCTCCAATCCTCTTACCCTGTCTTCAATGGCATTCCTGGCAGAAATAATGATAATACCCGAGGTCGATTGATTCTGCCTGACCAGCCTGACCAGGTCAAGCCCGTCTCCATCCGGCAGGTTCAGATCAATCAGCATACAGAAATAGTCATGCTTGTCAATGGAGCATAAGCCCTCATGATAATTTGTAGCCTGCTCGCATTTGAATCCCTCCAGCTCCAGGTAAGATACCATTGATTCCATCAGTGGCAACTCATCTTCCACAATCAATATCTGCATGGCAGCGATTTTGATGCAAAATAAAGAAAATTGTGCTACAACAGGCAGTGAAAGGCAGGTTCTCTAAATGGAACCAATGGTGCTCAGGTAGGTATGGGATTCGGTTTTAATCTGATTCATGGTTTCCCTGAGCTGGTCTACCTGTGTTTGCATGGGTGGAATGGTGGCCGACATGGTGTTAATTTCTGCTTCCAGGGCTGCAATCTCAGTTTTGTGATCCTCAATCTTTACCTCATCCGTTTCTTTTCCGATCTTCTTATTGAAATTATCAATCTTATTATTCAGGTTACCAATTTTGTTCTCGGTCTGTCCCATATCCTTCTCCACAGCCTTGATGTCCTTTTCAAGGTCTTTTATCTTTCGTGAAAAGGATCGCTCGTAATGATAGGACATAAATTCCTTCGAATAATTACGCAGGTTCATCATTTCTGATTCCCATTCGGCACTGCTTACTGAAATATCGTAGCCTAGCTGAAAAATCAGGGCCATGCCATAATAATTCTCAGTAATGTATGCATATCCAATCAAATCACCCCTCTTATCTGCTATGGACGGAATCCTTACTTTCTCCCCGATAAGAAGGTTCTCCCCTCCCTTTTTCATCTTTACATCGCTACGCTCCTTGCAGTAGTCCTTTAAATCATCCAGTGCAGCATCCAGATCTCTATAGATCGGAAATACCCAGGAAGATGACTTTGTATCCTCCAGGTCCACTTCCTGTTCTTCAAGGAACAGATGGGCCTGTCCCTGCAGGGCAATTACAAGGGACAACAATGCGATAATAAGGGAGTAATTCTTTTTCATGACATCCGGATTTTCTGATTAAACATCTCAAGCAGAAGTGATATAAGTTACTAAAATCCGACCAGAAACAAAAAATGGCTACTTTTAGGATGACTAATAATTTTGCTAATTATGAAAATCCGGACCCATATACCTGGACTGATTCTTGGGCTGATACTTATCCCGTCTGTCCTTACGGGCCAGGTGAAAAAGCCTGTGCTTACAGGAGCTGAAAAGCTTAGCATGTATGACTCTCATGAACAACTAAGAGAGAGCTCAGAATTTAAGGATTTGCACTGGCAGTTTATAGGACCAGTAAACATCAGTGGCCGGTGCACCGATGTGGAGGCTGTTGGACCCAAAGGGGAGAATTATACCATCTGGGTGGCCACAGCTTCAGGTGGAGTCTGGAAAAGCATCAATGAAGGTGTAAGCTTTGAACCGGTCTTCGAACACCAGGGGACCTCCACCATCGGTGACCTGGCTGTAACTCCCACCAATCCGGATATTGTATGGGTCGGAACGGGTGAAGCCAATATATTCCGTTCATCCAATCCGGGTTGCGGGATCTGGAAGACCACCGATGGGGGTGAAAGCTGGAAACATATGGGACTGGAAGAAACCTTTACCATTTCCAGGATCATTGTACACCCTGAGAATCCCGACATTGTTTATGTGGCAGCCTCGGGACACGAATGGACCCAAAACAGGGAGAGAGGTTTATATAAGACCACCGACGGAGGACAGAGCTGGGAGAAGGTCCTCTACAAAGGACCTGAAAGCGGAGTGAATGACCTGGTGATGGATCCCGGGGACCCGGATGTACTATACGCCACCACCTGGCAACGCACCCGCCTGAAGTGGCATGATCCGAGAACTTATGATACCCACAAAAACAATGGAATCTGGAAAACAAGCAACGGGGGCAAGAGCTGGAAACAGCTCACCGACGGATTACCGCCTTCCAAATTTATGGGACGCACCGGTATAGATGTGGCCCCTTCCAATCCCGATGTGCTCTATGCCTTTGTGGATGATTATGAGGTAGCCTTTAAGGCAGAAGAAGGGGAACTGGATGCCTATGGCCGAACTAAAAAGGATGTGATCAAAGGTGCAACTTTATATCGTTCAGATGACGCCGGAGCAACCTGGCGCCAGGTTAGCGGACTGACCGAGGAGACAAAAAAATACATGTCCGGACATTCCGGAACCTATGGATGGGTTTTTGGCCAGATCCGGGTGGATCCCAACGATGAGAACCGGGTCTATACCCTGGGCCTGTGGATCAATGTTTCCACCGACGGGGGAGCTACCCTGGAACCCATCAGAAGGAAGATCCATGCCGATCAGCACGGCATGTGGATTGATCCGGATAACTCCAACTACATCCTGGCCGCCCACGACGGAGGCATCAGTGTTTCTTATGACAAAGGCGAAAACTGGCGAAGCTTTATTAAAGAGCTGCCCCTAGCCCAGTTTTACAATGTGGAATATGATTTGAACGAACCCTTCCGGGTATATGGTTCCATCCAGGACCACCATAGTTTTTACAGCGAGGTGGACCTGTCAGGGGGCCGGGACAAGATTCAGCCCACCGAATGGAACTACACCCTGGGTGCCGAAGGAAGCACCCATGTGGTGGATACCAGGGATAACAATTCCATTTTTGCATCCCTCTTTTACGGCAAGCTGGCCCGTGCCACCGTGGAGGCTTATCCGGATGACATGGAATTTTTACTTCCCACTACATTTCCCGAAGAAGCCGAATTCAGGGGACAGTGGGTGGCCCCCACCATTCTCTCGGTTCATAATCCGGATATAGTGTTTCATGGGGTACAATACGTGCTGAGATCCACTGACCGCGGGGGGACCTGGAAAAAGATCAGTCCCGATCTGACCAGCAACGATCCCGAAAAACAGGGAGACATCTCTTACCAGACCATCAGCGCTCTGGAGGAATCCATTTTCAATCCCGATTTACTCTATGCAGGCACCGATGACGGCAGGTTGTGGAGAACTAAAAACGGAGGAATAAACTGGGAGGACATCCGGACAGGCCCCCTTCCTGAAAGGTGGATCTCACGAATCGTGGCATCTGCACACGATTTCGGAACCGTGTATGTGACCCAGACAGGTCGCAGGGATGACGACGCGGCAGTGTATGTATGGCGCTCCAAAGATTTTGGATCTACCTGGGAAGATATCTCAGCCAACGTTCCGGCCGGACCGGTGAATGTGATCCGGGAGGACCCGGCTAAGGATAGCATACTCTACCTGGGCACCGATGTGGGAGTTTACGTTTCAAAGAATGCCGGAGAGAGCTGGGAGGTACTGGGCGACCTGCCCTGCACCTATGTCCACGACCTTGCCATCCACCCCCGCGACAACATGATCATCATTGCCACCCACGGTCGTGGCATGTTTGTGCTGGATGCCGATCCGGTGAATAAAAAAGACGCTGAAGAAACAGAAGAATAAGCCCTGATTCTGTTCGACAATTTTAACGTTCAGCTGCTTGCTTTTTTGTATATTTATTCAGGCAACTCTTAATATCTGTGCCTGATGTTGCAAAGAGTCCATCATTATAACATTATCGAAGAACTCGGTAAGGGTGGGATGGGTATTGTATACAAAGCCAAAGACACAAGGCTGAACCGCATTGTCGCACTAAAATTACTCTCTCCGCATCTGGCTGACGATCCAGGTACAAAAAAACGATTTCTCAGAGAAGCACAGCTGGCTGCTTCCCTTCAGCATCAGAATATCTGCTCCATTCACGATATTGGAGAGACCCCTGACGGTCAGCTGTATATCAGCATGGATCTTTATGAAGGGGAAACCCTGCAAAAACTAATCTTAAAGGATCTGCCAACAACAGACCAGATGCTTATGTATGCGATCCAGATCACCGAGGGAATTTCCGCAGCACATAAAAATGGCATTGTTCACAGGGATATTAAACCCGGTAATATCATCATCACTAAGGAGGGAGCAGTCAAAATCCTGGACTTTGGGCTGGCAAAACAAGCAGGCCGCTACGATTCTACTCAAACCGGAAAAGCCCTGGGCACCATATCCTACCTCTCCCCAGAACAGGCACAGGGACAGAAAGTGGATCACCTGACAGATATCTGGTCCCTGGGAGTGGTTCTCTATGAAATGGCAACCGGTATTCTGCCCTTTTCGCATGAATACGAAGCAGCAGTTATTTATTCGATCCTGGACAAGTCACCCCTTCCTCCCACAGAAATAAGAGAAGACTTTCCTGAAGAGATCGAAAGGATTATTTACAAATGTTTAAGAAAAAAGAAGAAGGAACGATATCAGTCCGCCACTGAGATCTTGATAGACCTGAATACCTGCCTGACAAACCTTCTACCTAAGTCAGGACAGAAAGCTGAGGTTCCCCACCCCAGGAAGAGATTGTCCGAACGCCGGCTGTTAACCATTATTGCATCTGAGATTGTAAATTATTCTGAATTACTGAAAGGCCTGGGGGAGGAACAAAGCCATGTGACTGTGAATCGTTGTATTGAGATTTTCGCCACCACTTCCCATAAATATGGAGGGACTTTCACCTGGAAAGGCAAAGAGGGTTTTACAATAGTTTTCGGCCTTCCTGAATCTCTTGAGAAAGCACCTCTCCTGGCGGTAAATGCCTGCATGGAATTGATTAATAGAAGTAAGGAATTTAAGCTTACCCTTAAAAGCGGGATCCACTCCGGAATGGTTATATACAAGCCCGTAATGATCAATGAAAGAGAAGAGCTTACCCTATCCGGCAACACCCTGGATTTTGCCCATCAGCTAAAGGATCTGGCATCAGCCGGCCAGATCTTTGTCGGACCTATGATCTTCAGGAATACCAACAAAGAAATGGAGTATAAAGCCCTGAATCCCATCTCATCCCAAGTCAGCCATGAGCCGGTTCCCATATATCAGTTGCTATCCGGAAAAGAATGGGCAAAAGCGAAAGAAGCAGGATCAGGGCGGATGATTCGTTCCAGAATGGTGGGCCGGGAAAAGGAACTGGATATTCTTCAGTATCATCTATTGAAACTGATCCATGGAGAAGGATCCATCATTTCGATCGTTGGAGAAGCAGGCTTAGGAAAGTCCAGGTTGGTTGCCGAGTTTCTGAAAAAGGAGGAGATCAAACGGGTGAAGGTACTGGAAGGAAGAGCCCTTTCCACAGGACAGAATCTGAGTTTTCATCCGCTTGTGGATATACTTAAGGATCTGGCGAACATTATAGAAGCCGATATAGAAAACGTAGTCCTGCATAAACTACAAAGCACGGTTCAGGACCTTTGTCCCGACTCGGCCGAGGAGGTTTTTCCTTTTGTGGCAACCCTTATGGGATTGAATCTTTCTGGTCCTCACGCGGAACTAATTAAACGGGTGGAGGGAGAAGGACTTGAAAAACTGATCCTGAAAAACCTTCGTACGCTGTTTTCGGGAGCTGCACAACAAAATCCTCTGGTATTTATCATTGAAGACCTTCACTGGGTGGATCAGAGTTCGTTGGGAATGCTTAAATCCCTTTACCGGCTTGCTGAATCCCACCCCATTCTTTTTATCAATGTCCTCAGGCCCGATTATCCTGAAGCCGGAGAGCCTATACGCTCTGCCATCAGGGACAGGTAT
>JBDLIM010000044.1:0-32994 GCA_039714915.1 Bacteroidota bacterium
CTGACCTCCCATGTACTCATCTTTGTCGGAAGTATCCACCCATTCTCTTCCCAGCATCTCTGTCAGAATGGGTTTCATCACCGCATTATCTATAAGGTATTCCTCAAGGGGTGGCTTTTCCGGAATATGTTTTCCGGTCATTGTATCCAGAAATCTCTGAATATCCGGCTTTGGATTTTGAATTGGTACGTTAAATCTTGCCATTTTATCTCTAAGGTTTTAGTTAATGTTCAGATTCAATTGTTTACCACTTACTTTTCCATATCAACACCTTCATTACTCCTCTTTCTATTTTATTAGGTAAATATACCAGAGAGAGGGTGATAAGGTCAATGGAGAATGTTTATTTCTTTTTGTGCGATCTTAAGGTTGAGAGCTCCTGAGGTTCATCTGTCCCCGGAACTTGCCGGGGCTGATACCCAGATGTTGCTTGAATTGTTTGGAAAAATGATACACATCGCTGTATCCGACACGTTGGGCAATCTCAGAGATACGAAGATTGTGGTCGCTCAGAAGTTGGGTAGCGTGGTTCAGGCGCATACGGGTTCGGTATTCAATGGGTGGGTAACCAAAGCATCGTTTGAATTGTCCGCAAAGGTAAGTTTCAGAAAGGTTTCCCAACCCGGAAAGATCTTTCAAACTGAAAGCTTTGTCGAAGTTGACTTCGATGTATCGTTTGATTTTGCTTATATTTTCAGGGATTCTCGGGAATAGAGGTTTTTCCATTAAAGCACGATACATTTGCCTGAACAAATTCTCTACCAGGTTTTGAATAATGATATCATTCGGGAGGAACGGGCCTTCCAGCTCATCGTAAATGGCTGTCAAAGAACGCTCTAATGGTTCAGGATAGCTTAAATTAAGTGCCTGATTTTCCGGTATGGGATTGTGTGCCTGGTGCCCTGTAATTCCATTTCCGCAAAGATGGATCCAGGAATGGGTCCATTCCTGTTCAGTGTTGCCATAATATTGTTTGTCTCCCGGTCGCCACAATATAAATCTCCCGGCAGGATGTTGATGAACACCCGACTCATCAAGCAGGGTTACTGAATCGTAAAAATGCATAAACAGCCAGCCATCGGTTCCATTGGGACGGTCAATCAATCCTGCCGGCATACTTTCATGAAGCCCGATTCCATCGATATATATTGCATCCGATGCCTGAGATGTCGTTGTCATCAGCTTGGCCGATTTAGGATGAAGATTTCGATAGAAAACCAGGATTTTCTGCATCATATTTCAGCTTATTATGCCCATCAATTATGGTATGCTCAAGGTATTGTGTTTTTTTGCTATCTTATCATAATTCACGAAAAAGATTGCATTTATAAACAAAAGCATATGAAACATCCATTATTTATTTGGGTTTTCCACTGCCTGATTTCTGCACTTTCCATACTACAGGCACAGAGTGTGGAGAAATTGCCAGAAGCAAAAGCACTTTGGAGAGCCGGTGTTGCAAAAATTATCATTACTCCGCAGGAAAATATGTGGATGGCCGGCTTTGCTGCACGAGATAAACCGGCAAGCGGGATGTTGCATGATCTTTGGGCAAGATCGCTGGTCCTGGAGGATAACGATGGGCACAGGGTTTTATTAATCACCATAGATATGATCGGATTTGAAAAGGATCTTTCGGCTTCCATATGCAGCAGGCTGGAGGAGAAATACGGTCTCAGGAGGAAAAACATAGTATTAAGCTTTTCACATACCCATTGTGGCCCTGTGATAAACAGAAATCTTTCCCTGATATATCCTCCCTTCGATGAAAACCAGAAAGAACTGATAGAAAACAACCGGAAGTTTGTTGAAGACCAGATCATTAAAGTTGCCGGTCGGGCTATAAACAGCTTAGAACCAGCACATGTATACAGTGGTACCGGAATTACCCGGTTTGCAGTGAACCGCCGGGAGAATCAATGGAATGATGAGACAGCTTATAGTCCTGATGTAAAAGGGCCTTCAGATCATGTGGTTCAGGTGATTAAGGTGACCAATTTGTCAGGCAGGCCAATGGTTGCCCTCTTTGGTTATTCGTGTCATCCTACTACCCTGATGATGAATAAGTGGTCGGGAGATTATCCCGGGTTTGCCCAGATAGAACTTGAAAAAACATATCCCGGACAAATTTCGATGTTTTTCAACGGTTTTGGGGCTGACCAGGATCCATTACCCAGAGGAAAGCTTTTGCAGGCCAAACAGTATGGGAAGGAGCTGGCTATTGCCGTAGAAAGTATAATGGAAGGTAGTATGAGAGCGCTGTCACCTACTATTCGTACAATCTATAGTGAAATTGAACTGGCGCTTGCTCCTCCGCCAGAAAATGCACAGTTAGAAAAAGTTATTGAAGGGGGAGTTAACTGGCAGGTCAGGTGGGCGGAAAAGATGAAAGAAAAATTGGCTGCCGGGGATGAGTTTCCTGCCTCATATCCCTGTTATCCGGTTCAAAGTTTACAGCTGGGTGAGCAAACACTGGTGGTTCTGGGTGGGGAGGTTGTTGTTGATTATGCCTTTGCACTTCGTGATACATTAGGTAATGACCTGATGATTATGGCATATGCCAATGATGTCATGTCCTATATCCCTTCAGAACGCATTTTGAAAGAGGGGAGGTATGAAGGGGAAACTTCCATGTGGGTGTATGGGCACCATGGTAAATGGGTTTCAGGAATTGAAGAAAAAATCATTAATGAAGTTGTGCAGCAGGTAACGCTGAACAGAAACGGCCTGCAATAACAGGCATGTTTGTTCTTGATGATTCATAGATTGCCAGTGATTTTAAACTCTCTTCACCACCAGCGGATCACCTGTATCTTCCGCATAAGTAGTTAGCACCCAGGTTCTGACGGCATCATCAATGGTAATTTGCAGTTCAGGGCCCAGTTCCAGGTATTGCCTCGGATCACAAATACATCCCGTTCCCAAGCCCACCGAGGAAACCATCCTGTTTTCATCCCCGTAGAATGCCACGCCGGGCTGATCCAGGAACATCAGACTATTGGCAATCTTTTGAGCCACGTTCCATGCGGCATCCGGCTCGATCTTGTATACATTGTAGTAGTCCTTGGATCTTATGATATCCATCACATCGTGACTCCGGATAATCACCATCTGACTCTCCTCAATCCATTGTTTTTTCTTTTCAATGACCTCCTGGTAGGCCAGTCTTCCATCCTCCTTAATACCATTCAGGAAATGCTTCAAGAATAAAGGTAAAAAATACTATTAAAAAAGACACTCATGAGAGATTTCTTCGTATTTTCAGTTGGATTGGTCCTTATTATTGGGGAATGTACCCGGTGATGGAGTAGACAGTACCTTTGGTTGGTTCCATGATATTTGACACGCAGACGGAACATCATACCGTCAGGAAGAGATCGACATTTTCATTCAATACTGAAAAGAAATTATAAAGGACAGATAATAAAGAACATAATCTAAATATTATGAAAACAATTTTTGCCTTTTCATTCCTGATCATTTCAGTTCTGACCTGCGCTCAGAATAATAAATCAGCTACCCTTGTTATAAATGCCGACCTGGGAAAGGATACCATCAGCCGTCATCTTTACGGACATTTTTCGGAGCACCTCGGACGCTGCATATATGAGGGCTACTGGGTAGGAGAAGATGCTGACATACCCAATACAAGGGGCATTCGTGATGATGTAGTGAATGCTTTGCGGGATTTGAACATTCCAAACCTGAGGTGGCCGGGAGGCTGTTTTGCGGATGAATACCACTGGATGGATGGAATTGGCCCCCGTAACCAGCGTCCCACAATGATCAACACCCATTGGGGAGGAGTAGCGGAGGACAACAGTTTCGGGACTCATGAGTTTCTCGATCTGTGCGAGCAGCTGGGAACTGAGCCTTATATATGCGGTAATCTGGGAAGCGGAACTGTGGAGGAGATGTCGGACTGGGTAGAGTATATCAATTTCGACGGGGTGAGTCAAATGACCGACCAGCGCCGGGTAAATGGCCGCGATAATTCATGGGGGGTTAAATACTGGGGGGTTGGTAATGAGAACTGGGGATGCGGGGGAAGTATGACGGCAGACTTTTATGCCCAGCAGTACAGGAGATACGCTACCTATTGCAGATCCTATGAGGGCAATAGGCTCTTGAAGATTGCAGGAGGAGCATATGACGAACATTATGATTGGACCGAAACCCTGATGAAGGAGATTCCACACCATATGATGTGGGGTATTTCTTATCACCATTATTTGACCGACTTTCACAACAAAGGTTCTGCTACGGGATTTACAGAGGAATTATACTTCAAAAGTGTTGCTATGGCAGTTGATTTTGGAAGGATACTCGACGGGCATCTCACTATCATGGATAAATATGACCCGGAAGGAAAAGTGGCCTTTGTAGTGGATGAATGGGGCACCTGGTGGAATGTGGAGCCCGGGACAAATCCGGGATTTCTGTACCAGCAAAATAGTTTACGGGATGCCATCATGGCTGTGATCTCGTTGCATCACTTCAGCCAGCGTTGTTCCCGTATCAAGATGGCAAATATCGCACAGACGGTGAATGTGCTCCAGGCAATGATCCTGACAGACAAGGAGAAGATGATCCTTACTCCTACTTATCATGTTTTTAATATGCTAAAGGTCCACCAGGATGCAATTCTACTTCCCCTTTATCTGGAAACACCTGACTATGAAATGGGGGAGAAGGCCCTTCCTTCTCTAACGGCCTCAGCCTCAAAAAATTCTGATGGACAAATCCATCTTTCCCTTGCTAACATTGATCCGGATAAAGCAATTGATTTACAAATAGATATGAGAGGTACCGATGCATCAAAGATGACTGGTTCAATCCTGACTGCAGATGAACTTACAACCCATAACACCTTCGATCTGCCCGATCGAATCAAACCGGCAGGATTTAACGAAGGCAAAATGAAAGGCAATATCATCACCCTGAAACTACCTGCTAAATCTATTGTAGTTCTTGAAATTCAATGACTAAGAATAAAACCATCAGGAAGAGATCGATATTATCATTCAATACTGAAGAATTGAATTATTCGACTCCTGCTTCTGATTTAAGCCCATACCAAAACCAAAGTTGTCTAATGCTTTGGGATAAGACACTAACTGTTGACAGTCAACTGGATCTTCCGAATGGCCTCTGCATATTTCTCCATGTCCTCTCTGGTTCCCAGCATGGCATGTTGCAGAATCCAGACTCCCTCTTCGTAACAGGCTTTCTCGGTTACCGGGCAGTGGACCGAACGGTAATCCACCTCTTCCGGCAATGCATAGCACATGAAGTTCTTCTCCTGGAACAGGGGTTGCTTATACAGCGGTTCGGGATAACCTCTGAATGACGGGACACCTTCAGCGGCAAACATAGAGGCAAACTCCTCTTTTGAAAGTCCGTTGAAGTGGCTCTTGTCGTACCTGAAAATATAGAGGTGGTAGGTATGCACGGTCACCTCTTCTCCTCGCTTCAGTGGTGTGATTCCGTCAATGCCGGAGAGCAGTGAATCAAGGTAGATCCCGTTTTCATTTCGGGTGCGGGTCTGCTCTTCGAGCCTTTTCATCTGCATCGAAAGAATGGCAGTCTGAAGAACGGTGATTCGGTAGTTGCAACCCAGGAAATGATGTTCATACCAGGCACCACCTTCCACCCTTCCTACATTTCGAAGGGAATCGGCCATGCTTGCGATCTTTTCGTTGTTGGTAACAATGATCCCACCTTCCCCGCTGGTTAGGTTTTTGGACGACTGGAAGCTGAAGCATCCCACATCCCCAATGGAACCCAGTTTTTCCCCTTTATATTCACCAGCGTGCCCGTGGGCTGCATCCTCAATAATCCTTAGATCATATTTTGAAGCGATTTCCATGAATGCATCCATATCGCATGCCTGGCCCGCAAAATGAACCGGGATGATTGCTTTGGTCCGGGGTGTTATGGCCTTTTCAACCTCAACCGGGTCCAGGTTGTAAGTATCCGGATCGATGTCTACGAAAACCGGTACACAATTTGCTTCAGCAACTATGGTGGCTGTAGCAATAAAGGTATATGGGGGTATAATTACTTCATCACCGGGCTTCACTCCACAGGCAATCAGTGCGATGCGCAGAGCCACGGAACCGTTCACACAGGTGAGCGCATATTTCGTTCCGCATAAAGCAGCGAATTCCTTCTCGAATTCAGCCACACTGCCTGCACAATCAGGATTACCCCATTCTCCTGATCTTACCACTTCGGCAACAGCTTCGGCCTCTGTTTCATCATAAATTGGCCAGGGAAACTCTTTGTTGATAGTTTTGGGGCCTCCATACAGGGCGAGATCTTCTTTTTCCATAATTCTGAGCATATTTTAGTTTACAAATGATCGTAACAGATTTTAATGGATTGGAGGGCTGATACGGGCAGGCACTTAACGGGTTTTTCATTCTTTTCCATGCATTCTATGAAATAGTCCATTTCACCCTGGTAGCCTTCCATGGCATCTCCTGCAGGTACCAATCGCGTTTCGGAGTCGGTGGCCACGATGATATTTTCAGGCTGACTGCTGCTGAATTTTATGCTGGCATTTTCAAAATTAGCCACATACCCTGCCTCAAAAGGAAAGTTGGCATGAAACCTGTTCCCACCCTCAATCTTCACCCCGGTGCCGGAGGAGTAGTTCCACAGGCCGGTTACATAGTCCTGATCGCTCAGCTTGCCGGGCAGGCAGGTAGCCTGGATAGTGTCCGGCTTTCCAAGGACCCACTGAACGAAGTCAATGTCATGTATGACCAGGTCAAACAGGGCTCCTCCTGTAGAACCGAAATCCTTGAGTTTCTCTTTCCATTGACCCCATGCCGGAAGGCCGGAGAAACGGGTCATGGAGAGCCATTTCAGCTTTCCCAGCTCTGATGAATCGATCCACTGCTTCAGTTGAAGGTAGGGCGGCATAAAGCGGACCACATGCCCCACCATGAGCAGCAGGTTCTGTTTTTCTGCCAGACGGATCAGTTCTTCTCCTTCAGGGATATTCAGAGTGACAGGCTTTTCAACGAAAACATGTACTCCTTTTTCTATCAGAAGTTTGGCAATGGAGTAGTGCAGATCGGTATGTACCGAAATAATAGAGGCATCCGGCTTTTCAACTGCAATACATTCCTCCAGTGAAGTATAGGTACGTATCCCGGAAATTTCCTCTTCACTGATCATGTCTGTATCCAGGTTTCCGACCTCATTTCCCAGGTTCTTAAGTGCGTTCCCGGGATCAATATCCACGATGGCTGCCAGTTCGGCATCGGGATTCTTCAGGATGCTCATGGCATGTGTAACACCCATGAAACCAAATCCTACAATTACAATTTTCTGCATATGTTATTTTTTTTTCTACGGCACCCGGCGCCAGATACAGGGATGCGGAAGTTGTTACCTCTGTACATCATACTTGTTGAGGTTGGTACCGTCATTAAATTAATAAAAAACTACTATTACTGTCCGATAAGCTTAATATCCGAATTTTTAATCTTTTGGCCATACTTTAATCCTCATCTTTCCGGGTTCGATCAACTCAAACGGGCCGACGGTGGGATTGTCCGGATCTCTTTTGTTCCCGAAATAGTCCCTGTCGATGACAAGATCCGTTCCGTCCGGGTTATCAAACCCGGAGCGGGTCATGATGGTAGTACCCAGGAATTTGGTTGTGATCATTTCCGTATCCATCCCCTCAACAGATTTGTCAAAGATAACTTCCAGGTAGATACGCTCACCCTCTTCTACGATCCTGAGTTGAGGGTCGAAACCGGGAACGGTCAGGGCACCGCTTTCTTCCTTATAGGGCTCTGCATTTCTGAAATAGAGGTTGTCTGCCGCATAGACCGGAAAAGAGTTGTCAATTCCATTATCCGCCGAATTGGCCAGAGTGGGGTATTTAATAGAATTATACGCTACCTGTCCGAATCCAATGAATTCAGGCTCCCCGATATCCGGCTTAAAATCTGTAGGAATATAGAGGTTGTTATAAATACGGTCGTCCCCGCAATGGATCACGGCCAGTCCCATGACATCGGTTGAGTGAGGAATGTGATAGGGTGTATAGCGGGATGGAAAGGGAAGCAAAATGGTGATCGATCCCATCAGGTTGTGGATAAAGGCGCTTCCCTGGGAGCCGTTCTCAATGCCTGACATCAAAATGTTATTATCAATCAGGCAGGGGCCATGATTCACTTCCAGGCAAATGTCGGTATTCTCATTGTTATAGCAGAGATTGGCGGTGACCCGGGTTCCCTGGGTCATCCAGTCCAGCCAGAAGGCACGCATGGCGTCATGCAGGCAGTTGTGGCTGATCACCACGTCTATAGGAGCATGGAACTTAATGGCCCCCTTCTCCCATCCGGAATATTGCCTTTTCCTGTAGATATCATGGATGTGGTTGTAGGTGATGGTGCTGAATGCCGCTCCCAGGCTTCCGACGATCCCTGCTTGCTCGCAGTTAAAGATGGTATTGTATCGCACCATATGCGAACCCACATTCTCTTTGGACCATCCCAGCTCCAGGGCTCTGAAAATGACCTCAATGTAGGCTGAAGCTCCACCTTTCTCCTTTTCACCGCGGCTCCAGGCGTTATGACCCGACTCCCGGTCCTTCCCCAGGGTGATCCCCACACATTTGGAGTCGCTGATCACATTGTGCTCAATGATCCATCCCTTGCTCCAGTGGGTACCGATCAGTCCGATCTGCTCTGCCGTAGGCGGGGCCCACTGAGTGGCAGCCTGGCTCATATAAAAGCCGCTCACAGTAATGTAATTGATCCCTGTCCGGTCGGGATAGAAGCAGGCAGGTCGTGCGTTGATCTCCACCAGTTCCCGCTTGGGTTTTGATCCCTGGAAATTGGCGTAAATAGTGGTATGGGAATCGCCTGTTTCGCAATACCAGGCGTAGAGCGATCCTTCGGGATCCGTGGTCCAGGGAAGGAGCTCCGGGTTTAATACCCTTTTCAGGGAATCCACCTCATAGAAAGATTTCCCGTTCAGGTAAACCTCTCCCGTATGATGAGGCCGGCCCTTATCGGTGTACCAGTCACCCTGAATAATATCGGTGTAAGGATTGTACTCCCCGAAAAAGGTGTTGGGCAGGGTAACCATCCATACATCCCCTTTATACTTCTTCCAATCTTTGATGACCTCCGAACCTTTTATCTCAACTTTTTCGCCCTTGGCAGCCCGGTAGGTGATCCTGTTGCTGTCCGACTCCCCTCCCCGGGGTGGGGTGATCCGCTCCCGGTAGCATCCTTCATGTACGGTGATCACATCACCCGGCATGGCTGCATTGGCCGCTGCCATGATGGTAAGGAACGGGGCGTCTGCCGAGCCCGGATTCTGATCATTCCCTGTTTTGGCCACATGGTACTCTTTTGCAGAGAGTGTGAGAAAGCTGAGGATCCCTATCCACAGAATAAGGATCATTTTGATATTCCAGCTATTCTTCATGGTTATTGTTTTCTAAGGTTCAATAATCAGGGGGTGAAGAATCCTCTCACGCATGGCAGCTATTTCATTGAAATCCGGTTCTCCCCCTTTGCCTGAACCAAACGGGAAGAGAACCATATCTTCGTAGAGTGTGGTACCCGCATGCAGGGGCGTTGGCAGAGAACGGATACCGGAAAAATAGGTGATGTTGGCAGCTCGGATTACATAGACCAAATGGCCACGGTACACACTGACGTAACTTCTTGTCCGGCTCGTATTCGGGTGCTGGCCCTTATCATTGAACAGTGCACTTCCGGTTGTCAGCATGGCCATACCATAGCCCTCTTCTGCATTATAAAGAGCCATCCAGGGAGTATTGTAAGGCATGTTGGCCACCGGGGGAGATCCGGTATCGTTCCCCATGGCAAATTTCAGGGAAATAGATTTTATCTTCCCGTTTGCTAAGGGCCAGGCAGCGTGGGTGAACAAATCTGCGGAAAATACCATACCATGGTTGCGAAGTGCGTAAGCCCGGCAGTCCTCCACAATTCGAATGACCGACTCCAAACGAACCTCCGGCCGGTCGGCATAAAAGCGGTAGCGGACACTGGTTTCGGCTTCGGGAACATCGGGCATGCTGCCCCAGCGGGTATTCTCACAAAACACCGCTCCATTAATTGAACGGACCTGGTATTCATCCGGGTCCCAGTCGAAAACATGGCTCCAGAGAACCCCTTCTTTAAACATATCGGGTGTACGGTTGATGGGACGTGTATGGGCGGGAAAGTCTCCTCTTGGATCTGTGTACTCAAAATTGACCGACAGTTGTTTGTCGAACCATGAGAACATCTGGCCTGATCTGGGGCACATGCGTATGCGGTAGAAATCGTTTTCAACAAGCGTATCGGTGGTGGCAGATTTAGCTACGCTGAGCTCGCAAGCTCGGTTCATGGTAATGCGGGGCTCATTGCTTACCGGACTTTCACCGGGACAGTTCCACAACACAACGATAGCCTCTTCATGGGGTTTCAGAGAGAGCTGAACGGTAGCCCTGAACCGTACCACCGAAGCCTGTCCCCACAACCCGGTACTACCAAAAAGGCGTTCCGAATCATACACTTGACATGGGATCTCCCGGTAGGTTCCCGCTGAGGTCATCAATGTGGCGCGCACATCCTTTGCAGGGTCTCTGAAAACCGATTCCTGGATGGTCACATCAAATTCAACCGCTTCGTTGCTGCGTTCCAATCCGGCCTCTTCGCAAACCTTGAACATCCGGTTACCGCCGTTTGATTTTTTCCATACACCGCCTCTCTTTGGTGCAGGAGCTTCAAATGCCAGCGTCCCGATGCTTTTGTCGCGCTTGTACATCAAAGTGATCGAATTGGTTTCACCGCCATGCCAGGCAAAAGGAATATAGACATCAATCTTCTTCTCATCTGCATTTTGAATGGAACGATCATCGTAGCGAACCCCATCCACTATCCAGTAAACATAAAGTGGCTCACTTCCATTGACAAACACGGTATGGGGTATGAACAACTCGTCTTTGGCAAACTGATCCGTATTCAGTTTGACGCGTAAGTGCAACTCCCGGATCTCGGGCGACCAATACCCGTATTCATATTCCGTTAGGCTGATCCCAAAATCACCTGTTTCCGGATTTGGTTTTTCCGCAGCCAGAGTCGGGACAGCAAACTCAAGGAAAATGATTAATGACAAGTACAGAATGCAGGGTTTGGGAGGTTTTTTTACCGATTGCATGTTTCCGGAGAATCCTTTTCTGGCCTTGGATCCATCCAAAGCTGTTAAGTGAGATCTACTATTCATGTTTCAAGGGATTTCAGGAATTCTTCAGGAATCGTAGCCGCATGAATATGCGGAATCCCGCTTCCTGTCGAGTTGAAAAAGGCATATTTTAGGTCAGGGCTGAAGAAAGGGTGGGGATGAGAGTATCTGGCCCCGGTTAATATAGTTCCTGAATTGCATAGCTTCCGGTATTTTCCTGTTTCTGCCGAACCAACCCAGATATTTCCGTCCATGTCGTCAGCAATAAAGTATTTCCCGTCCTTTGAGGAGGCTACATGGTCAAAAAATACACCACCTGCAATCACCGTGGGTTGCTCTTCTTTATCAGACACGGTAACCAGGTTGCCCTTTTTACCGTCAATCACAATATCATAGTTCCTCTTATATACCCGATTGCCTTCAAAATACCTTTCACCGGCCAGTGTGGCAAGCACCTTTCCGGTATTCCCCAGCCACATCTGGTGGCCCCAGATTTCGGGAGTATGGGGTTTTCCGATGGGAAGGGGCCGGTAGTTCTCACCATTGATATCGATTAAGTAAAGGGTGGATCCTTTTTTGTCGGTATAAGGCCCCCAGCTCTTTGTCTTCTTATCAAAGACATAGTCCCTGTTTTGCTGGATCAGGAGATCTTTTCCCTCTCCGGGTTCACTCATCAGGTGGGGATTGTGAATGTCCGGGCGGGAGTGGATTATTTTCCAGCTGCGTTCGACCAGGTCACAACGAATGATGTGGCACATGCCATCCTCATCTGTGGCGAACGAAAAACCATAACGTCGGTCCGGTGTAAGGCTGCCAATTCCCCCTCTGACACCAGTTCTGTTTATGTCCATCAACTCCTCCCGTTCCCCGGTCCAGAAGTTCTGTTTAACAACGATGTTTCTTTCAGGGGTTGGTTTGATAAGATAGTATATGTAGGTGTAGTCCCCGTCAAGTGGTATATGGGGACCGGATGAATTCTCCGGCTGCGGTATTTTGTAGAGGCGCCATGAACCTGTTTCACAAAGCCAGAAGGTTTCATCTTGCTCATGGGCAGGACGACGGGAATAGACAAAGAAGCGGCTGTCCGAGGTAAAGATCCTGGCATGTGGGTAGATATGCGTATGGATCACCGGGCTCATGGTTAATTGCGATACTTCGGCCCCTGACTCTTCAATCAGCTGCCAATCGGTGAGCTCTTTGTGACCCCGGCCCGGAGGGTATTTTCCTGCAACACCCGGTGAATCTGCCGGCAAAGATTGAGGCTTTACCTTTTTGTTGTTATCATTTGCCCGGACACCTATGGCGCTTAACGGAAAAGCTGCCAGTGAAGCCATGCCGAGTCTGAGAAAATTAAGTCTGCTGATCAGGTTTGATTTCATGTTCTTTGGTTTATAATTTACCGGGAAAGGCAGTTAAAAATACGAAATTTCATGTATATGTGCACGAGAACAATCAATATTTGTAAATATTCGCAGGAGAAGGCAATGTACTGACCACATCATTCAGGCAGGAATGGAGAATTTACTATTTTTGGAAAACTTGAGATCCCTGATGAGGGATTTGAGGAGTGGCTGGCAGCACAGGCCTCTGAACTGGAATAAACAGAAAAAAAATGAAGAGAACAATTCTTATCGCGCTCCTGGTGACCTGTACATTCTCCCTGTTTTCACAGGATCCTGAGTGGTCGGCTTACAGGATCTCCAATGAAGCAGTGCAGAATGAGTCCAATACCTGGATCAATTTCCAGACCGGGATCGATCTGAAAGAGGTGCCGGATAAAGCTGTGGCAAAGATCGCCTGCGATTCCAAATACTGGCTGTGGATCAACGGAGAACCGGCTGTTTTTGAGGGGCAGCTGAAGCGGGGTCCCACCCCTGTGGATACCTACTATGATGAAGTGGAGATCTCACAATTTCTGAAGGAAGGGAGCAATACAGTGGCTGTCCTGGTCTGGTATTTCGGGAAAGACGGCTTTTCTCACAACAGCAGCGGCGAAGCGGGTTTGGTGTTTCAATGTGATGAAATCGGACTGGTGAGTAACGGGACCTGGATGACCCGTCTGGATAAGGGTTTTGAGCATACCCGGAGGCCCTGTCCAAATTTCCGTTTGTCCGAATCAAATGTCCGCTTCAATGCCATGGCAGGAAATTTTGACTGGATCCGGCCCGGGGCAATGCTGAAGGGATTCACAAGGGCCAGAGTGATCGGACAGGCTGAGGATCCACCCTGGAACCATCTGGTGCTGAGACCTGTGCCCCTGTGGAAGGATTACGGCCTGAAGCCTTATGAGAACCAGGATGAGATCCCGGAGATCAGTGACGGCACAGTAATCAACTGCAGCTTGTCCTACAATTGTCATATTACGCCCTATCTGGACATTGAAGCCCCTGAAGGGGAGGTGATCCACATACAGACCGATAACTATAAATATTACGAGGCAGAGAACGTGGAATCGGTCAGGGCCGAGTACGTGACCAGAGAGGGCTCCCAGCAATATGAATCACTGGGCTGGATGAATGGCCATGTAGTCAGCTACTTTATTCCCAGAGGAATAAAGATCAATGCGCTGAAATACAGAGAGACCGGATTTGCTAGTGAGTTCACCGGGTTTTTCAGGTGCAGTGATGAATTTTACAACAAGCTGTGGCAAAAGGCTGCCCGTACCCTGTATGTGACTATGCGCGATACCTATATGGATTGTCCGGACAGGGAACGTGCACAGTGGTGGGGCGACATGGTTAATGAAAGCGGCGAAGCCTTTTATGCCCTGAGCCCGTCCGCTGCCACCCTTACGGAAAAGGGAATTCTTGAGCTTATCCATTGGCAGCGTGATGATGGCACCATCTATTCTCCCATACCGGCAGGTATCTGGACCAATGAACTTCCGGGACAGATGCTGGCAAGCATAGGGTATTACGGGTTCTGGAATTACTATTTGAATACGGGTGATAGCGGCACAATAGAAAAGGTGTACAAGGGGGTAAAACGGTATCTGGATGTATGGAAGATCAAAGGGGACGGAACCCTGGAGGAACGGGAAGGTGACTGGAACTGGGGCGACTGGGGCTATGAGATCGACAGACCCTTGCTGCATAATGCCTGGTACTACCTGGCTCTGAAAGGGTATATGCATATGTCGGAGCTCATTGGGGAAGAGGCTGAAGCCAGCCGCACAAAGGAGGAGATGAAATCATTCAGGATGGCATTCAACAACGGATTTTGGGATGGAAACGGGTACCGGACCACTGGTTATGAAGGGAAATATGACGATCGTGCCCAGGCGCTGGCGGTAGTTTCAGGACTGGCAGATGAAGAAAAATATGAAGAACTGATAAAAATATTTGAGTCTTCCTTCCTTGCCAGTCCGTACATGGAAAAATATGTACTGGAAGCCTTGTTTGTCATGGGTGAACCGGAAGCCGGGCTGGAACGCATGAAGAAGCGCTATTACCGGATGGTTGAAGTCTCTCCCTACACCACATTATACGAGGTATTTGGTCCGCCCCACCAGGAGGGGAATACCAGCTTTGAAGATCAGGGCTCCAACAACCACGCCTGGAGCGGGGGAGGGCTGACGATCCTCTCCCGGTATGTGTGCGGACTCGCACCCCTGGAGCCTGCCTGGAAAAGTTTTAGTGTAAGGCCTCAACTGGGTAGCCTGGAGTATGCAGAGACCGGAAATGAAACGGTGGCAGGGAAGGTTTCCGCAAGCATTAAAAAGGAGGGCTCAACACTAATCCTGGTAATTCAGGTACCCTCCGGAACAGAGGCGCTCGTTTCGGTCCCGTTGCAATACCGGTCTGTTGACGTAAACGGAACCCCGGTATTTAAGAGAAAGGCCGTTTCCAATGATCTGGCTCTTTACAAGGGTAAGGAAAACGGATATAACCTGTTTCGCATGGGAGCCGGTGAATATCGTATTACAGCTGATTAAATCCTATACCATTGCCACCCGAAGGTCAGCTCAGTTTGATAATAAAGGTGGAGAGGATCAGGATCAGTATACCTGCCAGAAGTACTGCGATGGTTTTTCTTGAAACTCCTTTCCACTCTTTAAGAAAGAGCCCCCAGATATTGCTTACGGCAATGGCAAGTGCCATCAGGATGCTCCACGAATAGGTTTCCATGTTCTCAGGTACCAGGCTTTTGCCCATTCCATAAAAATGAAATTGTAAAAACCAGAGCAGTCCAGCCAGGAACGTGAAGCCCACATTGTTCAGGAAGACACCCCCGGAAACCCTAATGTAATCTTTATAGGTCCCGTTTTTAATATTCAGCCATGCACAGTACACCAGGTTTACCAGGAATCCCCCCAGGGTAATGAAAATCAGGGTGGGATTGCTCACATAGAGGGAATTTGTATTGAATCTGGCAGCCGTCTCTTCAATGGGTACGCCCGATGCAAAACCATAGGCAAAGGAAGCGCTCATGATGCCCGACAGTATGGCGATGGGTATTCCCTTTTTCAGAGAAAAATCTTTTACGGCGGCCTTTCTCTCTTCTTCGGAAAGGTTCCTGTTCTTCAGGATTCCTGCATATCCCACGATGGCGATGCCTGCAAGGGCAATGGAGACACCGATAATGGTCAGGATGCCAGCACGGGTGGTGAGAAGTCCCTCACCTGCCACCATGGCCGGTATCAGGGTGCCAAATGCGGCGATAAGTCCCAGCACCAGGCTCTGTCCCAGGGCAATACCCATGTATCTAATGCTGAGTCCGTAAGTGAGGCTACCCACCCCCCAGAAGGCTCCGAACATCAGGGTGAGCCATTTTGCCGAAGACGGGGCCTCGCGTATAATATCCAACAATGTCCCCGAAGGGACAGTCAGCCATGCAAAAATCCATGGAAAAATAAGCCATGCAGCAACTCCCTGCATAATCCAGTAAGATTCCCATGACCATTGCTTAACCTTTTTAAACGGGACATAGAAACTGGCCGATCCCACGGCTCCGATAAGTATAAACAGCAATCCAAGCATATAGTTTCAGTTATTAGTATCCACAACAAGCATTTTAGCTGTTTACGAAAATAGTCTTTTTTTTGTCAATTGGGAATGATGGTCAACTGCCTCATGCTTCTGACTTTTTCGCCCATATAAACAATCTCTGCTGCCACCCTGAGCTGCTCTTCCCCGATCCTGGGGACGCACTGTACATTCTGAATATGGGGTGTATCGGAGCAGATCAGTTTTACATCGTCGTAGATGCCCGGATAGTATAAGTCCTTTTCGAAGTCGCTTCCGTCGGCAACGGAATCGGGCAGGTTGTTTTTGCAACCCACCAGACCGAGGATCAACAGGCCAGCAATCCACAGGCCGGCCACTTTGATTCTCTCCATGGCTCTAAATCATTATTAATGCTTTACCGGGACGAGTACTCTCTGTACTCTTCATTTATCTCTTCAGCCTGAATCTCCCCGGAATGAATAAGGATCCGGTATTTAAAAGTCACCGACTCACCGGGATTCAGCGAGAAGTTCAGGGGATCTTCCGCCCCGTCGCTAAAGGTGGCCTGGCCAAAGGGATTGGCAGCGAAAAGTCCGTAACCCCTGGCATGCCAGTAGGTGGGATGACCCACATTATCGGGATGATCAAAAATGATCAGCGCTACCTTTTCATTTCCGATGGTGCCGTCCAGGGCTACCCATCCGGCCCTTTTTCCCCATGCATCCAATCCTTCATCGCCTTCGCTGTTCAGATAGTGTCCTGTCACCCCGGTATTGTCCAGTTTTGCCACCTCTGTCTGCAAACCATGGGCATCGCTCAGCGTGACCGGCCTATCGCTTGGATGCTCCAGGGCACGTTGAACACGAATGGCCATCATCCCTTCCTTGGTGTCATTGAAAGTCATGGGCTCATCAATAGCTGTCAGGGTGGTGACACGGTCAATCCTTCGCCACGCATCACCTCCTGCAAATTCAAAACGGGTCTCCTCTTTCAACATAGCCTGGTTTTGGGCATTGTACCATTTCATGGACACTTCCAGGGAACCGGATTCATTGCCGCTTTCGATCTTTCCCATTTCTTCGTGATGGGTGACTCCCAGTGTATGGGCGTGTTCTGCCGGGATGGCGGGAGAGTTGCCCCAGAAGTCAATGCCATTCAGATCCCCGAAATTGAGCCATACACCGATATGGTGGGGATGGTCTGTACGCTCCTTTGGCTGCGGATCCAGCGGAAAACCACGGGTGATGCGGGATCCACCGGCAGACAATACCGGGAAAAGAACCGGTTTCGTAAGTGCAGGAAGCGTGTCCGTATAAAGATAAGAGGTAAAAGGCTGGCCACCGATCGTAACATCCACGCGTTGGTTTTCTTCATCGTGAACAAGTTTTACATAAGCTTCTCCGCTCTCAGCTGCTTTATTACCGGAACAACTGAAGGCGATAATGGCCAATAAAAGGAGTGACAGATTTCTTAAAGGTTTCATGTTCTTTATATGACGGGTTAGTAAATCGGTCTAAAATTAAGAAACATAATGCAAATGTTCACGAGAACAGTCAGGTATTATTATTTTATCTGCAAGATATTATTAACTATGTTATTAAAAGAAGATCCTTATCGCAGCCGATGAGTTTCTGCAATCCCTGGGATACCTGTAAAAGGATCCTGTAATAGAGGTTAAATAACTGCCATGCGGATATAAAATAGAAACAGCAATGAACAAAGTCCTTATTCTTTTAGCAAGCATACTAATATTTGCCGGATGTTCATCTTCCGGTGAAAAAGAGACCGTGAAAGGAGATGAAGCGCCCAATATTATATTTATCCTGACCGATGATCAGCGTTGGGATGCATTGGCTTATGCAGGGAATGAGCACATCCGGACGCCGGAGATGGATAAACTGGCACAGCGTGGTGTCTATTTTAAAAATGCCATTGCCTCAACACCCATCTGTTCTGCCAGCCGGGCGAGCATTTTTTGCGGCTTGCATGAACGTACTCACCGCTACACCTTCCAGAGCGGACCGATTCGCAGTGAATTCATGGAAGCATCGTATCCGAAGATCCTTAAAAAGGAGGGATATTATCTGGGTTTTTATGGGAAATTCGGGGTGGCCTATGACTCCACCGGGCACCTGTTTGACAGGTGTGAGGTATATGACCGGAATGACGATTATGATAATTACAAAGGCTACTTTTACAAAACCCTTGGAGCTGATACGGTGCATCTCACCAGATATACGGGTGAAAAAGCCCTGGAGTTTATCGATCAATGTCCTGAAGAGCAGCCATTTTGCCTTTCATTGAGTTTTAGTGCTCCCCACGCACATGACCGGGCAGAAGAGCAATATTTCTGGCAAGAGGTGAATAATGAATTGTATGAAGGTGTTGAGATGCCCGGGCCTGCCCTGAGCGAAGATGCCTGGTTTGAGAAGCTGCCCCTGTTTGTACGGGAAGGACTGAACCGGACCCGCTGGTACTGGAGGTATGATACCCCTGAAAAATATCAGCATAGTGTGAAGGGCTATTACAGGATGATCCGGGGAGTTGATATGGAAATTGCCAGGATCAGGAAGAAACTGAAGGAAAAGGGGCTGGAGAAGAACACGGTAATCATGTTGATGGGTGATAATGGTTACTTCCTGGGGGAGCGCCAGTTGGCCGGCAAGTGGTTGCTTTACGATAACTCTATCCGGGTGCCTTTGATCATCTACGATCCCAGGGTAAAAAAACACAGGGATATCGATGACATGGTGATGAATATTGATGTTCCCGCCACCATCCTTGAACTGGCCGGAGCTGAACGCCCCGGGGCATGGCAGGGGAGAAGCCTGGTACCCGTCGTTTCCGGCACCGAGGAGTCTCTCCACAGGGATACCATTCTGATCGAACATATATGGGAATACAAGGATATTCCCCCCAGTGAAGGGATCAGGACCCCGGAGTGGAAATACTTCCGTTACGTGAATGACAGGTCTTCGGTTGAGTTGTATGATCTGGAAAACGATCCGATGGAGATTGTAAATCTGGCGGGAGACACAGCGTACTGTGAAATACTTCAGGAACTTCAAAATAGTTGCGACAGACTGATTCAGCGTTATGCGGATCCGTTTTCCGGTACACCTACAGAAATGTCGGTTGAGCCGGGCCTGCTTCCTGAATACAGATGGATTCTCCCAGAAGCTGCCGGCAAGCAGCAAGCGTACCAGATACTGGTCGCTTCTGAGAGGAGCCTGGTTGAAAGCAACAGGGGAGATGTATGGAACAGCGGACAGGTCAGGAGCGATCAGACCCGGCGGGTTGTGCATGGCGGGGATCCCCTTGAACTGAACAGGACCTATTACTGGAAGGTAAGAATATGGGACCAGGACAACCGTCATTCGGAATACTCTCAGGTACAACGGTTCACATCAGAAGGGTTGTAGCTACCTCCTGCCGGACAGGAAATATGGATTCAGTCACCTGGAAGCTGTAAAAAAAAGTGGTATGCGGTGAATATGACAAGTATTCGAATGACTAGCTAAGGCTCTCAAGTGTTGGCCGGTCAAGATTACCTAAGCGCACCAGTACGCTTTCCAGACCCTCCTGTTGAGCCATCTGATGGAATTCCGCATCTCCCGGGAAGAGTTCCCCCATTTCATTGGTCCCCTTGAAGCGGGTTCCGTAAAAAAGTGCTTCGGCAATCCTGTCCACAGGTATGCCCAGCCTGATTCCAGCATGCAGGGGAGCCATTATCCTGTCTTCAGCACTTAGCTTCCGTTGAAGATCGCAGCCCACCCTGTACACGGTGTCTCCCAATGCCCTGTTCCTGAACCTGGCTATGAGATCATCAATATGTTCCTCCAGTTGCTGATCTGTGAACACATCCGGGTGTATAGCCTGAAGTATCCTGGAAGACTGAAGCATCAGCTGCCGGGTGAATTCCCTGGCCTCGGTATGTTCCAGTACTTCATACATGTAGGTAAGCTCCGGGTAATGATCGTATCCATAATATGCAGCCCCGGCATGACCCAGGTTATGCACAAACAGTTTCCTGTCAACCCATGCTTTCATGGATGTTTTCGGTGCCAGACCCTTAAGCCCGGGAATGGGATTCCTGAAGCCCTGCCGGTCAACGATCAATGTACAATAAGATTCAGCGAAGACCTGGAGAACATCCTTTTCCCGCTCGTCTTCAGGCATGATCGGGACCATCTTGCCGATGCTGGTTTCCACCAGTCCCACCAGCTCATCCAGCGGGAACCATTCCGGCAGATGCCGGCCCAATTCGGCCCTCACATATTCAGCACCATTTCGGATATTCTCAGCAATTATTATATCCAACGGCCGGTCAGGCTCCTCCTGGTAACGCCTGAGGATTCCCCGTGCAATAAGCGGTAAGGATGCAGCCAATCCCCGCATACCCACAGAAACGGCCATAATGGAGGCCTCTGCAATTTCGGTGATCACTTCTTCCTCGTTACTGACAAGGACTCCCCTGACCCCTGAAATGCGGATCTCGGTTTCATCCTGCTCTTTAATGATCACTTTGTAGCTCCTCTTTTGATTCAGGGCTTCTATCACATTTTTATCAATGTCAATGAAAACCACTTCATATCCTCCCTTACTGAAAAGAGAAGCGATAAAAGACCTGCCTATTTTCCCTGCCCCAAACAGGACCAGTTTAGGGGGAGAGGAATGGGACAGGTGTGATATCTGATGGGTGTAATCCAACTTATAGGATTCCACCCTGGAGCGCTTTTCCCCTGCGCTCTCTTCAAAATAGGTGCCTCCCAGATAAAAACAGGCAAAACCACCTGAAGCCACTGCCCAGGCAATAAGCTCATCAAAATCGGGTTTGCTGTTCCTGTGTACCTGCATTTGCCAGGCAAGCGATGCAAGGGCCCCTCCCGCAAAATTGTCTCCGCATCCTGTGGTATCCCCTTCCGGGCCTGTTTTCTGCAGATCTGCAGCTACTCGTCCGGATACCGGCAGCCTGCTCAGTTTTTTTTCCTGAATAACGGTCCCGTCAGAATAAACCAGCATTTCTTCGGGGCCGTTAGTAATGATAAAAGCGTGTACTCCCTGTTCAATAAAAAACCGGGCAGAATCCTCCTGACACTCATATCCGCTTATTCTCCGGGCTTCCTCACCATCCATCAGCAACAGATCTATCATGCCAAAATCCTCTTTGCTGTCACACAGAGGCCACGGCTCACCCGGTTTGTTTTTCTCATTCCGGAAATCATATACTGTATTCACTACGGTCAGGCACTCTTTTTGCTTTGCCTGCTGCAACAATACAGAAAGAGAATCATGCATGCGTGGCATCAGTGCGGTCCCTCCAAAACAGACAATATCTGAATGGAAAAAAGATTCTCCCAGCATATCGGGTGTATAGTCCCATGCAGCACCGATATGGTTGACAAAAGTCCTTTCACCGCGATGATTGTCATAGGATGCATCCGACAACACGTGTGTAAAAGGAGTTGCCCTGTTGCTGACCGGCAGGTAATTGGAAATATCAAGGGGAGTTCTTTTGCTCAGTTCCCTTATCTGGCGGGCAGCTTCGTCTCTGCCCATTCCTCCATAAAAACGTACTTCGAACTGTCCGGGATCCAGCATCTGTGCTGCATGGATCATTGAGACCAGTCCGGGACCACCCACATTGATTGCATCCGGAGACTGATCACCGGAAATCTCTTTCAATATCTCCGGGTAAGCTTTCCCTGAGAACTCCTCCACCTCCTCTGTAAAAACCAGTTTTCCCGGAGAGATACCGCCATCACCATCTGTTTTTGAGCGGTACTTTTCAAAGGCAGGAGTGTTGAAACCTATGCCAGAGTACAGATAATCCACAAGTGCGCAACCCGTTCCCGAAATGATGATTTTTTCTTTTGGATCAGACATAGGACATTACATAGAAGTCAGGTGGATTACAGCTTGCATACAACGAAAAAGGAAACCCATATGGGTGGGTTTCTTCTTCAAAGATAGGGATAAAAGTGCACGAGAACAATCAAGTATTGTTATATTTACTTTCACAATATTTAAGCGGACTAAACCAACAATTTTATGAGACCTACCCTAAACAAGATAGCTATTAAGGTTGTGGTATTAATCCTGATAATTGGCTGCAACAGAAGTAATTCCAATGAAAACGGTACCATTCTTCCGGACAAGCTCTATACCTATACGGAGGATGCAGAGACCAGATGGGTCAGCTTTGAGAATCTCACAGGAGCTAAAGGTGAAGGCGGAAAAGAAAACAATGGTGCAAAGGGACACGCTTTTGATGTCCTCGATGCAGGTGAATCGAAAACACTGCTCGATATGGAGGGTCCCGGGATCATCAACCGCATCTGGATGACCATCGGCATCCAAAGCCCTGAAATGATGCGTAGCCTGGTGATCAATATGTACTGGGACCATGAGGAAAAGCCTGCCGTATCGGTGCCTTTCGGGGATTTCTTCGGAATGGGCCATGGAAAGACAGCGGTTTATGAGAATGCCCTCTTTGCAAATCCTGAGGGAAAGTCTTTTAACAGCTTTATACAGATGCCTTTTAAGAGCCATGCAAGGATTGAAGTCGTCAATGAATCGGATATTCAACTGCCCACGTTGTTTTATGATATGAACCTACAGCTCTTGGAGGCGTGGGATGATGACTGGCTCTATTTCCATTGCCACTGGCACCGCGACACAGCTACCACCCTGACAGAGGATTTTGAGATCCTGCCTGAAGTAGAGGGAAAAGGCCGGTTTCTGGG
Source organism: Bacteroidota bacterium (assembly GCA_039714915.1). Taxonomy (GTDB): domain Bacteria; phylum Bacteroidota; class Bacteroidia; order Bacteroidales. Next base: position 22,922 of record JBDLIM010000044.1, read on the forward strand.
ATCCAACATCAGCGTGAATGTGAATACCGGGATCAGGGGCTGGTGGGGCGAAGGGGAGGTGAAGATCTTCATGGACGGGGATGCTGAGCATCCTTCCCTGGTGGGGACCGGTACGGAAGACTATATAGGGACCGGCTGGGGACAGGGAGTTTTTCAAACAGATTATACCGGCAGCCTGCTGTCCGATACCTCCACAGAACAGTATGCATTTTACAGGTATCATATCCCGGACCCGGTCTTTTTCAGTGCAGATTGCCGTGTGACCATTCAGCAGATGGGAGGAACGGGGAAGGAACTGGTCAGGCATATGGTGAAAGATGGCCTGGGCCTGAGTCCTGTATCTATTCACAGCAAACCCGACTTTCACCGGATATACCAACCCGGCAGTGTGGCCGACCTGGAGGACCCGGACCTTCCCGACGATGGCTGGGCCAACTTTTACCGTTCCGGTGATGACCTTGCTGCTGCTGCCTATTTTTACCTGGGGAGCCCTTCAAACCATTTGCCCGCCATTCAAGCTGTGGAGGTAAGGACCTGGAATCTCTATGGGGAACATACCCAAAAAACACCTTATGAGATCAAGTAAGCTTTTTCTCTCCACCCTTATCCCGGTTCTCCTGTGCACAGCGTGTAACAGGCCCGAACAGGAACAGGCTGCATCCAATAACATCAGGTCCTACCTGATCGCATCGGCAGCAGAGATTACGGACAATGCCCTTTCGGGGATCACCTCCCTTCAGGACTGGGAAGGGCAGCGGGATCAGCGCCATGAACAGTTTATCGAGATGATGGGGCTGCAGGATCTGCCGCTTCAGGGAGAGCGGCCGGCTTTAAATGTCCGTTATACCGGTACCATCCAACAGGAGGGATTCCGGATCGAGAAGCTCTATTATGAATCCCTCCCCGGTCTTTATGTGCCCGCCAATCTCTATATCCCCGATCATATCACGGAACCCGCACCAGCCATTCTCTATCTGTGCGAACACACTTCCTCTCAGAAGGTTTATCTTCAGCCCCATCCCAGGAAATTCGCCGAACTGGGATTTGTATGCCTGATCACTGAAACCATTCAGTACGGTGAGGTAAGAGGTGAGCATGCCGGCTGTTATAGCAGGGGATGGTTCCACTGGTACAGCAGGGGTTATACGCCCGGCGGAGTGGAGTTGTGGAATTCCATTCGCGGGCTTGATCTGCTCTCAGAAAGACCTGAGGTAGATCCCGAAAGGCTTGGAGTTACCGGCATATCCGGGGGCGGATCCCAGAGCTGGTATGTGGCAGCGGCAGATCCGCGTGTCAGGGCTGCAGCACCCGTATGCGGGGCAAGCACCCTGAAGGCACAGGTCACCACACGCACCATGGACCGGCACTGCGATTGTATGATGCCTGTCAACACCTACCGGCAAGGATTCAAAGACATCGGGGCACTGATCGCCCCCAGACCGCTCCTGATTGCACAGGCCGATGGTGACGGGCTCAATACCATTGAATCGGTTCGCGAGCTTTACCGGGATATTTCAAAGATGTATTCTTTACATGGATCCCCGGAAAATATCGGAATGACAGAGTACACGGGGCGTCATTCCTATCAGAGAAAAGGGCGCCAGGCCATTAATGCCTTTTTCCTGGAGCACCTGATGGGGAAAACGGTAAGCCCGGAAGAGGCGGGAGATGTGGATACGGTTGAAGCCCATATGCTTTCTGCAGAGGAACTGAGGGTTTATATAGATGGACCCCCTGCCGGTGACCGGACCACTACTATACAGGATTCATTTATTAAACTGCATGAGGACCCGGAGATTACCTCCCCGGAGGAGCTGCATGCTTTCAGGGATTCTGTCAAACAGTTCCTGGCCAAACGTACCTTTGGCGCATTTCCTGAGGAGGGGGTCCCCTTTGATCCGGAGCATACGTTTCACTCCCTGGACGGGGGTAGGTATGGCTGGGACATTTATAGCTTTATCTCAGAAGAAGGGTGGAGGTTAAAGGTAAGTATCCGGTGGAAGCACGATCCGCTTGAACCAAAACCCCTGATGATCGTTTTGCGGAACCGGGATGAAGAGCGATTTGGAGCTGAAGACTTCAGCAAAGGATTGGGGGAGGAGTGGAACATCGCCTTTCTGGAAGTGAGAGGAGTGGGAGAGACCGGATGGGAACCTGGTCTGAACTGGCATGTACGCAGGGCATCGGCATGGACCGGCAGGACCATCGCATCCATGCAAGTTTACGACCTGTTGCGAACCCTTGAATTTTGCCGAACACTGGATGGGGTTAACCCGGAGGAAATCGGGATCGCCGGAAGGGATGAGATGACAGTGGTTGCCATGTATGCTGCACTGATGGACGGCAATTGCCATACCCTGTTCCTGAAAGACCCTCCGGCCAGTCAGAATCTTCCGGGCCGTCCCGATGGAAAAGGGGCCGCCATTGAGATGCTGAATTGTCTTCGCATCACGGACCTCTACCAGCTGCCCGCTTTGCTGGCCCCGGCCAGCATCAGATACCTGGGAGTAGTGCCCGAATCCTATCAATGGTCAGAGGAGTTGAAACAATAGCATTCAGGATGAACTGTCTAAACCAGCCAGTAAAATAGCGTGCCATGATCATTATGGTCCTGGGGCAAACCAATACCATTGCCTTTCGGATATTTAAAAACATGGATCATGCCGGAACCTATGACAGGGTATTTCTGTTGGCCAGATAATACTTATTTCGCTGCCAGGAACTCCCTGGCCATTTCCAGTACCGCTTCTTTGCCTTCAGGGTGTATGATCAGCAGGCCTTCCCGGCTGGCACTCTTCCCGGGTGCAATGGTATAGCTATCTCCGTCTGAATGGATGCACCCGGTGGACATCTGGGAATTACCGCCCACCCCTGTTGCATTTTTGAATATCAATCCCAGCGCATGGCTTCCGGTAGACGATTCGACCACGACCAGTGGCAATCCCTGTTCAGGTTCCATCACAGTACGATAGAACCGGGTCCTTTCTATTCCCTCCTGTATCAGTGACTCCGTAATAAAGGACTGATCCCAGGTTCCCGTCCCTTCATTGTACCAGTAGGTATTTTCCCTCTCGGGATCACGAAAATCCGGGGCCGCGGTCAGCTGAATACACACACTGCTGGACACCTCTTCGAGCACCATGTCTGAAATATTCTGTTGGTTTACGGTAAGATACAATCCGTATTCAAACTCTTCCGCTGTACCTGTAATCATTAGCTGCTCACCCGCTTTCCCGCTGATGCTGATTCCCCCGGTCGCAGTTGTGTCTAGATTCATCTGGTACAGATCCTCGGAAGACAGCAGGAAAAATGGCTTTTTTTGGCCCTTGTAAGTACATATCTCCGGGAGCCAGATCTGAATAAAATTCCGGGTTGTGGCCAGTACATCCATCTGCAGGTAATACCCCGGACGTATCCTGCGGTCACCGATCACTCCATCCGGAGCATGACCCTGGTGTTTGTCCAGGAAGACGGAAGCAGCCTCTGAAGGAGTGGCAGGTTTCGCGGTTGGTTCCCGGGATGATCTGTCAGTACAAGCCCACAGACTTACTGCGATAAGTGTAACTATAAAGATCTTTTTCATTGTTAATAGATATTTTCTGTTCCAGTCATCACATTTCTTATTTCTAAGTGCTTAGTATTAACTAATCCTGTATATCCAGTTTTATCTCCATGGACTTCCCGCCATTCAGCCGGCTCTCCTCTGCCATAAAGCCCATCAGGTGACTCTCCACCGAAGCATCGATAGGTGAAGTCAAAAGGGATGGATCCTGCTGGCTCACAGCCTGCACAAAGTCATGGACCAGCCCGTAATCACCTCCGCCGTGTCCCGAATCAGCTGCTGCCCCCATGCTCACATCCCATTTCTCCTGTGCTCCTGTCAGGAATTTAGTAAAAGTGAGGGTCTGCATATCTCCAATAATATCCCCTTTGGTCCCGAAGATCCGTGTGTACCTTCCCCCGTAATGGGTGAATGCCTCCATGTTGAATGAAGCGGTGATCTCATCCTCAAAGTCCATGATCATCACCTGGTGATCCACCACATTATTATCAGTTCTATAGACACATTTTCCATATGGACCTGACTTCAGGGCTTCAATTATGGTTTCATCCTCATCATCGGAAATATTCAGGTGAGACAACATCCAACTACCCTTGTTTTTAAGGTAGATCCTTTTTGCCGAATAGGGACATTCAGCTTCCGCAGCGCATCCGTCTGTACAGCGGGCAGTACTACCTTTCGGTGCATTTTTTTCCCGAAAGTGTTTCAGCGAGCCAAACGATGAAACCCGCCTGCACGATTTCCCCACCAGCCATCTGAGAATATCGGTATCATGACACGATTTGGAGAGGATCATTGAATTGGACTCCTCTTTGTTCCCCCAGTTACCCCTTACAAAAGAGTGGGACATATGGATGTGCTCAACCGGCTCCAGGTGTTGTACACTGACCACCTCTCCAAGCTCACCTGAATCTATAATCTCCTTAAGCTTGCGAAAATAGGAGGTGTAACGCAATACATGGCAGATGGCAACAATGCTATCCTGCTTTTTCGACTGGTGAAGAATGTCTTTGCACTCTTGCCAGGTCTGGGCCATCACCTTTTCCAACAGCAAGTCGTATCCAAGTTCCATTCCCTGCATGGCCGGTCCATAGTGCAGGTGATCCGGTGTGGTAATGATCAGGGCATCGGCAAATTTCGGGATCTCCAGAGCATGTTCCCAGGTAATCCACTGGTGTTTTATTGGAATGCTGTACCTCTTTGCAAACGTTTTCCTTTTGTGTTCGACCGGTTCTGCCACCCCCACGATTTTTAACTCGTCAGGGTATTTCTCTGCGTATGAAGCATACACATTCCCACGGTTTCCCGCTCCCAGTACCACCGCGGTGACCGGTTCTCCCGGTTTCCTATAACGTTTGTTGATCAGGTACTCCGGTAGGGTGGGATGGTTTGCTTTGACATGGGCGGGTATTGTCACTGCGGTCCCAACAACAGCAGCGCTGAAGGTCTTCAGCAGATCTCGCCTGTTCCAGTTTTTTGTATTCATAACTTGCGCTTCATAAGGGTTACGTTCAGATGAGTCATACAAAAATACACACCTTTGATAAAATATGGCTAAAATAAAGATTATCGTGCTATCTCAAACAAACTAAGGAATTCCTCGTTGTGCTTGTCATATGGACTGATTTGGAAACTCATAAGTAAGGCATGCTGAACAATCTTGGTAAGATTTGTATTTTTTCTCCAATTGTGCACGTGAACATTTCGGATCAATTACTATATTTATGGATTGTCCTTGCAAACATGCACTGCAACCCGAAGCTGAAAATACCGAACCATTGATGACCATAGTGACTTTATGATGCCCATAAACACCTATCATTGGTCCGAGAAAATCATTCAGAAACTTGGTCCGGAAGACTTTTAATGAGTACACCATAATTAACTAAAATTAATTCATATGACTGGAAGAAGAGATTTTATCAAAGCAACTGCACTGGGAGCTGCCGGCCTGGCTGTCGGCGGACTGGGCGAAAGCTGTGCCATGCCCAACAAAGCAAAAGGACCGTCCATGGAATTTGGACTCGTTACCTATATGTGGGGGGCCGAATGGGACCTTCCGACACTTATTTCCACTTGCGAAAAGGTGGGCCTGGCAGCAGTAGAGTTGAGGACCGGCCATGCCCATGGAGTGGAAACCACCCTGAGCACTGCGGAACGTTCCGAGGTTAAAAAGAGATTTGCCGACAGCCCGGTTACCTGTGTGGGATACGGATCGAATTTTGAGTATCATGTGCCTGAGCCGGCCAAACTCCGTGAGAATATCGAACAGACCAAGGAGTATATAAAACTCTGCAAGGATATCGGGGCAACCGGCCTGAAGGTCAAGCCCAATAAGCTGCTTGCAGGTGTGCCCAAGGAACAGACGATTGCACAGATTGCCACCTCCCTCAACGAAGTGGGCAAATTTGCCGGTGACCTGGGTATGCTGGTCAGGGTGGAGGCTCATGGGTACAGCACAGAGATTCCTTCCAATATGAAAGCGATTTTCGACCAGGTAAGCGAAAAGAGCGTCAATATCTGCTGGAACTGCAACCCGGTGGATATCAATCCTCCCGGAATTGAGGCCAACTTCAATATGCTAAAAGATTGGATCGGTGACGTGGTACATATCCATAAGCTGCTGCAGGGTGAGTACCCCTATATGGAGCTCTTTAATCTCCTGGCGGGGAACGGTTTCAACGGCTACCTGCTTCTGGAAGACCACAGGGTGCCGGGCGATAAGATGTCTGCCCTGGTTCAACAACTGGATACCTTTAATGAAATGAAGTCATATATAAATATTTAAGCATGGAAAGCAGAAGAACATTTATAAAGAAAACAGCTATTGGTACAGCTGGTACAGTAGTCGGACTGAATGCAGTTTCAACAAGTTCCTATGGAAGGATACCTGGTGCCAATGACCGGGTCAATATCGCGGTTATCGGATTACATGGCAGGGGACAGAACCTGATTGATGAGTTTACGGATATGTATGATGACGGGGTATCTATAAAGACGATATGTGATGTGGACACCCAGTTCTTTGACGCTTCGGCTAAAAAGATAGGTGAGAAACAAAAGGGGAATAAGCCGGATGCTGTACAGGATTTGCGTAAAGTATTTGAGGATCCGGAGATTGATGCCGTGGCCATGGCCACTCCCAACCACTGGCATGCACTGGGAACCGTATGGGCCTGCCAGGCAGGCAAACATGTATATGTGGAAAAGCCCAGTTCACACAATATCTGGGAAGGACGGAAGATGGTGGAAGCCGCCCGGAAATACAACAGGGTGGTACAGGTGGGTTTTCAGAACCGCTCCATAGGCAATGTGATGGAGGCAATAGAATTCCTGCATGGCGGAGGCATCGGGGATGTATACATGGCCCGGGGCACCTGTTTCAAGCCCAGGAACTCCTTTGGGATCACACCCGATAGCGAGGCACCGGATACACTTGATTACGATATGTGGCTGGGGCCTGCTGCCTGGCGTTCCTACAATGAGAAGCGGGGGCACTACAACTGGCACTGGCACTGGAACACCGGTAACGGCGATACGGGGAACCAGGGGCCCCACCAGTTCGATATCGCCCGCTGGGGTTTGAATAAGAAGGTGCATCCGGTGAAGGTGCAGTCCATGGGTGGGATCTATGGCGTTACACCTGAAGAGTGTTCCCAGGAAACACCCAATACCCAGGTTTCCGCATTTGAATATGCCGATGGGAAGATCCTGGAATTTGAAACTCGCGGACGATTTACCAATGCGGAGGCTCCTGCAGGCATCAAGATCGGGAACCTCTTTTACGGAACCGAAGGGTGGCTGGAGATCAACGGATCCAACTGGCAGGCATACAGGGAACGCGAGGAGCAGCCTTTTGCAGGAACCGGAACAGAAGGCGATGGTGCTGCTGTTGGAGGCGATAAGACCTTCCGGACCGCCATCAGCAGTAGCGGACATTTTACTAATTTTATTGCTGCTGTTCGTTCCGGGGATCATTTTGACCTCAATTGCGATATCCTGGAGGGTCATACCTCCTCTGTACTGCCGCAACTGGCCAACATTGCTTACCTGACAGGAGAGACCCTGGAATTCAACGGAGAGTTCGAGAAGTTTATCGACAACCAGGAGGCCAACCTGATGCTGACCCGGAAGTACAGACATCCTTATGTGGTGCCGGAAAACGTATAAAACATAGTGAAACGAAGAATCAAGCTATGCAAAGAACATTAATGGCGATGTTGTCACTGATGCTGATAGTCATTGCATGCAATAATGAACCTGAAAAATTCAACGGGCTTGATCTTACTATGAGCAATCTCTACCGAAGCTCGGATGCAGAATCCCGTTCTATCAGTCCAGAAAACCTGACAGGGGAGAAAGGAAAAGGGGGAATGGCCACAGAGGGTGAAGGGGAGGTTAAATTCTTCATCGATGGGGATACCGACTTCCCCACCATTTGTGGTACAGGGGAGGAGGATTATTTCTGTGGCCTTCTGGTACCAGCATGAACCGCACAATCCCTTCCCCGGTCTGCCTTCCAAGGAGCAGCTGATCATAAAGAAAGAGAACCCCGATCCGTTAAAAGGGGTCACATCGGAGCAAATAATCAACCAATGATGATAACTCACGATAAAGCTGGAAAAAGGAGAAGACCTGGTAGTATCCTTTTAAGTTAGGGTCTGCGATTCAGAAAAGCAATAGGGATGAGGCAAACGATCAATACAATAATGGAGAGCAGTTTGTTTGACCTTGTATGATGATAGCAGTTGGTTGGCCCCATACCTGCTTCCACCCTGGAGGAGGTGGACCGAACTGATTATATCAAAATGAACAGACGTTTACTCTATTCAAGGCTGAAAGACTGGGAATAGTTGCTTAATGGTCGCAATAGTTGGCGGCAAAGGTGAGGGATCCGTCCAAAAAACCGTTAATTAACTCTTCTACTGAGAGTTTAGGCGCCCCTACAAACACGTTTATTCCACTTTGAATGAAGAGTTGTATGGCTCGCTGTCCCATCCCTCCGGCAATAATATCTGTTGCTCCTCTTTCGGCCAGCCATGGAGGGAGCAGTCCCGGTTGATGGGGTGGTGCATCCAGATAGCTGATTTCTTTGATCTCATTATTCTCAACTTCAACCAGGGCAAATTGTTTGCAATGGCCAAAATGAGCATCTAATTGTCCGTCAGTTGTAGGTATAGCAATATGCTTCATTATTTCAATGATTAAGTTATATTTATCTCCCGAGGCCTCTTCCAAGTCCTTGTCCACGGCCTTGTCCACGGCCCTGTCCACGGCCCTGACCGCGACCTAAGCCTCTTCCCTGCCCACTGCCTCTTTCGTTTTCCTCTGACTTTGAAGCACATTTACCCATTTGTCTTCCGGTTCGGGATCCTTGTCCCTCTGGTCCGGTTCTGTCTAAACCTGGCATTTTTATATATTTATTAATGTGATTACTTAATTTTTTTTACGATATCGCTGATTGTGTATGTGTCATCAGGGATGATCACCATCTGGACATTGAATTTTTCCAATAATTCTTTGGCTTTGGGCCCGAAATCACCAGAGATTACCTTGGTTACGCCCAATTCAATTACTTTTTCTGCTGCCCGGGTTCCTGCACCATGTGAGGCTTCCTGGTATTCATTTTTAAAGTAGCTGGTTTCACCTGTTGTTTCATCCAGCAAACAAAACCAAGCGGCTCTGCCAAACCTTAAATCAAATAGGGAATCGGAGTCTTTACCTGTTGATGAGATGATTGTTTTCATTTAGAATCTATTATTTATTTAGTGAATCTGAGTTGATTTACATAAGGGACAGAGATTGTTCTGCTGATTAGCAGGGATCGTAAAGCGTACATGACACTCATCACAGGCATACCATGTTTTGTCGAGCAATGCATTGCCATATACGGATTTGATTTCTCTTGTCTCTACCAGTGCAAGGGCTATTTTCCTTCTTGCGCTTTCGTATACCCTGGCAAAAGTTGCTCTGGAAACTCCCATTAGCTGCGATGCTTCCAGGTGATTCATAAGATCATAATCTGCCAGTTTAATGGCTTCATATTCTTCATAAAGAAGATCAATATGCGGATTTGAGCCATGACGGTTCCCATAGGGTTTAAACCCTTTAAAACCTGGTGGTGCAACCACCTTTCTCATTCTTTTTCTCCTGGGCATACTTCTTATTATCCCACAAAGATAATGAGAATATTCTCAAAATAAAAATAAGTAAGCCATTATTTGATATCTTTTCAGGATAACACTCTGAAATAAAAGAATGTTTCCAAAAATTATTTACATTTGCACCCGAAATCATCCCAGGGTGATATCATTCGGGGTATAGCGCAGTCCGGTTAGCGCACCTGCTTTGGGAGCAGGGGGTCGTAAGTTCGAATCTTACTACCCCGACAACACAGGACATCTTCCATTTGTTGGTCGGTGTCCTTTCTTTTTTCTCACCAGTCATCGCTTGATTTCTTCACAACCCCAAGCATGCAAAAAGAAAAGCTCCAGCACTCATTTGTTTAACT
>JBDLIM010000045.1:0-32179 GCA_039714915.1 Bacteroidota bacterium
TATTTGGTCTGGAGAATTTAATGTTCTCAAAATATAGGCTCGTCCATTTTCTTCTCTTGATAGTTGTCGCCAATTAAAATTCCAACCATCCTTTTTGAGAAGTGTTTTTCTCCTGTCAAGCGGTACAATCTCAGATTTCACCAATTCTCCATTTATTTTATCCAAGATGTAAACCATGTATACAAATATACGAATAAATTATCATATATGTATAATTTTACAGCAATTAAATTCCATGAATCGACAACTGCTTCATGCGGTTTAATTGGAATCAGCCTGACCTGTAGGTCAGGATGTGACGGTGATTACAAGTTTGCGGGAACCACCATGGTTCCTGAATTCGCACAGGTAGATGCCCTGCCAGGTTCCAAGATTCAGTCTCCCATTGGTAATGGGAATGGTTACCGAGCTCCCTATGATAGACGCTTTCAGGTGTGCCGGCATAACATAGTTAACGTATTTTAATACATATTAAATATTAACGTTAAATCCTGAACATTAACACCTTAGCATCGTATCATTCGAAGTTGTTGAAATACAATCTTGAAACAGGTTTCTAATTCTAAACCTTCAGGTTGAAATTCCGCTACCCCGACAAAAAGCCACTGATAATCAGTGGCTTTTGTTGTTTTTATCACTACTGGTTGATGATACTTATACTGTTGTATACAAACGCATCGGATTGTAGGTGATTTCTTGAAATGCTATTTCTGATTTATGAGTGGAATACTCTGTGTCCACTCAATCAATTGGTTTCCAGTTTAAAACGTACAAGCCTTAAAGGATTCCCTTTAGTTTCTTTTAGTGTTTGTAATCCGTATAGATAACCATCTTTGAAAGCCAATTTACTGGAACCAATATTGAGGTCGTAATCGTCACATACAAAGGTGCATTTGGTAGCAAATTGTCCAACTTGGTCATATACCCAAACATGAAAGACGTTAGCATTTTTTTCTTCAGGAATCTCAAAGAACAATAAGTTGTTATCCGAATCTGTAATGATATTTGAGAACGAAGGCTTTCCTAAAGGTGATTTAATATTATTTAAATCTTCCTCCATTTCCGAAATCATATTATTATAAGCGTCCAAATTTTCTTGAACCCTTTTATCCCCTTCCTTAATGTAGGCTTTATATCGGTCAATTGCTTTTTGCTGTATTGCCCGTTGTTCTTCAACAGAAATTGAATTGTTTTGCCAATTAATTTTGCTTTCAGATTTCAGGTTTCCTTCTAAATCGTATACAAGTATCTCACCAGTATTTGGAATGGCAACAATCAGTTCGTCATTAATAGTAGTAATCTGTGGCGGGATTCCTTTACCCGTGCGTTTAGAATAGGGCATGGTCGTGCAAGAAATTATACCACCCTTTTTTAATCTAATCGAATAATTGAATGGTTGGCGATTATTCAATTTTTCACCACTGCTTGAGTAATCTCTATCAATAAAATGTTCCCAGATTACTTTTTCTTTGTTTGTCTCATAATCAACTATTGCAATGAAGGTTCGGATTTTTTTAGTCCACAACACCCAGCCAACAACTGCAAACTTTCCATTGTTCAGGGCAATGATATCTTTGGTCATATAATTCAGTGTCAGTGTCTTTTTATACATCCCATTAAAGTCAGCACATGTCATCTTCCCCATATTGTCAAGACCAGTGAAAAGGGTATTTCCATTTATGACTCCCATGATGGCTTTATGCCCTGCTTTTTCTACCGTAAATTCTTTATCATATTTTCCTGTAGGTGAAAATTTTGTTCTGTAATCCCTGTAAGCATGATTTACAAGCACAGAACCGTCAGGCATTAAAACCAAGGATTTTCTCATCCCCATAGGCTTATTGTAAATCGTATCATAATACGAACGAAAGACTTTTTCCCAGTCATTTCCTTGAGCAAATTCTGAATCTGGAACCAGTTTTACGCTTCCAGATTGGTATTTACTTATAAGGTCTTGTGAAAAAGAAGTTATCTGACATATAGTCAATACTATAATTATTATAATATACTTTTTCATGGTTTTAATTTTTAATTATTTGCTTTTAACCAATCGTCATTGGTTTTCGTATTTAGTACTTGATAAGGTTACCTTCTGAATCAATTATTTCGATTACCATTTCTTGTTCTGACATTGGTAGGTTTGCATTGTACTCACTCTCTAAATCATATGAATACATAAACTCAATTTCATCTTTTGACTTTTGTTGAAAGACGAAAAAGACTATAACTAAACAAGCCGCTGAAGCAGCATAAACAACCTTTCTATAACGGATAGATAAAGTCTTTTTATGATATTCAGGCTCCTTAAATATTGGAACTTGGATTTCGTTTTTATTAAGTGAACCTATTAACTTTTTAATACGATTTGTAGAATATCGACTCTCTTCAACCTTTATAGCACATTTACTACAAGTTGTAAGATGATTTTGTACAATAGAATTCTCTTTTGCAGAGGCTTCTTTGTCAATAAATTTTTGAATTAATTCATCGCTAATACATCTCATAGCCCATCCATTTTAAAATTTCTTCCAACTTCTTTATTGTACGAGACAACATCTTACCAACAGAGGAAAATCTAATCCCTGATATTTCAGATATTTCTTTATAAGACATTCCTTCATTGTATAATATTGCTAATGTTTTCTCTTTTGGTTTTAGTCTTGATAGTGCCTGTCTTATAATCTCTTTTTCTGGGTATTTCCCCGTTGCATCCTCGATAATTGAAATTGGCTCTATGCTATCTATTCTTAAGTGCTTTTTTTGATACTTCGAATAATCAATACATTTATTGATAGTTGCTCTCATGAGCCAACTCTTTGGATTATTTACTGTATTCCCGTTTTGTGATATTTTATGATAATAAAGAAATATGTCTTGAATAATATCGCAAACAGCATCGCTATCATTAATCATATTTTGAGCGATACAAAACATCTTTTGATAGTTTTCTTTATATGTAGTCTCGAAACTATCCAATGAATCCTCTTTATTATAAGTCTATTGTAATTGCAGTTTGTGACAACATGAAGTGATTTTTTTTCGAAAAATATCTGGGTGCCAAGTTTTCAATCAGTGTTTATACAGTCAATCTTACTGAAATGTCTAACCATGTTTAAAGTCTTCCGTGGTCATATTTAATGTTGATGCATTTTAATACATACAATCAACAATTAGAACAATTAACTGACGATTGTTATTACAATTTTTCTGCTTCCACCATGATTCCTGAACTCACATAAATATATTCCCTGCCAGTTACCTAAATTCAAGCGGTGGTTTGTAATGGGGATGGTTACCGAGCTCCCTATGATAGACGCTTTCAGGTGCGCAGGCATGTCATCGGCCCCTTCAAAAATATGTGAGTACAAGGGATGGTTTTCCGGGACCATGTGATTGATAAATGACTCAAAGTCGTGCCGTACCGATGGATCGGCATTCTCATTCAGGGTAAGACCAGCCGAAGTATGCTGAATCAGCACATGCATAAGACCTGCATCAGGCAAATTATCAAGTGCTTCCAGAATCGATCTGGTGATAAGATGATATCCTCTGGGCATGGGGGGTAGTGAGATGCTTTTCTGTATTACCATGGCTGCCGACAGTGTTAATAATTCACAAAAATAGCTCATTATTAAAGCAACCAGAGCCATTCCAGCCTTTTTTTTACCTATTTTTGGGCCATGTTTTTCGGGAAGCATAAGATACACCTCGGCTTGCTGCTGGGATTGCTTATCATACTGGTTTTTACCACGGATTCTGATGCCCAGCGTAAAAGAGACCTGGATGATAACCTGGTGGAGTTTTCCGGAATGGTCAGGGATTTACAGCACCGGCCTCTGACCCATGTAAATATTATTATCCTAAGCGACCGGCGGGGTACTACCTCCGACCGGCGGGGAATGTTTTCCGTAGTAGTAAGACCCAGTGACACCATCCTTTTCAGTCATATGGGACATAAGGGAACCATTCATGTCATCCCCGATTCCCTGGGTGGCCAGCAATACCCCGCAGATATTTTTATGGTAAGCGATACCTTTCAACTGGCTGAAGTCAGAATCTATCCCTGGAAAACTTACCAGGAATTTAAAGAAGCCTTTCTGGCCCTGGAATTGCCCGATGACGATGAGCAAAGGGCTTACCATAACATCGCCCTCATAAAGACCCAGATTAAAATGAATGACTTCGGACCCAGTCCCAATATAAATTTCAGGGAGGTGATGAAACAACAGTATAACCAGCTATATACTGCCGGGCAGTATCCCTATTACACCATTTTCGATCCCCTGAGGTGGGCTAAATTCTTTGAATCCATAAAACGGGGGGACTTCAAGCAGGATGATTAAGTTTCCGGCACAATTTTCAAGCACATTAAATAGTTAGTATTATAGTGAAAAATCTGCTTCTTTCATTTATGCTTCTGGTACTCTCTGCCGGCCTGATACATGGTCAGGACACAGGGCTTCTGACCGGAAGTGTTGTGGATAGCATCGGGGAGCCGGTTGAATTTGCCAATGTAGCTATTCTGGGAACGCAGGTTGGTACTGTGACCAACCCGGATGGATCCTACGAGCTGAAGGTCCCCGCAGGCCGGTCCTACACCGTGGTTATTTCATGTGTGGGTTACCTCACCAAACAATTCGCAGTTCGCCTGGATGCAGGTGTCAGCCGGAACCAGGATATTTCCCTGCAGCGTGACATCAGGTCCATCAGGGAAGTTTCAGTGAGCGCACGCCAGGACCGGGCAAGCACCTTTCACCGGATCGATGTGGAAGATCTCAATTACATGCCCACCACCACTGGTAAAGTGGAGGCCATCATCAAATCCCAGGCAGGTGTAAGTTCCAACAACGAACTTTCGTCTCAGTACTCGGTCAGGGGCGGAAATTTTGATGAAAACCTGGTCTACGTAAACGACATAGAAATATACAGACCCTTCCTGGTTCGTTCAGGACAACAGGAAGGTCTGAGTTTTGTGAATTCGGATCTGGTCTCATCCGTAAAATTCTCGGCCGGCGGTTACGACGCACGCTATGGCGATAAAATGTCCTCAGCCCTGGATATCACTTACAAAAGGCCCCGTCAGTTTGCAGGTTCTGCAGCAGTAAGTCTTCTGGGAGCATCTACCCATGTGGAGGGATCTTCCCGGACCCAGCGTTTTACCTACCTGGCGGGCTACAGGTATAAGACCACCTCCTACTTGCTCAACACCCTGGAAACCAGCGGAGATTACAAGCCGCAATTTTCAGACTTTCAAACCCTTCTTACCTATCAGCTCTCACGGAAGCTGGAGGTCTCATTTCTTGGCAACTACTCCTCAAACAAATATAACTTCATTCCAAGTGAAACCGATATTGAATTCGGCACTAAGGACCTTCCCCTTAACCTAAAGATTTACTATGATGGACAAGAGGTGGACAAGTTTGACACCTATCTGGGAGCATTGTCATTCAATTACCGTCCTGTAAAGGGACTATCACTGAAATTGACTACATCTGCCTTCAGGACCTCCGAGCAGGAGACATTTGATATCCAGGGCCAATACCTGATTAACGAGCTTGATAATACCATCGATTCGGAGACCTATGGAGATTCGATATTGAATGTAGGTGTAGGCGGCCTTCTTACACACGCCCGCAATTATCTGAGTGCCATAGTCTTATCAAGCTCACACCTTGGGAGTTATCATCAGGATAACAACCACCTGCAATGGGGCTTATCCTTCCAATACCAGGACTTTCTTGACCGGATCAACGAGTGGGAAGTAATCGATTCCACGGGCTATGTGATTCCATATGAAGAAGAGGAACTGAGCCTGACCGATTCAAAAAAATCGGAAAATCACATCGCCTACAACCAGTATAGTGGCTTCGTCCAGAATACAAGGGAAATCAACGGGACAGGAGCTGACTTGTTCATCACTACCGGGATTCGTGGTACCATATGGAATTTCAACAGGACCATCATGCTTAGTCCGCGGCTTACCCTCAGTACACAACCCTACTGGAAACGGGATATGATGTTCCATCTTTCAGCAGGGTACTACTACCAGCCTCCCTTTTATAAGGAGATGAGAATGCCCGACGGAAACATCAATGAGGACATAAAGCCCCAGCGATCCATTCACCTGCTTCTGGGAGGTGACTATATCTTTTCCATGTGGGACCGGCCCTTTAAATTAAGCGGTGAAGCCTATTACAAATGGCTGAGTAACCTGATCCCCTATAAAATAGAAAATGTAAGGTTATCCTACGCGGGAGAAAATATTTCCAGCGGCTTTGCCCGTGGGATCGACTTTAAACTAAATGGGGAGTTTGTGCACGGAGCCGAATCCTGGATGACCCTGTCCCTTCTGCAAACCAGGGAGGATGTGGAAGGTGATTTCGCCTACATCTGGAATGGAAGCCGGTATGTCTTGCGCGAGGCTGGCGAATTCCCCCGCCCTACCGATCAACTATTTACCTTCGGGTTGTACTTCCAGGACTATTTCCCGAATAATCCGGGCTACAAGGTTCACCTGAATGCCTTTTTCGGCACAGGTCTCCCACTGAGTAGCCCAAATGAAGACCAGTACTACACTGAGCTCCGAATGAGACCTTATCGCCGGGTTGATATTGGTTTTTCAAAGGTGATCAAGAGAGAAACTGACATGCTGGGAGATAAAAATCCCCTGCGCTTCTTTGAGAGCATATGGATCAGCGGGGAGATTTTCAACCTTCTTGGAATTGACAATGAGGCATCCTACCTCTGGATCAGAACCATTTCCGATCAGCAAGGTCTACCCGGTCAGTTTGGCGTTCCAAATCATCTCACCGGCAGAAGGTTCAATGTTAAACTCTCTGTGAGTTTTTAGTGAACAGTGAAAAGATAGCCACCGATCACCTGTCACCTATCCCCATTCCCTACTTACATTTCCCCTGCACCAGGAACTTGCTGATTTCCATCCTGGTTCTTTCCCTATTTTCCCAGGCGGCATCCTCTTTGGACAGTTTCTCCTGACCTCCTTTATACCCGATGGCCATCATGGACATGGGCTCATACCTGGTTGGGATCACCAGTACCTCTTTAGCCCTTTCCACGTCATATCCTCCCATCTGATGTACAAACAGGCCCATATAGCTCGCCTGAATAAGCAGGTTGGATACAGCCATTCCAGCCTCATAATAGGCCAGTCTGTTGGGCCGGTTTTTATAGGTTGAAATGGTCTGCGTCAGTGTTAAAACAAGTAAAGGTGCCGTAGTGGCCCAGGCCTTGTTTCCCTCATCCAGCAGATCAAAAAGCAGCTTATATTCAGACATATCCTTGTTTGCGTATATAAACCGCCAGGGTTGGCCATTCCGACTGGATGGAGCCCATTTAGCCGCTTCAAATAACAAATGAATTTTTTCATACTCAACCGGTTTCTGGTCGAATGCCCTTGGGCTCCAACGATTGGTAATAAGTTCGTGAATCTTCTCCATTTTTTCTTGTCTTTTGGATGAATTACGCTCGCGCATTCCCCGTTGCTTGCTGCGGGGTAAGCGAGCACAAATAAAATTAACAATCAATCGAAGATTCCTCGGAGTAAACTCCGAGGAGCTTCAATTTATTACTCTATATAACAGTCAGGAGTGACATATGTTTTGCTAACTTTATGGCTTCATTGAATTATTTATTATCAGAACAGGTATTATTATGAACACAAAAGATTACATCCAGCGAGAAGACAAGTTTGGTGCGCATAACTACCACCCGCTTCCCGTGGTCCTCGACCGTGGAGAAGGGGTGTATGTTTGGGACGTGGAAGGAAGGAAGTACTATGATTTTCTTTCGGCATATTCTGCTGTAAATCAGGGACACTGCCACCCGAAGATTGTAGAAGCCATGACCGATCAGGCCAGCAGGCTTACACTTACTTCCAGGGCATTCTACAACAGCATGCTGGGTGAATTTGAGGAGTATATTACCAGCTATTTTGGCTATGACAAGGTATTACCCATGAATTCGGGAGCAGAAGGGGATGAGACTGCCCTGAAGCTCTGTCGCAAATGGGCTTATGAAAAGAAAGGCATTCCTGAGAATGAAGCAAAGATCATCGTATGTGAAGGCAATTTTCATGGACGTACCATTACCATCATATCCATGTCGACCGATCCCGATTCCTACAAAGGCTTCGGACCCTATACACCTGGTTTTATAACTATACCTTACAATGATACTGAAGCTTTGGCCAGGGAATTGGAAGATCCCAATGTGGCAGGCTTCCTGGTTGAGCCCATTCAGGGGGAAGCAGGTGTCTATGTTCCTGATGAGGGATATCTGAGCAAAGCCTATGAGCTTTGCAAGGAGAAGAATGTGCTCTTCATCGCAGACGAGGTTCAAACCGGATTGGCCAGGACAGGTAAATTACTGGCCTGCGATCATGAAGAAGTACATCCGGATATCCTGATACTGGGGAAAGCTCTTTCAGGCGGTGTATACCCTGTTTCGGCCGTGCTTGCGGACGACGATATCATGCTATGTATTCGTCCGGGTGAACATGGCTCCACCTATGGAGGCAACCCAATAGCTGCCAAAGTGGCCATTGCAGCCCTTGATGTGATCAACGACGAAAATCTTTGCCAGCGGGCCGAAGAACTGGGTGAAAAATTCAGAGCCGAACTCAGAAAAATCGAGTCTCCAATGGTGGAACTGGTGAGGGGTAAAGGATTGCTGAACGCCATCGTGATTAAGCCGACCAACGGGAAGACTGCCTGGGATGTCTGTGTGGCCCTGAAGGAAAATGGCCTGCTGGCCAAACCCACTCATGAACATATCATCAGGTTTGCTCCACCCCTGGTAATAACTGAAGAACAGGTGATGGATTGTGTCGGAATCATCAAAAAGACCATCGATTCATTTAGCTAAGACTTTCCACCCGCATGAAAAAATTCCTTGTTTTCCTGGCCTTCTCGTTGATAGTTAGTGCCTGCAACAGTCCTGTGGGCAGATCATGGATTATTCCCGTAACTATTGATCCCACCGATCTTGAGTATTCTTCATCTCATATGGATCAGTTCGAAACCAGGCGAAAGCGGGTACTGGACTCCATTAGTGAAGGTTATGTAATTCTCAGATCCACAGACGAGTCCAGTTTCAACCGCCATGAGTTCAGGACCGGCAATAATTTTTATTACCTCACCGGGTTCAGGCTGGCTCGATCCTATACAGTATTAAGCAAGGAAGCGGAACATCAGTTCGTACTGGGCCTGCCCCCTCACAACATCAGATTGATGATCTATGAGGGTGAACATCCCGGCAAGGATGAAATTATGGATCTTTACAGGCCACAAGCTATCCTTGGCTATCACGAATTCATGGCTTTCATGGATAGCCTTCTGCAAACCAGCACTCCCCTTTATTTGGATCGCTCCGATCGTACATTTTATGAGCAAATAAGCAAGCGAAACAGGGAGTCGGGTCATGCAGAAATCAGGGACATATCAGGGATACTGGATGAAATGCGGGTGATCAAAGAATCCATGGAGGTGGAGCGAATGCAGAAAGCATGCAATATTACTGCCAGGGCATTAACCAATGTGATGAGGGAATGCGCTCCAGATATGTACGAATTTGAGATTGAAGCTGTAATAGAAGGTACTTTCCTGCAATATGGCTCTGCCATGCCAGGCTTTCCTTCCATTGTAGGATCGGGCCCCAACAGTACGGTGTTGCATTATGAACCCAATACCCGCCTGATGGAAGAGGGTGATCTCCTCCTTATGGATATCGGAGCTGAGTATGGATATTATACAGCCGATATTAGCCGTACCATCCCTGTAAACGGAAAATTTTCAGAAGAACAACGAGCTATCTATCAGCTCGTGCTGGATGCCCAGCTGGCTGCGATCGGACAAATGGTACCGGGCAACGGATTCCAGGCGGGACACCAGGCTGCAAGGAAGGTCATTTCGGAAGGCCTGGCCCAGCTTGGACTGATCACTGATCCGGAAGCCAAATGGCAGACCGATTTCTATTGTATTCATGGTTCCTCCCATTACCTGGGACTGGATGTTCATGACGTGGGCAATTATAGCGAGAGCAGGCCCCTGGAACCCGGCATGGTACTCACCATTGAACCCGGAGTCTACGTTAGGGAAAAGGGACTGGACCAGATACACGAGATGTTCAGGTCAGAACTTGACTCGATGGAGATAGCAGCTTTTGTGGACCAGGTCAGACCTGAGTTTGAAAAGTACATCCCTATCGGGGTCCGCATTGAGGACGATATACTTATAACCCAGGATGGCAACATTAACCTGTCCAGGTATGCCCCCAAAGAAATAAATGATATTGAGCAACTTATGAGATAAGCTGTTCTTCACCAATCTCTATTCGCCAATCACTATTTTCTCAATCTTATCACCCTGGCGGATGTCATCGATCACCTCAAGTCCTTCATACACCTTACCAAAACAGGTATGCTGGCGATCAAGGTGACTGGTATTGGTACGTGAATGGCAGATGAAGAACTGGGATCCCCCGGTATTCCTGCCGGCATGAGCCATGGAGAGTACACCCCGGTCATGGTACTGATTGTCGCCATCAAGTTCACAGTTAATGTTATACCCGGGCCCGCCCATTCCTGTGCCATCGGGACAACCACCCTGGATCACAAAATCTGGGATTACACGGTGAAAGGTGAGTCCGTCATAGTATCCTTCCTTCGAAAGCTTGAGAAAATTCTCAACCGTACCCGGCGCATCCTTGTCATAGAATTCCACTTTCATCACACCCTTTTCCGTATGTATTTCTGCTTTGCTCATAGTTTATCCGATTTTTATTAAAGACACGAAATTAGTAAAATTTCACACCATTCACCATTCACTATCTATGTCTTTGCTCCAGGATTCCCGCCACATCATTAATTCCATACCCCCTGGCCGAAAGCAATACCAGGAGGTGATAGATCAGATCGGCAGCTTCATTGAGAAACAGATCGTCCTTATTGTCCATGGCTTCTATCACAAGTTCCACGGCCTCCTCTCCTACCTTCTGGGCTACCTTATTGATCCCTTTCTCGAAAAGAGAGGTGGTATAGGATCCTTCAGGCATCTCCTTTTTTCTTTGATCGATGAGTACCTGCAGGGTGCCAATAAAATCCATACCGGTTTTATTCTCCTCATCAAAGCAGGTATCACTCCCCGTGTGACATACGGGCCCTTCTGGTCTGGCTTTGATCAGGAGGGTATCCCTGTCACAATCTTCCAGGATATGAACCACATGGAGAAAATTCCCGCTTTCCTCTCCTTTAGTCCACAGACGGTTTTTCGTGCGGCTGAAAAAAGTCACCAGGCCTTCATTTCTGGTCTTCTCCAGAGCCTCCTGATTCATGAATCCCAGCATAAGGACCCTGTTGGTCTGGTCATCCTGTATGATGGCCGGGATCAGTCCATTTAGTTTTTCAAAATCCATTTTATCTTACAATAACATTGTTTTCTTTCAGGTACTTCTTTAGTTCGGGAACAGGGATCTCATTGTAGTGAAAGATACTGGCCGCCAGAGCTGCATCAGCACATCCCTCCTTAAACACTTCCACAAAATGCTCCTTTTTTCCGGCTCCGCCTGAAGCAATTACAGGAATGGAAAGCTGGTCAGAAAGCATTTTTAAGGCTTCACAGGCATAACCGTTCTTGGTTCCGTCGTGATTCATGGAGGTGAACAGGATCTCCCCTGCCCCGCGTTCCTGAGCCTCCCTGGCCCAGCTGAAAAGTTCTTTTTCGGTAGGAATCCTTCCTCCGTTTATAAAAACAGTCCATTTTCCGTTTTTCAGCTGTGCATCGATAGCCACTACCACAAACTGTTTCCCAAATCCGCCTGCAATGCGGTTTATTAACCCGGGATCCCGGACTGCCGATGAGTTAATGGAAACCTTATCAGCACCTGCCGATAAAAGGATCTCTGCGTCATTCACCCTGTCAATCCCTCCCCCTACGGTAAACGGAATATTCAGGTGTTCCGAAATTCGTCTTACCAAATCAGCAAAAAGTTTCCGGCCCTCGTGTGTGGCTGTAATATCCAGGTAAACCAATTCATCTGCACCATCCCTGGCATACTTTGAACCCAGTTCCACCGGATCGCCCACATCAATCACGTTCTCAAAATTGATCCCTTTTACAGTTTTTCCATTCCTGATATCCAGACAAGGTATAATCCGTTTCGCCAGCATGGTCAGGTCCTGTTAATAATGAATGATTCAAGGGTCTGAAGGCTGATCCTTCCTTCATATATGGCTTTGCCCACGATAACCCCTCCTATTCCCGCTTCTTCCAATTCCTCAATGTCTTTCATTCCGCTGATCCCTCCACTGGCTATCAGGTGAAGCGGCTTATGCTCTTTCCTGATTTGCCTGTATGTTTCCATGGAAGGCCCTTCAAGCATACCATCCTTTTGGATATCGGTGCAGATGGCCATTTTGATTCCTTCCTTCCGGTAGGAAGTGATGAACTCCATCAGATCAAGTGAAGTTTTTTCATACCAGCCCGATACGGCGATCTTTCCATCCCTGAAGTCCGCTCCCAGAATAATCCGCTCTGGTCCATAAGTCTTCAGCCAGCTGATAAACTCCCGGCGATCCTTCACAGCTATGCTTCCCCCTGTCACCATATGTGCTCCCGATTCAAAAGCTATCCTTGCGTCCTCCAGGGTTCTGAGTCCGCCCCCTGCATCAATCACCAGACCGGTGCGGGCAGCGATATTTTCCAGGATCCGGTAATTTACCAGGCGTTTCTCCCTGGCTCCATCCAGGTCCACCAGGTGAAGCCGGCCAATGCCATGGTCCTCAAACTTCATGGCCATGTCCAGGGGATCTCCATATTCCTGTTTACGCCCGTAATCTCCCTGGGATAGTCTGACACACTTTCCTTCAATAAGATCTATGGCAGGAATAATCTCTATCATAGCTTCAGAAAATTTAAAAGAATTTTCTCTCCCGGATCCCCGCTCTTTTCCGGATGGAACTGGGTTGCATAAAAATTCCCCTTCTGCATGGCTGCGCTAAATGGTAAAATGTAGGAGCAAGCTGCTGCAGTATCCTCGCATGCCGGGACATAGTAAGAATGCACAAAATACACATAGCTGCCTTCCAGATTTTTATCAAAGAGATCGCCTTTCACGCTATGCAGGCTGTTCCAGCCCATATGCGGTACTTTCAAATCTGATTTGGGAAAGAGCCTGACATCCGTATCAAAAATTCCAATACATTCTGTATCACCCTCTTCCGACCAGCTGCACATGAGCTGTTGACCCAGGCATATGCCCAGCACTGGCTGTGATAAACCCGAAAGCAAAAGATCTAATCCTCTCTCTTTCAGATATTTCATGGTTGTTCCAGCTTCACCCACTCCTGGAAAAATGACCTTCTCAGCAGCCTGAATTGCTTCCGGGTCATCCGTAATCTCAGCACTTACCCCCAGTCTTTTCAGGGCATGATCCACCGACCTGATGTTCCCCGCATTATATTTTACAATCGCAACTTTCAACTCTACAACTTTTTACGACTTACGACTAACGACTATCGACTATAATTTCCCCTTCGTGGTGGGCAATCGGTTATTGTCCGGATCCAGTTTAACTGCCTTCCCCAGGGCTTTTGCAAATGCCTTAAATATGGATTCAATCTTATGATGTTCATTGCTTCCGGAGGCTTCAATATTCAGATTGCACTTTGCTGCATCTGAGAAACTTTTAAAAAAATGATAGAACATCTCCGTGGGTACATCTCCTACTTTTTCCCTCTTGAATTCCACGTTCCACTCCATCCAGGGCCTGCCCCCAAAATCTATGGCCACCCTGGCCAGCGAATCGTCCATGGGTAACACAAAGGCATACCTTTCTATACCTCTCTTATTCCCAAGTGCCTGAGCTATTGCTTCTCCAAGGGCAAGAGCCGTATCCTCGATGGTATGGTGCTCATCCACATCCAGATCCCCTTTGGCCCTGACCATCAAATCCAGTCCCCCGTGACGTCCCAGCTGGTCCAGCATGTGATCAAAAAATCCCAAGCCCGTGGCAATATCTGTACGTCCGTCTCCGTCCAGGGATAGCTCTACCCCTATTTCAGTCTCCCCGGTTATCCTGCTTACAGAGCTTTGGCGCTGCTCCGAACGGATAAAACTGTAGATCTGATCCCAGTCCTTACTGATATATACGACATGTGAGGCCAGGTTTTCTTTCTCCAGGACCTCCCTCATTTCTTCCCCGGCATATAAAATACCTTTGGCTCCCAGGTTTTTTGCCAGCTGTATATCAGTAAGCCTGTCCCCGATCACATAAGAATCCTCAAGGTCATAATCCCCCTGCATATAAGTGCTTAACATACCCGTACCGGGTTTGCGGTCAGGCGAATTATCCGCGGGCATGGAGGGATCAATGTGAACTGCATCAAACTCCACCCCTTCGTTGCGAAAAGCGCTAATAAATTTCTCATGAGGCAGTCTGAAGTCTTCTTCGGGGAAAGAGGATGTCCCCATCCCATCCTGATTGGAAACAATCACCAGATCGTATTCTGTATAGTTACGAAGTTTGTATAGGTTCCTGAAAACCCCGGGAGTATACTCCAGTTTCTCCAGTGAATCCACCTGAAAATCATCAGGCGGTTCCTTAATTAAGGTCCCATCGCGGTCCAGGAAAATAACACGTTTCATATCTTCTTGCTTTTTAACCATAAGCGGACAAGGCTTTAATCAAAATCCTGTTTTCATCCACGGTTCCCACAGTAATCCTTATGCATCCCTCACAGAGGGCCACAGAGGAACGATCCCTTACAATGATCCCCTGCTGCATCAAATACGCATAGATCTTACCCGGATCATCCACCTTTACAAGCAAAAAGTTTGCATCGGATGGAAAGACCTGTCTGACAAATTCAAAAGCGCTCAGATCTTCAACCAGAAGATCCCGCTCTTTGAGGATGGTTTTGATCCAGAAAGTATGGATCTGCTCATCAGCCAGTTGCTTTATAGCAGCCTCCATAGTCAGTGTATTAATATTATATGGGTATTTAACTGCCGTCAGGTAGCTAATCAGCGCAGGCTGTGCAAATACCATCCCCAGGCGTATGCCGGCCAGACCCCAGGCTTTTGAAAGTGTCTGAAGAATCACCAGATTCCCATATTCAGTCAGCTCTGAAAGCATGCCCGGCCTGTCACTGAAATCCAGATAGGCCTCATCAACCACCACCATGCAGTCCACACCCTCTACGATCTTAATTATGGATTCACGCTCCAGTGCATTGGAGGTGGGATTATTGGGGGAGCAGAGAAAAACCATCTTGGTATGGACATCTGCTGCCTGCATGACCGCATCTGGATCGAGACTGAAGTCCTCCCTGAGTAAAACACTCTTTCTCTCTACATCATTAATCTGGGCGCAAACACCGTACATGCCATAGGTGGGATCCACGGTGATCACATTGTCCCTGCCTGGTTCACACAGCACCCTGAAAAGAAGATCAATCCCTTCATCACTTCCATTTCCGAGGAAAATTTGATCCACTGCTAATCCTTTGATCCCGGCAATCATTTTTTTCAAATCCAGCTGCCTGGGATCGGGGTATCTGTTCAGTGGCTCATTTAAGGGATTCTCATTGGCATCCAGAAATACGGATGCACTGCCAGAAAATTCATCCCTGGCCGAAGAATAAGGTTCGAGCTTCGCAATATTATCCCTGATAAGGTCCTGTATATTAAATAATTCATTCATTTTCCTTCGGTCTGAGCCTGATGGAAACCGCATTGCTATGGGCCTGCAATTGCTCTGCCTCTGCCAGGGTCATGATGGCATCTCCAATGTTATGCAATCCATACTTGCTGATTTCCTGGAAGGTGATCTTTTTATAAAAGCTATCCATATTCACCCCGCTGTTAGAACGTGCCCACCCATTGGTCGGGAGGGTATGGTTGGTTCCGGAAGCATAGTCGCCCGCACTTTCCGGTGTATAATCTCCCAGGAATACAGAGCCGGCATTGATTACCTGCTCGGCCAGATCGCTGTAATTCTCAGTAACAATGATCAGGTGCTCAGGAGCATACATATTGATCAGCTCAATCACCGCCTGCTGGTTCTGCAGAAGAATCATCTTGCTGTTATTAAGAGCCCTGGTAGCAATTTCCTTCCTGGGCAGATCTGCAAGCTGAGTTTTCAACTCTGCTTTCACCCGGTCAATGATGTTCCCTGAATCGCTTACCAGCAGAACCTGGCTGTCGGGGCCATGTTCGGCCTGGGAGAGCAGGTCAGAGGCAATGAAGGATGGATTGGAGGTGGCATCGGCAATCACAGCCAGTTCGGAGGGACCAGCAGGCATATCAATGGCCACCGTATCCCGGCTTACAATCTGCTTGGCCATGGTTACGTACTGATTTCCCGGTCCAAAGATTTTATTTACAGCTGGGATGGTCTCCGTTCCATGAGCCATGGCAGCGATTGCCTGGACACCGCCCACACGAAATACCCTGTCAATTCCCAGTAAACCGGCAATGTAAAGGATGGTGGGATTTACCACTCCGTTTTTATCAGGGGGAGTACAAAGGATCACTTCGGAGCAACCGGCAATTTTTGCGGGAATACCCAGCATTAAAACGGTAGAAAGCAGGGGCGCAGATCCACCCGGGATATAAAGGCCCACCTTACTGATAGGTACCGGTTTCTGCCAGCATCGCACTCCTGCTGTGGTTACTATGGTCTCTGTTTGGTGCAGCTGCTTCTTATGAAAAGTCAGGATATTCCAGTAAGCCTCATCAATGGCTCTTTTCAATTCTTTGCTAAGCTTCTGACCGGCTTCACGGATTTCACCGGCCGCTACCTCAAGGCTGTCCGCTTCGAAACCATCGAACTCTTTTGTGTAATCTTTAACAGCCCGGTCTCCGTTCTCAGCCACATCGACAATAATCTTCTGAACCTGGTCCTCGAGGGATGCATGATTCATTTCAGGCCTTTTAAGCAAATCAGACCACTTTTCTTTTTCCGGATAACGTAATATATTCATTTGTAATACAAGGTAATTAAACAATCATTTTCTCTATGGGGATAACAAGGATACCCTGGGCTCCCAGGTCTTTTAAGCGATCTATCACTTCCCAGAATGTTTTTTCACTCAACACAGAATGTACCGAGCTCCAACCTTCTTCTGCCAGGGGCATCACTGTCGGGCTCTTCATGCCGGGTATCACGTCAATGATTTCCTGAAGGTTTTCATTGGGAGCATTCAGCAGGATGTATTTGTTATTGGATGCTGCCAGCACGCTCCTGATGCGGAACAGGAGATCATTCATCAATGCACTTACTTCTTCTCCCATATTCCGGTTGGCGATCACCACAGCCTCGGATTTCATAATCACCTCAACTTCTTTCAAGCCATTGCTGATCAGGGTACTTCCTGAGCTGACAATATCAAATATTGCCTCGGATATTCCAATGGAAGGGGCAAGTTCGACCGACCCGCTCAACACATGTACATCAGCACTTACTCCATGTTCTGCCAGGTATTTTTCAAGAATCACAGGGTATGAGGTTGCTATTCTTTTTCCACTCAGATCCTCAAGCCCCCCGTAGCTTTCAGATTTAGGAACGGCAATGGATAATCTGCACCTGCTATATCCCAGGCGTTCCACCAGATCCACATCACAGGCTTTCTCAGCATATTCATTCTCTCCTACAATACCTATATGAGCCACACCATCCTCCACATACTGGGGGATATCATCATCTCTCAGGTAGATGACCTCCAGGGGGAACACCTGAGCCACGGACCTCAGCTTCCTTGAACCGTTATTCAAAGAAATTCCGGCTTCCTTCAGCAGATTCAGTGATTTCTCACTGAGACGGCCCGATTTCTGTATGGCAATTCGCAGTTTTTCCATCTCGTATTGGGTCTTTTAAACAAAAAAAGGTCTGCAGTATCTGCAAACCTAACAACAACTATTTTCGGGTTACAATAAACTGCACAGAGTTCTCAACCAGTCACGTGGTGATGGTGATGATGAACGCTATGCCTGTAAATCCTCATTTTCGCAAAAATGTAGTGCAATATTAATTAATAATTTGTAGAAATCAATGATACATGGTGATTAATTTATTGTTAAATGCTCCGATTCGCTTTCAAACTGATAGTTGTGCCTTTAAATATCCTTAACCAGAATGTTGGAGGGGGATTCCCGGATGGAATGAAGAATATGCTCATGGATCCTGGTTATTCTGCCCAGTTCATCTGACTCGGTAACCACCATCTGATCGCCTCCCTCCAGCTCCATCTGGCTGTATACATACTCCACGGTAATCTTGTTAATATCCACCGCAGGCTGATAGGACCGGTCCTTGTGATTATCTGCAGCAAGTTCTACCAGAATCCCTGCATTTACCAGTTCGTAGACCAGTTCATTCACCAGCCTTATGGGAATGCCCAGTTTGTGGCTGAGCATATCTGTACTCCAGGGCTCGCCCCCGTCTTCAAAGTTCCTGATGATGTGATATGAAATTAGGAGAGTAAGGATCCTTTTGTTGTTGTGACTCAAATTCAGTGCATTCTGCTCAAATTCATAATTCTCAATATTCTGGTAGGCAAAGGATATCTCGGCCCCCATCAGCATAATCAGCCAGGTGATTTGCAACCACAGCAGAAAGAGGGGAATCATGGCAATACTTCCATAGAGGGTGTTAAAGCGCCATACCCCAATCTGCAGATCCTGGTAAAGGGACTGAAAGATCAGGGCAATGGTGCCCGCAAAAATCCCGGCTATCAGTGCATATTTAAATCTAACCTTGGTGTTGGGCATCACTATGTACACAATTATAAAGAGCATCCATATGGACACATAGGGGACTGATTTGATCAGGAATAAAATGACTGGTTTAAAGAGTTCATACTGAACAGCGGCCGTCTCTATCTTCACCATGAAGCTCCCAGAGAGCCCTATGGCAAAGGGACTCAGGATCATTATAGCCAGGTAATCGGAAAACTTTCGCATGGGACTCCTGGCCTTCCGGATTTGCCAGATGTCATTAAAGGCAGCTTCAATGTTATTCAGTACCTGAATCACCGACCAGAAGAGGATCACACCACCCACACCCGCAAGCAGCCCCCCTTGCACATTTTGCAGAAGCTTATCCACTGTGGTGGTCAGCCATTCCATCAAATCCTGCTGTCCCTCGATGCCTCCTATTACTTCGTGGAGCCGGTCTTCAAAACCAAAATTACGGGCCACCACAAAGGCAATCGCAAAGATGGGTACGATGGAAAGCATCGTAAAATAGGTAAGCGCAGCAGCCCTTACTGCAGCACGATCCTCGAAAAAGCCCTTGAATGCCAGAAAATAAATACGTGATTGCCTGATTATGAAAGTTCTTCGGCGCGACTTGGAGGTAAGATCATGAGACCATATCTCTTCTTTAAAGAAAATCCTGAGCTTCTTAAGCATGCCAACCCTTTTAGCCAAACAAATATAGTAAACTTGATCAAAGGAACAGGGAAAAACTATATTTGCATAAAATATACAAATTATGGCCACTTTGAAAGAAAGACTGAAACAATGGAAGGAAAGCAGGTCAGCCTGGCAAAAAGCCGGGGATATCTTTTTCTGGTTGTTACTGATCCTTTTAATCATACCCGGACCCCGCAAGGTGATTTCAACCACTGTAAACAGGGTTTTTCTGACCATCAAGAATCCGGCAATAGATAATGAAAATAATCAGCAAGAGCTAAGTGACAGGGATTACAACTGGCAACTGGCCCGGAATGCTGAAGCGACCCTCAACTTCAGCGATCTGAGGGGTAAAGTGGTTTTTCTTAATTTCTGGGCTACCTGGTGTCCTCCATGTGTGGCAGAACTGCCCGAGATACAACGGGCATATGAAAAACACGGGGATGAAGTGGCCTTTGTACTTGTTACAGACCAGGAGGCCGGAGTTGTTGAAGCTTTTATGAATAAACACGGTTATGAACTGCCTGTATTTTATCTCAGGTCAGGCCTGCCTGAAGCCTTCAGTCACAGATCAATTCCCACGACCTATATTATTTCAAAAGAAGGCAGGATTGTTTCCGAAAAATCAGGTGCTGTCAATTGGGATTCAAAGGCCACCGATAAAATGTTTGAAAGCCTGCTCAGGTAGTTTTCCTGTAGTTGGTCACTGCCAGGCCAAGGATGCAAATGGCATAGATACCCAGACTGAAAAACTCCCGGCTGATATCCCCAAAATCTGATCCCTTAAGCAGAATCATCCGGATTACTTTCATAAAATAGGCAGCCGGATTGAGCAGGTTTAATTTCTGTGCCCATTCCGGCATGCTGTCGGCCGGGGTAAATACACCGCTCATAAGAATGAAGGTAATCATAAAGAAAAAGGCCACAAACATCAATTGTTGCTGAGTGCCTGATATGGTTGACAGAAACAGGCCGATGCCCAGCACCACAAAAAGATATACACAGGTAAAAAGAAATAAGAGACCCAGGCTGCCCACCATGGGTAAACCGAACAGAAGCCTTCCCACCATCAGGCCAAAAGCTAGTTCAAAGAGAGCGATCACCCAGAATGGCAGTAACTTGGCACTAATGAACTGGTATTTCCGGATGGGGGTTACATTAATCTGCTCGGTGGTACCCATCTCCTTTTCCCTCACCAGGTTAAGAGCAGTTAATAACATCCCGATCAATGTGACTATAATCACCAGGATCCCCGAAAACATATAGATTTTATAATCGAGTAAGGGATTGTACCAGAATTGGGGGTTGATATCCAGCGTGCTTATCCCTCCCACCTGATTGAGATTGAACCATTCGCTTCGGATCTGACCGTTGTAGCTGCTAACGATCCGGGTGCAATAGGCATTGACCAGTCCGGCTTCTGTAGCATTAATTGCATTTACCACAAGTTGCAGATCCGTGTGTTTTTCACCATAAAGCTTTTTTTCAAAATCTTTCCGGATGTGCAGGATCACATCCACCCTGTCGCGGCTTAGATTATCAATAGCCTCCTTGTAATTACTGGTTTGAAGATTGATCTCAAAAAAGGGTGAACCTGAAAATTTCGAAACCAGCAGGCGGGATGCCTGGGTATAATCCTGATCCACCACGGCCATTTTGATATCCTTCATTTCCAGGCTTGCCGCATAGGTAAGTACGATCATCTGAATAACCGGAATCACGAAAATAACAGGCAGCATAAACCGGTTGCGGAAGATTTGCTTGAATTCCTTGATTAATAATGTAACTAATACCCTCATCCTGAAATGCGTTCTATTCTAACCTGATGTTAAATCTTTTCACGGCTGCAAGGATGAAAAAAAGTGTCATTCCCAGCAGGATCAGTGTTTCCTTCCAGATAAATGCAAAACCTGTTCCTTTAAGCATGATGCCTTTAACAATAACTATGAACCAGCGGGCAGGCATGATGGTGGAAAGCCATTGCAATATCACCGGCATGTTATCGATGGGAAAAATGAATCCCGATAGCAGGATGGTGGGCAGCATCAGTCCCAGCATGCTCATTACCATTGCAATTTGCTGGGTTTTTGCACTGGTGGAGATCAGGACACCCAGTGATAGTGCCAGGCTTATATAAAGCATGCATTCCAGCATTAACAACCAGATGCTTCCCACCACAGGCACATCGAAAACCAGAAATCCCAGTAAGATGATGGTCATTGCGTTGATAAAGGACAGTACAATGTAAGGAGTCACTTTGCCCAGGATGATCTCCCTGGGTTTTAAAGGAGAAGCCAGAAGCAGCTCCATGGTTCCGAATTCCTTCTCACGGGTAATGGTCACTGAGGTCATCAATGCAGAGATCAGCATCAGGATCAGGGCCATTAAACCGGGCACAAACATATACACGCCTCTCAATGACTGATTATAAAACATCCTTGACTTCAGTTCAACCTTCCATGGCATCTTCACATCCTGATTGATGGAAAGGAAATAAGAGATAAGCACTCCCTGCAGGTAGTTCTGGGCCAGCTGTGCTGAATTGGCATCCGAAGCATCACTAATGAGCTTAATTGCAGCCTTTTTTTCCCTGTAGAGCTTTTTTTCAAAATCCCTTTCGAACACCACCACCACTTTCGCTTTGCCGCTGCGAAACATATCCTCAATCTCCTCTTCATGATCAATGGTCCCTGCAGGAATGAAGTAACCTGACGAGAAAATCTTCTGTATGGCCTGTATAGATGCCTGATCCCCTGATCTGTCCCAGATCCCTACCTCCACATTTTTAATCTCCGTGGTCACCACGTAACCGAATAACACGATCATTACCACCGGGAGCCCGAACAGGATGACCAGGGTTCTCACATCCCTGAAGATGTGCTGAAATTCTTTTTTTACAAATCCGAAAAACCTGTTCACTTTCTGGCCAGTTTTAGAAATACTTCATTCATATTCTCCGAATTATACATCTGTTTAAGCGATTCGGGAGTATCCAGGGCTTCTATGCGGCCATCGACCATGATGGAAACCCGGTCACAATACTCTGCCTCATCCATATAGTGTGTGGTTACAAACACAGTGATGCCTTCCACCGTAGCATCATGTATCATCTCCCAGAACTGTCTGCGGGTGATGGGATCCACTCCACCGGTAGGTTCATCCAGGAATACAAGGACCGGCTTATGAAAAATAGCCACAGAAAAAGCAAGCTTCTGTTTCCAGCCCAGAGGGATCTCCCTGATCAGCCTGTTTCGGATGTGAGCCAGTCCCAGTCTCTCCAGCAACTGCTCCTCCCTTTCATTGATCTGCTTCCGGCTGAGCCGGTAGATCCCGGCATATAAACGGATGTTTTCCGAGAGGGTAAGATCCTCATAAAGAGAGAATTTCTGGGACATGTATCCAATTTTCCGTTTTATCTTCTCCCGCTCCTTATACACATTATGTCCTGCCACCATGATCTCGCCGGAAGTGGGATAGGATAGTCCGCATAAAATCCTGATGGCCGTTGTTTTCCCTGCTCCGTTGGCCCCCAGAAAACCAAAAATCTCCCCCTGCTCCACATGAAAACTCAAGCTGTCATTGGCCACAAAGGAGCCAAATTTCTTGACCATGTCCCGTACCTCGATGATATGTTTCCGTCCGGAATTCATACAGAAGCCTCCTCCTGCATCAGTCCCATGAAACGATCTTCAATGGAGGGAGTGATGGCCTCCCATTGAATGCTGGGATCCTCCCAGCTTTCTATGGCTGATTTTACGCCGGGCAGATCCCGGGCTGATTTGAGGGTAACATGTAATGAATCCCCGAATAACCAGGCACTGCTGCACCCTGCCAGGCTTCTGACTCTCTCCAGGTAGGTATAAACTCCCCCCGTGCATTTGAGGGAATAGAGCAGGGATTCCTTTTCAATTACCGGTTTGGATGGATCCGAAATATCCAGCAATTCTCCTTTTTGGATCAGTCCCACCCTATCACACATTTCAGCCTCATCCATGTAGGGTGTGGAAACCACGATGGTAATCCCCTCCTTCTGTATCTTTTTTAACATCTCCCAGAATTCCCGCCGGCTTACCGCATCCACCCCCGTGGTAGGCTCATCCAGAATCAGGACCTCAGGCCTGTGGATCAGGGCGCAGGAAAGGGCCAGTTTCTGCTTCATACCTCCTGAAAGTTTTCCGGCCAGACGTTTCCGGAAGGGCTCGATCTGCTGGTATACATCCCTGATCAGATCGTAGTTTTCCCTCACCGTAGTGCCAAATACCCTGGCGTAAAATGCCAGGTTTTCTTCCACCGAAAGATCCATGTAAAGCGAAAACCTGCCTGGCATGTAGCCTATGATCTGTCGAACCTCCTTGTACTGGCTTTTCACATTAAATCCCTGAATGGAGCAAGTGCCCCTGTCAGGCAACAACAGCGACACCATGATCCTGAAAAGAGTGGATTTCCCGGCACCGTCCGGACCGATCAGTCCAAACAATTCCCCCTTATTCACTTCAAAGTTGATTTGCTTCAGGGCCTGAACCTCCCGGAAGGATTTATCAATATGGTCAATTATTAATGACATCCCTATGCTCTATTAAAAAAAGACTTCTCCCGGCATACCGATCTTCAGGCTTCCGTCGTTGGATACCACTACCTTAATGGCATATACCAGGTTTACCCGCTCCTCTTTGGTCTGGATAATTTTGGGTGTAAATTCGGCCATGGGAGAGATCCAGCTCACCACACCCCCGGTCTCATCCATTCCTCCCGGCACATCAAAACGAACCCTGACCGCTTTCCCTGTCTTTATTTCAGATAATTGATTACCTGAAACATAGGCCCTGAGAATCAACTCATCCAGATCAGCCATTTTGTACAGGGATTGCCCGGGTGCCGTAATCTCCCCTTTTTCTTTGTATTTGGTAAGCAGGATCCCCTTCATTGGATTTCTGACCATGCCTTTTTGAATCCGATCCTCCACCTGGCGGATTTGCACCTTCAGGGTACTTCGTTCGGCATTTACAGACGCTTTTTGGGATTCAAGGGCGATAATCTGTGCCTTTAACAACTCGATCTGCCCCTTCATATCATCCTGTTGTTTGGAGGTGGCTGCCCCCCCTTCCACCAGATTGTCAATTCTTTGTTTTTCTCTTTCCAGGTTCTTCAATTGTACGTGGCTGGCACCTGCCTGGGCATCCAGTGTATGTATTTTTGCATTTAAGGATGCTTCGCCCGATGCCAGCTGTAACTTATTTAAATGAAGTTGCAGGGTGTCTATGACTGCAACCACCTCATCCTTCTCCAGAGAAGTCCCCTCCATGGGTTCAAAGCTTAGTATCCGCCCCTGTGACTCCGCAGAGACAAGCACTTCGATGGCTTCGAAATTTCCATAGGCATCGGCCTGATCTGCCTGGCTGTTACAGCCCAGGAAGGCTGATAAAGCTGTTATTGTGAAGAGTTTTAAGTACTTCATAATGTTTTGTTTAAAGGTTTCCAAGCAGGTTTAAATATGTGGCGTAGGATTTCATCAGATTCACCTGGTGCATGGCCAGATTGATACGTGAAATGCTTTCCTTATTGAGTTCACTAATGTATTCGGTGGCTGTAATGGTTCCATGCTCCAGTTTCAATGCTGCGTCTGAAGAGATTTCTTCCTGCAGCTTCAAAACCTCTTCCTCCAGCATCATGGATTTTTTATATTGTTCGATATTAGCTTCTTCCTGCACTCTGAGTGCTTCTAACTCTCTGTCGAAAGCGGACCTTTGATTTTCCAGGATTAATTGTTTCTGCTCAATAAGCTGACGTTCCCTGTTGCTGCTGTTCCAATCCCATATATTCCAGCGCAATCCGGCTCCAAGCATGTAATAAAAATCCCATTCCCCACTCATCATATTGTAACCGGGTTTGCCATATCCTGTCTGGCCATAGGCAAAAAGTACAGGCATTCGCTTTCTCCCAATCAGTTCTTTTCCTGCTTCCATGGAGGCATTCTTCAAATCGAATAAGCGGTACTCGGGCCGGACTGTCTCCATACCTTCCACGGCCTCAAACCTGGGATGTTCCAATACAACACCCTCATGGATCTGCTCCCCGCAAAGCACCTGCAGGGCATCCAGAAAGGATTTTTTCCGGGAATCAACTTCCAGCATGGATTGCCTGACTTTCAACACCTCAACTTGAATTACCTTAAGTTCGGATTTAAGCATAGCACCCTGATCAATTGCCAGGCTAACCACTTCATGTCTGGCCATCAGGGTCTCCATGTGAACCTCCAGGTTTTTCCTGTTTTCCTGCAAGGCCAGTATGGCAAAAAAATACTGATTCACCTTTCCTTTCAATCCGTACAGATCAACTTCCACCTGTTGAATATCAGCAGCAATGGCCGCCTGTTCATAGTTTTTCATATGTTTGATCATGCCCCCGTCATAGATGGTCTGGGATATATCCAGGTTGAACCCATACTGATCGTGTGGTACTTCCGGAAATTTTACAGGAATGTCCTCGTTGGCCAGCGTGATGGTCACCACATCGGACTGATAAGAGACTTTTCCGTTAAGGTCCAGGCTGGGATACCAGTTGCTAGCTGCCTGGTCGGTCTTTAGATTGC
Organism: Bacteroidota bacterium; assembly: GCA_039714915.1. Taxonomy (GTDB): domain Bacteria; phylum Bacteroidota; class Bacteroidia; order Bacteroidales. The sequence goes on from JBDLIM010000045.1 coordinate 26,020, forward strand.
CAATCTCCTGAATAAGTTCCCTGTCCTTTTGCCTGGGGGCATTTTCAATAGCCAGCTGGTGGCACTCAAAAAGGCTGAGGGACTCCTGCGCCATCAGGCCGGCCGAGATTAGCAAAAATAATAGGCTAACTTTAGTTTTCATCGTGCGTGGATTTTGTCATAAATTCCTTCACAAGCTTCGGAAGCAGGTGTTTACGTTGCTTCATGGACTCGATGTATAAATCATTATCGCCGTTGAAAAGGATCTCGGTAACAACCGGTCGTGCAGCAAAAGGAAAAATGCACAGGCTTAGTACATTCAATATCAGCTGCCGGGGGTCCGTCCCTCCTGCAAGCGGTCCTGTACTCTCCCCTTCCATTTTCTCAATTGCCAGGGAAGGATCAATACCCATCTCTTTGATTATCTGAGGCATTCGTTCCGGATTAGAGGAAAGTTCCTGAAGCACAAATATGGGGATCTGGGGATTCTCCAGCATGGCGTCAATTACCGTTTCCACCAGAAATGGAACATAAGCTTCAAAGCTCATATCGGAACGAAGCATGCTTGCCAGGTTTGGAACGAAGCTGGACATAGCATTCTTAAATACCGCTTCAAACAACTGATCCTTGCTCCTGAAATAGTAGTTTAAAAGGGTCCGGTTTATACCGGCATCATCTGCAATATCCTGCATGGAAGTTCCTGCCTTTCCCTTCTGGAAGAATAACTTTTCCGCCGAGGAAATGATTTTCTGTTCGGTTTCTGTATTTAGTGCCATGATTTTGAGGATGGAATTTTACGTTTGTGTTTAACTCATTCGTTAAACACTGTGGTAAAAATAGATCTTTTCCGAATTCATGTCAAGTTTTTGCTGCGAAAAAAATAATAATCGTATCTTTCGGCTCTTTCAAAATATTATAAATAATTATATTAAAATGCTGTATTACAAACATATACCTATGATAAGAATTGCAAGTTTTCTGCTAATTTCTATTTCATTTTTTTCCTGTAAGCCTCGTTATGAGAAGGAAATCACCACCACAGAGCTTGAAGAGCACATCGCTTACCTTGCCTCTGATGAACTCAAAGGTCGCTACCCGGGTACGCCCGAGGACCTTCTGCTGGGAGAATACATTGCCACTGAGTTTAAGAAAGCGGGGCTGGACCTGTATGAAAGATCAGGAATTCAGAATTTCAGCATAGCAACCGACATTGAAACCGGACCTTCCAACCATTTCATAGTGGATGGGGCCGCCTTAGATATGAATACCGATTATGCTCCCTTCTCCTTCAGTGCTTCAGGTGAAGCCCGGTCGGAAGTGGTTTTTGCGGGCTATGGATTCCAGATGGATGAAAACGGTGCAAGCTGGGACGATTACGAGGCCCTTGATGTGGAAGAAAAATGGGTGATGCTATTGCGCGGGGTACCGGGCAAGCAGGATGGATCATCTCCCTATGTAAATTACAGTGAAGACCGGGGAAAGGCCCTTCTGGCTTCCGATCTTGGGGCTGCAGGTGTTCTCTTTGTATCCGGATCTTCCTTTGATCCCAAAGACCAGCTTGTGGAGTTGAAAGGAAAGCAGCATCCCCTTTCCATCCCCGCAGTCCACATTAGCCGCAGCACAGCCGATCAGATCCTTTCGGCCGCCGGGGCAGACAGCCTTTCCACCCTGGAAGAAAAAATCACCTCCGGCCTGCAGTCTGTCTCCTTTCAGACAGGCCAGACCGTTGATATATCCGTAGATCTGCAGCTCAAAAAAGTTAAGACTGCCAATGTGCTTGCATCCTTAAAGGGATCCGATCCGGCACTGAGAAGCGAATATGTGATCATAGGTGCACACCACGATCACCTGGGAATGGGCGGAGAAGGCACTTCTTCCAGGGCACCCGACACCATTGCGGTTCACTATGGTGCGGATGATAATGCCTCGGGAGTGGCAGGTGTTATGGAAATCTCAGAATATATGGCCTCCCTGTCCCCCTCACGCAGCATGCTCTTTACCACATTCGGAGCCGAAGAGATGGGCCTGGTGGGTTCCAAGTACCTCGCAGAGAATTCCCCCATTGATCTTTCCCTGGTTCAGGTAATGATCAACCTGGATATGATAGGAAGGCTGAATGAAGATCGCCAGTTGCAAATTGGAGGCATTGGCACCTCTCCCGGATTTAAAGATTTGCTTGATTCGCTTAACCAATCCTATAACTTCACCCTGAAATATTCCAATGAAGGTTTTGGTCCCTCGGATCACGCAGCCTTTTACACCAAGGATGTTCCCGTACTCTTCATTTCCACCGGGGCACATTCCGATTATCATACTCCTGCAGACAATCCCGCAGCCATTAATGCGGAAGGAGCCCAGGAGGTTCTTGCCTATGTGGCCGATGTGGTAAAGGTACTGGCCAATCAGAAAGAACGCATCGCATTCACAGAGGCAGGCCCCAAGGTCAAGGGTTCATCCCGGGGAAGGCGCGGAGGAATCACCCTGGGGCTTATGCCCGATATGACCTACAATGGGAGTGACGGAATGCCCGTTATGTTTGTCACTGAAGGAAAACCAGCTGCAGTGGGTGGCATCCAGAAAGATGATATCATCACCGCCATCGAAGGCAAGTCAGTGGGCAATGTATATGATTACATGAGTCGACTGGACCAGCTGAAGGAGGGTATGGATATTGTGGTTACCGTCAAACGGGATGAGGACATGGTAGATCTAGTCATCAGACTCTAAAGCAATGATTTAAAAATCATAAAACAAAGGGGATCGTATGAAACTGAAGAAAGTTGTATTCTGGGTGCTGGCAGTGATCATCTCACTGGCCGCCATGTTTTATCAGCGAATGACCGGCCCCACCTACCCGAAAAAATATGAAATAAGTTTCCAGAACCAGGATTATAGCTTTAGCCTTCCTCGTTCGAATAATGGAAGACCCGGAGATTACCCGGTTGAAATCCAGCTCCCCGAATCATTTTCGGCTAATCTTGTATGGAGGCTCTTTCCCACAGAGGATCCCTGGGATACCCTGGTGATGAAAAGGCTGGCTGATACCCTTAGCACCAGACTTCCTCATCAGCCACCTGCCGGTAAAATTGAATACCATCTGGAATTGATGGCCGATGGAGAAGTAATTGATTTGCACGAAAAGGAGAATGTGATTATCCGGTTCCGGGGTGATGTCCCTGCCTGGGCGCTTCTTCCACATGTGCTGATGATGATACTGACCGTCATCTGGTCCATGGCTACTATTCTTTTTGCCCTGGCCAACCTGCCCTCTTATAAAAAGCATATGGGAGTAACCATCATCTTCCTGATCATCGGAGGATTTATTTTGGGTCCCGTTGTTCAGAAGTATTCCTTTGGTCAGTTCTGGACCGGTTGGCCCCTTGGTCAGGACCTCACTGACAACAAGGTCTTAGCTGCACTGCTCGCATTCGGGATAGCCTGGTTTTTAAGAAAAAAGTCTTATGCCAGATGGCTGGCCATAGGAGCAGCTCTGGTGATGCTGGCAGTTTACCTGATTCCTCACAGCGCAAATGGCTCCGAGCTGGATTTGGAGACGGGGGAAGTTGTAACCGGCTCCATCCTGGCCATTTTGGGACTCTCTATAAAACTTTCACCCCATGAAAAAATACCAGTGTACCATATGTGGATACGTTTACGATCCGGAAGAAGGTGATCCCGACAGCGGAATAGCTCCGGGAACAGCCTTTGAGGATATACCTGAGGATTGGATCTGTCCTGTATGCGGCGTAGGCAAAGCAGAATTTGAAGAAGCTTGGTAGAGAGTGATGCATCTATCCGTACTGTAACTTTTTATGTATTAGAGTTCTAGATGTTTCTTCCTGAAAGCTTTCGCAGTATTCATTTATAAAGATATTGGCGTTTGGATGATAGTTTGCCTTTTCCTCCAGTGCCACTAATTTGTTATTTCCCACAGCCCAACCAAGAAGCGAAACTACAATACACAGGTTACACTTGTTCACAAGATCTTTTCTTTAAATTAGTGCTTAATATATTGAATTGTCTGAGATCTTTATTCTTTGTAATTTCCTTGAGTTTTCTCCTGACAACTAATTATTTTTTGGGAGTGACATGGCGAAGCTGTTAATATTAACTCAATCCGGATGAATAACAGTAAAGTCGCCCAAACTATATTACTATACTGCCATTGGCAGTAGAATATATGTTCTACACACCATGATAACAATCGACGGAAAAAGCAGAGAGGTACCTTTACTCAGAAGTTGTGTTTAATTTGTAAAGCAACCATTATTCAAGGTTTAACATCTTTAAGACATAGTCTTATCTCCAACTATTATGAAAACAATGATTAATACAATAACAATTGTAGCCATATTAATAATCCTTTCTTCCTGTTATAAAGATGTTAATAATCCGAGCCTAGACAAATTCTGTTCTATTGCCCCAAATGGTTGGGAATGTGAGCTAATTGAAGATAGCTTTGACCAAAATGATATACCTCAAAATACTGACAATCCAATTGCAATAATTAAGTATAGAAATCCAAGTAGTGAATTTACAAGATTTAAAAGCACGAAAGTAAACCCATCATTGACTTTAGATTTATATTCAATTACGCAAAAAGAAGAATTGATTATCTTCATTAAATCTCAACAAAAGTTTTCTTGGTGTATTCCAACATACTATGGAGAGACAAAGGACTTTTTTATAATAACCTCACCTTGCTTTATAAACGGAGGTACATACACTGATGAAGCTGATTCATGTATTATGGACTTGCAATTAGCATTAGAAAGTATCATCACAGTAAATGATTATGATTTTTACGGAAACTAAATAGAATAGCCAAACTAAACACAAGCGTTATAGTGCATACCCTGCGGGATACGCACCATAGCGCAAACGTTAAGCATTAGAACCAGATGGGAAAAACATCCTAGCATAAAAGGTCTAGCTTTAATGGGAATGACAAAATTTGGGATGTAGAACAAAGAACTGTGCTAAAAACCAAAGGATTTTAGACTAAATTCGGATTTACACTTCGATAGTTTTCATCATAATACAAACCCGATTTGGCTATCGCCAATGATTGCTTCAGTAGCTTATTGGCTACAGCAATCAAAGCAAGCTTTTTTGACTTGCCTTTTGCGGTAAGTCTCTGATAGATCTCACGACAGGCTTTGTTATGTTCACAGGCAGTAAAGGCACACATGAAAAGTAGTTTCCGCACTTGATTGTCGCCGGTTTTACTGATCCGACTCTTGCCTCTTACACTGGATCCGGATTCCCGAATAATTGGATTAAGTCCAAAATAGGAGATCAGTTGACGGCTGGATTCAAACTTCTCAAAGCCTTGGGTTAGCACAATAAGATAAATGGCAGTTCTCTTGCCCACACCCGGAATGGAACATAATCTAGTCAGTAAATCAGGCTCATATTCTTTGATAACAGACTCCAGTTTAAGCTCCAGATCTGTTATCTCACTGCTCAGATTTCGGATCTGTCGACGAACCGAAGTAAGTACTAAAGATCTGGTAATACCCTTTGATTCTAATGCATGCAATCTGTTTTTCAGACCGGCTCTCTGCCTTACAAGCAACTCTATAAGCTTATGAAGTTCAGTTGCTTCAATGATCAGTTTAGAAGGAGGGCTCCAGAGCTTTGGCTGTTCAGATTCCCCATACATCCGGATCATCAGGGCATCCAGTTTGTCCGTTTTAGAGGTTTTCAAGCGCATTTGAATGAACCGTTTCACCGATAAAGGATTGACCACCGATACTATAATGAAGGAGTCATACAACCAGGTGGCTAATCCCTGGTAATAACTACCTGTAGCCTCCATAACACAATGAGACTTTTCGCTCAGCAGTTTAGAAAACTCTTTAAATCCGGAAGGATCGTTTTTGAACTGATGATGCTTATCAGAAGCATCAACCACATCGAAGACATCTTTTGAAATGTCAATACCAAAGAATTCCTTAATTTTACTCATACATATTGTGTTAGGAAAGAACGATCTACCGTACTTCTTGCAACCTGGAAACGGGCTCTGCAGGCCCAAAGAACTGTTCAGAATGTTGGTAGAAAAGAGAGGGGATTAACTTTGTTCGCGAGCTTCTGGCTCAATCACTAAATGAACCTTACTCCTCTCTTTTGTTCTTTCTGATTAAATGAATGAATATACCAAAACCCAAACTTAGGA
>JBDLIM010000046.1:0-30734 GCA_039714915.1 Bacteroidota bacterium
GTGAATACGAAATCACATCATTCATTGATTATCCGGAATTCAGCCCCTATGGAGAAAACATTCTTTTTGCCGAAAAAATAAGTGTCGTGGGGAATCAGGATTACAGCCTTGCTGCAGACCTTCCCAAGGGAGCTCACCTTAAAGTAAGGTTATCAGGAGGGCTCTGGTATTACCGGGTTTTGCCTGACGGGCCCGTGAATTGGTCTGTTTCCAAATACGATTCTGGCAATAAAACACAGCTCTTTACTTCCAAGACCCCGGGAGAATTCTGCGACCTGAGTATCCAGTTCAGTCCTCCCTATCCGGAGACTGACAGTTCAACCATGCAGGACAGTTTATTTAATAAGGAGATCCTGATTGAGTGTTTCGAAAACCTTTCGGATACGGTGAGTTGGTCAAAACGTATAGAGATTCTGTCAAATTAGCTATAAAACAGTGTTTTAGAAAAGTAACATTTTCGTAGCGAACTACGTATGTAAAGGTGTACGCAAGTACTCACCCCGGCAATACAGAAATACTCAGTACGCTATGAAAAATACCAGCCAGGAGATCTATGACGAGAAGATCATGGGTGAGATTCTTGCAGGCGCTGAATTTTGCAGGATCTCCATGATGGACGGAGACCGTCCCTATACCCTGCCTCTCACCTACGGATACAAGGATAAATGCATTTACATTAATTCGGCCCCCAAAGGGAAAAAGATAGAGATCTTAAGCCGGAACCCTGAAGTCGATTTTGAGATTCAATGCACAGCCGAAAGGTCCACCTCCTGTCAATCGCTGGTGGGGCGTGGGACGGTTGAGATTATATCTGATTCTACAGGAAAACAGAATGGAATGGAGGTCATCCTGTCCCAGCAGGGTTCATCTTATATATCTGACTTTGATCCAAAGGACATGGAGTACGTGGTGATACTTAAGTTAAACATTGACTCCCTTAAAAAGAAGCAGTCCGGCACCTATTACAAGCAAGGCAGTCGGAATGGAAGTCCGTGTAAGGTATAACTTAATACGAAGCTTCCACATTCCACACAAAGGCCCGGATCCCAATATCCTTATTCTCTTCATCCAGCTTTCTTACACCTTCCAGGACCGAGGGTACAGCATCGTCATCCAACATAGCCATCCTGGCCGAATTCTGTTCCGGCCAGGTATGGGTTCCCAGGTGGGGAGGCCCATCCACACTGCCCCGTCCTGTCAGGTCGGTCCAGCGTGTAAAACCCCTGATGTTCAGCTTTTCAAACAGGTACTCTACCTTTTCGGTCTGTGATTGATTATATACTATAAATACTGCTTTCATTTTTTTCCATTTAAAAAATCATATTCCACTGCCTTCTTCTTCCTGTCACTGCGCCGAAGCATCATGTGGTAAATTACAGGTACCAGGATCAGTGTCACAATGGTGGAGAAAATTAATCCACCAATTACTGCAATACCCATGGGACTCCAGATTTCCGATCCGGAACCGGTACTCATGGCCAGGGGAAGCATTCCCAGGATGGTGGTCAGCGAGGTCATCAGTACGGGACGAAGTCTGGATTGTCCGGACTGGATGATTGCCTCACGAAGCTCCAGTCCTCTCTCTCGCATCAGGTTGATATAATCTACCAGTACAATGGCATTCTTCACCACAATTCCCACAAGCATTACCCCGCCTACCATGGAGATCACACTCATGGTGGTCCCGGTAAACAGATGTGCCAGTACTACCCCCGTAAAGGCAAAGGGGATGGAGAACATGATGATGAAGGGCATCTTCATGGATTCAAACTGACTGGCCATGACCAGGTAGGTAAGTACCAGACTGAGCAAGAGCAGCAACATCAGGTCCTGCATGGACTCCTGCATATCTTCCACGGCTCCTCCCATCTGAATATTTACATCCGAAGGAATATCCATGTGGTTGATCTTGGTCTGTACCTGTTCAGCAAGCATATTAAGAGGTACTTTGTAGGGGGTGATGGATACAGTAACCATCCGTTCCCTGTTTTTACGCTCGATATTGGGTGGCGACCAGTGTTCTTCAATTTCAGCCACCTCACCAAGGCGGATCGCCTGGTTCTGCATATTTACCAGGGCAATGTCGTTCAGGTTGGACAGGGAGTTCCGCTCCTCCTCCACAAAACGAACCACAATATCATATTCATCCCCTTCTTCACGGTAGCGGCTCATGTAGGGGCCTGCCACCCGGTTGCGCACCGCGTTGGCCATGGCGTAAGTATTCAGCCCGTGCTGCGCCATTTTCTCCCGGTCCGGGACGATCTGCAGCTGAGGTTTGGAAGGATCACGGCTTATGCTCACATTGGTGGCTCCCGGGATGGTGCTTACACTATCAGCCAGGGCATTGGCAATCAGAGAAGTAGTTTCAAAATCGTAGCCGTAAATCTCTACAAGCACATTGTTTTCTGTGGTACCACCCATGCCCCCGTTGGGAACCACATCAAAAGTGACTATCTCCGGGATGGTCTCCAGGTATTCGGTAAGAATGTTGGAGAGTTCAAATACATCCCGGTTCCGTTCCAGCATGTCGGTGAGGGTGATGCTGACGTTGATCCGGTGCGAACCTGATTCCATAAACAGGGACATGATCCCACCCTGGTCGTCCGAACCGGATGAAGTATAGTAGAATTGTGCTTCAGGCATATTTTCCGCAATAAAAGCGTCCACCTTGCGCGCCACCTTGGTGGTTTCATCCACCCGGAGTCCGGTTTGCAGCTCTATGGCAGCGGTCATGGAACTCTGGTCTGCTTCAGGCATAAATTCAAAGCCCATTCTACCGGCCATCACCATGGACCCCAGGAAAATGACCAGGGCGACCATCAGGGTTCCCCACCTGAAACGCAGGGCCAGCCTGAGAGATTTACCATAAAACCTGTCCAGCCAGTTGAGGAAACGGCCAATGGTGCTATCGTAGGAGATCATGCGCACCTTTTTTGGTTTCTTCCTCAGTCTCATCATCTTGGATGCAAGCATGGGAGTCAGTGATATGGCGCTTACGGTAGAGGTCACCACAGTGATGGTTACAATATAACCCAGGGGCCGGAACAGTTCTCCGGTCATTCCGCCTACCAGGGTCAGAGGCAGGAATACAGCAACCACAGTCAGTGTGGTTACAATAACTGCCAGCCAAACCTCATTGGTGGCATAAATGGCAGCTTCCCTTGGCCTTGCTCCCCTTTCCACATGTTTGGTAATGTTTTCAAGCACCACAATGGCATCATCCACCACCATTCCGATGGCAATGGAGAGCGACGACAGGGCGATAATGTTTATAGAGCTCCCCGATATGTAGAGGTAAATAAAGGAGACAATCAACGAAATGGGGATCGTAAGGATCACAATAAAGGTAGCTCTCCATCGACCCAGGAAAAACAGCACCACCAGGATCACCGCAATGGCTGCAAACATCAGTGTGGTCGACAGGTTATCGATGGAATCCACAATAAACTCCGAGGAGTCCCAGAAGGTGGTAATCTCAACATCATCCGGAAGAGTTTTAATCAGTTCCGGCATAAGAGCCTGGATATCCTGGGCCACCTGAACGGTATTGGCCCCCGATTGTTTCTGGATCACGATCCGCATCCCGGTTTTGCCGTTCAAACGCTCATCCAGGGGAACATCCCTGAGGGTGTCCCTGATGGTGGCCACATCGTGCAGGTAAACGGTTTGTCCGTTATAGCTGGCCAGCACAATGTCATCCAGTACATCGCTGGAGGGGAATTCCCCTTTGATCCGCAGGGGATAGTCCATCATTCCCATTTCAATGTTTCCGGCAGGAAGGTTCAGGTTCTCGGCATTCAGGACGCCGGCGATCATTTCCACGGTCACATTGTAGGATTCCATTTTCCGGGGATCAATGTCCACCTGGATCTCACGTCCCGGGGCACCCATCAGTCCCACCGCTCCCACTCCGTCAATGCGGTTCAGGGGATTGACCACTTTCTCATCCAGGATGTTGGCAATGGCCGGGAAACTCTCCTCTGCAGTCACCCCGTAGAACAGGATGGGCATGGCACTGGAACTGAATTTGAACAGGGCAGGATCATCCACCTCTTCCGGCAGGAATGGCTTCACAAAGCTGATGGCATCCCTCATTTCATTGGACGCCTCGTCCAGGTTGGTCCCCCACTCAAATTCACAGACCACAATGGACATGTTGTCCCGGGATACCGAAGAGATGTCCTTCAGGTTGCTTACCGAATTGAGTCCGTCCTCGATGGTACGGCTTACATTGGTTTCAATATCCGCAGCGCTGGCTCCCGAGTAGGTAGTAATTACCGATATGGCCGGAAAGTCGATATCGGGATAGAAGTCGATGGGCAGCCTGTTCAGGGAGTATAATCCCATCACCAGCAGGGCCACAAAGATCATTATTGTTGTGATCGGTCTTTTGACCGCATTTCCGTAAATACTCATTTCAGCTGTTTTATATAATTAGTCTGCCACTACATTTACCGGCGAGCCGTTCTCCACTTTGCCCTGCCCGGCATAGATCAGTTGTTCTCCACCCTTCAACTCAGTAGAATAGATCTCCAGCTGGTCGTCATGCCTGGTCAGGATCTGGACGGTGACCTTTTTTGCACTTCCGTTCTCATGCAGCATCACATACCTCTCGTTGGTCCCGGTTTGCTGAAGCACTGCTATGGCAGGTACGATCAATGCATCCTTTTCTCCCATTTTCAGGCTTACCCGTGCAAACATCCCGGGGTGCAGCCTCTCATCCTTGTTGGCTGCCTTTACTTCTGTCACAAAGGTTCTTGTGGCAGCGCTGATGGTAGGATGGATCCGGAATACCTTGCCTGAGAAAACTTCATCAGGGTAGACCTCTGTACTAATATTTACTTCCATTCCTTCCTTCACCAGGGGCAGGTATTTCTCACTCAGATTGACCATTACCTTTACCGGATTTACCTGGATCAGGGAGACCAGTGCAGCTTTTCCTGCCGGGGTGTTGGGAGTAGGAGAGAATAACTCCCCGTCGTTGTAATATTTACCGGTGATAACCCCTGCATAGGGAGCCCTGAGGAGGGTGTTCTCTTCCAGGTTCTTCAGGATCAGGCGGGTCGATTCGACCTGTGATTCCATCTGGTCGTAAGACTGCTGGGTAACCGAACCATACTGAAGAAGTGTGTCCATTCGTGCCAGGTCAGTCTTCAATTGTTCATATTGCAGCCTGGTCTGATCCAGCTGTGTACGGTCCATTTCCACGATAAGCTGACCTTTTTTTACATGGTCGTTTACTTCTACCTTCACCGACCTGATCCTGCCCTGGAGGGCAGGTGAAAGATGGGTTTCCTCGAAAGCCACAATGGTAGAGGTGATATTTTGTGCAACAACCGTGGTCCTGTATGCAAGTTCCATCACTTTAACAGGCTGGATCTTCTGTTCCACAGGGGTGCTGGTCTCAGCAGCAGCTCCCGGGGGCTGCATGTTGCAGGAAGTAAGTGCTGCGCCAATGAAGGCTGCCGTCAGGACAATTTTTATAGTTTTCATGGTGGGTATGTTTGTCATTTTCATCAGTTCGGGCATTAAAGTGTGTTCATTAATTTGTCAAGCTGCAACTTGGCGTTTAACACTTCCATCATTGCAGTAATGTAGTTGCTCTCGGCATCCAGGTAATTGCCATTGGCCTGGGTCAGGTCCAGGCTGGTGGCCATTCCCTGTTCAAACTTTCGGCTGTAGCTGTCAAATACACTTTGTGCCACTTCCACATTTTCTTTCTGTGTAAAAAGGTTTTCCAGTGAACTCTGCAGGTTGTATTTGACCTGCTTTTCCTGAAGAAGCAGTTGATCTTCCAGGATGCTTCTGTTGGTTTGAGCCATTTCGTAATCGATCCTTGCCTGATCCACCCTGGCTTTTCTCATTCCGCTGGAGAAAATAGGAACCGTAAGGGATAATCCTGCCAGATGGTTTGGATTCATATCAAAATCGGTAGTCAGTATCTTGGCCGTGTAGTTATAAAAACCAGCCAGTGTGGGAGCGTAATTCCAGTTCTCCAAATCGACCAGTTTCTTATTAATCTCTTCCTGAGAAAGCATAATTTGATAGGTCACATTGTTTTCAATGGCGAAGGGAAGCACAAGGGCTGAGGCTGGTTGCATATCCACAAAGAGGGATTCAAGATCGTCGCTTAGTGTGATTTGCACCCCAGGCTCTAAACCAAGCTGGAAGCGTAACAGGTTGTAGTTCAGCTCAACGTTCCGCTCCAGGGCTTTTTTCGAATTTTCCAGCTGGCTTACTGTGATTCGAATCTGATCCACATCGGTTTGTTCGGCCATTCCTGCATTAAACATGTTTTGAGTCTGCTCCAGGGTTTCGGTCAGGTTCAACAGGTTTTGCAATACAATTTCCAGCGATTCCTCGGTGATAAGCACCAGGTAATAGGAATTGATAACAGTCTCTTTGGTATTCAATTCATTGAATTCCAGGTTTTGCTCGGAAATCTTCTTGGCCAGTTTGGCAGTCTGTACTCCGGCTATATATTGCCCGCTGAAAATTAGCTGTGAAACCTGCAATTTGGCAGAAGCCTGGTTTGACATTAAGATGGTAGCCGGAGGTAACAGGGCCTGAAGCTGCTGGTCATAAAAATTACCTGCCTGGTGCCTGTAAATATCGCTTGCACTGGTTCCGGGAAAAGCAGCCAGAGTGTTATCCAGGGCGCCTTGTATCTCCTCTGGTGAAAAATCAGGAACTTCATTCATCCCAAAGGAGAATTCCAGCTCGTAATTGAAATAGGTCATAAAGTCCATGGCCCCATCTACCTGAGGCAGTCCCCGTGAAATGGCTTCCCAGATGCCGGCGTCGGAACGCTCTACTTCCATGCGGGCATTCATAAGGGACTTGTTGTATGCGAGTGCATAATCCACTGCACCAACAAGGTCCAGAACCAGTTCATCAGCTGCTTCCTGGGCCTGAACAGCTTCCTGGGCCTGAACAGCTTCCTGGGCTGCACCAGGGGTCAGGATCCCCAGGGACAGGACTATGGATAATGCAATTTTGCTAACTCTCTTTCTCATTTCGGTCTTTGTTTTTTTAATCTAAAATGTATTTGCAGTCCTCCAGCAACTTCTGGCCTTTCTTGGTGGATACGCCTCTGAAGAAAGGAATAATGATGTGCTGAAACAGTTCTCTGCGGTCAAAACCGGCTTCTACCAGTGTGCTGTCATGTCCGAAGAGATCGAAGAGGGCATGGAGGGCCCGGTTTGCAATTTCAATATGGATGTCCTTCCGGAAAACCTCCTGCTCAAGTCCGGTCTCAAATAATTTCCGGGTAATGCTGAGATCGCGGATATCGCCGGGGTGGGCAAATTCCTTGAAAACCTTGTTGTGATATTTTCTGAAATCATGAAAGAAAATGGGATTCATCTGAGCCACCTGTTTGATGGTAATCTTCATAATCCTGAACAGGGCTTCAATCACATTATCAGATTTGTCGATCAACTCATAAGCCTTTTCATTAGTCTGGGTCTTATAGTACCTGATCACTTCCATCAGCAGCGTATCCTTGTCTTTAAAACGCTCATATATGGTACGTTTGGAGATTCCCATTTCTTCTGCAAGTGCGTCCATGGTCATGCTCCTGATTCCATATTTGCCAAACAATTGGCCCGATTCAATTATTATTCGTTCTCTGACTTCCACAGGTATTGAGGTTTTCGGCAATAATATGAAAACTTTTTTGGTTTTTTGAGTTTTCTGAGGGATTTCTCGGTAAAATTCGGTGAACGGCATTTCTACGTCGGTGAACTCACTCAGAGAGTTATTTTTACTATTTTTGCACTCACGTAAAAAAGCAGCTATCAGACACCATATATGAGCAAGATGAAACGTCCATTACAATAATTAACTATGAATATTCCTTCCAAATACGATCCGGCCAGTGTGGAGGACAAATGGTACTCCTACTGGACAGCCCATGAATTTTTTAAAAGCACTCCCGATGAAAGAGAGCCCTATTGTATTGTAATCCCTCCGCCCAATGTAACCGGGGTGCTTCATATGGGGCATATGCTTAACAATACTCTTCAGGATGTTTTAATACGCCGGGCGCGGATGCAGGGGAAGAATGCTTTGTGGGTTCCGGGTACCGATCATGCCTCCATCGCAACCGAGGCCAGGGTAGTAAATATGCTGGCAGAAAAAGGCATACATAAAACGGATCTCACCCGGGAAGAATTCCTTCAACATGCCTGGGAATGGAAGGAAAAGCACGGGGGGATTATCCTGGAGCAACTAAAAAAGCTGGGTGCTTCCTGCGACTGGGACCGTACACGCTTTACCATGGATGAAGCCCTTTCTGAAAGTGTGATAAAGGTATTTGTGGATCTGTTTAATAAGGGCAGGATTTACCGGGGAGTACGAATGGTGAACTGGGATCCGCAGGCCCTTACAGCGGTTTCCGATGAGGAAGTGGTGTACCGCGAAGTACAATCAAAGCTATATTATATAAGGTACCGGGTAGAAGGAGAGGATGAGTATATTACCATTGCCACCACCCGTCCCGAAACCATCCTTGGAGATACTGCTGTATGTGTACATCCTGAAGACGAACGTTTTATAAGATTTCATGGGAAGAAGGTCCTGGTCCCCCTGGTAAATCGACCGGTTCCCGTTATTGTGGATGAATATGTGGACCGTGAATTTGGTACGGGAGCTCTGAAGATTACTCCTGCCCATGACATCAACGATTATGAACTGGGAATCAAGCACAACCTGGAGTCCATCGATATTTTTAACGACAACGGAACCTTAAATGAAGCTGCACAGATCCTGGTGGGTGAAGACCGTTTTAAGGCCAGGGACCTGATCATTCCTGCACTGGAACAGGCAGAAAATCTGGAGAAGACAGAAGACTATATCAATAAGGTGGGATTTTCGGAGCGAACCGATGCGGTTATTGAACCCAAGCTGAGCCTCCAGTGGTTTATGAAAATGAAGGAGCTTAGTGAGCCGGCACTGGAAAATGTACTTAATGATCACGTTCAGCTCCAGCCCTCAAAATTCAAGAATACTTACAGGCACTGGATGGAGAATGTAAAGGATTGGTGTATCTCCAGGCAATTGTGGTGGGGACACCGGATCCCGGCCTATTTTTACGGTTCCGGGCCCAAGGATTATGTAGTGGCCGAATCCGCTGATGAGGCGCTCGCTCTGGCCAGGGAAAGAACCGGCGATAACACTCTTGAACTTAGCGGACTGAGACAGGATGAGGATGTACTCGATACCTGGTTCTCTTCCTGGTTATGGCCCATTTCGGTCTTTGACGGAATTCGCCATCCCGACAACACGGATATTAACTACTATTATCCCACCAATGATCTGGTCACTGCCCCGGAGATCCTTTTTTTCTGGGTAGCCCGTATGATCATTGCCGGATACGAGTACCGTAATCAGAAGCCATTCGATACGGTGTACCTGACAGGCATAGTGAGGGACAGCAAGCGCAGAAAAATGTCCAAATCCCTGGGCAATTCTCCCGATCCCATCGAGCTGATGAAGAAATACAGTGCCGACGGCGTAAGGGTAGGCATGTTGCTCTGTTCACCTGCTGGGAATGACCTCCTGTTTGATGAGGGACTTACCGAACAGGGACGCAATTTCAGCAACAAGATCTGGAATGCCTTCCGCCTGATCAAGAGCTGGAAAGTGGATCCTGACCTGGACCAACCGGCCCACTCCGCTGAGGCTGTGGATTGGCTGGAGGCTAAAATTGACAGGGCTTTTCAGAAGGTGGAGAATCAGTTTAAGAAGTACCGGATATCCGATGCCCTGATGATTGTGTATAAGCTGTTTTGGGATGAGTTCTCTTCCTGGTACCTGGAGCTCATTAAACCTGCCTATGAGGCACCCATTGATGAACTTAGCTACAAACGAACCATTGGATTTATCGATCAGCTGCTGCATATGCTGCATCCTTTTATGCCCTTTATCACCGAGGAAATATGGCAGTTGATCAGTCCCCGGGAAGAGGGGGAGAGCCTGATGATATCTCCCATGCCTGCTCCGGAGAAATACAACAAAAAGCTGATCAAGCAGTTTGAAGACCTGAAAGAGGTGGTAACACAGGTCCGAAGTATCCGAAAGGATAAAAACATCCCTCCAAAGGAAGCCTTGCAACTGATGGTCCGTTCTTCGGAAAACGGCATCTATCATGGCAGAACCGAACCCGTAATTATAAAGCTTGCTAATCTTGCTGAAATATCCCAGGTGACCGAAGATCCGGGCAATTCAGTTTCTTTTATCGTGAAGAACGTGGAGTATTTTGTTCCGGTGGGAGATATGGTAAATGTGGATGAGGAGATTGCAAAACTGCAATCGGAACTTGAATATACGGAAGGGTTTCTGAGGAGTGTAAGTAAAAAGCTGAGTAACGAGCGCTTTGTTCAGAATGCACCTGAACAGGTGGTGGAAAAAGAACGGCAGAAAATGGACGATGCAGAGGTCAAGACAGGGGTACTCAAAGCTCAGATTGAAAAACTCAGGGCGCGAGCCTGACCGTAAGTAGTCGATAGTCGGTCACCATCCACCATTCACCTTTTTCAAACTCAGGTCCAGGCTGTTAATCTGATGAGTCAGGGCTCCCACCGAAATATAGTCGATCCCGCATTCTGCGTAGGCACGGATGGTCTCCCGGGTGATCCCTCCCGAGGACTCCGTCTCCACCCGGTGGCTGATGAGCTTTACAGCTTCGCGGGTTAGTTCCACGGAGAAGTTATCCAGCAAGATCCTGCGAATGCCCCCCATGGCCAGAATCTTCTCTATGTCTTCAAGAGAGCGGGCTTCCACAATGATATCCAGCTCCAGGGATTTTTCAGCCAGGTAGGATTTGGTCCCAAGAATGGCCTGTTCAATCCCTCCGGCAAAGTCAATGTGATTGTCCTTGATAAGGATCATGTCATAGAGCCCGAAACGGTGGTTCATACCTCCTCCCAGTTTAACGGCTATTTTCTCGAGCAAGCGCATTCCAGGGGTGGTTTTCCGGGTATCCAGGATCTTTGTCCCGGTCCCTTCCAGAAGTTTTACATACTTCCTGGTAGTGGTGGCGATCCCGCTCATGCGCTGCATTACATTCAGTACCAGGCGTTCGCACTGAAGCAGGGAATGTACCTTCCCCGACACCCTGAAGGCCACCTCTCCCATGTGTATCTCACTTCCGTCTTCAATAAACAACTCAAATCCGATCTGAGGATCAAATCGTTTGAATATGCGCTGAGCAATGGCAACTCCTGCCAGGATGCCTTCTTCTTTTACAAGGAGTTCTGCTGATCCGGATGCGCTTGATGGAATGGTGCTGAAAGTGGTGTGGTCTCCTTCGCTAATATCCTCCTGGAACCACAGGTCGATGGATAGATCAAGGTCATGGATTGAGTTCATACTGGGACTCTTTTTCAATGCTCAGATAGTAAATCAGGCGCTTGTCATCCTTATTCATGAAAAACAGGTTCACCCTGAAGCTTTCTTCAGGGGTGGTCAGTGTTCCGATGGCGTATTTTGATTGCGCTTTGGTACCTTCAAAAGATATTCTAAAAGCGCTGGGCTGGTGATCCCTGAAGAAATTTTCCATGATCCTGGTTGCCTGATTTTTGCTGGTCTCATAATCTTTATCAAGGATGGTCATCTCCAGGCTCTGGTGGAAGAAAACAGCCATGCCTGCAGCGTTTCCCTCTTCAATAGCTTTCGCCAGCTTGCCTGGAACAGTCTGTGCCGGCAAGGGCAGCATGACCAGCCCCTGCAGGATGAAAATTGTTATTAACCTCGTTATCACTTTATCCAAATATCGATTATGTTTGTATATCACTACAACTTTCAGGCCATTGCTTTATTGGCCTGAAAGATACAAAAAACCTGTAGATAAATTTCAGATGCGAATCACTCTGATAGAAAGCGGCAAGACCAGAGACTCCTTTATAAAAGAGGGGATTGAGCTTTTCAGAAAAAGAGTGATCCGGTATGTGCCATTTAAAATTGAAACCATTCCCGATCTGAAAAATACAAGGAACATGACCATGAAGGAGGTGCAGGAACAGGAAGGAATCGGTATACTTAAGCGTATCAGGGCTTCCGACCATGTGATTTTGCTGGATGAAAGAGGAAAAGAGCATGATTCCATTTCCTTTGCTGAATATATTAACTCCCTGGAGGGCAGGGTAAACCAGCTATTATTTGTAATAGGAGGTCCCTATGGGTTTTCTGAGAAGGTATACCAGCGTGCCAATGCCAAACTATCCTTATCGAAACTTACTTTCTCGCACCAGTTGGTACGCCTTTTGTTTATGGAACAGTTGTACAGGGCATTTACGATTCTAAAGGGAGAACCCTATCATCACGCCTGATCTTAGCCTATGGAGAAGGAGCAACATAGCAGTTCGTCAGCCGCCCCCAGGGGCATGGTGTTGTTGGTGCTGGCTCTGATATTCCTGCTTACAGGGATCATGGCGGGCAGACGCTACCGGGATGAAGGCTACACCCATAAAGATGCCCGACAATTTGAAAGGGTTTTACACAGGAAGGAAGGCCTGTTAAAGAAAGAATTCCATAAATTGGAACAACTTTTTGCCGGAGAAGCCCCCATGGAAGTTCTGGACAGGAATTCGTCTAAATACCAGGATCTTGCCACCAGGCAGGGGATATCCATTTTCTTCTATGATCAGGGAGTTTTGAAATACTGGTCGGATCATGCTGTGCCTGTTACCAGCAGTTGGAGGCCCCGCTTCAACCTCCCGTTCACCTCATTGAGGAATGCAGATTATGTGACGGTGGTAAGGCAGATAAATGGAAGCAAACTGGTGGGAATGATCGAAATAAAAACCCATTTCCCCTTCCAGAATAATGTGCTCATCAATGGATTTCAACACGATTTTAAGCTGGATGAGGATGTGGCCATTGAGTTTCTTGAATCGGAAGGTAGCGAGCCCGTTTACAATGAAGACGGTGCCTATCTCTTCTCCCTGGATTTCAGTGAATCAGATATGGTGCACAAAGGACTGAAGGCCATAGCTCTGTCCAGTCTCCTATTTTTCATCATCCTGTTATTTGCAGCCTTTTGCATCATTCTGAAACAGGCTTCTACCAGGGGAAGGTATATCTGGATCGGAATAATCACTGGTGTAATTGTGGGATTGGCCTTTGCAGTTTTGAAATTTTCTTTTCCTGCGCTTCTCACTTCCTCCGATCTTTTCCAGCCGGAAGTACTTGCCTCCCGCTATTTTCCTTCCCTGGGATCCATGATCGTTTTTTCAGTTTCGGCCCTTGCCCTGACGGCACTCTATTACCTGTATGGAAACTTTGAGGCACTTTTGTCAAAAGGCATGAAAAGGCTAAGCTCCATCCTGCTTTTTGCAGCCTCTGCGCTGCTTCTGCTTTTCATCGATCAGCTTATATCGGTTCTGATACTGGATTCCGGTATTTCCTTTGAGGCTCACAGAGTAACCACCTTTTCCGGATATACGGTAGCCGGATTGTTCGTGATCATCACCTGGTTCGTCATACTCGGGCTGATTATGGATAAAGCCATTGTGCTCTGGCCGGAATCTTCCGAGTATGTTTTATTAAGCGGATCCATTGCCATGTCGCTGGTTATGGCGGGAGCCCTGGTACTTCCCGGAAACTATGGCTCATGGACCAGCTGGGTGGCCATCCTCCTTTTGCTGGGTGGGCATCTGTACCTCAGGTACCATCACACCGGCCGGATTCCCTTTTCCCGCTTCATTTTCCTGCTCATATTTATATCGGTATTCATGACTATCCGCCTGCAGCAGTATAACAAGCTAAAGATAGAGAGACAAAGGGAGGTAGAACTGGTAAAACTTTCTTCGGAACACGATCCTGTGGCTGAAATGCTATTCAGTGAGATGTCCATGGCCATCCGGAATGATTCGGTATTTGCACAATATATGAACCGGCGCTACATCGCTACCGAGCAGGTGGCTGACCGGCTTCGTCGCAATTACCTGTCCGGCTACTGGACCAAATACGATCTGAGGGTAACCGTATGCCGGCCTGCCGATAGCCTGTATGTGGAACCTCCGGTGGATAGATTGTACCATTGTTATGAGTTCTTTGAAGAAATGATCCTGGAGAGCGGGATTGAGATAGCGGGCAGTGATTTCTATTTCCTGGATAACCTGAACGGCAAAATATCCTACCTGGGTTCCATTCCTTATTTCCGGGCTGAAAGTGAGCACCGGGTTTATATTGAGCTGGATTCTAAGATTCTTTCCGAAGAGCTTGGTTACCCCGAACTCTTGCTGGATGATGATTTCAGATCATTCACAAATGCTGATTTCTCATTTGCCAAATATAACGACGGACAACTCATCACCCAGGATGGGGATTACCCTTACAGAAGAAGCTGTGATTTCTATACCGGCATGGATGAAACATTTGAGAGCATAACCCTCGATAAATACGATCACAGCATCTATAATGTGGACGAGCGGAATACCATCATAGTTGGAAGTCCAACAGTTACCCTGGTGGATAACCTGATCTCCTTCTCCTATATTTTTGCGCTAAATTTTCTCCTGCTGTCCCTGGTCTACCTGACCACCACCGTACGGGTATTCAGTCCCACTTTTAACTGGAACTTCAAAAACAGAATCCAGTATTCCATGGTGGGGATCCTTTTCTTTACCTTCTTGCTGATCTGTTCAGGAACCATATATTTTATTGTACAGCAATACAGGGTAAAGCATAACGACACCCTTCGGAATACCATGCGCTCGGTGTATATTGAGCTGATACATAAGGTGGAATATGAAGAAGATCTTCAGAATTGGTCCTCTGAGAGTTACTATAACCTGGATGAATTGCTGATTAAATTCTCCAACGTTTTTTACTCAGACATAAACCTTTACGACGAGGAGGGCACCCTGCTGGCTACCTCGCGTTCAGAGATCTTTAACCGGCAATTGCTGAGCCGGCGGATGAACAGGCTGGTATTTGAAAACCTCTCTGCGGGTAACGCTTCG
This sequence comes from Bacteroidota bacterium, assembly GCA_039714915.1. GTDB lineage: Bacteria > Bacteroidota > Bacteroidia > Bacteroidales. The sequence continues at coordinate 14,970 of JBDLIM010000046.1, forward strand.
GAGTTTATTCACAACGAGCATATCGGGGAGATGAGGTATATTTCTGCATATGTTCCTTTGCTGAATAGCGAAAACAAGTTCCTGGCCTACCTGAACCTGCCTTACTTCACGCAATCGGGAGCCCTTACCCGGGATGTAACCAACCTGGTGGTGGCAGTTATAAATATATATATGATCCTCATGCTGGTGATCCTGCTTGTAAGCGTGATCCTGGCTGACCGGATCACTCAACCCCTGAGAATGATTCAGAACCGGATTGCCCAGGTGAGCCTGAGTGAAAAGAATGAAATGATCCATTACGGCCGAAGCGATGAAATCAGGGGATTGGTGGAAGAATACAATTACATGGTCAAGGAACTGGAACGAAGTGCCGGACTGCTGGCAGTATCGGAACGGGAATCGGCCTGGCGGGAGATGGCCAAGCAGATTGCCCATGAAATCAAGAATCCACTTACTCCCATGAAGCTGAATGTGCAGCACCTTCATCGAATTCTGGAGGAGGGAAAGGACGATCCTGTCCTGGTAAACAGGATTTCGGCAACTTTGATTGAACAGATCGACTCCCTCTCTGCCATTGCCAACGAATTTTCCGATTTCGCAAAAATGCCCAGGGCAAGAAATACACGGGTTAACCTGGTCTCCAAGCTGAAAAACCTGCGCCAGCTTTTTGAAAGCACTGAAAAGACACGCATCACCCTCGATCTGGGTCCGCTGAAGAAGGTGGAAGTATTTGCCGATAAGGAGCAATTGATGAGGGTATTCATCAACCTGGTTAAGAATGGGCTGCAGTCTATTCCCGACGGCAGGAACGGAGTGATCAGGATCAAGCTTCAGGAGGAAGAAGACGGAATTGCACGGATCACCATAAGTGATAACGGGAAAGGGATCCCGGAGGCCATCAGGGACAAGTTGTTCCAGCCTAATTTTACCACCAAATCGGGAGGGATGGGCATGGGCCTGGCCATCTCTTACAACATCATCAGATCGCTTGGTGGACGGATCTGGTACGAAACAGTTCTGGATGTGGGAACCACCTTTTATATTGAGCTTCCGCGTACGGTTGAAAAAAGATAGAACTTATTGAAAAATCTTACGTTCAAATGAATTATACGGAAGCCCGAGCGTACTTATAATTGTTATCTTGGGCTCTGAAATAAAAATCTGAGGACCCCGGACTTGTACTTAAATAGAAGTATATATCTGCTTGCTATTCTATTTTCCCTGGCATTTCAGCAGGGTTTTTCCCAGTCTTATGCTCCCATTTCCATCGAAGGTGTTATAAACACCTATACAGCAGTTGAAAGCATTTTTTGCCTGGAAGAGAATGACGTGGACTCGGTGATCGTAAGTGATCTTACCGGATTCAATGAAAATGATACCGTTATGCTCTACTTTGTGAAAGGGGCTAAGATCGTGGAGGATACTGCTACAGGCTTCTTTGACGAATTCGAAGACATCGGGGGGGATTCACTGAATCCCGGAAATACGGGCAGGTATGCCTTTCTAATTATCAATGAGATCTACGCACCCGGAAAGGTGGTGGTATTTAACAATAAGATTACCCCCCATATCAAGCCCATGCGGGAGGGTGAAATGGCCCAGTTGATAAGAGTTCCGTCTTACCGGAATGCAAAGGTGAAAGCCTCCGGACTGACAGCTGATCCCTGGGATGGGACTAAGGGAGGAGTGATCACCCTGTTTGTAGGTGTACTGGAGCTGAATGGGGATATTGATGCTTCGGGGATGGGCTTGAGAGGGGCCTCGGAAGATCATGATTATTTATATGGCTGTAGCTCCGAAAATATGAGTGTACTTGACAGCCTGTTTTATCACATGGATAATTACAGCGCAGGTAAGAAGGGAGAAGGTAACACCGATGCTGGTTTTAACCGGCTGCGGGGCCGGGTGAAAAATATTAATGGGGGAGGTGGAGGCAATGGTCTCTTCTCAGGAGGGGGCGGAGGTTCCAACTTCTATGGCGGTGGAATGGGAGGTTATGAATCCGACCAGTGTGCTGCGGGGCTGACTGATCCGGGGGGACAGGGAGGATTCTCATTGAACCTGCATAATTACTTCTCCAATTACTACAACGATATAAATATTAATTCGAATCGGTACGATCGCATCTCTTTTGGAGGTGGGGGTGGAACCGGAACCAGAAGGCCTGGTATCTTTACCTCCGATGGAGGGAATGGGGGAGGCCTGGTGGTCATTGTAGCGGATAGCATTATCGGGAATGATCGCTACATTCGGGCAGATGGAATGGATGCGGACGATGCGGAAGGCGCTGCCGGTGGTGGCGGCGGCGGAGGTTGTATAGTGCTCGACGTGAATGGGTACAGAACCTTGTTAAACCTGTCTGCCAGGGGTGGAAACGGAGGCAATACCATTGGAGCCGTGGCCACCGGACCGGGTGGTGGTGGCGGAGGTGGAGCCTATTGGCTGTCAGGGATCGAGGATGAGCACTCTGAGCTTAGCATGGTGGATGATAAGGGATTGGCAGGAAAGTACAATTTCAACACCCCTTTTGGGGCAACGGATGGTACCGGTCCCGGGGAGAAATATGGCTTGTTTGCACCCATCCGGGGATTTATATTTAACCCGGTACCCAATGAATTTAGAGTTTGTTCAGATATGCTACCTCTTCCCTTGCTTGCTGCTGAACCCAGGGGAGGGGACGGACCGGAAGAGGGATACACCTATTTGTGGGTGGATAGTTCCAGCACCCAGAATGAATGGTTAGCAGCCCCGGGCGGTCCTGGTGTGGTGGATCAGCAAAATTACTATTTTCCGGGGCTTTTATCCGACACTACCTATTTCCGGCGAATTGTCACCTCGGGTCTTCTTCCCAACGACACCAGTTTCCGCATTGCAGTTTACGTTCATCCCGGGATTACAAACAATACCATCTCAGCCCCGGATACAGTTTGTTCCGGAAATGCTCCGGAATTGTTTGAGCCTTCAGCGCTAATTGGAGGTGGCCCCTCCGGCCCCAGAGACTTCCATTATATATGGAAAAAGGATGAGGGATCGGGCATGACCACTGTGGATGGGGATTATACAGATTCCGCCTACCAGTCTCCCGGGCTGACCGCCACCACTGATTTTTACAGAATTGCAAAATCCGGGGTATGTGTGGATACATCCAGTGCCCTGAATGTGAAAGTATGGGAAAAGCACATTACTTTCCAGATAGAGGACAATGATACAGTATGTTATAATACGGAGCTTCCCGAGCTCTTATCCAGCCAGGGGGGTGTTTCGCCTGGAGAAGGGGACCAGGGAGATATCCGTTACCAGTGGATCACATCCACAGATGCCGGCAGCTGGTCTGATATTCCCGGGGCCACTTCTGAATCTTACCAGCCCCAGGCACAGACACAGGATGCCTATTTCAGCAGGATTGTACTGTCGGGAAGCGACAATGCCTGTGTGGATACGGCCGGCTATGTGGAGATACTCAATATCCGCTTAATTGATAACAATACCATTTCCGAAACACAGACAGTTTGTACCGACGACAATGCGGAAACGCTCACCGGATCCGATCCCACCGGGGGATACGACGATATGCTCTTCTCATACAGCTGGGAAGCCATGACTAAATCCGGCGGATGGACCGCGGTGACCGATACAAGTTTTGTGAAGATCGATTTTGATCCTGGAGTAATGGATGGGGATACCACCTGGTACCGAAGGGTGGTAGGTGCAGGTGGAGTGAACAGGAATGTGTGTACTGATCCCGGCAATGAGGTGGTCATTAATGTGTTGCCTCCCATTGCTAATAATTTAATTACCACCTCCGACAGTGTTCTGTGTGAGGATGATTTTCTGGAAGACCTGACCCAGAATGAAACAGGCGGTTCCACACCCATCGGAGGAGATGACTCCTGGATTTACCAGTGGCAGATGGCTTCCGGAGCAGCCAGCCCCGGGGAATACAGTGATATTGATGGAGCCATTGGAAGGGATTACCTGGATCGTCCGGAACTGACCGGCGATGCCGATCGTTGGTTCAGGCGAAGGGTCTACAGTGGTCCTGGCAATGTGTGCCGGGATTTCTCCATTCCCGTACATATTGAGGTCCATACAGGGATTACAGGCAATGCCATTGATCCGGTGGATTCGGTGTGTTTCAATTCAAGCAAGGAAGTTCCCGGGGCGGCACCTGCAGGTGAAGAAGGCCTTATTCCAGCCTATACATGGAGGGATGCGCAAACAGGAGCTGATCTGCCCGGACCCTATGGTCAGAATTACAGCTATGATATTTTTGATATTCAACAAGTTTACCAGTTTGAGCGTGAAGTCAAGATCGGAGCATGTACCGATACCTCCAACACCATGCTGATCACCGTAATGCAGTTGCCGGAAGGAATCCTTTCAGGGGATATTCCCAGGTCCTGTGAAACGGATGTACTGCTGAATGTGGATCTGAATATGGAAGGCCTGAACACCTACATTACTCCCTGGGAGATTTATCTGGATGATGGAGTCAACACCTCCCTGCATGGACCCTCTTTATTGAACGAAGATGGGGAAGTGGAGGTGACACTGCATACAGACTCCGACAGCACCCAATTTACTTATACCCCCGGAAGAATTGTCTACCGTTCTGTGACAGGACGATTTGAGTGTGAGGCTCCACCGGAACAGCTTTCGGGCCAGGTGCCCATTAAGGTCTTCCGGACCCCTGATCCGGTGATCACCGTGGATGATGCAGCCAGGGAAAGCTCCAAGGTATGCGGCACAACCATAGAGCTGGCGGCCTATCCCGATCGCGGGAACGGAGTATGGACCTTTGCACCTTCAGACTACATTTCAGAATCTCCAACATCAGGAAATGGCTATGCCATATCCATTCCGTATATTTCAGAAGCCTTTGGAACCTACAAAGCTACCTTTACAAGCACGGCAGGAGTCTGTTCGGGATCCGATTCCATCGATCTCTATTATTTTGAGCAACCCGAGCAACCGGATGTGGGTGGGGATACCCTTTTGTTTTTAATCAATCAGGTGGAACTGAGAGCAACACCGCCCAATGCAGGAACCGGAATCTGGACTGTAGATCCTGCGGGGCCGAACATTGAAGATCCCAATTCACCTGTCACCATGGCCCGCTACCTGGGGCTGAATGTGGAGAATACATTTAGATGGACAGTAACAAATGGTGAAGATGAGGGTAAGTGCATTGCAATGGATACTTTTAAAGTGATCACACGCACCGAGGTGAAAAGGTACCAGGGATTCTCGCCCAACGGGGATCTGGATAACGAATATTTCATCATGCGGGGAATGAGCTATGCAGATGAATTTACAATTACCTTCTATAATTCCCTGGGGAATACGGTGAAGACAGTGACCAACGAAGATGTGGATGAACTGGATGTGATTCCCGGACTGATCGTGGATTTACGGGAGGATGAACTGGTGGTATGGGATGGCAGGTCTAAAAATGGAACCCTCGTACCCAGTGGCACGTATTACTATGCGGTGGAATATATTAAAGATGGGACAAAATATCCCTATGAAGATTATGTGGTTGTTTTAAGGGATGATTAACTAATGCGAAAGGTCCTGCTCATATCTATGTTTGCTCTGATGGCTTTCACCGGCTATTCTCAGTACACTCTTGTGCCTTCCGTAAGCAACTACCACCTGACCTGGACCACCATCAACCCGGCATTTTCCGGATTCCGGGATGCCATCAGTGTCAGTTCACTCTACCGCTCGAAACTTTATGGAGCAGTGGGTCCACAGGATATGCAGCTGAATATGCATACTCCGGTGGGCAACTCCAAAGTAGCAATAGGTGGCATCGTTGCCTATAGAAAAACAGAACCCTCCCAGAACCTGTATTGCATTATGTCCACCTATGCGTACCGGATCTACCTGGGAAGCGGAAGACTCTCTTTTGGATTGTCGGCAGGGATGTATGCCCTGAACAGCAGCCTGAGCGGAATTCCCGTCCGGGATCCGGGCGATCCGCTCTTCAACTCGGAGAGTTACCAGCGCTGGTTCCCCAACTTCGGGACAGGGGTACTTTATTATACAGATAAATATTTCGTGGGACTTTCGGTGCCCGAGTTACTCTCGGTCCCACTGGAAGGGGAGCCCATAGGTTCGGTGAATGCGGAGGACTACCGGGTGATTCTTTCAGGGGCCTACCTCTTCGATATCAGCAGGGCCTTTAAGCTGAAGCCTTCTTTGATGATCGATTACAACAAAGCCTTTTCATCTTTTAAAGCAAGCATGAATGTTGGACTGATGGACTCAAGGGTTTTTATCGGCGGGGCCTACGATTACCCTAATTTTGTCATTGCCCTGCTTAATTTCCAGGTCAACCCCCAATGGCTGGTGGGATATGCATACACCTTTAATACGGGTCTGGTCAGCTCGGCACTGGGCGGGAGCCACGAGATTGTGCTTCGCTGGGAGCTCAGGCCTGTGATTAAGACCATACCCGATGATCCCTTTTATTTTTAAGACATGAAAAAGGCGATCCTGACCATATCCATTCTTCTGATCCTGCTGCCCCTGGCTGTGGGACAGGACTATTACAGGGTACGCAAGCATACGCGGATCTCCACCGGAATGGATGAAGCTGCAGCAGTACCTTACGAGGATGGGGTGGTATATATAACCGAATCCACCAGCGTGGGTGCCAGCAGTCCCACCGATGCAGAGGGCCGGCGGCTCTTCACCATATTCCAGTACAAGGAAGGGGGACAGAAAAAGCCCTTTATCGATGCCCTGGTTTCTCAGCGTCATGAGGGCCCGGTTTCTTTCTCGGGAGACTTTAAAACCATGGTTTTTGCACAACAGCGGCCTTCCGGGGTGAACAGGGACTACGATCCGCTGGGACTCTATTTTGCAGAAAGGGTAGATGACAAATGGACCAACATCCGGGCCTATGCCCATAACGATGATTTTGCGTGGCTCTTTTCCCCTGCACTCTCCAAGGATGGGAAAACCCTTTACTTTGCCGCTAACTACGAGGACGGCCTGGGTGGATTTGACATCTACAGAAGCCAGTTGAAAGGAGGATCCTGGAGCGAACCCGAAAACCTGGGACCAGCCGTGAATTCAGAAGGACATGAGCTATACCCCTATATCCATCCCTCGGGCCGGCTCTACTTTTCATCGGATGGCCATGATGGAAATGTAGCCGGTTTCGACCTGTTCCAGACAGCCATTGTGCAGGGGGAATGGTCCGCTGCCATCAAGCTGGGAGCTCCTTTTAACAGCCTTTCCGATGAATACCACATCTATTTCAAAGAAGATTTTAAGAGTGGCTTTCTAACCAGTAACAAGGGGAGCGGCTCCAAAGAGATTTTTGCATTCAATACCGATATTCCTGAATTTGAATCCCCCCAGCCCATCAAGAAGACCTATTATAAGTATAAGATTTACGACCGCAAGCTGGATACGGTGGATACAGAGCTGTTCAGGTATTCATGGGTGATCAACGATACCCTGGAAGTTCCCGGTCATGAAATCATCTATAAGTTTCCCGAACCCGGAACCTATAAGCTGAAACTGAATGTGTTTGATATTCAGCTGGATACCTTGCTTGAGCCCCAGACATTCAAGACCCTGACCATTAAGTTGAATGAACAGGCGGTCATCCGCTGTCCCGATACGGTAACTGTAAATACCCCGGTTCAGTTCGATGGTTCAGAGACTTACCTGCCTGGCTTTAATGTGGGAAGGTACCTCTGGGAGTTTGGAGACGGGACCTTTGGACAGGGCATCCAGACCACACATACCTATTATTATCCGGGTAAGTACAGAGTCATCCTTGGTGTGGAAGAACGGACGCAGAACCGAAGGGATGAACCTGACATCAAAGTGAATTTTAAAGACATTGTAGTGGTGCAACCAGAAAAGTCTCTTACAGGTCTTTAATAACTCTTATTTAAACTTGCATGAATTTTGCATATTTTTAATCAGTATAGAAAATTTGAGAAGATGGATAGGTTTAAATATGTGACTGTATTATTATTTGTTAGTGTGTTAGGATTTGGCCAGCCTGTTCCGAACGTGGAGGAGAATATACCTTATTTAATGACCTTTGGTTTAAAGGCCGAAACCAGTTGGGGGGACGATGATTTCTCACAGGCGTTTTTCTTCCTGATCCCCGAGGAATACGATGAACCTTTTTTCATCCGGGTCTTCGATCCCGATACAGGGGGGGAGATAGATGAGATTGCCGGTGTATTTGACACCCGCTGCGTGTATGAAGTTTTTGGCGGTGAGGGCAACTGGACCGACGACGATGCCAAGGAGACGAATCCCTTTGGCAATTACAAGAGCGGAACCCTTCTTGCCTCCCGTGCATTCACTGAAAATCCACGCTACGACAACGGATGGTATTCATTTGGCCCTTTTAATCCTGCACAGGGCGAGTATGTGGATTACTATAAGGGCCATATTTTCAAAATAATATGTGAAGGGGTTTCCGGCGATGACGGGAACATGTATCGCTATTTCCTGAGTACCAGTGACAATCAGAACCGGCCCATTGAAGGTTCCAATGCATTCGCCTATGAGTATTCCTTCCGTATGCATAATGATAACCAGGAGGTAGCCCATATCTATCCCTATGTGGAGACCGGAACTATCTGGGTGAAAGTATCGAATTTTGACTGGGATTTTGACGGGGACATTATGGCGATCTCGGTACAGCGGCAGGGACAGTCGCTGGAGGTGTCGGGTGAAGATAACTGGATTGAAGGAAAACTTACGATCCAGGAGGAAGAGATAGGTACCTCCTTTGATTTCAGGTTCGTTAAAGCCAGGAACCTGGTAAGGAACAACAATGTGGTGGTCAATGTACGCAATCAGTATGATGAGGCCATGCCATTTTATACCATCCCCATTGGAGGGGTACCGAAATACAGGGGAGAGGTAGAATTCATCCCCATAGAATAAACAAAAACTAATCAATACCGAGTGAAAAGGTTTACGGCCCTGCTAACTATCGCCCTGCTTTCCTACATTGGATCAGCTCAGACTTACCAGTTTTTTACCTATGGTTTACCGGAGGGGATGTGTGATAATTTTGCATATACCATCAATCAGGATCCCATGGGATTTTTATGGATCGGGACCTCTCAGGGACTTTGCAGGTTTGATGGCAGGGTGTTTGAACAGGATTTCAAGGGGGATTCAATTCCCCAGAGTATAGCACATACCAGCTTAATGGATTCCAGGGACAGACTGTGGTTCGGACACGAAAATGGATTGTTATCTGTTCTTGAGGATGGCCGGTTCACGCGGATTGATCCGGGTGTGGAAGGGGACAATCTGCGATCAAAAATATCGGCCATCAGGGAAGATGCATCCGGCAACATCCTGGTGCTATGTCAGCAAACGGGCCTGCTGGTTATCAGTCCCAATCTGCAAATCATACATGCGGGTGATCCGGCCGATCCGGCCGATCCCTTTGCAGGAAAGGTTCTCTACGATTTCCAGCAGACTTCTCAGGGCCACCTGTTGGTAGGAACGAATATGGGAATGCTTATTTATCGCTACGATAGCAGCCTGGAGACCTATATTCAAACCGGAGCGATTGCAGACCTGGAATACATGGGGATAATGGAAATTGTACCGGGAATCAATGAAAATGAGTACTGGGTGGGCACTGAAGATGAAGGCCTGTTCAGGCTGGAGGGAACAGGATACGATCCGGATGCTTATGTGGTAGAGAAACTTGTGGAGGATTCAGGCCTGGCATATGCCAGCGTCTCTTCCATCAGGTTTGACGGAAGCAGAAGGGTTTGGGTCAATGATTTTGGAAAGGGAATATACAGGATTGAACTGGATGAAAACGGAATCCCGGGATCCTTCATCTTTCTTAATGTGGATACGGGAATTCCACACCAGTACATCAGTCATATTTTCATTGACAAGGAAGGCAATCAGTGGTTTTCATCCCAGGGAAGCGGGATAGCGGTGTTGCGCGATCAGGCCTTTACTTTTTTTAACCCGTGGCAGGAAGAGCCTTTCGCCGATGTAAATTCGATATGCTACCGGGGGGATGAATACTGGTTTGGCGGCCGGGGACGCCTCGGGTATTCTTCTGAAAAGGCTTCAGAAGAGATTTCTTACCTGGGCTTTGAAAACGGTGTTCCGGATGACCGGATCACGGCCCTTTACATGGATCAGGAGCGCAATCTGTACATGGGAACCTCACGGAGCGGACTGTTTGTAAAGAGGGAAGGCAGTAACACGGTGAACTCACTGGTGGTTTCAAGGAACTCCCTGGAAAACATTGTGAATGCGATTGATGGAAACGGGGACAGTATTTTTGTAGCCACCAATAACGGGGTGTATACCCTGAATCTGAAAACAGGAAACCGAACGAGCCGCAGTACGGCAAACGGGCTGCCTCACAACAAGATAAACGATGTTTTTGTGGATCACGACGGCGTTGCCTGGGTGGCCACAGCCACAAGCGGGCTGGTCAGTGTAAACTCGGAGAAGCAATTCCTGATTGAAGGCAAGCCAAAGCTTGAGTTCAAGACCCTGGAAGAAGGGACGAATGGAGTAATCTGGGCCGGAACAGATGGAGACGGGGTGATCAGGTTTGACTTTAATGAAGGAAGCCTCGATGTGTACAATGCAGCTGCCGGCCTGAAGAATGATTACACCTATGCCATGGGAATTGATCCCAAGGGCTATGTATGGATCGGGCACCGGAATGGGCTCAGCCGTATTGATCCCGGGCTAGGAACCATAGCTACCTATGGGAAAGAGTCGGGATTTACTTCCGATATTAGGGAGAATGCAGCACTTAGCTCAGGGGATGGGAAATTGTTCTTTGGTACCAACGAAGGGGTGATACAGTACGATGCCTACCAGGCCAGGGAAGATACGCTTGCTCCGAGGCTCAGTCTGAAATCGGTGCATATCTCCGATGTCCCTTATGACCCGGAACAGGAAATAAAACTGAAGTATGGCCGCTACAGGCTTCGCATCGATTTTGTGGGGATCAACCTGAGTAATCCGGACCAGGTGACTTACCGGTACAAACTGGATGGATATGAGGATGAGTGGAGGGAAATCTCCGGCGGAGGTGAAACCTATGCTTATTACAGCCGCGTGGAAGACGGGGACTATTCATTTTTATTAAAGGCCTGCGATGGCAACGGAAATTGTTCCACCGAAGCTGTATCCGTTCATATCACCGTTAAGATCCCCATCTGGAAAGCCTGGTGGTTTATTCTTTCAGCAGTTATACTGGTGCTGGCTACCATCTTTGTTATCTTTAAAATCAGGGAACGCAATCAGAAGGCCATCCAGGAATACCTGCAGCGTCAGCTGGATGAAAGAACCCGTGAAGTGGTCCAGCAAAAGGAAGAGATCGAAATAAAAAACCGGGATATTACCGATTCCATTAACTATGCACAGCGGATCCAGGCCAGCATTTTGCCTCCCATCAAGAAATTACATGATGCCTTCACCGGCAGTTTTGTTTTTTACCAGCCCCGGGATATCGTGAGTGGGGACTTCTACTGGTATGAAAAGATCGATGAGCACAAGTTTATGGTGGTATGCGCCGACTCAACCGGGCATGGTGTTCCGGGTGCGTTTATGTCCATGATAGGAACCACGCTCATTAAGGATATCTGCCTGCGCTCGGGTATCCAGAGACCTTCCGAGGTTTTGACCACCCTTGACAATGAAGTGAGAGAGGCGTTGAACCAGAACATGGAAACCAGTGGGTCCAATGATGGTATGGATATTATTGTAGCCCAGGTGGATATGCGCAATTACAAGTTCATAGTGAGTTCCGCCATGCGCCCTGTCATCATCTACTCGGGAGGAGAACAAATCTATGTGAAGGGCAGCAGAAGTTCCATTGGTGGCCAGCTGGATGATAACCGGGTAGAAAAAGATTTCATTGACCAGGAATTCGATCTGAACAAAGGGGATATCATTTATATGTTTTCGGACGGATATCCCGACCAGTTTGGAGGACCCTTGGGCAGGAAATTCAAAATGGTAAGACTGAAGAACCTGCTGAGGGATATACACGATAAACCCATGGATGAGCAGTACAATTACGTCAAGAGCAATTTCTTTCTCTGGAAAGAAGACCTGGAGCAGGTCGATGATGTATTGTTTATGGGAATCAAGCTTTAAGCGGGAGCCAGGCTCTGTTATTCTTCCAGATCGATCTCGCTTAATTCAATCACATCGGTGGTATCCGTATTGCTTCGGTTAAAGTCCCTGTCGTATATATAGAAAGTATAGAAGAAGGTGTCTTTTACGATCACCGGATAATAAATATCCAGATCTATGGTACCGCTCAGGGGGTGCTTGTCAAGGTAAGGGATCCGGTACTTCAGTATGCCTCCGTCTTCGTCAGGGATGGGCACATATTCATAGCCATGCAGCTCATGCACATGTAAAAAGAAATTGTACTTCACCGTATCGGGCTTGTTAATGGCCAGGGAATCGGGGAGGGAGTAAAAGCCCACATTCCCGTCACCATCTGTAAAATCAAAGCTTAGCCTTCCCACCAGGTTCTTATTCCCCAGTTCGTCCACCGAGATATAAAAGCCGAATGACTGGTAATCCACCACAGGTTCGTCCGGGTATTCCGGAACGATCCTCTCGCAGGAAACAATCAGCATCAATACTATACCGGTGATATATCCAATTTTTCTCATTTCATCAGCCTCAGGTGCATCTGATCTACAATACTACAAAAATCCTGCCTATTTTTTTCTCATAAAGATCCTGATGGGAACCCCTTTGAAATTAAAGTGCTTACGCAGCTGGTTTTCCAGATACCTCTTGTAAGGCTCCCTGATATACTGAGGCAGGTTACAATAGAAGGCAAAAGCTGGTGCATGTGTGGGTAGCTGGGTCACATATTTAATGCGAATGAATTTTCCCTTTACTGCCGGGGGATGGTACTCCTCAATGGCCTGTTGCATTACTTCGTTCAGGCGGGAGGTGGGAATACGGCTTTTGCGGTTCTCATATACCTCAATGGTCAATTCCAAAGCCTTGTGAATGCGTTGTTTTGTGAGGGCAGAAACAAAAAGGACGGGTACATCCACAAAGGGTTCCAATCGCTTTTTAATCCGCTCCTCAAATTGCTTCATGGTCAGGGTCTCCTTTTCCACCAGGTCCCATTTATTGACCAGCACTACCACACCTTTCCAGTTTCGCTGAATAAGGTGAAATATATTCACATCCTGTCCTTCAATACCCAGGGTGGCATCTATCAGCAGCATGCATACATCGGCATGTTCAATGGCCCTGACCGAACGCATGACTGAATAAAACTCCAGATCTTCCTTCACCTTTCCCTTCTTTCGCAAACCGGCTGTATCCACCAGGTAAAAATCATGCTTATATTTGGTATACCTGGTGTGGATTGAATCCCTGGTAGTACCCGATATGGGCGTTACAATGTTCCGTTCCTCACCGATAAGGGCATTGACCAGCGATGATTTACCCACATTGGGCCTTCCCACTACAGCAATTTTCGGAATTTCCTCCTCCGCTTCATCTTCTCCTGTTTTCTCAAAGAGGGTGACAAGTTTGTCAAGCATCTCTCCGGTACCACTTCCGTTGATGGAGGAAAGCGGATAATATTCCCCCAGCCCCAGCCCATAGAATACGGAGGCATCATACAGACGTTGAGAGCTATCCACCTTATTTACCACCAGCTGGACGGGCTTATTAATCTTTCGAAGTATGCCGGCCACCGTTTCATCCAGGTCGGTTATTCCGGAAATTACGTCCACCAGGAATACGACCACATCGGCTTCTTCCATGGCAAGCAATACCTGTTTGCGGATCTCTTCCTCGAATATATCATCCGAACTGGTCACATACCCACCTGTATCAATGATGCTGAATTCCTGACCGTTCCATACCACTTTTCCGTAGTGCCGGTCTCGGGTCACTCCACTCACTTCATCCACAATGGCCTGCCGGGTTTCGGTCAGGCGATTAAAGAAGGTGGACTTACCCACATTCGGTCTTCCCACAATGGCTACTATGTTTCCCATGCTTAATCTTGCTTAGTGGTATCCGAAATTTTTAATGAATCTCTCGTTGTTTCTCCAGTCCTTTTTCACTTTCACCCGCAGTTCTAAAAACACTTTTTTCTGGAAGAACTTTTCCATATCCAGGCGGGATTCCCTGCCGACTTTTTTCAGGGCCTTGCCCTCGTTCCCAATGAGAATCCCTTTCTGGCTTTCCCTTTCCACATAGATTAATGCGCTGATCCTGATCAGTTTGTTGTCTTCCTTGAAGGATTCGACCTCCACTTCAACTGCGTAAGGAATTTCCTGCTTGTAGAACAACAGGATTTTTTCCCTGATCATTTCCCCTGCAAAGAAACGTTCTGACTTATCCGTAAGGGCATCTTTGGGGAAATAAGGAGGGGACTCGGGAAGGTGGTCCAGGATCCGCTTAAAAATGAAATCCACATTGAATTTTTCAAGGGCAGAGATGGGTATTTTTTCTGCCTTCGGCAGGATCTCATTCCATTGCTCCATACTCCCTTTCACCTCATCCTGGTTGCTCAGGTCAATCTTGTTGATTACCAATAAAACAGGGACTTTTGCCCGTGCTACTTTTTGTATGAAAGCACTCTCCGGATCGGGTTTCTCGCCGATTTCAGTCAGGTAGATCAGTACATCGGCATCCACCAGGGCCGAACGGGCCGATTTAAGCATGGTCTCCTGCAGCTTGTAACTGGGATCCAGGATGCCCGGGGTGTCCGAAAAGATAATCTGGTACTCAGGCGCGTTCAGGATCCCGTGAATCCGGTGGCGGGTGGTCTGTGCCCTGGAAGTTATGATGGATAGTTTTTCCCCGACCATGGCGTTCATCAGGGTGGATTTTCCCACATTGGGCTTTCCTATGATATTGACAAATCCCGATTTATGTTCCGCCGGACTATTCATAGGCATTCATCTTCAACCTTCTGATTTCCTTTTCTGTCAGGAATCTCCATTTCCCCCTGGGCAAATCCTTCTTGGTGAGTCCTGCAAAATATACCCGGTCCAGTTTGTTCACCCTGTAACCCAGGGATTCGAACATTCTCCGGACAATGCGGTTTTGGCCGGAATGGATCTCAAGGCCGATTTCGCGTTTGTTCTCCTGGCTGGCATAAGAGATGGCATCGGCCTGGATGAATCCATCCTCCAGGGTAAGTCCGTTTGCCATAAGCTTCATATCTCCTACGGTGAAGGCTTTGTCCAGAAATACATGATAGATCTTTTTCTTATTGTAGGAAGGGTGGGTCAGCTTCTTGGCCAGGTCGCCGTCATTGGTAAACAGGAGTACCCCGGTGGTGTTGCGATCCAGGCGGCCCACCGGATAAATGCGCTCCTTGCCGGCATTCTGTATCAGAAGCATGACTGTTTTTCGTTCCTTCGGATCATCGGTGGTAGTTACGTAGTCCTTGGGCTTATTCAGCAGAAGGTACACTTTTCGTTCATTTCTGAGCTTTTCTCCGCTGTAGCGCACATCGTCGGTATACTTCACCTTGGTTCCCAGTTCAGTAATGGTTTTCCCATTGACAGAGATCACGCCCGTACTGATTAGTACATCGGCTTCACGCCTTGAACAGATCCCCGAAGCAGCGATGAATTTATTCAGCCTGACCAGGTCATCGTCCTTTTTTGTAGTGCCCTTGCCGGCGGATTGGGTCGGGGGTTTGCCTGAAGGCTTTCCTGGGCCGGATCCTCCGGGTTTACCTGAAGGCTTTCCTGGGCCGGATCCTCCGGGTTT
>JBDLIM010000047.1:0-30661 GCA_039714915.1 Bacteroidota bacterium
GCTCTTCATTAATATCAAATCCCCACATCCATTCACCCACACTCTGGTCGTGGAATCCTCCTGTCATCTCCTCATTGCTCATTAAGGGATAACCTTCCCGGGCAGCCTGTGCCATGGCAATGGCCGTGGTCCAGTCTTCCATGTTCAGCGCAGCTCTGGCCAGGATTCCCTGGGCCACCTGAATGTCCACATAGGATTTGGCAGGACGGGAGATCCCTGAGCTGGTAAACAGAGCTATGGCATCCTCCAGGTCGGTGACAATCTGGTTGTATACTTCGCCTATGGAAGCAATGGGAACATGTTCTTCTGAAGATTCAATTTTCAGAGGCACACAGGGAGCGCTTTCATTACCTACATAAGTAGAAGCATGATACTGGGCCAGCCAGAGATAGGCATGGGCACGAACCGTTAGCGCCTGGGCCTTGATCCAGTCCCTTTCAACCTGCTCACCCTGTACTTCATCAATTTTCTCAATAATCACATTGGCATTATAAATAATGTCATAATTGAGGTTGTAAGAGATGGAGGAAGTGGTATTGTCAGTGACCTGTCCACGTCCTGTGTAGTTGTAATCGCTGATAAACCAGCCATAGCCACGTGAAAATACTTTCATATCGTGACCCATCAGGTCGGCCTTCAGCCCCAGGGTTCTGTAACCCCAGTCGTCGTGACGGCCATTTCCCAGCTGGTTCCAGCTGAACATCCAGCGATAGACTCCATTCATGGCCACTTCGGCACCCTGGACAGTCTCGAATATCACATCTTTTGAAACTGCATCGGTGGGAGCAGTATCCAGGTACTCCTCAGAACAGGAGAACATCAGTACTGCCGATAAACCGATTAACAGATAAGAATTTATCCTTTTCATATTTATCATAATTTACGTGGTTTAAAACTTAACATTCAGACCGACAGTATAAGTTTTGATCGGCGAATACTGAGTTGAAGCATCTCCACCAAAATTCTGCCTTGGATCCATACCCGGATTCTTGGACCAGATATACAGGTTATCAGCTGTTACAAATACCCTGAGTCCGCCTGCTCCAATTCTGCTGGCCACATTCTTTGGCAGGTTGTAACCCAGCGTGATGTTCCTTACGTTGAAATAAGTAGCATCGAATAAAAAGCGGCTGGAAGTGTACCTCAGATCTGTATTTCCAACTTCCACACGAGGAATCATATCAGGATCATAAGGAATTTGTACCTTATCTCCATTTTCGTCAATGGTAGCCCCTGTGGGCAATCCGTTTGCATCAAGAGCCTCAGTCCATCCTTCCAGGATGTCTGTATGCCAGGCAAATCCCAGATCCCCTTCTCTCATCAGCCACATGTAGTTACGGTCAAGAAACTTACCTCCAATGGAGTAGGTCAGGAATATGGAAAGGTCAAAGCCCATAAACTCAAAGGTATTGGTAACACCTCCATAGACGGTCGGGATGGATGTTCCCAGGTAGTACCTGTCGGCATCGGTGGGATCGTCTGTGAGAAGCCTGTTTCCGGTTTTAACGGGCTTGCCGTCATCTCCGATCACGTCATTTCCTTCACCGTCCTGCTCGACCTCATCCTTCCAGTAGAGGGCAGCTCCGGTTTCGGCATCGGCTCCGGCATATTCCCAGGTAAAGAACTCGAAAACTGATTTCCCTGCCATATATTTTTTTGATCCCACGATAATCTCTTCCTGGGGAAGATCGGTGATCTCGTTCTTATAGTGAGTTATGTTCGCATCAATGTTCCAGCGGAAACCTTCAGCGGCAATGATATCTGCAGAAATGATGGCTTCCACCCCTCTGTTCTCCATACCACCGATGTTCTCCCACTTGGTATCGATACCCAGTGATCGGGGCTGGGGAACTTCAAACAGCAGATTGTTAGAAGCCCTGACAAAGTATTCAAAGCTACCACGTACCCTGTTGAATATAGCGAACTCAACCCCTGTATTAAAGTTGCCGTTCTCTTCCCACATCAGCTCCTGAAGTTCCAGAGAAGTGGCAAGCGCACCTGAGAAAGAAGCATTGTCATTACCCAGACCGTACAGACCCTGGTAGGGGTAGAATCCAATACCATCATTGTTCCCCTGGACCCCATAAGAAGCCTTCAGCTTCAGGGTGTTGATCCACTCGGCCTGCAGGAAGCTCTCTTCAGAGATTCTCCAGCTACCACCCACACTCCAGAAGGTACCCCAGCGGGTATCGGGATGAAAGCGGGATGATCCGTCCGTACGAATACTGGCAGAAAGATAATACCTGTCAGCAAAGTCATAATTCACACGTCCCAGGAAACTTTCGATCCTATCGTTGTTTTCGTAAGAGTTGGATCCTTCACCGGTTGCGGCAGGAGCAAGTTCCCTGATGCCTTCGAATGGGAATCCAATCCGGGTAGCAGTCAGTAAGTTGTACCTGTACAAGTAGCTCTCGTGACCTGCCAGTACGTCGACGGTGCTCTGTCCAAATGACTTGTTATAAGTAAGCAACTGGTTGAAAGTGGTTACCATCCTTCTTCCGTAGTTCTTTGTGATACGTCCGTAACCGGCAGCATCTCCAAAGGATGAGTTCTGATAGGTAGTTCCTGAAGAACCGTTGAAATCCACACTCAGGTTGGTCCTGAAATTCAGTCCGGGAAGAATGGAGAAATCAGCGTAGGTCCTTGCTGAAACCGCATCCACCTGGGTGGATCTTTCATCAAGGTGCAAAGAACCTGCCAGGTTAAAGGTACCTGCGTAGGGACGAAGACCGGGAACCGCATTTCCATAGCCATCGTCAAAGGTCATCTCGGCCGAACCAAAGTCATAGAGTTTGTTTCCGTCCGAATCCAACATAATGTCTCCGGCTCCGGGCTGGTTCCATGTATTATGTGCATATACGGGGAAAATTGGTCCCATTACCCTTGAAAAGAAGAAAGGGTTGGAAGTGGTGGAGTTCCCGGCACTGAAGTTATTGGTATTGTATGTGACCGCATTGGTGGATAAACCAATTTTCAGCCACTTCTTCACCTGGGACTCGGCATTTACCCTTCCGCTGAATCGCTGCATGCTGGAATACTCCATAAGTCCTTCTTCATCCAGGTAACCCAGTGAAATGTAATAGTTGGATTTATCATCTCCTCCATTTACACTCACATTATAGTCCTGCTTGTTGGCCACGCGGAAAAGTACATCTTCCCAATCATTGGGATAGAGCAGGTTGGCGCTTGGATTTATCTTGCCATCGGTACCAATAAGCTGAGTTGGATTTACATCATAGGCATTGTAGTTACCCAGCTGGGCAACCGTATTAATGCTATTGCCATCGGCATCCTGTCCATAGGAAGCAATTTGTCCGGCTTCCTCCATGCTGTAGTCAGCCCCGTAAACCAGAGAGTTCCTGTAGGCTTCCCAGGTTTTCTCGTAATGCTGAGCCTGGTTAAGCCTGGGATATTCATTGATGGCCCTGTCAGACCATCCGTGACGAACTTTCACTTCAAGCTCCATTTTCCCGGCTTTACCCTTGGAAGTGCTAATCACAATTACACCGTTGGCACCACGGGCACCATAAAGTGCAGCTGCTGTAGCATCCTTCAGCACAGTGATGGTCTCAATGTCATCGGGATTGATAGAGTTCAGGTTACCGCCATAGGGCACACCGTCCACCACATAAAGGGGATTGCTCGAGGCATTAATGGAGCCAATACCGCGGATCCTGATGGCTGCGTTTGACCCCGGCTGTCCGGAGGCAGTAGATACCTGTACACCGGCAGTGGCTCCTTCCAGCATTTTGGAAACAGAAGTTGCCTGGATGTTCTCGATCTTATCCGTATCAATGTTTTCCGCTGATCCGGTAAAAGAGGCCTTCTTGGCAGTACCGTAAGCAACTACCATCACCTCATCGATACCCACGGCATCGGTTTCAAGTACCACATCCATCACAGTCTGACCATCAATGGCCACTTCAGCAGTCCTCATACCCACAAAACTGTAGATAAGCGTATTTGAAGATTCGGGTACTGTGATTGAGTAATTTCCTTCAAAATCTGTAACCGTACCAATGGTGGTTCCCTGAACCACAACTGAAACACCGGGTAAGGGCGTTCCGTCATCCGCACTGGTTATAGTTCCTGTAATCAGCACCCCCTGTGCATACAGGAAGGATCCTGCAAACACAAAAAATGCAAAAAGCATCGTTAATCTTTTCATAGATTAAGGTTTTAGGTTTATACTAATGTTAACTCGCTCGACTCTAGAGGGTGCAAAACTATGAAAAAAAATCAGAAATTAACATTGATTAACATTTAGAAGACCAGCAAACACTAGGAAAAACAGAAAAATAACATATGCTCTCCAACAGTGTTCCAGCGGAAGTTGAAAAGATTTCTTTCCTGACAGGCAAACTATGATTTGAAAATCAGTAAGTAAAAACCCTGTCAGTGAGCATATTACCCGATCCTGAGATCAGAACTATGAATACACCTCGGTGCCTGAACGGGATCTCATTGTATCCAGGATCTACTGTTTTAATGCTGTGCAACTTACCCGAGAAATCGTAAATGTTAACTACAGCCTGGTCCCCGGTATTATTCAGGACCACTATTTGTCCTTTCTGACCTGCATATACGCTGTAATCCTGATTCCTCTGATCAACCTCAATTCCGTCTTCCACATCCTGAATGAATTCGCAACCTTCCGAATTGCTGACCCCCACCGTATATATTCCGGGAAGATAAGCTACATATGAGGACTCCCTGGCCAGGGAACTTTCGATGGGCATTTCATCCCGATGCCACTGGAAAGTATTGAAACTTGTAGTATTGGATACAGTCAGCAGTTTATAACCCCGGTACTCGCTGTCTGTCACTTTCAACAAGGGTTGATCGGGCAGAGGCGAAGTAAGGTACAATTTATTGGATTGCCTGGTGCCGCATTTATTGGTCACATTAACGAAGAGAAAGCTCGATTCAATACCCACTGCAACCAAAACGGTATCCCCATCCGAACCTTCCAGTATGCTCCAGTCATCGATGGTCTCCCACTGATAGCTATGGCCGTGAATGGGGAGCACATAGAACTCCTGTTCGGATAAAGCGCACGGTCTTGCCCTGGCAGTAAGGATCTGGGTCTCGGCCGGCACTTTCTGTATGTCTGCAGGCAGGTTTAATGTATCTCCGTTGCCGCAGGCATTCCGCACATTTACACTGACTGTTCCCGATTCATATCCCGGAATGTACTCCAGGCTATGTGTGATGCTTGTCCCCAGCCAATCGGCCGGAAGTGACCACTCGTAAGCTGTACCGGGAATGCTATCTACCTCAATTAAGGTGCTTACTCCGGCACATGGAATGGTATCAGCCACATACATCGTCAGAAATGGCACGGTATCCAGGGGAATAAGTTCGATGCCGGATTGCGGGCCGCTACCACAACGGTTGAGTACTTCCACCCTTAACAGGCCGGGATCAGAACCTACTCCAAGGAAGGCACCATCCGATATCAGGCTGTCTACGGACCAGCCTGAAGGGGGAGTCCAGAGGTATTCGACTCCGGAAACTCCGGAAGCCAGGTAGAGGTCGCTGCTTCCCCCACAAGGATAGGGTTCTCCCTGAATTTGTGCGCTATCCTCCGGCGCGGTGGTGCAATATACCGCCCTGAATCCCTGATCCTGGTTCTGACTATCTGAAATGAACCTGACAAACAACTGACCTGAGCTGGAATTAAACTCCAGGGTGTCGGGATCCGGGGATCCGTCCAATCTTGCTAAGAGAGGCGCCGTTTCATTTGCCCCGTCAAAAATATAGAGCAGATCATTTTCTGTCTCGGTGGAGAAAAAATCAAAATAGAGTTTTATGGGCAGGCTGTTTTCGGGTTCGATGATCCACTCCGCATCCATATCCGGAAGATACTCCGGGGCGGAGGTCAGTTTAAACTCCCCGTTGTTGTCTGTCAGTTCATTCACACCCGTGGCAAAGTATTCATCGGTAAGGCCGGAGAAAATCATTGAGAAATCCTGGGCACTCCCTGACAACTCCTCCTTATGAGTGACGATCACCTCATAGAATCCTTTCAGGGGAGATTCTTCAAAAATCTGCTCCACATTATCCAGGACATTATCCCCCCGAATTGCTTCCGTATCGGGATTAAGGGGATCCAGGATAAAAGGGCGGATCTCCTGCCCATCCACCATACGGACCAGCCTGAGGTCCAAATCGTTTACAAGTATTCTCTTCACCGGATCAAGGGAAGGTTCGGGGACCGTTCCTTCGGGATCGGTCCAGCAAATGGTGACTTTTATTGGCTCGTCTCCACCGGAATATAACCTGATCCGATGTTCCCCTCCTTCTGAAACAGTTGCTTCCTGCACACGATCGTAGCGTTCATCAGAGATCAGATCTACCGCACTGAGGGTATTCAGCAGTCCCCATCCGTATTTATAATCAGGTCCCGGTTTCCCTGCATCATCGGCGGTATGCAATACGAGCCCCTTTAAAGATGCAGCGTTCAGATAGGATGCGAAAAGCTCTGAATGATGTTGCTGAATCAGGGCAAGGGAACCGCTGGCATTGGGCGCCGACATGGAAGTTCCCGAACTGTTTCTGTAGTCATCATCTCCCCCCGAATAGGTGGAATAAAGCCTGTCTCCGTTGGCCACTATATCGGGTTTGATCCTTCCGTCATCGCTAGGGCCAAATGCTGAAAAACCAGTGATCATTACATTTTCCCTGCCCGTATATCCCAGGGGCATATCTTTGACTGCTCCTACGGTCAGGATATTCTTGGCAGTACCTACCGGTCCCATGGAATCAAATCCATCGTCCCCTCCATCCTTAGCTCTGATCACTTTGGAAGAAACCCATTCCCCGTTTTCCCAGATATAGTGTTCCGTTCCGGGGGAAGGGCCCTCTCCCCTGTCGTTTCCGGCCGATTTTACAATCAGGTAGTTTGGATACCTGCGCGCAATCCGGTCGTAGTCATGAGCCTCTCGATGGTAAAATCCAAAGAGGTAATCCTCCTCCTCGCTGATGGCCAGATCGCCCCACCATTGCCAGCGTTCTTCATCACTGTTGTAATCCCAACCTGTAATAAAACCATAGGAATGATTGGAAATCAGTAATCCTTCGGCTGCTGCTGCTTCCATCTCCTGCAGATCCTGATCCCAGTCATACCCTTCTATTACCACATTTCCTGCCATGCCCCGGGCCGAAGCATTCAGACCGCTGGCCCCGATGGTCCCGCTCACATGTGTGGCATGCCCCACCACCTCGGCAGAACCATCCAGAATCAAAGCCCTGTCGTCAAATTCCACATGGGTAGATCGATGCACTCCCCCGTCCCATACTCCGACCACCAATCCTGAACCGCTCAGGTTGTAGCCCAGGCCCCCTTCACTCCATACTTTATCTGTGGAAACAGTTCTTGCAGCCATCAGGTTATGGGTGGTCAGGTATTCCGGCTTCATGCGGATATTAAAGCCTCGTATGGCAACAATCCGGCCGTCGGGATAGATCAGTTTATCTGCCAGCTGAAGGCTGTCGGCCCTGCGCAGAGTTTCCTGCCTTTCAATAGTGGGTGGTATGGACTGGATCTCTGAACGTCTCTGCTCCACCGAGCCTTCACGGATCAGTTGATCCTGTCCAAATGACAGGACCGCCATTCCTGAAAAACAAAATATATATATCAGTCTATTTATCACGCTCGCTTTTTCAACATTCATAAATTCATGAGGCGAAAATAGCACAATTATAATACCAATAAGGCCAATGTAAAAAGGAATACGGCCAAAACAGGTGAAATGTTATGATCCTATATGCTCATCCACAAGTTCCAGGATTCTGCTACGAATGGCTTCTGATTGCTTAAGCATCTCCCTCCCTTCTTTCTCAATATATTGTACCTGAGGATGTTCCCTCAGGTCTGCCGAATTAATCTTTACATTGAGCCAGGCGCCCTCAATGCAGGCATGTAAAGCCAGTGCCCCCACACCTGCATCAGAAACACTGTTGGGATTTCCTTTGCGGATCATTGCCTCGGCTATTTCAAAACCGCCGAAAGCCGTACGCATGACTTCAAAAGGAATTTCGATGGCATGTACGGTGGCCTGTTCTATGGCTTGTTTCCTGGCTTTCTTTTCCTTATCAGATTTTTTTGGCAATCCAAATGCTTCCAAAATGGCATTAAAGGCCCTGGTATCGGCATCCACCAGGCTCAGCAGTTTTGCCTGAATGGCTTTCCCTTTTTCAGCCCAATCCGAAAATTCCTCCCAGCGATCATCCCAACCCCTCTTATGAGAGGAGAGGTTGGCCACCATGGTCGTGAGAGCTGCCCCAATTGAACCTATATATGCACTGACCGAACCTCCACCAGGTGCGGGGGATTCGGAAGCAGTCTCTTCCATGAAGTCATTTAAAGACAAATCCACCAGGGACTTATCCTGCCCTTTTTTCAACTGATACTCAATGATCTTATCCTCCGGATTAAAAGGGCCAAGTTCATCCAGTCCCATGGATTTCACTGCAATCTTTATAAGTTCACGATCCGAAATCCCGGTGGATCGCTTTTGCTTCCTGAGAAAATACCTGCCCGCATCAAGCATGGCCTGTAGTGGAACCAGTCCCACCAGCTCGGATCCGGTCACCCTGATCCCTCTGGCCTGAGCTTTGCTGCAGACTTCATCGAATGCCACATGTACAGGAGTTATCGAAATGTTGGTCAGATTCATGGAGATCTGGGCCACGCCATACTCCTCAATGAACCATCCGATGGCTTTCACAGACTGAAGGGTCCCGGGAATCATGACCGGATTGCCCTGTTCATCCTTCACTATTTTTCCGGTAATCGGGTGGCCTTCCCTTTTTGCCCTGCCACGTTCACGCACATCGAATGCAATGGCATTGGCACGACGGGTGGAAGTAGTATTCAGGTTAATGTTGTAAGCTACCAGAAAATCCCTGGCTCCCACAGCTATGGACCCAATCCTGGGCAGAAATTCAGCTGGGCCAAAATCTGGTTTCCACGCTGACAGGCCAAGTTTTTCTTTTAATCCTTCATACTCACCCGACCTTACGTAAGCCAGGTTCTTGCGTTCTGGTAACAGGGCTGCATTCTCATAGCAATATACGGGAATGCCCAGCTCATTTCCAATGCGCTCAGCCAGTTTGCGGGCGTAGGTAACTGTCTCTTCCATGCTGATTCCTGCTACCGGAACCAGGGGACATACATCGGTGGCACCAAAACGGGGATGCTCCCCGTTATGCTTACTCATATCTATAAGTTCACCAGCCTTTCTGACTGCCAGAAATGCAGCTTCAATTACCGCTTCGGGTGATCCGACGAAAGTGACAACCGTGCGGTTTGTGGCTTTCCCCGGATCCACATCCAGCAATTTCACTCCTTCCACGCTTTCGATCCGGTCGGTAATCTGACGTATAATTTCCATATCGCGTCCTTCGCTGAAGTTGGGGACGCATTCGATGATTTGCTTCATATTTAATTAGAGTATTTGTCCGTTAATGATAACTTCCCGGATCTGGCTGGTCCCGTAAGAGTAGGGCATAAATTCAAAACCGGGCATGGGCTTAGTGATAATCAGGCTGGCAGCCTTTCCCGGGGAAATGGAACCGTGGGTCTCCTCCAGACCCATCGCATAAGCCCCGTTCCGGGTCACTGCATTCAGCACTTCGTAGGGAAGCATTTTTAATTGGGTGATACCCAGCGACATGATCAACTCCATATTCCCTGAGGGAGAGGAACCCGGATTATAATCTGAGGCCAGAGCCACCGGCAGATCCGCTTCAATCAATTTCCGTGCCGGAGCATAATCCAGGCCCAGAAAAAAAGAGGCTCCCGGAAGGAGTGCGGGCATGGTAACTCCTCCCTTAAGAGCTTCCAATTCCTGCTCTCCAACAAATTCCAGGTGATCCACTGAGCGCGCATTGTACTTTACACCCGTCTGAATACCTCCTGAAAAATCAAGCTCATTGGCATGGATCTTTGGAATCAATCCATAGTTCGCACCGGCTTCCAGGATGCGCTCTGTCTGTTTGACCGAAAAGAAACCCCGGTCACAGAACACATCAATATAATCGGCCAGCTGTTCCGATGCCACAGCCGGGATCATTTCCTCCACTACCTTTGTTACATAACCGTCCCTGTCATTCTTATATTCCCGGGGAAAGGCATGAGCTCCCAGGAAAGTGGATTTAACGGTCAGGGGATTTTCTTCCGCCAGCCGCCTGATCACCCGGAGCATCTTCAGCTCATCCTTGGTATTTAATCCATATCCGCTTTTAATTTCCACTGCCCCGGTTCCCGAGTCCATGATCTCCTGAATCCTGGGTATGGCCTGCTCATACAGTTCGTCTTCTGAAGTTTTGGATAAGAGAGCTGCAGAGTTCAGAATTCCTCCACCCCGCCTGGCGATCTCCTCGTAGCTTAAACCACGGATCTTATCCTCATACTCCTTCTCCCTGCTTCCTGCATATACAAGATGGGTATGGGAATCACAGAATGCAGGTAATACCATTCCCCCTTGACAATCCAGAACTTCGTCATCTGGAAAGGGAAGCACCTCACCGGTTCCGTAACAGGCTATCCGCTCGTGTTCGATCACCAGCCAGGCATCATCAATGGAATTTATATGCTCCATGGCGTTACCAGCCACAAAGGGTTCCGGCTCATTCTCTGCCACGAGCAACTTCGCGATATTCTTAAGGACCAATCTCATTCCACGAAGATAGGAAATTGCAGCTTCCTGCATGAATGTTTTAGAGCAAACTTACTTCAAAAAGTATGCAACGGCTACTCCCAGGTAATTACCAATGGCATAACCGATTACCCCGATGATCATTCCCGGGATAACGACTTCCTTATTCCGGATGGCAGCTGCAACAACAGGCACGAAAGGAGGTGAATTGGAAAGTGCCGTGGAGGTAATGATATAATCATCCACATTGATCCTGAATATCCAGGAAAGCAGGGCGTGAAGAAGCAGGGAGCCCACTATCACCAAGGCTATATAGAGGAGCAGGTTAGTCAGCAATTCAATGTTTTCCACAGAGAAAAGCGCAATAATATCTGCCTTGGAAGCCACGATGACACAGAATACATATATGAAATACATGCCCAGTTGGAAAGAACTTTTAATCCGGTTGACGGAAGGTATGAGCGAAGCTCCGAGACCCAGTGTGGTTACTGTAAGGACTGCTACTGTATCTTTTACATCACCCTTAAACAGTTCGCTGAGTCCATAGCCAATTCCAAAGATCAGCGCGGCTATGCCAAAGGCTTTCAGTACTCCAGGGAAGTTCTTTCGTTTAAAGAACCCATCGTAATTCTCAAAATCGGCTACGTCAATTTCGGGCTGTGATTCCGTCTCACCCTTACTTTTATAGGGCCTGAGCCACAATCCGAACAAAGGCTTGGCTCCTGTAATCAGGAACAATAATATGACCGCTCCAATGACCAGTTCGGCAGTGTGGGTCATGATGTAAAGCTCCTCCTCTACCCCCAGTCCGCGTGCGATGGCTGCCAGGTTGGGCGTTCCTCCCGTATAGACCCCGATCATCATCCCCGATATCTTCCATATTTCAGGGATGGACTCTCTGAATATGTAATAGCCCACAAAGACCAGTACGACTACAGAGGCTACCCCCAGCAGGAGGGTGATAAAGGTGGTTTTGGCCATTTTGGCCCACTTTACCACATTCTCGGAGAAGAGCACCAGGGGAATGCCAAGCAATATGCTCACCCCCATCAGATCGCTCTGGAGACCGGAGATGGATTCCGGAATAATATTCATGTTCCCGATAACCAATCCGCCAGCATAACATATCACCACCACCCCTATCTTATTGATAATGGAGAACCTGGTGCTGTAAAAAAGGAGGTAGGCAGGAAACAGGAAATAAAAGGCAATGATTAGAATTCCCATGAGATTTTGCGCATTGGTCAGCGCGCAAAATAGTTATAAATTCTTATTCGGGGCATTCCTTGAAACTCTTTTCGTATTGCTCAATGGCCCTGAAGCTCATTCCCATGCTTGAGAATCCGCCGTCGTGGAAGAGGTTCTGCATAGTGACCTTCTTTGTCAGGTCGGAAAACAAAGTGATGGTATAATCTGCACAATCGTCAGCTGTGGCATTACCCAGCGGGGACATGCGCTCGGAAAAATCCTCCAGTTTATCGAAACCACTCACTCCACTTCCTGCGGTAGTCGGGGTAGGAGACTGAGATATTGTATTAATGCGGATGTGCTTCTCTCTTCCGTACATATACCCGAAACTGCGGGCAATGGATTCGAGGATGGCCTTGGCATCGGCCATGTCATTATACCCGGCAAAAGTTCTCTGCGCTGCCACATAGGACAATGCAACCACGGAGCCCCATTCCTTAATCGCATCCATTTTCCGGGCTGTGCTCAGCACCTTATGAAGAGAAAAAGCCGATACATCGAGGGTTTTATGGTAGTAATCATAATTCAGTGCATCGTAGTCAATGCCTTTTCTTACGTTGGGTGACATCCCTATGGAGTGAAGAATAAAATCCACCTTTCCACCAAGCAATTCCATGGATTTGGCCATCAGGTTTTCCAGATCTTCAAGTCTGGTTGCATCGGCCGAGATCACTTCTGCACCTATTTTATCAGCAAGCTCGTTGATCTTTCCCATCCGAAGCGCAATTGGTGCATTGCTCAGCACGATTTCGGCCCCTTCTTCATGAGCTCTCTCTGCCACTTTCCAGGCTATGGATTGATCATTCAGGGCACCAAAAATGATTCCCTTTTTTCCTTTTAATAAATTATATGCCATGGTGATAAAATTAGAATTGTTGGTTTTCTGCCCTAATAACAAATGAAAGCCCGGTTTGTGCGATGAATGTTTTAAACACGCAGAAGCACACGGGCATTGGACAAAGCTGCTTCAGTCACTTTCTCGCCCGAGAGCATTCCTGCAATTTCTGAAATCCTTTCTGCCGGAAGCAGTTTCCGGATCCTGGTATAGGTTGCATCCTCCGTATCTTCTTTATACACAATGAAATGATCTTCGCCCCTGGAAGCCACCTGGGGCAGGTGGGTGATGGCCATCACCTGTCTTCCGCCGGCAAGCCGGTCCATGATGCCTCCTACCTTATCGGCAATTTCGCCGCTCACTCCCGCATCGATCTCATCAAAGATCAGGGTGGGCATCCCCTTTCGATC
The DNA here is from genome assembly GCA_039714915.1 of Bacteroidota bacterium. GTDB lineage: Bacteria > Bacteroidota > Bacteroidia > Bacteroidales. The sequence continues at coordinate 13,158 of JBDLIM010000047.1, forward strand.
CGATACCAGGGATTTGATGCATAGCATCAGCCTGGAGACCTCACCTCCCGATGCAACCCGCGCCAGTTCCTCCAATGTCCCCTGCTTGTTGGCAGAAAACAGAAAACGCACCTCGTCGGCTCCATAGAGTGTCAGGGTATCCGTTCTCTTTACATCCACCTTAAACCGGGCGTTTGGAATCCCCAGAAGCCTCAGCTGGGACTCCACCGATATCTCCATTTCTCCGGCTGCTTCAGTTCTTTTCAGGTGCAGAATTCCGGCTTCGTGTTCCAGTTCTTTCAATTGCCCGTCGCATTTCTTCTCCAGTTGCCTTATCTTCACATCCGATAAACTCAGGTCTTCGATCTGTTCCTTATACTGATCCCGCAAGACAATTAGTTCCTCCGCATTTCTTACCCGATGCTTATGCATCAGACCAAACAACAGGTCCATACGTTCCTGAAGTTTCTCAAGTTGACCCGGTTCCATGTCTGCTTTCTCTGCCAGGTGCAGGATCTCTGAGCTAAGATCCTTTAGTTCTATATAAACTGAATCCATTCGGGCAGATAACTCACGGGCAGGTGAATAAAAGCCGGAAATATGCTTCAGTTTTGCATGGCATGCTTTCAGGAGATCAAGAATGCCTGTGTCCACCATGCTTAATAGTTCTGCGCTATGGAACAGGGCACTTTTGATTTCTTCCGCATGTTCAGCCCTCTGAAGATCGGTTTCCAAATCGCTTTGCTCTCCCCTTTTCAGATGAGCAGCCTGAAGTTCACTGTACTGGAACTGCATGTATTCCAGTTCCTCCTTTTTCCTGGCCAGGTCCTTTTTCAGACTATCAAGTTCCTGGCTCAGATCGCGGTATTCTGAATACCTGGTCTGGTAAGCGGACAGCTCCTTACCCGTTCCGGCAATATGGTCAATAACCTCCAACTGGTACTGGTGGTCGCTGAGCTGAAGGTTTTGGTGCTGGGAATGGATATCCACCAGCCTGTTTCCTATCTCTTTCAGCACCTGCAGGTTAACGGGTGTATCATTGATAAAGGCCCTGGACTTTCCCCCCGGAGCTATTTCGCGCCTGATGAGGGTGGTCTCCTCAAAATCAAGCTCATTGTTTTCAAAAAACATGCGCAATTCCCTGCCGGGTTTAAAGCTTCCTTCCACGATGCATTTTGCATCTTTCAGCTTTAATACAGAAGTGTCTGCCCTTTGTCCCAGGATCAGGGAAAGTGCTCCCATCAGAATGGATTTACCGGCTCCGGTCTCCCCCGTGATGGTAGTGAATCCATCGGAAAACTGCATCTCCAGTTCATCAATCAATACATAGTTTTTGATATGGAGGGATTGAATCATTAAGGGCTTGCCTAAATTGTTTGCTCCAGGATAGCTTTATACTTGGTTGTATTGGTCTTGTCCACCTCCACAAGGATAGTATGGGCCCTGTTTCGCTCCTCCGGATAGGATTCGGTATACACGGAGATCAGTTCGTCTACCTTTGCATCAAATACCAGCCTGAGCAGGTACATATAAGGATCAGGTCGCTTTCGATAAATGCCCTGGATCAGCTCCAGGCTGTTTGTGATTTCGGCCCTGCCTTCTGCTACTTTCTCATCCATCAAATCCAGGCCCAGTCTGTGATACCTGTAATTAAATTCCCTTAAGGGCTCATAATCCGTATCCAGCATGTCCTTGACCAGCCAGTACCTGCTTTTATGCGCCAGGTCATCCAAAGGTTTCCAGCCACCCTCAGGGGCATTCTGAGCATTGATCACAATCCGTTCGGCATTTTCAAAATAGCTACTTCCCCCAAACAATGAAAATGTATCGTAATCCAGTCCCAGGATGTAGTAAGCGTAGAAAGCCAGGATGGAGGTCAGGTTGGATCCATGTGTATTCAGATCGAACTCAAGAGGAGAAAATTCAACGTACCTGAAGTGAATATCGTTATCAATAAAATTGAGGGTTGTTGTGGTATAATTGCTGTTGAATACAGGCCTGCTTGCCTGTATGGAAAGCGTGCCCTTAAATTCGTCGGCCGAAATCTGCTCGGTAATGTTAAACATGAGGTTGCATTCGATGCGTTCCTCCATGGTATACACATGGTTGGTCCAGACCTGGTTGTTCATGAATTCATAAAGGGCATTCTGAAGGGTCTGAAATACCTGCTTGTTGGTACCCTGAACCTGCTGGCTCACCACCTGAATATTGCATCTGAGCTCCTGTCCGGACACTGCAAATGAGAGTGCTAAGGCAAACAATATGATTCCGGCTCTACGCATCTTCAGTCATTTTTATAAGCCTGTTTACCAGGTCGGCAGCCACCTCGGATTTAAGCTTAAGTTCGTAATTCACCATCCCCCCTTTCCGGTCGATTATGGTCACTTTATTCGTATCAGTTCCAAACCCCGCTCCTTCCTCCCTTAAGGAATTGAGTACCATCAGATCCAGATTTTTCTTCTGCATCTTGGCATGTGCATTTTCCACCTCATTGTCTGTTTCAAGCGCAAACCCCACAAAGAGTTGTCCCGCTTTCTTTTTCCTGCCCAGCTCTCCTGCAATGTCCCTGGTTGGTTTGAGCTCAATGGACCAGGAGTCTGATCCCCGCTTTACCTTGGAGCTGAAACTCTCCACGGGAGTAAAATCGGAAACAGCCGCATTAAAAACAGCAATATCGATGGAATCCAGGTGCACATCACATGCATCATACATCTCACCTGCTGATGTAACACGCTTCAATTCAATACCTTTTGCCTGAGTCTTTATGGACACGGGACCTGAAACAAGGAACACTTTCGCACCCTCAGCTGCAAATGCCTCTGCAATCGCAAAACCCATTTTTCCGGAGGAGTGGTTGCCAATAAAACGAACAGGATCTATATTTTCGTGTGTGGGGCCCGCTGTGACCAGTACCCGCTTATTCAGAAGTTTTTTTTTTGAAGGAGAGGCATCCAGCTGCTTAATAAAGTGAATGATTTCCTCGGGTTCCTCCATTCTCCCCCTTCCTTCCAGACCACTGGCCAGTTCTCCGCTGACCGGCTCGATCAACAGATTTCCTATCTTTTTTAATTTCCGGAGGTTTTCACTGGTGGAAGGATGTGCGTACATATCCATATCCATGGCCGGAGCAAAGACAACAGGACAACGGGCTGACAGGTAAGTGGTGACCAACAGGTTGTCGGCTATCCCATGTGCCATTTTCCCCAGGGTAGTGGCTGTAACCGGAGCAATAAGCATTAAGTCGGCTGAAACACCCATCTCCACATGGCTGTTCCAGTCGCCTGCCTCCTGGGTAAAAAACTCAGATAGTACAGGTTTCCCGGAAAGTGCGGAAAAAGTAACAGGTCCCACAAATTCTTTGGATGCCGGCGTCATGATCACCTGAACATCGGCACCTTCCTTTATAAGCAATCGGAGCAAATAAACCGCCTTGTAGGCAGCTATGCTCCCGGTTACTCCTAGAATAATACGTTTTCCTGTGAGTTCCATCAGGAAAGGTTCTGGACTACTGTTGTTCGATTTCAGGAGCTTCGTTGATCCTGAAATATATCTGGTCTTCGGATAATTCCTGTAATGAGATCAGGGAAGGTTTTGGCAACCTCTCAAAAAACTTGGAGATTTCGATCTGCTCCGGATTTTCGAATACCTCTTCAAGGTTATCTGTATAAGAAGCAAACTCCTCCAGTTTCCTGTTCAGTTCCTGTTTCATTTCCACGCTGATCTGGTTGGCTCTTTTAGAAGCGACCATCACGGTTTCATAAATGTTGCTTGTTCCTCCATCCAGGTCATTCAAATCCCTGGTAATTGTAGTAAGCGGCGCCTTTGTCTTTTTGTAATCCATCGATTATGATTCCTTGTTATGATTATCTAAGTACGTGTTTGAGTTTTCATAAAAGCGTTTGGCCTCCCTGGTATGGGGTCCATCCGGAAATTCTCCTATGAAACTATAGTATTCATCCACAGTAGCCTGAAAACGTTCCCTCTGTTTACTTGGAATGCTTCCATCGGCCAGCAAATAGGATGATTTCAGAATTAAGAACATCAGCTCTTCCCTGTACTTTGTATCGGGGTGCTCGATCAAACTGTTCCGCAGAGCAAGGATGGCCGATTTGAAATACCCCAGGTCATAGTACAGCCTGGCACTGATAAACGATTTCTCCACCAGCTTATCACTCATCTCCACAATAATCTCCTGACATTGTGTGACCCTGTCTGAAGTAGGATACTTGACCATGAACATCTGCATGGCAGTGATCGTTTGGTAGGTATTGTCCTGATCCAGTTCCGGGCGGGGAGATTGTTTATAAAAACAATAAGCCATCATAAAATCTGCTTCTTCCAGGTACTCACTGTTGGGATAGGTGACCGATAACTCACGAAAATAATGTCCGGCCATCATGTAATCCCGCTGGCCATAATAACTCTTGGCCTGGTAATATTTCACCGTATCGGCTTTGGTGGTACCCCTGTATATGTTTGCCACCTGGTCAAACAAGGTGGCCGCTTTTACATATTCTTCTTCTTCGTACATGGTCAGTCCCATCTCATACTTCTTTTGGAAGTCTCTGCTCTTCAGTAACTTCTCGTACTCTCCACACCCACCAAGCAGTAAAATAGCCCCAAGGATGGCAACAATAAATATGACCCTGTTTTTAAACATTGCGCAAAATTACAATTATTGAGTTAATAATAAAAGACTTGGATGCATTTTTCCAGTACATTATTAACAAATACCATTCCAAATTATTGTCTGAAGTATCATAATTTTCAACAATGGTTTATGTGTTTAACAAGTCAAATATCGTTCCATTGAAAAAAAAGTTAAATTTGCAGCCAACAATCACTAAAAATAAAGACGTGGATATTTTTGAAAGAATTACCAAGAACAGGGGTCCCATTGGACAATACCAGAAAGCGGGACATGGTTACTTTGCTTTCCCTAAACTGGAGGGAGAGATTTCATCTCATATGAAGTTTCGTGGAAAAGAGGTTCTGACCTGGAGTCTGAATAATTACCTCGGGCTTGGAAATCACCCTGAAGTAAGAAAAGCAGATGCAGCTGCTGCAGCCGAATTTGGAATGGCCTACCCCATGGGAGCCAGGATGATGTCGGGCCAGACACGCAAACATGAAGAGCTGGAAGAGGCACTCGCTGCTTTTGTACAGAAAGAAGATGCTTTCCTGTTAAATTACGGTTACCAGGGAATGTCCTCCATCATTGATGCAGTTACTACCCGGAACGATGTAATCGTATATGATTCAGAATCACACGCCTGCATTCTGGACGGCATGAGAATGTCGCTGGCAAAAAGGTTTGTTTTCCCCCATAACAACATGGAAAACCTGGAGAAACAACTGGAGCGTGCAGTAAAACGGGCCGACAAGCTAGGTGGAGGCGTTCTTGTTATTTCAGAAGGTGTATTTGGAATGGCAGGGGATCTGGGTAACCTGAAAGCCATATGCGATCTGAAAGATAAGTTTGATTTCAGATTACTGGTGGATGATGCACATGGATTCGGAACCATGGGCGCCACCGGAATGGGTACCGGAGAACACTATGGTGTACAGGACAAAATTGATCTCTATTTCTCCACCTTTGCCAAATCCATGGCCGGTATCGGAGGTTTTGTTGCCAGTGATACAGATGTAGTTGACTTCCTGCGTTACAACATGAGATCCCAGACCTACGCAAAATCCTTGCCCATGCCTATGGTATATGGTGCTCTGAAAAGACTGGAAATGCTCAAGACCATGCCCGAACTCAGAGAAAATCTATGGAGTGTGGTAAATTCACTGCAATCGGGTCTGAAGGAAGCCGGATTTGATATCGGTGCGACCGAATCACCTGTGACCCCGGTGTATATGCACGGAGGTATTATCGAGGCCACCAACCTGATCCTCGACCTTCGTGAAAACTACAGCATATTCTGCTCCATGGTGATCTACCCGGTAGTGCCCAAGGGAGACATCCTGCTGCGCCTGATCCCGACTGCCATGCACAACCTGGATGATGTGAAACAGACCATTGAAGCTTTCACTAAATGTCGTGCAAAACTGCAGGCCGGAGAATATAAGTCAGAAACATTCCAGGATATTTCGGCGCTTCGCGTGTAAGTATTTCGGTTAAAAGGTTAATAAAAAAAGGGGCTTTGCGGCCCCTTTTTTTTATATACTAACGGCTAGCTATTCCAGTTCGCCCAGATATCTTTCTGCATCCAGAGCGGCCATACATCCGGAGCCGGCTGCAGTAACTGCCTGGCGGTAGGTTTTATCCTGCAGGTCTCCACAGGCAAATATGCCCGGTACATTGGTTTTGCTTGATCCGGGAATTGTATTTACATACCCTGTTTCATCTGTATCAAGATACTCCTTAAACACCTCGGAGTTGGGAGTATGTCCAATGGCCAGGAAGAATCCGTCAATTTCGACCTCAGTGATCTCCTGGTTTTCTTCTCCCTTATTGATATATAACTCTACGGAAGTCACCACCTGTTCTCCCTTCAGCTCTTTGGTCTGGTGCTTCCAGAGCACTTCAATATTCCCGGTATTAAGGACCCGTTTTTGCATGGCTTTGGAGGCTCTTAATTCATCTCTGCGTACAATCAGGTATACCTTTTTACAAATACCAGCCAGGTAGGTAGCTTCTTCAGCGGCTGTGTCTCCCCCACCTACAACAGCAACCACCTTATCCTTATAGAAGAATCCATCACAGGTGGCACAGGCAGATACCCCGAAACCCTTAAATTTTTCTTCAGATTCCAGCCCCAGGTACTTGGCAGTGGCCCCGGTGGCAAGTATTACGGAGTCGGCTGTGATCAGGATATTGTCATCAATAACCACTTCCTTCACTTTTCCTGAAAAATCCACCTTTGTGGCCATTCCAAAGCGCACATCGCTACCAAAACGCTCGGCCTGCTTCTTCAGGTCCTCCATCAGGGCGGTTCCGTCGGTTCCTTCCGGGTAGCCCGGGAAATTATCCACCTCTGTGGTGGTGGTCAGCTGTCCGCCCATCTGCATCCCGGTATAAACCACCGGCTTCAGATTGGCCCGTGCAGCATAAATGGCTGCCGTATATCCTGCAGGCCCCGAGCCCAGGATCAAACATTTGTGATGTTCTTTAACTTCTAATTCTTTATTTTCTGAGGATGCGTCATTCGCAGTGCCCATGGGTTTGAAAAGGTCCATAAATCTATGTTAATATGTTAATATACTCGCTTCGCTCGTGTTAGAAGCCCACTTCGTGGGCCTTATTAGTTAGTCTGCTCGCTACGCTCGCGTTAGAGACTTAGTCGAGAAAGACCATTGAAATTACAAAATTTCTTCCTCCCCTGATCAAATTCGGTACCAAATCCAATTCCCGGCCCCCATTGAAATACTTCCGGCCATTCTTGCAGTCCACATGTGGATGAAAGCTGAATATGATGACGTGATGTCAGATTTGAAGCTCCCGGATGATCATTCGATTGCCTTCGGCGAGCTCGCAAGCTCGGTTGGTTTTGCCGGTACGTTTCCAGTGTCGAAATCTCTTTTTGTGGATATGAAATAATTACTAATTTTGCACCCACTATTGATCGGGGTGTAGCTCAGCCAGGTTTAGAGTACTCGTCTGGGGGGCGAGGGGTCGGTAGTTCGAATCTACTCACCCCGACCAAAACAAGAAGCCTTGCACGAAAGTGTGAGGCTTTTTTGTTGGCTGCCGACCCAAATTAATTTGAGGGAGGCGGCCAGCAAAAAAGGATCAGGTGAGCGAAGCGATCCAAGGCTTTTTGTTTTGAGTTTCCCCCACCCTGTTGATCACGAGGAGTAAAGCGACGAGTAATCACTCACCCCGACCAATCTACAGCCCAATCAGCTTATTTACAGTTGGTTGGGTTTTTTCTTTGCGCCACATTTGCCCTACTTCTTGTACTAATATTTGTATTACATTTAGTATTAATGTCGCAAATATTGACAATTTTTGCGACAAAATTATCTACTAAATATTGGTAATCACATTGAATTACAGATGATTGCAAAAACGCAAAGAGCGAGAAGGGGTTCGCTTAATCTGGCAACAGACTGGCTTTGATCTGGTCAAATACATTGTTCGATGCTATTCCTGCTATTCCCATTTCCCTAAAGATAGCTTTATCGGGCAAGTCATCTCTGATAAGGTCCAAGAAAACTATCAGGTCCTCAGACACCTGATCCGGCAACATATAAACATCTGATTCCGCCAGCAGAATTCCCAATCGGAATACATCACCCTTATGCTTTCTTAATAGCTTTTTATCTTCATTACCCCCCTCTTCAATCCGCCTTAAGATATCAATATATGCTTTTGCCTTCAGGCAAATAAGAGCTTCAATACTTGCCCAGTGGATTCCATTCACAATCTCGCTATGGTCAATAACCATTTGATAATAGGCATCATCCAATAAGATGGCTGAAAGGCTACTCAAATCATCTGGCGTCGGAACAGGGGTTAGATGTACCCGTTCATCAAGGTCCAACAAATCAGGATTTCTGGAAAATAGTTCAACCTGCACAGGAAACTCGTCATTTGCTGGTTTCACAAACCGGTAGTACGTCTTTTCTTCTCTCCCATTCTCATTCCTTTTGTATCTTCCATCAACTATGAAATTCCAGAATTGAAGAACAAATTTGGCACTCAATGCTTCAACAATCAGAATCATATCAATGTCCTTAGTTGCCCTGGGAGTAAGTTCGGCAGCTTGAATATGGATATCACATGCAGCGCCTCCAATAATCACATATTGATCCTCGAAATCTGCAAAATACTTTCCAAAGACTTCTAATCCTTTTACCATTGATATTCTCGAATTAGTTGTTCCAAGGCCATCTCGACACGTTCATCCGTGTTATCCTGCAAAGTTATGTACAGGGATAAAGGATCGACGCTACTATGATTCCTCGACAAATCTCCCCAAATTCTTCTGGGACTATATCTCCATACTTCCAGGCAGAATCTCCCTTCATCCTTGTTCACATTCTCCAAGGCATTCCTTTTCTCCAGGCTTCGGAAGTCATTATTATCTATAGCATAGTATCCCAGGTTTCCTGGACTCAAATCTGAATATTCAGATAACGCGGAAATATTGCATTTCAGCAGTTGTATATCCGTCGGTTCTTTATCCACAAAAACCCTTGATCTGACAGGATTGCGGACTAATCCACTTGCTAAGACCTTTTTCCATAACTCCTTTTTATCATACCTGAAACTCATAGCCTTATCCTTTGTCCCAATGATGACTATCAGGCCTAGTTTTTCGAGATTCTCTGCCGCCAATGTAATTGCCATAGGAGAGTATCCAGTCATAGCCGCAACAGATTTAAAATTGTATTCTGCTAAATCATATTTGGATACAGAATGTAATAGATGGAAGATAAGAAGGAACTGGGCTGATGGCCGAAGAAGCTGTCCTTTTCCTGATCTACTTTGAGATTTATATACTTCACTTAGATCCATCAGCAACTCCGGCAGGAATAATTGTGTGCCGGGAACAATGAAATTAATCCTTTTTTCAATTAGTCTGCGTCGCTGCAGGGCAGAACAAGTGTTCAACAGGACAACAACTGGATTTCCCTTCCGCTTTATAACTAAGTCAATATTTGCAGAAATCAGACTTATTTTAATTCCTTCCTGGTCTTTCGGCTCCAGCAAGATCAGGGATTTGTCAAACAACACGGTTCGGTATATCAGGTAAGAGTCTCTGATATACAAGGGTATGTCCATTAGATCCTTTTTCTCCAGCAGATCCACCTGAATCTCCAAACCCAGTACATTGCTAATATACGCCTGTAATATGCTTTTATTATGCATGTTATATCTAATAAATGATGATATATCGCCTTCTTATACTATACAAATATATATATATTATATTGTTTTACAATTATTTATATAATCATAATACAAGTATCAAGGGCATTCTCAACCCATACTGGAAACCGAAGTAATACAAAATTCCTCCGCTCAGTTGAATATCATGAATTTCTTGAGAACACTAGCTTTCCCGGGGAAGAATAGTATAAAAACTGACGAGTTATGTATTCTCTAATACAAATCTCACATCTGATTATCAATCACTTAAGAGTATTTTTATAATCTACTCACCCCGACAATACAGGACATCATCCATACAAAGGACGGTGTCCTTTTCTTTACCATCCCCACCGTCCCCACTTGACCCTGCACCTATCCCGCGTCGCCTGCAGTATTCAGCCACCAGCCTGAACGGAGGAGGCACCTCAAAATGAACCTTCCTATCCAGCAAGCAGCGGTTCGACCCGATTTTTCTTATGAATTGTTTGATTTCAGAGTAATCTTCAGAGGAAGCCAGCTTTCCGGCCTGGTGAGCAGACTCCACCCACTCCCTGACCGGTTCGAACCAGCCCAAATCTCGTGTCTGGAACTGATCCTGATGCACTTCAGACCATGGAATGATAGAAATTGCCGAATCTTTGAAATGCTCCCTGAAAATATCAATCCCTACCATAACGAATCAATCATTTGATCCAAGGCCTGTTGAATGCGTTCATCTTCATTATCAGATAATAGAAGATAAAGAGACAAAGGATCAACCTTTCCTGAATCGCTTAGTATCACAGGATGGTTATTGGTTGAATCAAAACCCTGAAAAGAACAGGGTAAATTCGTACTCGGAAGAGTTGAGACAATATTGATCAAGCACAGACGGACCGCAACTGCTGTTCCCGATACCGAGTACACGGTGATCAAGGTTAATATACAGCTCCTTTTGCCACCGGAGTTCGTTGGTATGAGTGGCTCTGGCCAGTTCTGTTGCTTGCTTAATCGATGTATCTCGGGAGTTGATTGGTAGGGATCGACCTGTTCTTTATCAAATTTGGGGGAAAATATTGCCAAGCATGCAGTTATGACCAAATGCCCCCGGGTTCCCATATTGTTACTACAGTCTTTTCTTCAAATACAGGTGTCAGAAATGCCTTAACTTCCGTCACGATGTCAAGAAACGATGTTGGAACATGCTCCTGTTTGAGCCGTTTACGAAAGGCTGCCCACAAGCTTTGTTTTGAGTTAATGAATTCCGCTGACAAACCATCTACTGGTAGGCTTAAGTACGTTCCCCGTTGTTCAAACGTCAGTCTGATTGCTTTTGCCAGCTCTGTTCGCTCAAAGCGAAATTGGCGTGATAATAGCCAGATATCGTAAAAATCTTTCATTCGGCTGTTCAAATGTCCAAGCTTTACCATTGCTTCAAGTTTTTCGGCAATGGTACTTTCCCGGCTGTAACAATACAATAAGGGCGCAGGAGAGTCAATCAAGGTTGGGAACACTGTTTTTTCCGGCTCTGGATAGACGATGTCTCCGAATCCGATATCGATTTGCATGTTAATTCGGGCAGCCCCCAGGGAACCACGGAATCTTACTCTGATTCCCTCATATTCAGCATCTTCAGCGATCCGACCTGACTGGATTGTGTCTGGATCGAAAACAAGACCATCCGGGATAATCATAACAGCGATAATTTCACGTATTTGAGCAGTGATGTTGTTTTTTTCATTTCCCGTTCTTCCAAGCATATCAATATCCATAGTCGGCCTAAACTCGTGTGACTGCCAAACTCTAAGCATAAGAGCTCCTTTCAGTATAAAGCGATCCGCATGACCGGACTGGGATAAACGGTAAAGAAACCGTTCCATAGCATAATATTGAAGAATCTCATTAAAGGGTCTTTTATCAATCTTCGAAAGGTTAAAAAGCCGCTGTCTGACAGATGCTGATATGTTTTTCGGTGACTTCACAGGCTTGCCTCCAGATATGGAAGCATGACCTTATCGACCCGACATACCTTCGCATATTCGAGTAGTTTTTTATGATCAAACTTCATATGAGCTCTGTATAGTTTCAGTGCTTCAAGTACGATATCCATGCCTATCTTATTGCGGAATTTAAAACAGTCAGCCAGTGTTTTCTCAGGGCTGAATATTTTCACAGTAACACCATCGATTTGATGATCCTCAATGCCGGTTTCATAGGCTACAGCAGAAAATTTATGAACCTGGACCGGTGGATAATCAATCACAGGTGCTTTGTTGTCTTTCGGAATTGCGACTGAAATCATATGAGGAATCTGAGTCGTAATTTCATGAAATGCAAGTGCTGAAATCAGACAGATAACAGCGTTGGGAATTCTGGTTGCAACAATAACCAGATCAGGATTTGAAACAGCTTCGATATTTGTCAGCCAGTATACCCCACGAGAAAGTTGCTCAAGCTCTCCTGAATCACGAAGTTGATAAAGGGTCCTTGGATGTATTCCTGCCTGAAGTGCCTCAGAGGTGCGAATCAAACCTCCACAATTATGGATAATTTTCCTTGCTCTGTCTCGGGCAGTACTGATTTTCTGTTTTTGCGTCATGGATAATAACCTCCTTATTTATTTATAAGTAGGGTAAATATTATCTATTTCGATCAAAAAAACAAGATAAAACCTAAAAATCCAATCCCCTTAAGCTAAAAAGATGTTACCAAACAAATCAAAAAAAACCGCCGCAGGCGGAAATGTCCCGCACGACAGGGTGGGAATATGATTGAAGCCAATCTGATCGCCGATGTGGAGTTCCGCGAAATGGGTACAACCCCATATTGCATATCCATCACAAATATGCATATATGTGGATAAAGTGCAATATTCTACATCCGAAACGTCCATGATAATATTTACATTATTATCCCAATGAAATGAAATATAGAGCGGGTGAATAGAACATTTATTTTACAGGAACACTTATACTTCAAAGTTTAAAAAAGACCTCAAGAAATTTAAATTAGATTCATCAGTGATTATTGGAAATAAAACTAAATTTTCCTGTGCCAACTTTAAACATTAAAAAACTTTCTTCCTTGCCTAAAAACTCAAGCTCTCCTGTGGAATAAGATTTGTAGTCATATACCATTTTCCCGTTTACTTTTACTGTATTACTTTCTTCAGGAATGTAAACAATGGCATTACTTGCAGCAGGCACTACAAGATTTAGATTCATTGCCGATTTACTTTTCTCAATTTTTACGGCCACTTTCCCGGCAATTGTTTCATTTCCTGTTTCGGCGTATTCAAGGTTGCCCAATTGCGGTTTTACTTTAAAGGTTTTCCAGGCTGGTTCAAGTGGTGAAAGTCCGCAGACATACTGGGAGAGGATAGTTAATCCTCCTCCACTCCATGCATGGTTGTTGGTCCCGCGACCAATGTAAGCTGTACTATCATGAAGACTTCGTGTTCCAAAATTCTCGTACAGAGTCGTATGAGGAGATTCTTCCACCATGCTGTAAAATCGTTCTTTCATACGTTTCAACCCAAATTCCGGTTCATTCATTAGAAAGAGCGCCTCAAGCACGTATTTCTCCATATAGGGACTGGCCAGATATGAGTTTTTGAATATCTTTAAAAGTGCCGGGTATTTATTCACATCAGACAATCCGGAAACAACAGCGAGCGCCTGGGCCCTGTCATCATACTCTCCTTCATAACCTTCAGTTCTGTATCCCTTTCCATCCCAGAATACTTCGTTAAAAGCGTTCCTGAAAACTTCCATTTCCTTTCTGGTACGGATTAACTCAGATTCCCTTTCCAGCAATTCTGACATATTCGCATACCCCTTCAGTGCCAGGTAGTACCACGCATTGAACAGCAATTGTTTGTCAATTTTCTCTCCCCAATCACCCCAGTACCAGTCACCTGTTCGTTCTACCAAAGTACCGTCGGATTTTAATTGCCAGACATCAAGGTACCGTTTTACGCCTTTATAAACTTTGGCTATGGTTTCTTTGTCGCCCGTGTTCATATAGTAGTTCCAGAATCCGTAATAGCCGATACTGGCGAGCATCTGTCCGGGCAGTTCCCTGTCCCAGTTGCCATCGGGCACGGGCGAATAGAGCGTACCGTCTTCGCGCTGCCAGTTTATTAGTTCAAGCATCCCCTTTTTTGTGATTGTTGCTGCCGAAGGACTGAGGGCATAAAACGCTTCGCCGCTTTCATTTACCAGATCGCCCCACCACTGGGCACGCTCCCGGTCGGGGCAGTCCATATAAGTATCACGCATGGTTACATACAATGTGCGATTTGCCTTCTGCCAAAGCCTATTGAAAAAACTGTCATTACATCTGAAATACCCGCTGAAGTCGCAGTCAAAGCCAGTTTCGCGGAACTTCAAGGAATTGATTTTAACCCCTTTGGGAATAAAGTATTTAACAACATGGCCATTCATCCAGCCCAACGATTCGTATTGCTGCGGACCTTCTTTTGTCACGTATTCTGCCCTTACAGATGCCACGTTCAGCCCCATATAGTCAAAGTTGTCGGTTTGCATTTTTATGGTAAACCCGGCTGGGGCTTCAATGTCGAGGAGAGGCGTAACATGACAGTTGTAGGGCAGTTCGCAGACTATCCAATCGCCTGTTCCTTCTGAAGGGATTTCGCTGCTGTTGTGGTATTCGCTAATGCCATAATTTTTCCAAAGCGGGACAGGGCGTAAAACAAGGTTGTTCCAGGGAAAAGACTCCGCTTCCCCGATTACTTTGGCTTTACTAAAATCCTTATCCTCACCATCGGGTTGTGTCCAGTCGAAATTGCCTAACCGTGCATCGAACTTTACATTGGATTCCGGCAGGCGGTAGTTGGGGTGTGGTCGGCCTGTTTTCTCAAAAGCCCCGTCTAACCTGGAAAGCCAGTTCCCATCGCTGTACAGACCAATAGCACTGCATTCAAAAACCAACCCTGCCTGACTACTACTTTTATGTGAAAAACCGTCTTTGCCAAAATACCAGGTCAAAACTGCAATGGTATTTTTACCTTTTTTAAGGAAAGGCGCTATGTCAATCTCGTCGTAATAGGTATCGTTTGGGGTTGGGCCCCGTTTTAACTGACCTTCAAAAACTGCCATTTCGCCATTTACCCATAGCCAGTATTTCGAGTCGGTGGCTATTTGGGCAATGGCTTTGCCTGGAACGGACTCTAAATCGATGTCGTTGCGAAAATCCATCCAGGTGTTTGATTCGTTTTGGCACTGGTTGGCTGTTATTCGTTTTGCCTTCCAGATAACCTCCTGCGAAAATGACAGTATGCTTAGTGAACTGACTACAATTGTTATTAGAATTCTTTGCATAAGTTGGTTACATTTTATTTTATTCCCAGGTATGTTTCATATTGCAGAACCAGTTCTATTCCTTTTACCACTGGATTATTGCTGCCGGCAATTTTCTCACGGATGCCGTCTTCAAAATAAATTTCACGCTCTGCTGTTAATGGAACTGCGAGGAACAGCATTTTCTTTGGTGCAGAACCATTCCCAAAACGTCGTAAGCCAATGGTCATGGGAATTCCCTTATAAAAATCATCTGCCACCAGAATACCTTTTAGATAAGCCGCCCCTGTGTCGCCCCTATAATCAATCTTCAGAAAAGCATCGATTATATGCTTGCCCGACCAGGCCGGCAAACTGATTTCGTAATATTTAGAGCCTTCTACCGGTTCAAAGTTAGTTTGGTATTGTGCTCCGGGGCTTTCAGGGTCTGGCTGGCTCTTTTTGTTATCAACTGCCACCCTATTTGCCGGAATATACTTATCGACCCTGGATACTTCTTTAAAAGAAACTCTTAACTGTTTTTGCGGCAACTGTGTCGAATAGCGGGTAAAAATACCGTCTTTTGCAGTGGTTGTTCTTTCCTTGTCTCCAAATGTCAGACCAGCTATGTCAGGATAAACAGCAACGCTGATATCCTCTTCGCCGGTACTTTGTACTTTTATGCCATCTCCGGGGAATGTCAGGTTTTGTGCAGAAAGAAAAAGGTGGCCAGAACCAAATACCTCGTCCTGCCAGCTATCCAAAGCCTGCCGGCGTGTAAGGGTCAGAACATTGACTTTCCGGTCATCAGTTAGTGTTAGCACAATTAAACACCCGGTGCCGGGCTTACTGTTTTTCACCAGGTAAGTACTGTTGTTTTTGATTAACTCAGATTGTTCTATCTCGATATCTTTAATGCCTTCACGTTCAAACAGATATTCAGGTTGTATCCCGTCCGGGGCAAAAAACACATATGTATCTTCCTCTCCATCTAGTAAACAGAGTGGCTGGGCCGTGGCATACTTCAGGTTGGCGCCTGAAAGGCCCATGTTGAATGGAAATACCATTTGTGTATTTTTGTGAATCGTCAAAGGTGTTTGGGGAAACTTTAATGTGCCCCCATCCTTTAATTGCAAATCAAACTGTACCTGCTCAATATCTTTCATCTCCAACTGTCGTTGGTAATTGTTTACAAAAACAAAGCCCCGGTAGTTTTCGGAACGGACCGAGAAACGGAGTGTACTGTTGTCGTCAGGACCCGAAGGTTGTCTGTCGGGAAAGGACGGACGGTAGGTGCAAACCAGATGGCCAAAATTATTCAGAAAACTATGTAGTACCTTAAACTCCCGGTACGATGGCTTTTGTTCTCCCCATTCTCCAATAGGTGCTGTAAAATCATAACTGATAACCGGGTAATCGTTCGGGTAATTCGTGGCTTTGGATTCCTGGAGGGTGGACAACCTGCCAATAGAATTGCTGCCCCCGTGGAACATAAAATACCCTATCAGGTTAGCACCCGAACCAACCATTATATAGTGTAATCCCATCAGGTCTTCTGAGACAATGATGGGACGGCGGTGGTAAGTAACCTGCATACCCCCGCCCATTTCAGCTGTAGCATACGGGTACAGGTAGGTATTTTTGATTTCCACTTCTACATTCTCACCCAACAGGTCATTCCCTATGTTCGGGTCGCTCTTAAGCGGGCCAAACAAATAGGTAGTAAAAAGCGGTAATTTGTTTACATGTTGTTCCCATGGCGCTTCAGGGTATCGGCCCCAAACAGGAATTAAATCTTTTTGTTCCAGGTCGGCCCCCTGCCATCCGGTGGCAGTATAGTATGGTGCATCAAAACCCATCTCCCTGGCCATCTTTTTCAGGGTTAACATGTGCTGCAGGCCTTGCGGATTGTTGAAACGTAATTCGTTCTCAATCTGTATCCCGATTATCGGGCCGCCGTCTTTAAAAAAGCTTCCTGCTACCTGTTTATATACCTGCTCCCAATACTTTTTCACATCATTTAAATACCCGGGGTTGTTTTGCCGGGCATTGCCCTTCTTAACTATCCAGTCAGGAAACCCTCCGTTGCGGGCCTCGCCATGTACCCAGGGGCCAATCCGCAGTAATACATACAGCCCATGCCGTGCGCATAGGTCAACAAACCTGCGTAAATCATTTTGTCCAATAAAATCAAAAGTACCTTCTTCTTCTTCGTGATAAATCCAAAACAGGTAGGAAGAAATAACTTCAATGCCGGCAGCTTTCATCTTTAAAATCTCATCTTCCCACTGCTCCTCAGGAACACGCGAATAATGAATCTCTCCTACAACCGGATACCAGGGCTTGTTGTTGCGTGTAAAATAATAACTATTTGCGTCCAGCACATTGCCATCAGGAGATACATTCGTCCCCAGGTTCAA
>JBDLIM010000048.1:0-29858 GCA_039714915.1 Bacteroidota bacterium
TGGTTGACCAGGATCTGGAACTTCCAGTTGGTCTCATCATCCACCGGTCCCTGGGTCTGTTTCATCAAAATCCCGATGATCTGTTCTTTTGGATCTGCGAAATAGCCGGTATTAAAATAGCCTCCCCAGTAGAAGGTCCCTTCACTGCCCTGGCCTCCTGCATTCTGACCTTCAGGAGAGACCACTCCGAAGGCCAGCCCCAGGTATCCCTGTTCCCCGAAAAGATCGCCCACCTGATTACCCATAATAGTTTGTACGGTGGTCCTGCTTAAGATCCTCATTCCGTTCAGCTCGCCCCCGTTGAGGTACATCTGGAGGAAGGTGGCATAGTCTTTGGCGGTGCTGGAAAGTCCCGCTCCCCCGGAAAAGAAACTTTTAGCTCCCTTGATGGGATAATCGGGATCGTAAAAAGTAACCGGATAGTGAACCCATTTCCCGTTTTCTCTCATTTGTACCTTTACCAGCCGGTCCGCTTTTGAACCGGGCAGGTAGAACCAGGTATCATCCATACCCAGGGGATCGAAAAGCCTTTCTCTCAGGAACCGGTCGAAAGGCATACCCGAGATCACTTCAATGAAATAACCCAGCACATCCAAACCTTCGCAGTAGGTGTATTTTTCACCCGGATGATGATGCAGCGGCAGTTTAGCCAGTTTCCTTACACTCTCCCCGATGGTGATATCCTCTGTGGTAAAAAGGTCCGTGATCCCCGCTTTATCATAGATCATTCTGAAACGTTCGTCTCCATCAATCACTCCATAGCCGAGTCCGGAAGTGTGTGTGAGCAGATGCCTGATCGTAATCTCTTTGTCGGCGGGAGTGGTGCTGTAGGTGGTGTCCTTGTAGGTATAGGATTTCAGGATCTGGGGGTCTTTGAACTCCGGGATATACTTTGAGACAGGATCGTCCAGCCTGAACAGGCCCTCTTCCCAGAGCATCATCACCGCCGTTGAGGTAATGGCTTTCGACTGGGAGGCGATCCGGAAGATATCGTCTTTTTTCATCTTGCGGTTCGAATCGCTATCTGCCATTCCGTAGGCTTCATGAAAGACGATTTTCCCGTTCCGGGCCACCAGGGCAACGATTCCGGGAACTTCATCCTGCTTTATTGCTTCCCTGCACATGTCATTGATCCGTTCCAGCCTTTGGGCTGAGATCCCTGCACTTTCCGGTTTGGCGTTGAAAAGAGGAGGGGATTGTTGAGCGGATCTGGTCTGGGCACAGGCTGTAAAAGCATAGGAGAGCAGGATAAGGACTGCCAGGTTTTTCATCGGAAATGTGTTTTGGTTATAATATCGGGTGACTTTTATGTAAATATAACGAGAACCTTTGGGTTTTTCTTAAATTGTTGCATGTATATCAATCCTGAACCCAGTAATAATCCATTTATAATGAAACGTACAAAATTGCACCTGATTCTATTGCTTGCAGTTCCCTTTTTCCTTGGCTCCTGCAATCCAAAGAGCCACTTTTCGGAGTACAGCGAGACAATACTTACCTATCCTTTTTCCGACACAAGCTCTTTTCCGCTCATTGCCAAAAGGAACGATATCTACCCCTACTCCAGGATTGACGGATTCAGCCATACAGGGAAGCCACAGGAGTGGCGAATGGTGAAACTGGAGAATGACTATGTGGAGGTTTATATCCTTCCGGAGATCGGGGGAAAGGTATGGGGTGCCATCGATAAAGCCACAGGGAAGGAGTTTATCTATATGAACGATGTGGTGAAGTTCAGGGATGTGGCCATGAGGGGTCCCTGGACCTCCGGGGGGATCGAATGGAATTCGGGGGTGATTGGCCATCATCCGGGAGGAGCTTCTCCCGTGAACTATAAACTTTACAGGGATGAGGATGGCACCGCCCACTGTGTGGTGGGGGGAATGGACCTTCCTTCCCATTTGCAATGGAGAGTGGATATAGCCCTGCCTGCAAACACCTCCTGTTTTGAGACCCGTACCTTCTGGTACAATGCCACTCCATTTTACCAGTCATACTACCATTGGAACAATGCGGCGGTGAAGAGTGCGGAGGATCTCCGTTTCTATTTCCCGGGGAACTACAGGCTGGGGCATGATGGCCTGGCCAATCCCTGGCCGGTGGATGAAGATGGGATCGACCGTTCGTGGTATAAGAACAATACCGATTTCGGCCACAGCTCCTATCACATACACGGGAGCATGGATAACTACTTTGTTTCTTACTACCATAAGGAGGATTTCGGTTCCGGTCACTGGTCCCCGGTAGATGGTGCACCCGGAAAAAAGATCTGGTTGTGGTCGCTGGCCAGGGATGGAGCCATCTGGGAGGAACTGCTTACCGATACTCACGGACAGTATGTGGAGGTACAGGCGGGAAGAATGCTTAACCAGAACAGTTTCAGCAGTGGGAGAACGCCATTTAAGCAACCCCGTTTCATTCCCTATAATGCAGATTCCTGGGTGGAACGCTGGTTCCCGGTCCGGGGCACCGGTGGAGTCACCCGGGTGGCTGAACCGGGGGCCATTCACATAAAATATCAGCCGGAGGGGATGCATCTGCTTTTCTCCCCGATCCGTGAAATCCATGGAAACCTGAGGGTCATATCCGGGGAAGTGGAGCTCCTGAACGAACAGTTGATGCTGAAACCCTCTGATTTGCTGGAAAGAACTGTGGATGGTATCACGGAAGGGGCACCCGTTGAGCTAAGGCTGGATGGTGAACTGATCTACTCGTCAACGAAGAAATACCTCATGGACAGGCCCCAAAGTTCACCGGGAGATGCGCTGAAGGACCTTTTTGTCCTGGGCAGGGAGCTGGAGAACCGCAGATCCTTTGGGAAGGCGCTTGATGCTTACCTGGAGGTACTGGAGGAAGATTCCCTGCGGCTGGATGCGGCCGGGCGTGTGGCCGAGCTCTATTTTCGAATGGGCGACCTGGAACGGGCCGGGGAGTATATAAGGGGGATCCTGGAGATCGATGCATACCTGCCGGGCGCCAACTTTATCTATGCATCCCTACGGAAAGCAGAAAGAGACTTTAGCAATGCCCGGGATGGCTTCAGGTGGGCCATGCGATCCCTGGAGTACCGCAGTGCATCCTTTCAGCAACTTGCGGAAATGGACCTGGTGGAGGGGGACCTGCAGGGGGCCCTGAGGAATGCTTCCCGGTCTCTGACCTTCAACGGGTTGAATCTGAACAGTTACAAGATCCTGGCCATTGTCCATCGTCTTCTTGAGGATCCGGGAACCGCCGGAGAAGTTCTGGAAAGCTTGCTGGAGATTGATCCCCTGAGTCATTTTGCCCTGTTTGAATATTATCTCCTGGATCCCGGTGCTGATAAGCTGAGCTCCTTTAAGGCCTCCTACAGGAGTGAGATGGCAAAGGAAGAATACCTGGAAACGGCTCTCTTTTATGCCGGTTTGGAAATGCAGGATGAAGCAGTAAAGGTGCTGGACGAGGCCCCGGATGACCCTGTGGTCCGCTACTGGCTTGCCTGGCTCCTGAGGGAGGATGGTGACAGGTCGGAGTATCAACTGGAAAAAGCCCTGGAGGCGAGCCCGGAATTTGTATTTCCCTACAGAACCGAAACCCTGCAGGTCCTGCAGTGGGCTGCCGGAAGGGAGCCCTCATGGATCACCGACTACTATGCATCGCTGATCCTCTGGCATCTTGGCAGGGAAAGTGAAGCCCTGGAACTTCTGAAAAATTGGGGTGATTCACCCGGCTTTATCCCCTTCTATTTTACCCGGGCCCATCTGGAGGGAATATACTCCGACAAGGCACTGAAAGATATGCAGCGGGCCCTGGAACTGGATCCCGGGGAGTGGCGGATCTACAGGGATCTGGCAGAGATCTATTCCCAAAGATGGGATAATGAGGCTGCCCTGAAACTGGCGGAAACCGGGCATGAGCGGTTTCCCGGGAATTATATCCTGGAGCTGGGATTCAGCAAATATTTAACAGTTGCAGGAAAGTATCAGGAATCCCTGAATATCCTTGAAAAGACAAAGGTCCTGCCCTTTGAAGGAGAGAATACGGGCCAGAGGCTTCATATATACAACCATCTGCTGCTGGCATTCAAGCAGTATAAAAGCGGGGATTACGACCTGGCTCTTGCTCATATCGATCAATCGGAAAGCTATCCTGAAAACCTGGGTTCAGGCAAACCGGCTTTTCCCGATTACCGGGACCAGAACAGGCTGAGAAAGATGATCTATGAGAGGACCGGTAGACCGGATCTGTCGGAGAGAGCAGAGGAGGCGATCCTGGCCCAGGACAGGAAATTTGGTGAAAAGCGGGGAGCTTCCATCTTCGATAATACTTATACGGAGATTAGCGTGAAGCCATTCTGAAATACTCTAAAGGAAGAATACTAATAAAGAAAGCAGATTCTTCATTATTTTTAATAAATTCAGGATCCTATTTTAATCTCTTTACATAGTCAATCTAATCATTCGATCACAAAACAAAAGATTATGAAATTCGTCCATAAGCACTCCAATATTGCCTTTTTAGCCCTTACAATTATCACCCTCACCTTTGGACCCGTTTTGGAAGCTCAAAAACCCGGAACCGGTAAACATCAGGGTAAGATCTGCCAGGTGAGCTCTTATTCCCTGAACAAGATTTGCAAGGAATGGGACGGGCAGTGGCAGGGCATTGCTGTTGCGTCGGACGGAAATTGCTATTTTGGGACCTCCACCCATTCCAGCGGACACGGGGCTGGATTTCATATGTATAATCCGGGTACCAAAGAACACACAGTGATCGCCGAAGATATGACAGTTGTCTGTGGTGAGGAACTCAGTGGTTCGCAACAGGGGAAGATTCACAGTCCCATTGTGGAACTGGATGGCTGGTTGTATTTTACTACCCACCTGTCCAATTACTGGCCCGAAGGAATAGAGATCTATCCCGGCGCTCATGTACTGGGCTATGAGATGGCCACTGGAAAGTTTAAGGATTTTGGGATCGTGAAACCCCGCTACTCCATTTATTCAGCCATTAATGTGGATCCTGAGAGGAGGGTACTCTATGTAATGGTATCTCCCTTTCATCCCGAACTGATTAAAAATGACGGGGTCCACCTGTATAGTGTCGACATTGATTCAGGCGAGAAGAAAGACCTGGGCCAGATAACCTTCGGGGAAACCGGCGGAACCCCCTGGTTCTATATAGATCACAATGGGAACTGCTGGTTCACACTGTGGAAAAGGGAATGGCAGTATGAATACGACCGGGGCAATCTTTACTGTTACAGCCCGGAAGCAGGCAAGATCATCACCTATAAAGATGTCCTTCCCAAAGATGCCCGGTTAATTGACGGGACAGCTGTGACGGATAAGCATAATTATAACAGACGTTGCTGGAACTATACCGAGGCCCTTCCCGGAAGGGAGAAATGCCTTTTTGCCATGGGGCATTGGGGCGGAGGAGATGAACGTTTGTGGCTCTTCGATCCCTCCAAAGATATTGCAAGTGGTGAGGCCTTTGAGCCCATTGCAAATATCGGTGCCACTTTCCATGAAACTGCCATGGGAGGCGAAAGGCTCTATTTTGTCCAGTATGAGGATCTGGAAGTTCAGCGGACCATCAGTGCAGAACTCGCCAGGGATGAAGATCCCGACATTGTAGGATACAACGAAACCCTTCACCTGAGAAGTATATCCCTCAAAGAAGGTGACGACCGGTCCATTACCGACCATGGGAAGATTGTCGACCAGGACGGCAGGGCTGCCCGGATGATTAATTCCATGGCTGCAGATGACAAGGGACGGGTCTATATGACCGGTGCCTGGTATGTCAGGACAGATAAAGAAGCTACCCTTCAGGTACTGCTGTTCGACTATCCCGGACAGGGGATTTACAAACTGATGAAACGGGGGGAGTTTTTTGCAGTGGCGGAAACAGAAGGTAATTAGCAAGTAAGTGTGTACTTATTCAAATTCCAGCACTCCAAAGAATTCCGGGCGATGAAAATCTGGTCCTGGAGCATCTATAGGTTCCCATGTGATCCAGTGAGGGTGTGAAGTCTCATCCGCACATTTATACAGGTTTGCGCGCCATATGCTACCGGTCTCAGGAATGGAAAAATCCCTGTAATTGCCAAGTATGGAAAAGGGGATCCTGTATTCTACATACCAGGTGGTCTCCTCTTCGATTTCCGGATCTACGATTTTGGGCATGGAGTGAGCCACTTCAACCTGTTGAACATGCTCCTCAGCTATGGGAAGCCTGTCGGTCCGGGGAGCAGTCTGGTGGTGAAACAGCATGGTGCCTCCGCAATTCATCTCCAGGTTAAAATATCCTTTTTCTGTGTTATCCTCAGGGCTGAAAAAGAACTCCACACAGCTGTCTTTCCATACGGGATCCTGGTGGTTTCCATGCACAGCCTTCACATACCGGTCCTCCACCCTGAATATGACGTAGACAGCTAAATTATCGTATGCTATTTTTGCCTGTACTAATGGAAAGTGTTCCGGTTCATCTCCCATATAGTGGGTGAGTTGCAGAGTTTTTATGCTCTTCCACGGGGACTTATCCCAGATGGCATTTATTTCAGGGGATTCCTCCACCCTGGCCACCTTATACCCGGAGAATTCCTCTGTCTTGGAACAACTGGAAGCCAATATGAAGACGAGAGTTAAAAGAATGGATGTGTTTCTCATAAGGTAAAGCATTTGATTTGTTAAAGGTTTATCATGCCGGAGTCAGGATAGCAGGATCTCCCTGAGCCGGCTTGCCACGATCCTTTCCTGCCCTGCTTGCATCATCCAGGTGGTAATCTCTATGAATTCTGCTCCACCCACCGTTTCGATGGAAGGATGACCTTCTCTGAGTTTTTGCCTTACCTGGTCGGGCGTCAATCCAATTTTATCCGGGTTCCAGGAGACCTTCAGTGTGGGCACATGATTGGCTACTTCCGGAACGTGCATCTCAGGTTTTACTCCCTGTATGGAATCCATTGCATCATGGATGGTTTGGATCTGTTTCTCCCACAAGGCCCACTCCCTCTCATGATCACGGGACAGGTAGGACTCAATGGTGACCAGCATGCCCAGTACCTCTTCCTTATTCACTTTCATCCCCCTTCCGATTGTATTGCCCCTGGGTGGCGCATGAAGCCGGGCTGCATCGATATATTTCTTCTTACCGGTCAGCAATCCCGCGCTCTGAGGCCCTCTGAGCCCCTTACCTCCTGAGAATGTCACCAGGTCAAAACCCATATTGGTGTATTTCCGGAGGTTTTCTACCGGAGGCACATCTGCAGCACAATCATTAAAGGAAGGAATTCCATTCTTCATGGCAATTGCAACGAATTCCTCATCCCTGATCTCGCCCACATAGTTGTTGCCGTTAAAAAACCACATCATGGCGGTCTTCTCGTTGATGGCCCTTTCCAGCTCCTTCCGGGTGACCACCTCCACCAGTCTGACCCCGCAATTCCTGATGGCATGGTCATAGACTATGCGATGCGACTTCTGAATGATCACTTCACTCTTCATCCCTGTCAGATCGGGTAGCTGTATCACCTTTTCCTGATCCATTCCTGTAAGTACACCTGCAGTACCCAGGGTAATGGCTGATGCGGCCCCGGCAGTAATGGTGGCTGCCTCGCAGTTCAGAAGGCTGGCTATTCTTTCCCCTACTTTGTCCTGCAGGTCATCCAGGAGAACATATTCGTTGGTAGCATAATTATAGGCTTCAATCACTTCAGGGCGCATAAGTGATCCGGTCATGGAAGTATAGGTCCCGGCTGCGTTAATGAAGGTCCTGACACCCAGCTCCTTGAAATAGTCCCTCCGAATCCCCGGGTTCTGAACCGGACTGCCGGCCAGGAGTCCCGTGCCGAACAGACCTCCCACCAGCGGCAGGCCGGCCAGTCTTTTTAGTAATGTTCGTCTGCTGACCATCTTAGTCCAGTGCTGCAATACAATCTATTTCCACCAGCGAATCACCGGGAACACCGCCATACGTAGCCACAGTGGTTCTTACCGGCGGATTTTCCCCGAAGCGTCCCCTGTACACCTTATTCATGGCATGATAATCGGCAAGGTCTGCCAGGTAAACATTCACTTTCAGCACCTTGTCCATGGATGAGCCATTTTTCACCAGCTCTTTCTCCAGCTCTTTAAGGACGTGATCCGTATGGGCGCTAATGTCTCCTTCAAAGTGGGCCCCTTTACCCGCAATGAAGAGCAAATTTCCATAAGCTACGCCCCCGGAAAAGAGCGGTACATCATCTTGTTTGGTGATGTTGGATGCGATTTTTTTACGTCTTATTTCCTTTGGAGCAGCAGCTTTTGCATGCCTTGCTCCCAATCCAACAGCCATGGCTGCCAGTACTCCCTTTAATGCTTTTCTTCTGGAGTTAGGTTCATTCTTTTTCATCTATTTAAAATTTTATAAATAGTTAATAATAAAGCAATTAAAACATTCCTTCTAATTTCCACTCCGGCAAGGAGATACCGTTCAGGTCCCATACCACTTTCCCTTCCCTGAGGGTCAATTCACATTCCAGTTTCTTAGTTCCACGAATTTTCCATCCTTTCGTGTCTGCAAATCCATAATCACCCTCTTTCAGGTTCAGCAAAGCCATATCTGCCACTGCACCCATGCTCAGGTGACCGAGCTCCTCCCGGTGTAAATAAAGCGCCGGATTCCAGGTGGATCGCTCTATGGCCTCCTGCAAAGACATTCCCATATTCATGAACTTGGACATAATATTAAGCATGCTTTTCATTGCGTCATTCATGCTCCCGGTATGCAGATCAGTACTGATACTGTTGGGCATAAAATCCTGATTCATTGCAGTCATGGCTTGTTCGAACACAAAGCTTCCTCCTCCGTGCCCCACATCAAAGACGATCCCTTTTGCCTGAGCTTCCTTCACATATGGCCTTAGTGTACCGTTCTCATCAACTACGGGGATCCTTCCTTTGACATCTGCAAAGCAGTGGGTGAAAATATCACCTGGTCTCAATTTTTCCAGGAGAAGTGTTTCGAGGGACAGCTCGGGGATATGGCCGCCAAAATCAATCATAACAGGCATGTTTACCTGATTTCCTGCTTCCACAGTGCGATCCAGAGGATCCCATTCAGGTCCGCTGTAATGAGCCAGCTTGATACCCACTATGACATCGGCATGCCGGCTGGCTGCAGTGGCGGTTAATTTGGGATCCATATCCTCCAGATTCTGCTCCACAGCACCTCCTTTCATTCCACTTCCTACGATATTGAGAAAGGCCAGTACCCTGGTGTCGGAATGATCAATGGTTTGTTCCCTGAATGTCTCGAAGTTCTTCCATCCCGCACTTCCTGCATCCACAATAGTGGTCACACCGGACCTGAAGGTGAATCCGTCCGGCGGGAGACTTGTGTAGCTGTTGCTGATGTATTCATCAGGCCGTGTGCCCCAGAATACATGTGCATGCATATCGATCAGCCCCGGAACCACATACAAACCGGTGGCATCAATGACTTTGTTCGCTTTCTCTTTGGGAATATCAGGAGACACTTCTGCTACTTTTCCGTCACTGACTGCCACATCCATGGGCTGATCTATTTGATTCTTCGGATCGATCAGGTGCCCATTTTTAATCAGGAGGTCGTATTCCTGGGCCCCGGAGGTCTGACAGACAGCCAGGACTGCAACAGCCCACAGGATTTTCATTATGGATTTAGTCATATCACGTAATATTATCATTAATTGTACCCGAGTGCAGCACATCATCTGCCATGAAATACCAGGTATAAATCCCCTCTGGCACCTGACGCTTGTTGTCATCCCTGTGATCCCACAGGAGCTCAGCCACATCTGAGATGGTGCTTGATGCACGGAATGACCTGATCACATTTCCTTTCACATCCTCAATGTAGGATTCAATGGAGTGTTTTCTTCCCGAATGATCAAAAAACAGCTTTACCTGGTATTGTTTGTTCACTTTTCTGATGTCGCCTATCCTGGAGTGACTTTTATCAAATTGAGGGATCTCCACAGGATCAGAAGCAGCTGAAAGATCAATCGATTCCAGATGGTCCATGGACATGCTTCCCAGTCCGTGTTTTTCAGAAGAAATCCTTAAATAAGAAGCATTCGGATGACCTCTGGGGGTCCATCCGTCTTCCGTGCTGATCAGGGGTATGCCCTTGGATTTTCGTGCCTGGTTGATCAGGCCCAACTGGTAGGAATCCAGAGCTACGGGATCTTTGCTGACAGCAATGGTATTGGCATGAAATACATTACCTGACAAGGGCCCACCGTGATAGACCCCGGCCAGTGCATCCAGAATGTTAAGGATGAACGGTGCCTGCAGGTTGATGTTCTTATAAAACACAGGTCCGCATAACCTGGTTCCCGGATAAGGGCTGTTCTCGTCGGTCCATGAGGGACCATGTGTAGCTACCGGATTGTCCGTACAACCGTAATTGTTTTTCATGGCACCGGTGATACCCGCTTCTCTGTGGTCTTTGGCAATGATATAGTTGATCAGGAAATCATGGCTGTATACCCCGGAATAAATACGCTGTGGGGCCTGGTACTTCTTCGGATAATCGGGGGCTGCGACAAAACCCGGTGCATCGTCCGGAAGTTCAGAGGGTCCTGAAGTGCTTATCCAGTGGATCCTGCTGGTGCCCGGCCTGGAGTCTTTAAACAGGCCCGATCTATCCGGAAATACAGGGCGGTATCCCTGAATGACTGGAAAATTACTTCGGAATCCCCGGGAGTACATCCTTTCGAACAAGGTGATGTTCTCCGGTGGAAATGTTCCATCCAACATCCGGGTGAGCCCTGTGACAATGGCATTGGTGACAGCCGATTTGGGCCCGAAAGGGCAAACCGTTGTACTCCAGTCATTTTCCATATCCATATTTCCCTCCCCATATGAAAAATTGAGTTTGATCCCGATCTTCGTCTCTTTATTGGGGTGGCCGGCAGGAAAGAGAGATTCCCACGCTTTACCCACACTTTGCTGTCCGGTGTATTTCATAACTGCCGTGTCCACCATCCTGGCCACGCGCATATTCTGGATGTCAAAAGAGAGGATTTTATCCACCCTGATCCCGAGCGAATTGACCACGAGACCCGGTTTGAAGCTCATACTTGTAGCAAGCTGATCCAGCACACTCACTATGGGTGAAGCATACTGGTCTTCATACATCCTGACACAGGCCGTAGGAATCAGGGGTGCTGTCAGGAGTGAACTGACCCCATACTTTATGAACTTCCTGCGTTTCATTTCAAAGTTTTATGGGTCAAGCAAGCAATAGCAAGTCCTTGAAATGTACTAAAAAAAATACACTTTTTGAAGATAAGTACTATTTTCACTTATATTACCTAAACATAAACCTACGGAACCAAATGAGACGATCCCTCCCTTCTGCATTTTTCATTATAATTCTTTCTCTGTTTTCTAATCACCTGTCCGGACAGCAAGAGCCCTACTTCCAATACCTGGATCATCCCTGGGTGGATTCGGTGCTGTTGGGACTCAGCCCGGAGGAGAGGATGGCACAGACCCTCTGGATTGCCACCAGCCCTCATAAGGATCTATCCCATTACGTGAGATTGGACCAATTGGTCAGGGAGCACGGTTTAGGGGGTTTGATACTCTCAGGACCTGCAGATCACAGGCAAAGTGAGCTTATCCATTACTACCGGTCTGTTAGCAGGCATCCTCTGGGCATTGCGTCGGAAGGGGAATGGAACGAGGAGTATCCGGGTCAGATGGCGCTCCGTGCCATTACCAGTGCTTCATTGTTGCAGCGGCTGGGATGCAGCTTAGGGCAGCACTATAAGGGCTTGGGGGTAGAAATCTTACTTGCACCGGGAATGGGCGAATCCATACTGGCCGGACTGCAGGAACACCATATGATGGCCGTCGATCCGAAAGATACCTCCGGACTGGCAGGGTGCTTCAGGCGGATCGAACTGAAAGATGAAATGGATTTCAGTCACATCAAGACACTGATTTACCAGGGCAAAACAGATGCAGAGTCTATAACGAATAAAACCAGGGAGGTCCTTGCTTTCAAATACTGGTCAGGCTTGAAGCAGGAGAAACCTGCTGTGGTTCAGGAAGGGATGGCATTTACCAGGAAGATCTATGAGCACGCTCTTACGCTTTTGAACAATGAAGATCAATTGATCCCCATCCGGGACCTGGAAAAGAAAAGAATTGCCTCCGTAGCCATCAATGCTTGTAGCCTCAATGCTTTTCAGGAGATGGCAGGCAACTATACCCGGATCGATCATTTCTCCTGGCATCCCGGAACTGAAGCGCAGGATTCGCTTCTGGAGGTACTGGGATCCTACGATGTGGTGCTGGCAGCTGTCTATCCTTCAGGCGATCTCTCTGGTACCCCACAGGGTATGGATAACTTCCTGTCAGAGCTTGCAGGCAAGGCACACCTGATCTCCACCTGGTTTGGAGAGCCGGAGGCACTTATCCGGATGGATGGGCTCAGGTCATCCGCGGGACTGATTTTAGCATATGAACCATGCATGTGGACCGAAGAACTGGCTCCGCAGCTCATTTTTGGAGGCATAGGCAGCCGGGGTAGTCTGCCGGTGGATGTGGCTCATTATGCTAAAGGGACCGGGATCAGGACTGCGGGTGAGCTGAGGCTGCAATACGGGTATCCTGAAAATGCCGGGATCTCATCCGGGATACTGAAGCACACCATCGATTCCATTGTGCTCGGGGGGCTGAAAGCAGGAGCTTATCCCGGTTGTGAGGTCATTGTTGCGCGCAAAGGAATGGTGGTGTTTCATAAAACCTACGGTTACCATACTTACGATGCCAGGATAGGGGTACAGAAGAAGGATCTCTATGACCTGGCTTCGGTGACCAAGGTAAGCGGACCTCTTTCCGGACTGATGTGGCTTGAAAGCAGGGGGAAGTTTTCGCATGACGACCGTCTGGGCGATTACATTCTCTCCATGAAGGGATCGGATAAAGCTGATCTGGAACTCAGCGATATCCTGTCACACCAGGCAGGCCTCTATCCCTGGATACCTTACTGGGAAAGGACGGTGAAAAAGAACGGCCATTATAAGAGGAGGTATATCAGGACTACGGCGTCTGATGAATTTTCGCTTCCTGTTGCAGACAGGGTCTATCTGAAGAGTGATTACAGGAAAAGGATCTACCGGGAGATCAGAAAATCGGAACTGGGGGAGAAAAAGTATCTCTATAGCGGACTCTCCTTCATTCTTTTTCCGGAAATGATTGAGAATCTTTCCGGAGAATCCTATGAATCATTTCTAAGTACCAGGATCTATCGCAAACTGGGAGCATGGGATCTGGTATTCAGACCTCACCGCTTCTATCCTCTGTCGCAGATCGTTCCTACCGAATATGACTCCCTTTTCCGTAATCAGTTGGTACATGGATATGTGCATGATGAGGGGGCAGCCATGATGGTGGGTTATTCGGGCAATGCAGGCCTGTTTTCCACCGCAAACGATTTGCTGAAGCTATTCGAGATGTACCGCCGCATGGGGAATTACGGGGGAGAACAAATCATTGCGAAGGAGGTGCTGCAGAACTATAGCAGCTACCAGTTCCCTGATGAGAAAAACAGACGGGGACTGGGATTTGATAAGCCTTTATTAAATGAACATGACGGAACAAAGGATGATTATCCGTGCCCGGGGGCCTCACCTTCCAGTTTCGGGCATTCGGGATTCACCGGCACTTTTGCCTGGACGGATCCCGAGCATGAGATCACTTATGTTTTTCTCTCCAACAGGGTCTATCCCACCCGCAACAATCGGCTGTTGTATGAGATGGATATCCGGACAGGCATCCTGCAGGGCATCTATGACTCCATCATGGAACCCTGATTTGCCATTACCGGCCTTATTTTAGCCAGTTAACCAACTGGTCATAAACCAGTTGATCCTCATTCCCCGAATGTATAAAAAGGTCTTTTACCCCATGCTTCTCGTATACCAGATCAGGATAGCTAAGATTACAGCTTAGCTGATCCTTGTCTGCAGGTTCACCGGTGGGGGAGAGGGGATTAATGATCATTAATCTCCGCGGACTTATTGCCGCCATCAGATCCGGCAGGTCATATTTTTCTATGGCACCCGGTACTGTGCTGGGGATGATGCGGGGTGAGTATTCAGGGGATCGCGCAACATCAGCGAAACTCAGATAGGGTTCAACCAGACAGACGCGCTGTATTTTCTTCTCAAACAGAGCGGCATGCAGCAACTCACTTCCGGTGGCTCCGATGGACAGGGCCAGGATCTCCTTATTCCCTTCCAGTTCCTGAGTGACAAACCGGGTTATACGAACGATATCTTCTGCCCTCATGCCCACTGTGGATTTATCGCTTATAATACCGGCAAACCACTGGTTAAAATAACGGTGATCGATATGTTCATCTTTATTCCACGGGCCCGGTCCCAGACTGCCAGTGCCCCGGACATCAAACAGCAGTACTGAATAACCCTGATTCAGTATGGATTGGATAATAGGGTGGTGGCTTTGTGCTGCATGTTCCATTCCCTGTTCGTCCAAAAGCAAGACCACTTTGTCCTGATGATTTTCCACAGGTTTAAAAAGGACAACGGGCAGCATGTTCTTCCCTGTTCCGGGAATAAGATATTTTTCCACAGTATATTGCTCCCTGATAAGTCGTCCGGAGAAGAGGGTTCCCCCGGTATATGCCGGGTCTTCATATCCGGATAGCTGTTTTGCATCCTGCTCAACCCGGGTAGCATGCTCATTAAAGTCCTCATGTCCTCTTAACCACTTCAGTCTGGCATGCTGATTCCGGACTGTCTTACGGTTCAGTGAGTGCATCGTCTCCCCTTTCAGTGAGGTGGCCACCTGACCGGTAGGGGTGACCCACAGCTCTTCTTCTTTAAAATAGCCCACCTCAAGATCCTCCGGATTTCCCGGGTTCTCCAGGTATTTCTGAAAGAAGGCATACATGGCTTCCCGGTTTTTTTTTGTGCTGGCATGTACATCATCATCTTCCACCATGCCGATCAGGTCACCGGCTCCCAGCCCTTTGTAAAAGTGCTTTGCCTCGTCAAAGGTTTCTCTTGCACCCTGGATGCTGAAGAAATCCCTGGTGGTGGTGATCATCAGACAGGGTTTTGGCGCCCTTACTTCGAGAAGATCAGCGTGATCCAGTCCGGCGCTGGTCATGTGGTACAGGTTTTGTTCTGCGTCCTGCAGACCAATGGATTGCAGCAGGCGCTCCATGCTGGTAATGTAGCACTCCGGAGCTGCAGCTTTGATCCTCTCATCCACTGCTGCCGTAAAAGCGGTCTGTGTACCTCCGCCCGACCTACCGGTCATGCCGATTCTTTCCGGATCCACCTCTTTCCGGGTGAGGAGGTAGTCCAGACTTCTGATGCCATCCCAAATGAAATATTTCAGGGGAGAATACCCTGAGATGAAACACTGTGCTCCGGCATAGGAATGCTCCGTAGTGGATCCGAAGCGGGCTTTTCCATCTTCATCCGTATATTGCAGGCGTTCACCCTGTCCTATGGGATCATACGCCAGGACGATAAAACCCTTTTTGACCAGGTTAATGATGGAGTGCTGGTAATAGGTGGCGCGGAAAGCAATGGATGTATGCCCGCTTGCATAGATGATGGCAGGAGCTTTGCCTTTCAGTTTACGGGGGATAAAGAGGGCGGCTGTCACATAGTATCCCGGCATCGATTCATAGATCACCTTCTCCACCCGGTAATCCTCTTTTTCGATCACTTCGGTTACCCGGACATTTAAAGGAGTTTTCTCCGGAAAGGGTCCGATAAGCTTAAGCAGTCTCTTTCTTACCGAATCCTGCCTGGACAGGTAGTCGCTTCTGACCTGTAAGCCTGCAAGGGTCTCTTTCCTTTCCTGGAGTTGCCTGAAGGCCAGACTGCAGGAGCTATTATAGGAAGCCTGTTCCGGATCGCTGTAAGATCGCCAGAAGTTAAAGAGGTCCACATCCTCCCGGGAGGAGACCGGGTTGTCCGACAATATATTTTCGATATGCGGCCGGAGGGCATTGGCAATTCTCAAAGAACCCAGATCATTGGGATGTACCCCGTCCACCGTGCATTCATCATAATCGTCTCCCAGAATGTTTGAGCCATCCAGAAAATAGATGCGCTTGTCGCCGGCAAATTTTCTTTTCTTCACCAGGTCTCTCTGGAAATCCCTCAGGTGTATCCACTCCTTATAGCTGGCACTACCCTCAATTGCACTGGCATAACGGATCTTGGACATGATCAGGATGGGTGTGTCGGGGTGCTTCTTCCGTAATACATCCACAAAAGGTCCCAGTGACTCTTTGATGCTGATTCCGGCATTAGCTTCATAATCCAGTACGATACAGCGTGTTCCTGATATTTGCGTGATCAGGTGAGCCAGAGCCGGTTCTCCTTTCCCATTTCCTGAAAATCCCAGGTTAACAAATTGCATATCCAGTTTCCTGCTCAATATGTTTGAGAATGCCATCCCCGGTCTTCCTACACAACCACCCTGAGTAATGGACGTTCCGTAAATCACTACCTTTCCCCTTTGCTGAAATGCCGGTGGTGCTTCCACAGCAGATTCCTGATCCACTCCTATCTGCACCGAATTCACGCCATTGTAGAGTGGGAAATTCAGAGTGAAAGTGCGCATTTTCTTGTCATCAGCTGTAAAAAGCTCAGCCTGATAACGGATGCTATCCTCCCTGAACCTTGTGGTCCTGAAATATCTCTGGCCCTCACTTTCCTTTATGTACAGGTCAAATCCGCTCTGACCCGTGGCCGGCATATGATACATCCCCGATTTTTCTCTCAGCTCCACTTTAATCTGTACCCTTCTGCTGTCACTGCTGAAGCGTATCTGTCCGCCGGCGGTATGATTGGCCAATTGGTCCACCGCATCCCGGATCTCCCATTCAGGATTCACCGGCAGGCGCCTGTAAACCGTATCCTCTTTGATCCATTCAAATCCCGTCAGCTCGAAAGGTGCTTCCCTGGGATCAAACCAGACGATCCCGTCGGCATCTGCTATTCTTACGGTCATATTGGGATCCAGTTTTTGTGCAGTGGGTATCTGCGGTAAAACCTTACTAATCAGGGCGATCAGAAGGAATAATGATATTAAGAGTTTGTTTCTCATAATTGTAAACTGAAAGGGTTGAAATGGGAAAGAACTTTTGTGTTTTGAGATTCGTTCAGGAATACATAAAAATAATCGTTTTTCTCCAAAATCTATCAATCAAAATTGTTATGAAATTCACATATTCAGGTCAACTGTTACCCTAATGGCAGCAGCCACACTTTGTTTGCTGTTTTGACTGTTGTGCATGGACAAAAACCAGGCGAGAAACATGAAGGAAAGTTCTGCCAGCTATTCAGAAGTTTCCGTGAGGCCCTATTGAGAAATGTGAAGGCCATCGATCAATTCCTGGTACTCCTTGCGGACAGCAGGGATGTCCACACTGTCCACCACCCGCTGCAGCTGGTCGCCTATCTGTTTGGCGATTACCGGGTCAAACCACTCCATGTTTCTCTTGACAGCTGCTCCCACAGAATCGCAAAGGATCTGATACTCCTTTTTCGGGTACAGGGATCTGAGTTCCTGCTTCTCCATGACCTGATAGAGCATATTCAGGTATATATGCCGAATGGACCAGAGGTCGTGAACCAGAGCCAGGTCCTCCTGTTTTTCAGAGCTCAGTATCTTTCCGGCCAGGTTCATCATTTCCTCACCCACCCTGATTTTTAAAGTATACAGATAGACAAGTTCAGTGTGATAATATTGTGTGCTCCGGAAGAAATCGTAATAAATATTAATCAGGTCATTCACGAAATCACCATACACACGGATGTTGGTAACTTTCACCTGCAGGGGAACCACATCGTCATTCAGAAATGCCAGGTTCTCCTCACCGCTCAAACGGTCGAATAGGGGTCCGGACTTCCTGCTGTTCTTCCTGGGGAGTGACATGGGTTGCTGGTATTTCATCTTCGAGAGATGTTCAAAGAGAATTTCGTATTCTCTGTTATCCCATGATATGTTCAGTTCGGGGAATCCCAGTTCCCGGTATTCTTCCAGGGTAAATGAGTAATCCTTTTGATCCGGCCTTTGACAAGATGCTGTGAAGTACAGGAGGATAATCAGGGTAAGAATAGTGTTTTTCATTCTATGGGATTGTTCATGGTTATTAATCTGTTTCTGTTCCTGGAGGTTTCAGATACACCTGCAGGCGGTCGTTGTTTGGTGCAAAGATCAGGATCTCCGAACCATTGGATAAGGTGAGCTCTGCCATATCCCTCACCTCGCCATCCAGGTATAATCCGCTTTCATGGTTGGGTAGAGCTACAAAGCTTCCATCGCCGTTCCCCAGAAAAACTAATCCCCTGTTGGCATCCAGACGGCCGAATTTGATACG
Organism: Bacteroidota bacterium; assembly: GCA_039714915.1. GTDB lineage: Bacteria > Bacteroidota > Bacteroidia > Bacteroidales. The sequence continues at coordinate 18,391 of JBDLIM010000048.1, forward strand.
GGATCCGTAAAAATTACCGGCAAGGATCAGGTCCGGATATCCATCCCTGTTATAGTCTCCCGAGGCCATGCTGTAGACAGGTGAGAACTGGGCCTCCTCCGGAAGGTCCCGCAGACTGAACTGGCCCTTACCCAGGTTCTCAAGGTAGGAGGAGCTTGCACGGGTCACCTGGAATTTTCTGGCATTCTCCAGGACAGCCGGGGGAAAAATCTCGCTAATGGTGAGATCGGCAAATGATTTATGGTCGGGATACTTCTTGTCGAAACCGAGCAATTGTGTTTCCAGGTCCGTTTTCGAATAAAGCGGTGCATTCTTTCCCTGGATGTAGTAACACATAAGGCCATCCACAGAACCATTGTTGTCCAGGTCTGAAGCATAAATGGTGGCCGGTTCTTCAGGAGTGGGTTTGATCTGGAAGTTTTTCCCCAGGTTACCCAGCACGTAATCGGTGTCCCCGTCCAGATCGAAGTCACCCGCCTGGATCCTGTTCCACCATCCTTCTGAATGCTCCATCCATTCCTGTCCCTTCAGCTCTTCCAGGTGTGTTCCGCTATTTACAAAGAGCCGCACCGCCATCCACTCGCCCACCAGAATCAGGTCGGGCAGTCCATTTTCGTTGAAATCTGTCCACAGGGCATCGGTAACCATCCCCGGATGGAGAAGTCCGGGATTTTTTTCTTCTGTCACATCGCGGAAATAGCCATTCCCGTCATTTTCGAGCAGGTAGCTTCTGGGCGTCAGGGGATATCCTCCCGGAGTCAACCGCCCCCCCACAAACAGGTCCTGATCCCCGTCGCCATCCATGTCGGCAGCCTCCACACAGGATCCGCTTGTGAGCATGGAAGGAAGTCTCCTTTCAGTTCGGACGAAATGACCTGAACCGTCATTCAGGTAGAGGCGGTCCTGCAATTCAGCGGATCTCCCGGAGAATTCGTTTCCCCCGCTTACCACATAGAGATCCTGGTCCCTGTCCCCATCCACATCCACAAACAGCACACCCACGTCTTCACTTCCTGTGTCGGCTTCGAAACAGGACATTTCCAGTGGTTCAAAGCTGTCCTCTTCGGTCTGTTGAAACAGCTTGCCGGGAAATCCCCTGGCTCCTCCCACAAACAGGTCATCCAGACCGTCGCCGTTGATATCGCCTGTACTCATCCGGGGTCCCTGGGTGGATAGCTTCCAGGGCAGCAGGATTTGGGTTTTGAAGTCGTTATATGCATTCTCCCTGTGCAGGAAATGCAGGGGATCCCGATCTTGCAGGGAGACGAAGAGCGTCTGGGGATCCGGAGGAGGGGGTTCTTCCTGGAATATGGCATCTTCATTTCGGAGGGTTATGCTACGGTCTGCTTCTATGTTGCTCAGGGTCTGCGATCGCAGGTCCGGCCAGGTGATAATGAGACTGTCAACCCTTGGGGCATCACCCAGTCCGAATATGAGGGCGTGGTCTACCGATGACATATACCCCCTGGAAGGGCTGGCCTCCTGTGTAAATACCCTCTCCCCGCAGAAAACATCAATACGAGCCCCTATTCCCCCGCTATTCATTCCACTTCCTTCCAGCAGAACCTTCAGATAATGATTGCTGTGGAGGCGTTCCGTGTTGTTCCTGTACACGTGGGCATACTCATTCACATTGCTGATCACCAGATCCATATCGCCGTCATTATCCAGATCGGCATAGGTGGCTCCGTTGGACAGGGTGGAATGAGTAAAACCCCACGCTTCTCCCTCATTGGAAAAGGTGAGATCTCCCTGATTCTTAAACATGTAATTTCTCAGCACGGTGGCCGGGATCATGGCCAGAAAATCCATCAAATCCATGGTTGGCTCTCCTGCACGCCGTTTGATTGTCTCTTCCACGGACATATGGAGGATATCCATGTGGGTCACGTTTTTCCCGTATCCGTTAGTGATAAAAAGGTCTTTGAATCCGTCATGATCAAAATCACATAGCAGGGGAGACCAGCTCCAGTTGGTACCGTAGGGACCTGCATATTGTCCGATCTCGGTAAAGTGCGTACCCCCGCTGTTCAGTTGCATCATGTTACGGGTAGTCTGGTAGTAGAAGCCCACCTTTTCCCGGAAGGATAGCTTTTCGTAATTATCGGGGCCTTCCACCAGTTTCTGTTCGTAATGATCTTCCGGTAGCATGTCGAGGGTGAATAGATCAATAGTTCCGTCGTTATTTATGTCAGCAGCATCACAGCCCATGGATGAGAGAGAGATGTACCTGAAGTACTCCTCCATGGACTCCCGGAAGGTGCCGTCCTTTTGATTGATATAGAAGTAATCCTTTTCGTAATAGTCGTTACAGACGTAGAGGTCGGGCCAGTGGTCGCCGTTGAAATCTGCCACTGCCACACCCAATCCGAAATTGAGGGCACCGGAAAAGAATCCTGCAGTCCGGGTGACCTCGGTAAACCGGTTGCCGTCGTTCCGGAACAGCTTCTGTCCGTACCAGGGAGCTCTGCCATATCTGAATGGAATGAAGTCCTCGGAGAACATGGCGAACTTGTCTACAGAGTGATTCAGAACAAACAGATCCAGGTCCCCGTCCTTATCGTAATCCAGAAATGTACTGTGTGTGGTATAGGCATTATCTGCGATGCCATACGCTTCGGCCTGCTCGGTAAAGGTGAGGTCTCCGTTATTCAGGAACAGGAAGTTCTTCCGGAACCGTTGTCTCCTGTCGGTGGAATTGGCCACATAGATGTCCAGGAATCCATCTCCGTTCACATCGGCCATGACTACACCGTTGCTCCACGATTCTGCGGCAGAGATCCCGGCTTTCTCGGTAATATCCTCAAACCTGAAATTGCCCTTGTTGAGATAGAGCCGGTTCCCCACAAAATTGCCAGTAAAGAAAAGGTCAACAAGTTTGTCGTTATTGATGTCACCCGCCGCTACCCCGGCACCATTGAACATGTAGTTGTAGTCCAGGGAATTAAAGTCGGGGAACTCTTTAATTGGATTTCTGAACTCAATACCTGTCCTTTTATGGGAGAGAAGTGTGAATTGTTTCTCATCGCGCCGGCATGACAATAAGAGAATGATGATCAGCAGGGAAAGAATATATCTGGCACAACTATACATGCATCGGAAATGAGTTGACCTGAAAGATAGAAAATTTAGCATAGAAAAAGGAGGATGCCTTTTATAACATCCTCCTTTATCAAGATTAATGAATAATGTGCTTAGAAGTTTGGCTCTCCTGTATCCCACCACAGGCGGGTGCCTATCTCATCAGGTCCTCCCAGCTTCACAACAGCATCGTCATAACCTATCGGGTTATTGACTTTTTCGCCGGTGGAAAAAGGCATCCTTCTCAGGAATCCATCGGCAGGGATAACACCCCAGTCTGCATTGCTGTCGTTCTGATAATTAAACGGAAGTTTCGGATAGTCAGTCCTGCGGTGATCCACCCAGGTCTCAACGGTATTGTGATGTGAGGCGATCCACTTCTGGGTCATGATCTTCTCCAGCTTCACCTCATTGTCGGCACCTTCGTCCCATTTCACGGTAACCTCGATCCTGTTCACAAAATCATTGATATCGCCTTCATACACCGCATCATCATAATCCAGTGGCAGGCCGGTATCATTCTGCAGATATTCATCCACACCTCCTGCTCCCCACTCTGCAAAAGAGACTTTGACACCCTCTTCATAATGTTCCAGAGCCTCTCCAGCGCCAGTCCATCCGCGCAGGGCGGCTTCAGCCATCAGGAAATGGGTTTCACTTGCGGTGAACAGGGATCGTGTGGTGGAAATGCCTGGATCATTGAGATCCGCACTTAGGAATGAATAGGGCATATGATCGGATTTCTCAACCAGTTCAGCCCCACAGCGAATGCCTTTATAGGGCCAATCGGGGTGATCGGCGACCAGGGAGGCATCTGCCACCGGTTCGAAGAAGGAAGAAATCCGGTTGTCTTCGTAACCGATAAGGATCGATTCCATGGCAGCACTCATTCTGGTATCATCCCATCCATAACAGATTACAGCAGGCCCGAAGATATTTCCCTGCAGATCGAGCAGCATGTTATCGCCATTGGTCAGGATCAGTCCACCTGGATCGTTCAGGGCCTTCTCTCCCTCGGTTTTGGCCAGGTCAGGATCTACATTGGTGAGGCGCATGGCCAGCCTCAGCCGCAAACTATTGGCGTACTTGACCCACATGGCCATATCTCCTCCATAAACTTCATCGAACTTGGACAATCCTGCGTAATCCAGATTTCCACTGAAGGTTGAAACGATATCATCCAGTTCGGCAAACCAGGTGTCATACAGGGTTTCTTCGCTGTCGTACATGATGTCCTGGTCCGCGGTCCCATAATTGGTATAGATGATGGGACCATGATACGCCGAGAGGCGGGAAGCGCCAGTGACCATGACCAGTTGTGCCCATCTTGCAAAGACATCATATCCTCCTTCTTCGGCAACCATCTTTACCTGACGTGCCGGAGCCATTACGCCGCCGTAAATCCGCCCCCAGTAACCGTTCCATCTGATATAGTAAGTGGTATTGTTTACTCCTCCCACAAAAGGGGTGGGACAGCCCAGATGGCGTGTAAAGGTTACATTTACCAGGTTATGATGTGTCTGATGACCAATGATTGCATGAAACCAGTGACCGGACCACAGGGACTTAAAGTACGCTCCCACGTGGTTAAAGTCCTGCTCAAGAGATTCTTCCGAAATCTGATACGGATGGGTGTTAATTTCTTCGAAATTTTCAGTACAGGCACTGAAGAAAAGTGCAAATACTGTGGTTATGATAAATATGATCTTTTTCATCTTTCTCTCAATTAAAAGTTTAATTTAAGATTAAAGCCAATAGTCCGGGTGGTTGGCAAATTGAAGTTATCCAGCCCCTGGTTATTCCTGTTGGTACTCATTACCAGATCCGGATCAAACGGCGCTTCCTTATAGATGAAGAATAAGTTACGTCCCACCAGTGAAATTATCGCATTCTCCAGCGGCAGATTCATCTCCCTCAGGTTCAGAGTATAGGAAAGGGCCAGTTGGCTTAAGCGGATATTTGTACGATCATATACATAATATTCCATGATACCGTTCCGGTCGCCCGTGGCAAGGAACCAGATTTTAGGATCCACCGTGCTTACCGCTGTTCCTTCCTCAGTAACCGCATCCACTGCCAGTCCTCCGGCATCACGTGCATCTGCGGTCCTTTTGGAGACACCATAACCATCCAGCATGGCTTCGGTCTGACTTATTACTACACCTCCAAATTTGCTATTGATTAGGAAGTTGAGGGATAAATTCCCGAATGTCAGATTGTTATTCCAGCCCAGGCTCCAGTCAGGTTCCACGTTCCCCATGTATTCCCGTTCGGTCGTCTTTCTTGGCATTCCATCAGCAGTCACAGTGATCCTGCCCTGGTCGTCTCTTACAAATGCAGATGCATAGAGATCACCCATGGAACCGCCGGCTTCAAATTGTATACTGACACTTTCTCCACCTCCCATACCGATTCTGGATATATCTTCATGCAATGAAATTACCTCATTGATATTTCTGGAAAAGTTCAAAGAAGTGTTCCAGTTCAAAGTGCCTGCAACCGGAGTGGCATTCAGAGTGGCCTCTATCCCTTTGTTGACGATTTCACCTGCATTGATAAAATACCTGGTGTAACCGGAACCCGATGGGGCGGGAAGTGAGAGAAACTGATCATTACTTGTGATGTGGTAGTAGGTAAAGTCAAGTCCCAGTCTTCCGGTAAAGAACCTCACGTCGGCACCCGCTTCCATACTGGTGATCAATTCCGGTGTAAGGTCGGTAAAAGGAGTCTGGGTATTTCTGTTTACACCCCCACCTGCATTGATGATGTGTTGCGGATTGACCCGGTTGAAAGGCACTTCGTTACCCACGAAGGTATAGGAACCCCTCACTTTGGCAAAAGAGATAAACTCTGGCAGATCCACCATATTGCTGATCAAACCTGTCAAGCCCACAGCCGGATAGAAATAAGACTGGTTCCCTGTGAGTGCCAGGGAGGATGCCCAGTCATTCCTTGCCGAAAGGTCCAGGAATACCCATTCCTTCACCCCGATGGAGGCATTGGCAAATACAGCCTGCTTCACCAGCCTGCTGCCCAAAGTGGAATTTATTGACACGTTATCCGGAACATTCTGGAAGTAGAACTCGTTGGGGTAGATAAGGCCGGTGGGACCGCCGCTCCATCCAGTCGATACGCCAAGCCCGTACACCGTTCTCTGGTAACTTGCTCCTGCCAGTGCGGTCAGGCTGATGGCTCCGAAGTTATTGTCGTATTTAAGAATCCCATCGGTATACAGCAATTCATCGGTGTAGTTGCGATAATCCCAGTCGCCATTTGCATGTACATTGGTCGCATTGGAACCTGCGGCATTCTGCTGCTCGAAGGATTTCATAGCAATGTCATAATTCCCCCGGACTGCAAAATTCAAGTTTTCCGTGATATCCCAGCTAACGGCCACATTCCCGATGGCACGTTTTGTCTTGTCGTCCTTGGGCTGGTTATTTAAGATCCACTGGGGATTGGATATGAAGTGGTCGTTGATGTAGACGTTCTGCAGCATAATGTTCCTGGTCGGATCAAAGTACTCGTAATTTTCCGTGTAGTCGGCGTAATCCATCTGACGGGGGAACTGATAAGTACTGAGAACCGGATTCAGGTAGTAGCCGGCAGGGGGTCGGTTATGACTCTTCTCGTCGGTTAACATCACATTGGAACTGACCGTGATTTTGTCATTGGCCAGTTTGGTGGATTGCTTGAATGTAAGATTGTTCTTATTGTAAGTATTTGTTGGAATGATCCCTTTTGCGGTGGTGTTGGCATAAGAAAAATAGGCTGTGGTTCTGTTGCTTCCGCCACTAATAGAAACGGAGTTCATCAGGTTATACCCCCTCTGGAAGAAGTTTTTCACAAAGGTGTCGTCATAATCTCCTGGGGTGTAGGACCAGCTTTGCTGAGATCCCTCTGCATCGGCACCATAATCAAACTGGAGTTCGGGCATCACCATCGGGCTTTCGAAGGTAATACCTGAGTTGAGGCTCACTTTCGCAGCACCCTCACTGCCTTTTTTGGTGGTGATCAGCACCACCCCGTTGGCTCCCTGGCTGCCATAAAGAGAAGCGGCATTGGAACCTTTCAGGATATTGATACTTTCAATATCTTCCGGGTTAATCTGGGATAGACCATCGCCTCCGTCCCATCCGCCCCACATGGCACCCTGTGAGGGTTTGTTATTCACCATAGGGATACCGTCAATCACGAACAGTGGTTCGCTGCTTCCGGTAAGGGACTTGGTTCCTCTTAATACAATACGTGTGGAACCGCCCGGGCCGGAATAACTCTTTTTGATCTCAACCCCGGCTGCTTTTCCGGAAAGGCTGTTCATAAAGTTAATATCCCTGGTATTGGTCAGCTCATCTGCGTCCACAGTCTGAGTGGCATAGGTAAGGGTTTTCTCTTCGCGCTGGATACCCAGGGCGGTCACCACCACCTCATCCATCTCGTAGGCACTGGCCTCCAGAGCCACATCTATTACGGTAGAGACCCCTGTCTGGACTACTTTGATAGTGTATCCGATAAATGAGAACTGTAGCGAAATAGTTCCTGAAGGTACATCCAGAGAATAGGTACCATCAGCGCTGGTAATTGTTCCGGTGGCAGTACCCTGGACGATCACGTTCACACCGGGCAGCGGCTGACCGTCATCACTGTCAGTCACTGTACCTGTAATCGTTCGCTGGGCGAACAGAACCATACTCGGAATGAGCATGAACAATGCTCCAAGAAGCAAGAACTTCCTGAACCACTTTAACGGAAAAACAAAAGTTTTAATTTCCATAAGGTTAATAGTTTTATTTGCGATTAGTAAAGGATAGTTTTTAGTTAATATATAATGTAGATATTGGTCAGTATATAATAAATGACATGTCCATAATGACATGTCCGTATGGCAGAAACAAGAATAACTTACAAATCAGGGGATTCATTAATGGGTAGATAGTATAAGTTTTTAGTTAGAGAGTTTAGTTTAGCGGAAGGAAAAATAGAAAAAAAACTTCATTATTCAAAGCTGTGCTCATAGTAAAGCAGGTGTATAGCGAGGAAACCAAGATGATAAGGACCTAAGGCTTGCCTGGAGAAAGGGCTAATTGTTTCGCAAATAGAAGACCCTATAACTATTGAATATTAAGGTGTTAAACATAAAGATTGCATAAATCGAAAAAGCTGTTCTGGGTTTGTTGGAATTAGGATACGTGCACGAGAACAAAAGGAATATGTGCACGAGAACATGCACTAATATAGAATGATTTTAATTTAGTTTCATTCAAATTATCCTCCTCAAACTTATACCTTTGATCAGCATCATTGCAATGCCATATTCTATCACAAACATCTGTTTATGAAACGATTCAAACATAATGACACTCTTTTAAGCACTGTACTCGCCGGATTGCTTGTTTTTGTTATTTCAACGACCTCAGAAGGGCAGCAAGCTGTTAAAAGCGAGGTTCAGTTCAACGGTTATACAAATCACTGGCATGATACCTATGATGAATTGTACCGGTACGGGAACCTGTTCAAAATTGCATGCCCGCAGGTGGAAAAGAGCTTCCTGCAAAGCAAGGTGGATATAGCAGAAGAGCTTGGCATACCCGGCTTGCTTATGGAGGAGGGATTTTTGAAGGGCCTGCTTTCGGAATCCTATACCACATTTGACCTCCCTGGTGAGGATGAACTGAAGAGAGCCTCCTCTCGTGGGGATGTGCTGGCCTTTATGGATCCCGGAACGGAAGCGGGAGCTAAGCTGGCGGCAGAACTTCCGGCAGACTGGGAATGGCCCAGACTGCTCAGCAGTCATCAGTATGGTGCGCCTGATCTGAAAAGGGTAGATCTGTTTACACTTGAAAGGGAAGGGAACACCCTCTATGTGGTCAGCTCGGCAGATGCAGATACTCGTAATGCCGTAAAGATGCTCATTGAGGCTGCAGCCGGGCTGGTGGAAAAGTATAAGCTGCACAAGGGCTGGTTCGGGGCCTATACCCTTGAAAACAGCGTCACCTGTACCAAAGGGCACCCCTTGGAGGTGATCGGAACGGGGATGAACGAAGGCAACAGCTGGTTTGTGTTTGACGGATACATGGATTTTATGTTGAAAGATGAGCTGACTGGTTGGATGAACGAACTGGACCTGCCCGTGGTGACAGATGTGGGCTGGTTCCCCATCTATGGATGCAAAGATTATGACGACCTGCAGGTACAGCAAATGTATGAAAAGGAGATGTGGATTGAATATGCCGCCAGGAAGGGAGGGTATGTGTTCCGCCGGGTATGGGATGAAGCTGCAGATTCCGTAGAACTGGCATATGACGGATACCTGGCCATCGAAGGAAACAAGGAGCAGATCGACGATTGGGATGTTCCGTTTATCCTGAAGACCGGACGACTGGACAATCATGCGATGAACAGCATGGTCCTGTTCCTGGAGAAAGATCAGGAGCTGACAAGGGAATCTATGTGGGGTGCGATCATGGACAGGCGTACCGTTGGTGTGCTGGAAATGGGTAAGATGGTAGGGCCTGCTGCTTTCCGTAATCCAATGCAGATGTTGCTGCTTGACAGGGTATACCTGGAGGATTACTTCAGTGACCGTATTGATCTGAAAACCGAAGTAAGTGGCAATGATCTGGCTGTAACTGTAAGGAACTTCTGTGAAAAAGCACTTTACGGGGATGTGGAGATCACCCTGCCCGATGGGATTACAACGGACGATCCCGTGTTGATCCCGCTGGATATCCCGGTCAACGGTGCCAAAGTAGTGCATTTCACCCTGCAGGCCGGGAAAGAGGCAATGAACCGTACCAATCCTCTGGGTGTTACATTCAGTGCGGAGGGAAAGATAAAGCGTAGCGCAACCATGCTGGACCTGCCCCCGGCTATCTCTGTACATAGTTTGCTTTACGGTCAGGCACCCCGGGTAAATTATCCGGTTTCGATACATAATTTCACCGGGCAAACCTCATTTCCTGTAGAGGTCCAGGTGATCCCCAATGGCAAAAAGCGGCCCAAATACAAAGAAACCAAAACCTACCAGGCAGCCACCGGTTCTTACCAGGAGCAACAGTTTGACCTGGAACTGCCCCCGGGTGATTATACGGTCAAAGTTGCTGCCCTGGGGGTGGAGGCCACTTCCCAGCTGGGAGTAGGTAAAGCGAACGGCAAACCGCAGGTAGTTGAGGTGGACCTTGACGGGGATGGTGTGAATGAGTACCGCATGGAGAATGACAGTGTACAGGTAACGCTGCTGGCCAACGGTGCAAGGGTGATCGAGTATATTGTAAAGAGCCGCAATGACAACGTGTTGTATAAATGGTGGCCCGAAAAGGCGCTGGATCACAACGAACCTTTCCGCCTGCGATACTTCTATCCATACGGTGGGTTTGAGGATTTCCTGGGTCAGCCAAGCGTGGAGACCCATCGTGTTTACAATGTGGAGATACTGCAGGATGAAGGGGCCTTTGTCAGTGTAAAGATGTGGAGCGACTATTTCGGGAACCGACTGGAAAAGATCTTCACCCTGTATGGAAATTCCCCGCTGCTTGAAGTGCGCTTTGCACTGGACTTTAAGAATTTTCCGGAGACAAACATGCTGGCACCACAGCCTATCCTGGCACTGGGTGAGAAGCACTGGAGCGAAGATCTTTTTATTACACCTCAAGTGGGGGGATTGACTGAGCACCGGATGAAGATCGATACCATGTTTGGAGAGGCAATCTACCTGAAAGAGGGATGGAATGCCGGTTATGATACCAGGGAGGATGTTTCATTTGTGGGGGCATATCCGGTGGATCAGTTGCTCTTCCTCCATATGTGGATGAATACGGATCAGAACTGGGATTCACACCATTATTACACAGAGTTTCAGCCCTGGCTTTTTATCGACAGGAGGAACACCACCTATTTCACATTCTACCTGTGGGGTGCAGGAGGAAGCTGGGAAAGGGGGGTAGAGGACTTGCGAAGCAGGAACCTGATCTCTGTCTCTAAAAAGAGGTGACGGAGCCGGCTAGCCAACTTGCATAATCCCCCAGGCCAGAAGGATCAGGGCTCCTACAAATAACCAGCTGAGGAAGAATCCCACCAGGTCTTCCCGGTAACGATGAGAGAAGCCCTTCCTGCGTTCTTTCTTCAGCCATCCGGGAAGATCTATAATTAGCAGATCCTTGCCGGTTTCGCTTGCATATTTCCCTTTACCGTCAGGAAGCTGATCCTCTGGATCGGAGCTCCTTCGCATCTTGTCAAAGAAGACATCCATGGCTGCCTGATCCTCGGCAGGAGTCAGGAGGCTGATAAGGATAAAGGCCAGAAATCCTGCCAGCATGGCTATTCCAAAAGGACCCGGTTCCCATTTGTAGACCAGAAGAAGCTGGTCGAATCGAAAGAAATTGATCGTA
>JBDLIM010000049.1:0-29852 GCA_039714915.1 Bacteroidota bacterium
TTCAAAAGCCTGATGAATAAAACACCTTCTGAGTACAGAAAGACTTTCAGATAGTTTTAGAGTGTATCCCTGCCTTCCAGGGCGCGTTTCAGCTGTGCTTTTATATTCTCTTTCAGGATCGTGCCTTTTGCTTAGTATTTTCTTATGATTTTAAGGCTGCGGAATTCTCCTGCATTTTCACCCGGAATGATTAATGCCTTCAGTACCAGCTCCTGTTCACCGGTGGCCAGCTCCATCTCTCCCAGCGATAATTGTGCCCAGTCGCGTTCACGGGGAGCGCCTTCCGGGGATTTATTGGGGAGTTCATGGAAGGGACTTTCATTGGGGATGGTAAGGGTATTTGAGGTTGAGGTTTGGCCGTTGTCGAGTATAAATACACTTCCTGTATTCTCTTTCTTACACCAGTAATTTAGAATGAACTCATACCTGCCTGCTTCCCAAACATCGATTTGCCAGGTAAGCGAATCGCTCGTGTTCTGCCAGTCGCAAAACCAGTCTGTTGCCCATCCACGTTTGCCACTATAATTGATCCCAGCTGATTTTAAAGCATCGGGTGCGACGATTTTAATGGTGTCGAAGGTTTTGTAGCCTACCGGGACAGGGGGCCAGTTGGTCCCGCCGGCTGTAACATCTTCATACCAGGCTTCATAATCGGATATCAGCCTTTGTGTTAGTTCAGGTTTTTCGAATGCTATATCTAATTTCTGTGAGGGATCTTTAAGCATGTCATAAAGCTCATAACCCTTTTTCCAGTTCTGGAGCCTGTAGTGACCGGTACGTAATCCTCCGGGGGTAACAAGGCACTCTCCAAATCGAGTCTGGTGGGTGTAGATGGTGCGTCCCGGATATGCGTCCCCGGATCCGGACAACAGCGGCATCAGGCTGATGCCATCAATATCCAGACTGTCGGGAACATCAATACCGGCAGCATCCAGCAGGGTGGGAAGCAGGTCGATATGGGCGGCCAGTTCAGTGAATTTCGTTCCTTCCGGTATCCGGTTTTCCCACATGATATAGAAGGGGACCTTGACGCTTCCTTCCCCCACCTGGGCCTTCAGCCCAGCCAGTCCGGCATTGAATCTTTTAAATGCCGGCCCGTTGTCACTGAGGAAAATCACAATGGTGTTCTCTTCCAGTTCCAGATCCTGAAGCTGGTCCAGAATGCGCCCGATATTTTCATCCATGTTTTCTACCATCCCGTAAACAGAGGCTGTCCTGTTGTCTTCAATCCCGCGTTTCTTATACTTATCGAAGTAGCGATCGGGCACCTGGAACGGGTGATGAGGCACGTTGTAGGGGATATAACAGAAAAAGGGTTCATCCCTGTGCTCTGCTATGAAACGCATGGCACTGTCGGTGAGTACATCGGTGATGTAGTTGTCTGAAGTGAATCTCTTCCCGTTGTGTTCCAGCCTGGTGCGGAAATAATTATTTGCAGCACCCGGGGAGAATCCCGTAAACTCATCAAACCCTCTTTCGTTTGGATGGTATGGACCGTATTCTCCCAGGTGCCATTTGCCGAAAATGCCGGTAGCGTAACCTTCTTCTTTCAGGATGTCGGCCAGGGTGGTCTCCTCCAGTCCCAGAAATTCTGATCTTCTTCCCACCCATGAAGTACCTGTTCTAAGGTTATAGCGACCTGTTAAAAGGCTGGCCCTGGTAGGGGCACACATGGGACTGACAAAGAAGTTCTCCAATTGGGCCCCTTCTGCAGTGATCCTTTCCAAATTGGGTGTTTCCAGGATTTCATTTCCCGATAATCCGGTGTCGCCCCAGGCCTGGTCGTCCGATACGATTAGTATGATACTAGGTTTTTCCTGCTCCCGGGTACACGACAGAATGACCGTTAGCAGGATGAGCGCTGACATACATCTGGCAATAAAGGACCCGGGGCTTAAGATTTTCATTTTTCAGCCTGAAATTAGGGATTAATATCCAGGGTTCTGTCTCATCTCATGTGTAAGGTTCGCATCAATAACATCCTGCGGAATGGGGTAGATCGTATCCCTCAGGGTAAAATTGGGTGCGGCGATTAGATTGTACCGTTGTACCCTTTCAAACAGGGTGCCCGTGCGAATCAGGGTATATCGCCTGTGCTCCTCTGAATAGAGCTCTCTTGATCGTTCATCGAGAAGGAAATCCATATCAACATCTGCCCCGGTGACAGGGGAAGCGTTGGAGCGTGACCGCAGAATATTGAGTGTGGCTGCTGCTGCATCGGCTCCGTTGGTTAGAAGCTCGGCTTCGGCCAGCAGGAGATAGGTTTCAGCAAGCCTCAGGTATACCTGATCGTCATAAGAACGGGGAGCTGCCAAATCGTTTGGATCGGTCCCGTCCCATTTGCGTGTGCTTGGCCAGTAGGGATTATTTACTTTTTCGTCCTGCCCCTGCCAGTTGTGCCATACCGTGTCTCCGATGGCCCAGCCCTCAGGAAGAGTGACCCAGGGACTGTTGATCACTTCGTATGTCCGCCAGGCAGAGACGCCTCCCCGGTCATCTCCGGCTTCATACAGCTCCATGGCATAACGGGTGGGTCCGTTCCGGCCAATTCCCCTGCCACCATTTTCAACTGAATATTCAATGGTACCCGAAACCCTGTTTACCTTTACCTTATCCTGCCTGTTCCTGTGCCATCTTCTCATTATAAACCCAAAATCCGGGTCAACCACATATAACTGAGCCTGCAATACCCAGAGTGCCTCGGTATTGCCTTCATGTCCGTTTGCGTTGCCGGCAAGGAACATGTCGGCAAAGGGAGTCCCCGGATTGCTGGCATCTACGCCAAACCTCTGTGTAACCAGACTGAAAACGCCGCTGTTTATAAGCGATTGGGCCTTGGTTTTTGCTGATTCCGGATCTCCCGTGGTCAGGTAGAGTTCGGCCAGGTAATGTGTGGCCACTCCCTTCACAACTTTCCCCGGGTTTTCTGATGTTTCAGGCAGATGCTCCTCAGCAAATAACAGGTCCTCTTCCATTTTGGCCCTGACCTCAACTACGGGGGTTCTTTCCCAATCGGACTTGATAACCGATCCCGATTCCTGGTCGGTATAGGGTACGTCTCCCCACATGAAGGTGGCATGCCTGTAACACCATGCCCTGATGAGGCGTGCTTCGGCGATCACCCGGTTTTTATTTTCCTCTTCGGTACCCCCTTCTCCAAACCAGTTGATACCTGGATTCTCGGCCCTGTTTATGATGGTGTTGGCGGCATTGATTGTCTGGTAGAGCCACTTCCAGAACTCCCTGTAGAATTTACTGGTGGAACTGTTTCTTGTACCCCAGTCATTGGCTGTGTTTCCGAAGGAACCAAAGTAGTTTGCATACATGTTATCGGTTCCGTTCACGGCAGGATCGATCATCAGATCGTTGGGGCCATGGTACCTGGAAAGGCCTGAACGTTCCCAGTGAACCTGGGCATACAGGCCGTTGAGCCCGGCCTCAAACCCGGTAAGGTCGGTGTAGAGGTTATCCGCAACGAGAATATGTGGAGGATCTTCTACCAGCAGCTCTTCTGAACATGAACTGATCGTTCCCAGAATTCCAATGATAAATATGGTTCTATATAGTGTTTTCATGCTTTTTATGATTTAAAAACTCAGACTTAAACCTACCAGAAACTCCTTTTCAAGGGGAACTGACTGCTGTGAACTTAATTCGGGATCAAGACCTCCAAATTGTGTAATGGTCAAAAGGTTCCTGCCGGTAACATAGACCTTCATGCTGGCAAAGCCTGTCCTCGATAACAATTCCCGGGGCAGATCATAGGAGAGGGAGACATCCTTAAGCCTTGTAAAGCTGGCATTCTCGTAGTATGAACCCCCTTCTGTCCGGGCATTGATATCATTTGCATAGAAATCATTGGTGGGGTTGTCCTGTGTCCACCAGTCCTTCATAATGGTTTTTTTCTTGACACCGGTTAATACATCATCGATTTTCAGTGTATTTTTTCTGGTAACGCCGGTTATGCCATGGATAAATACCGTTAGGGTAAACTGTTTATAGCTTACCATATTTGAGAGGCTCCAGAGTGTTTTGGGATCACGTTGACCGATAATGTGCCTGTCATCTGCATCGATATCCTCATCGCCGTCATAATTCATCACTTTGGCATATCCGGGCATTGCATCAGGCTGTGCCGAACCATCAATGTCATCATCCAGCTGCCATGTCCCGATAATTTTCCTGTCGTAATTCACCCGTATGGGTTGGCCTATGAACCACCTGTTCAGAACATCATCCACCTCATTTCCCTCTTCATCAAGTTCACCATAAAGACTCACGATCCTGTTTTTTAACCAGGAGAAGCTGCCCGAAACTTCCCATTTAAGATCGGTATTGCTGACTATAAATGCGTTCAGAGCAAGTTCAACCCCTTTGTTATTTGTTGCACCGATATTCTGTGTAACGCTGGTAATGCCATGAATGGATGAAACAGACCTGTTCAGCAGGAGATCTGTGGTATTTGTATTGAAAACATCGATGGCCCCACTGATCCGGTTCTTCAGAATGCCAAAATCAACTCCTGCATTCATGGAGCTTGAGTGCTCCCAGCCCAGATCTGTGTTTCCCAATGCTCCCGGTATGTATCCCGGAGCCCTTATGTTTCCTTCAAGGTAAGGCCTTTCGCGCATGGTGGCCAGGGTTTCATACGGACCCACTGCCTGGTTGCCGTTTGCTCCGTAAGAGGCCCTTAACTTCAAACTATTGAAGAGATCAATGCCATCGAAAAAGCCTTCATTGGAAATATTCCAGCCCAGGGCCAGGGAGGGGAAAAGCCCCCATTTCCTGTTGGCTCCAAAACCCGAGAATCCGTCTCTTCTTCCGGTAATGGTTAAAAGATACCGACTGTCATAGCTGTAGTTAACACGAAGCATCTGGGATATCAGGTTTTCATTCCTGTAGCTTGAGTTAGGCTCAAGGTAGGCAGCATCAGCAGCCTGGTGCCAGGTCAGCACATCACTGGTAAAACCCGTGGATAACAGGTTGTACGCTTCGCGCCCGTCTTTCTGGAAGCTGTAAAGTCCGGTAATGAAAATTCCATGCTTGCCGAAACTGTTTTTGTAGGAAACAATATTCTCCACCACATAATTATTGCTCAAATTGTTTCTTGTGTTTGCCTGGCCCAGCACTTCAAGACCTGTTTTTGTATCCCTGGCGTAATAGGTATTGCTTGTCCCGTGGTCATACTCAATTCCTGTATTTAACCTGTATTGAAAACCCGGAATAAAAGGGAGGCCAATGGTAAAGTAATTGTTTGTGAGTATTTTATAGTTCTTGTTTATGTTGTCGGCCAGGGTGTTCTGCAGCGGGTTCCCGTATTTTGGCTCATCGGCCCAGGGGTATATGGTCAGTATGCTCTTTGCTTCATCTTCATATGCTTTGGTAAGTGGATTGAGAATAAATGCACCGTCGGCTCCTGCATCCCAGGAAGCCGTAAGGCCATCCCTGTCAGTTAGAGAAAGCTGGGTGTTTGTGCCGAATGTCAGCCAGTCTGTGATCTTCGTCTCCAGATTGACCCTGGTAGCATACCTTTTAAATTCATCATTTACTGCAAGGCCTTTTACATCAAGCAGGGTACCTGAGATGTAATATTTGACATTCTCGGTGCCGCCCGAAACAGAAATGGAGTGTTGCTGCTTGCGCCCGTTCTGCATGGCCAGGTCTATCCAGTCTGTCCATTGGCCGTTTTGATAGATCTCTTCCTCAGAGGGTGTCATTGAGCCGGGCTCCCTGATATTCTTAAAATCATAGAACTCTGGTCCTGTCAGGTAATGGGGCATGTTTGAGATCTTTTGCACTCCATAATATCCACTGTACTTAATGGTGGGTTTTCCGCTGGCCCCTTTTTTGCTTGTGATGAGTATAACCCCGTTGGAGCCACGTGAACCGTAAATGGCTGCAGCCGAGGCGTCTTTAAGAACTTCGATGGATTTGATATCCTCTGGAATAATATCTGAGATGGATCCGCTGTAGGGAATGCCATCCAGAATGATCAGCGGGGCATTGCTGGCCTGGATCGAATTCCGGCCCCTGACCATGATATTCATGTTGTTCTGCTCTGCACCTGCTGAATTGGTTGTTATTGAGATGCCCGGTATGGCTCCCTGGATGACCTGTGCCACATTGGTCACGGGTAGTTGTTCGAGCCTTTCGGAAGGGAGAGAGGCAACAGAACCGGTAATATCACTCTTCTTTTGCGTGCCGTATCCAACAACCACCACTTCATCCAGTGTCTCTGAGGCCGGATGCATCACCAGGTTCAGGCTGGTTTCTTCCCCTGCCAGCTGTACTTCCCGGGTTTCGTATCCGATTGAACTGAATACCAATATGGCATTTCCAGGAGCTGTGATCTCGAAAGATCCGTCAATACCCGTTGAGGTTCCGGTAGTAGTACCCTTGATCAATACGTTTACCCCGGGCATAGTTAAGCCATCATCCGAAGATGTAATTGTTCCGGTGATCCGTACCTGGGCCATTGCCATGGTTGTTAATAACAGCAATAAGGTCAGGATGGAATATTTTTTCATAGGTAATCGGGTTTAGTTGCACTCATTGGAGTTGTAAAACAGCTGTTGTGCTATTGAATCAACAATAGCACAACAGCCTGAAATCATAAGGTAAACCAGTAAACAGATATGTTACTGAATAATCATGGCCCTGGTCAGTTGTTCTGAACCCTGGCTCATTTTGTAAAGATATAATCCTCCAGGCACTTTCTTTCCGGCATCGTTCTTCACGTCCCATTGCACGCTGTACTCTCCCGGACCATAAGATTTGTTAACAAGCGATTTTATGCTCCTGCCCATAAGGTCATACACCTCGATGGTCACCTTTCCGGTTTCACGAACTGAAAAGTTAATGGTTGTGAAATCTGTGACAGGATTCGGGTAATTAGTTCCAAGCATAAGACCATTGGCGGCCCGCTCTGTAACACCTACATTGGTGGTCAGCATTTCGATAAGGCTTAATAAGATGGCTTGTCCGTCAGTATTAAGTCCCATGATGCAGCTTTGGCCATATTGAAATGGAAAAACGACCCTTCTTCCCTTATGGATGATAGAGGCTCCCTCATAGGCAGCCTGATCTGCGGCAAAATCGGCAATCCACACCCACTGGCTGTCGACAGCAGCGTGTGCTATCTTACCAAGCAGGATTCCGTTGCCCACAGAAAGCGCTTCCAGAAAATTAATTTCGGTAGTGTCGGAATTCCTGATATCCAGTTTGCCATCCGTAAAGCCAACATCAGCAAAAGGCGGTTCTGTCTCACTGGATACTGCCTCCAGCCCTTCATGAAATGCTGGTAGTGGGTACTGTGAATCAGAAATCGTATCCAAAAGCTGCAGGTAATCATTTGCGGGGGCCGTTACTTTGCTTATGATCATTGGAGTTGTAGTGGAAGAGTAGACTATTTTGGCAGACTGTGGCCCAAAATAATTGTCACCACCTATCCTGTTACTGACAATAATCAACTTGAATGAATTCAGGGTATCAATGTAGGCGTCCACGGCGCTGCTATCGGGAGCAATATCATTAAACAATTTATTGAAGTATTTGCGCTCCTCAAAAACAGTAAATCCTTCTGATTTAAGTAAGTCCACAGTGGAAGCATCATCGGCCTTGTTTGAGACCCACAGTATGTCCTGTCCCCAGGGCACTTCTGTCTGGGAGAAAGAGGGCATGGAAATCAGAATCAATCCGGTAATCACAATTGCTTTAAATAAACGGGGTAACATTTTTTTCATAGTAATTGTTTTTGGTTAATAAACATTTCAGTATCAATATTGACCCAACCAGTTCACGGATTGCTCAGTGCAAAAGGGATCAGATAGTTAGTTTAACTTCAACAAATTTATTGATATTGCCAATGCCTGAAGATGCACAATCTGATATAAAGACTATACAAAATGGCAATTTTGCAGGCCCGTGATCCAGGGCTCTGGCTTATGTGGTATTTCTTTTCCTATATTCAGAAGGAGTCATACCAACTTTCTTCTTGAATATCCTGTAAAAATAATCGGTTGATGAAAAGCCAAGATCTCTGGCAATTTCGATTGGGGTGTTATCTCCCCGCCTCAGCAAGTCTTTGGCCCTGTTTAACCTCAGCTGTATGTGGTACTGGCAGGGAGAAAAACCTGTGTATTCGCTGAATTTCTTGCGGTAAAGAGAGTAACTCAGACCCACCTCAGAGGCAATTTCGGTTTGGGAAATCGTTTTATCCAGATTTTCACTAATATGCAGTTTTGCGCGTTCAATCTGATTTTCAATGGGCTTACCCTCAAACCTGTTGTATTTTCTTATGGCAAAGATCTGGGCAAAGATCTGGAAAAGATAACCTGTGGCCATGTGTTGAAAACCGGGCTTCTGCTCCTTGATGATTTCAATGATTTCTATAAAATGCTCAGATAACTCACTGTGTACGCCTAGTTCCAATACAGGCTGATTCGGATTCAGTATTTCACTGATTTGTATGTGTTTCAGCAGATCTCCGTCAAACTCAACCCAGTATTCATCCCATCCTGTCTGCCTGGTTGGCTTGAACCTGTGCCAGATCCCGGGGAACAACATAAACACATCGCCTGCTTTAATTCTCTTTTTGATCGGTCCTTCAGCTTCAAAAAATCCGCTTCCTCTGGTGATATAGAGGATTTGGTGTTCTGATATACTTCTGCCCTTTGACCAGTGAAAGTAATGATGGGCCGGATCATTTGTAATGGGATATTCCGTATTCCCGGACACCTTATTGCTCCCGGCTCCTGAGACATACAGGCCCCAGTCCTTGATTTCATCCCCAACGGCCACATATTTGATATCTTTCTCGTATTGATTTGTCAATTTGTGCAGTATTAATATCAATTTGGCTAATGCCCTGTCTGGCTTACAACAATATCTTTACCGTATCAGCTTGATTCTGTTTTACCTTGTTCAAATTTAATCAAAATGATTGAGAGAAAATAAGTTCTTTAGATGGCCAGAGGAAAAATATTCAATATCGAAGAGTTCGGTGTGCATGATGGAACAGGGATCCGTAAGATCGTTTTTTTTAAGGGTTGTCCGCTGCATTGTAACTGGTGTCACAACCCGGAAGGAATTGCATTTGAAACAGAGTTTCTAGTAAGCAGGGATGGAAGAAAGTCATTGTGTGGAACAGAATATGAGCCAGGTGATCTGGCAAGGGAACTATTAAGGGGAAAGGAGATCCTGGTCAATTCGGGTGGAGGAATAACCATATCCGGAGGAGAACCCCTTGCGCAGCCTGAATTCCTGCTTGAGTTAATGGAACATTTAAAATCCATTCATATTGTGATCGAGACCTCAGGGTATGCCCGGGAAGATATATTTCAGAATGTGGCGGCTAAGGCCGATTGCCTGTTTATGGATGTGAAACATGTGGATCCTGCAATGCATAAAAGGCACACGGGAGTTGATAACACTCCAATTCTGAAAAATCTTGAGTTCCTGTGTCAGTCTGATACCAGGTTTGTGGTCAGGATCCCGCTTATTCCGGGTGTGAATGATACCAGAAAAAACATGAAAGATACCGCAGGTCTGTTAACCGGGGCAAAAAACCTGGTCAGGGTGGAGCTAATGCCCTACCACAAAACTGCAGGAGCAAAATATGCCATGGTGGGCCGGGTATTTGAACCCCTGTTCGATGTTGACAGGGAGATTCAAATACATATGGAGGAATTTGAAAGATACCATATTGAAACAGTGGTTATGTAGATTTTAGCAAAAGGATGTAAAAGCATTGAACAATGAACACACGGATCAGAGAGCTTAGAGAATTTATTATCTCGAAAAAGCATACCACTTTCAGGAGAGATATCGATGATAAGGCGTATAATGAATTCACCAATTCCCTGCAGGAACAGGAACTGCCGGATTACCGGCGCGCACAAAAAAGACTTGCATGGGTGCTGGAGAGAGAGGCCCCGGTTATTTTGCAGGACGAAAAGATCGTATTTACCAGGACCATTAAAAAGATCCCCGAGATTTTTACAGCCGGGGAACGGGACTCCATCAGAGGCAGGCATCACATTCATGAGCTGGGCCGTGTAAGCAACATATCTTCCGATTATGCCTTTACCATTGAAACCGGACTTGAGGCCAGGAAAAGGGAGCTTGTGGCTGCAATTGAGATGCGAAAAAAGGCAAAGGATGAACAGGCGGCTGAATACCTTGAATCCATACGGCAGTCGGTCATTGATCTTGAGAGACTGGTGGAAAGGTATGCCATTGAGGCCATGAAGGAGGGAAGGGAAGATCTCTATGATATGCTGCGCAGAATACCCGCGAAAGGTGCGGAAACATTCCAGGGGGCCCTGCAGTTTTTCAGGATACTGCATTTTGCCCTGTGGGCCGGAGGCAATTACCATAATACGATTGGCCGGTTCGATCAGTATATGCTTAAATACCTGGAAAGGGATCTTGAGAACGGAACACTGGACAGGGATGAAGCCTATGAATTGTTGCTCGAATTCTTCCTTTCCTTTAATAAGGACAGTGACCTTTATCCGGGAATGCAACAGGGAGACAACGGACAGAGCATGGTGCTTGGAGGATATACCAGGAACGGTGAGGAGGGGTATAATCAGCTCTCGGAAATGTGTCTTCAGGCAAGCATGGAGCTGCAACTCATCGATCCAAAGATCAATTTGCGGGTCACAGCGAATACGGCCCTTGAGATATACGATGCAGGAACTGAACTCACCAGGGCAGGCCTTGGGTTTCCACAATATTCAAATGATGAGGTGGTGATTCAGGGCCTGGTGGAAAAAGGATATGACCCGGTCGATGCAGAGAATTATGTGGTTGCTGCTTGCTGGGAATATATAATTCCGGGCTATGGAATGGATGTACCCAATATTGCCGCCCTCTCATTTGTAAAAGTGATTGATACAAGCATAAAGAAGTACCTTACTGAAGTGAAGAGTTTTGATTCCCTGATGGAGAGGGTAAGAGGGGAGATGGAAGAGGAACTGGTGCAGATCTTTGATCGTGTAAAAAACATCTATATTGAACCCTCACCTTTCCAGTCGCTTTTAATGCGTGGATGCATTGAAAATGCAAGGGATATCTCTCTCGGGGGAAAATACAATAATTATGGAATTCACGGAACCGGAATTGCGACAGCCACCGATTCTTTAGCAGCTATAAAAAAATTCATCTTCGGGGAAAAATCTCTTTCACCTAAGAAACTGCTGACTGTTCTGGAAGCCGATTTTGAAGGATATGAGGAGATCCTGGAGATGCTTAAGTATGAAGGTCCGAAGATGGGCAACGATGATGATCTTGCAGATGATATCTCCATCCGGCTTCTTGACTACTTTGCTGATCTGACCGGCGGGATAAGTAATGAAAGAGGGGGGAACTACAGACCAGGTTCCGGTTCGGCAATGTATTATCTTTGGCATGTTACTGAGATTGGGGCTTCAGCTGACGGCCGGAGAAAAGGAGAGCCGCTTTCAGCCAATTTTTCACCGGGCCTTCATGTGAAGCTCAAGGGACCCATATCTATTATCAAATCTTTCTCCAAACCGGATATGAGAAAGATCATTAACGGAGGTCCGCTAACCCTGGAGATTCACGATAGTGTTTTCAGAAACGGGGACAGCATAAGAAAGGTTTCCAGCCTGGTAAAGTCCTATATGGATCTGGGGGGACAGCAGTTACAGATCAATGCAGTGAACAGGGATCAGCTTATGGAGGCAAAGAAACATCCGGAGTTGCATAAGAACCTGATCGTCAGGGTGTGGGGTTGGAGTGGTTACTTTGTGGAATTGGATGAAGAGTACCAGGATCATATTATACAACGCGTTGAACTCCTTATGTAAAGAAATTATTCCTGATAAGTTAAAAACGGACCATGGTTTTATATGCACCCTTTAAGCCTGTAATCGGGACATTATTGTTATTAATGCTCCTTTCTCTGTGCTCATGTGCAGATCCGGGAAGAGAAAAGAATAGTCCTCCAAATGTGATACTGGTCCTGGTGGATGATCTGGGAATTGGTGATCTGAGCCTGTACGGACAGGAAACACTCAGTACGCCAAATCTAGACCGGATGGCTGCCGAAGGCATGTACTTTACCAATATGTATACTGGCTCTACCGTATGCGCACCATCACGTGCTTCATTGCTTACAGGGAAGCATACGGGTCATTGTTCTGTCCGTGGCAACAGGCCATGGACACAGATAGTTGGGGATGATGAACTTACCTTAGCCGGAGTATTTAAAGAGGCCGGGTATGTCACCGGGGCCATAGGGAAATGGGGAGTGGGTGCAGCTATTCCAGAAGATGATCCTGAGAAAAAGGGATTTGATTATTTCTACGGCTATCTGAACATGTGGCATGCCCATAATTTCTATCCCGAGTTTCTCTGGGAAAACGGGACAAAAGTATACCTTAATAATAAAACGAAACTGGTTGATGGTGTGAATCCCTGGGCTGATACCCTGAGGGACGGCAGAGGGGTAGCTGAGCTAAGGGAAGATTATGCCCACTATATCTTCGATGAAAAAGCCGTTTCATTTATTGAAGAAAACGCGGATCATCAGTTTTTTCTTTACCTGGCCTATAACCTTCCCCATGCCAATAACGACAACAAGGAAAACGGGATGCTGGTCCACGATTACCATGAGTATGCTGAAAAAGACTGGCCCATAGAGGAAAAGGGATTTGCTGCCATGATCAGGAACATAGATAATTCCATGGACCTTATCCTTGGTGCACTTAAGGAAAACCGGCTGGATAAAAACACCCTGGTGCTTTTCTGTTCCGATAATGGCCCGCACCAGGAAGGGGGGCACCGGGCTGACTTCTTTAATTCGAACGGGAATTACAAAGGCAGGAAAAGAGATCTTTATGAGGGTGGGGTCAGAACTCCCTTTATCGCCTGGTGGCCCGGAAGAATTGAGGCGGGAACCAGGTCGGATGAGCTGTTTGCATTCTGGGATTTTCTCCCAACTTTTGCGGAGCTTACAGATTACAAAGGCAATACATACAGTGACGGAATATCGTTCCTGCCTTCACTGTTTGGCAGAGAGCAGGAGAAACAACACGATTATCTGTACTGGGAATTTAATGAGAACAGGGGGAAACAGGCCATTATCAAGGATCGCTGGAAGGCAGTAAAGTTAAATGTCAGTGTGGAGGGAGCCGGGGAACTTGAACTCTATAACCTGGATGATGATCCGGGGGAACAAAACAATGTCGCCACCGGACATCCGGAGATCGTGAAGGAGATAGAAGAACTGTTTGTCTCTGCCCGGACAGAATCTTCCCTTATTCCACTTTTACCGGATGAGATAAAACCGCATTAAACCAACAATTATTATGAGCAGATTCATAAGCATAATCCTGTCATTGTTCCTGGTTGTTTCTTCGGTTAACGGAGGCAACGAAACCGTGAAACCAGGGAAGAAGAAAAAGATCTATATGACCTTTATCCTTCACGGCAATATGAATTACGACAGGTATGTGAAGTCGAGAATATGGGAGAATTTCCCTGTTATTTATGAAAACCTTCTGGATTATCTTGATGAAAATCCACGGTACAGGGGCCAGTGCCAGCTGTCGGGCCAGACCTTTAAAACGCTTCAGTTAATCGCTCCCGGGGTACTTGAACATGCCGTGGATCTGCATGAAAAGGGCCGTATTAATTTCACGGGAACTTTTTACTCCGAGCCGGTTAATGTCAGCATTGACGGTGAGACCAATCTCAGGTGTGCCAAGCTGGGTACAGAAATCATTGAAAGGGAGATCGGTACCACCGACGGCTTCTATCTGCAGGAACGTGCCTACCACCCCCAACTGCCATGGATCCTGAATCAGGCGAATGTAACCTGGATCCCTGTGATCACCGGGGATCTTTCATTTTACCCCTTCAGATTGTCGGGGATGGATGGTTCCTCTTCGGTATGTGTTCCCAATACCCACAGGGATCAGTTTCCGGAGGTACTGGAACAGGCGCCCGAAGGCAGTCTGCTTATGGTGGAGGGCGATTATGAAATACCACAGTCCATCTTCGGAGTATTTGACAGGATCTATGAATACCTGGAAACACATGACCATATAGAAATAGAATGGATCACGGTTAAGGATTATATAGATGCCTTTGGTGTTAAGGAGGAAAGATATATTGACCATACCGCTGTTTCCAAACACATTAATCATGGCACCTATTCGCGGTGGACGGCCGATCCGCTGGATATGATCGTTCAGGAGATTACCAACCGGGCCATGTTCGACTTCAGGTCCGCTGGCATCCTCTCCTCCCTGGGCAGGTACCTGTACGATACAAAGATCGACAGGGCTTATGAGGAATCAGGTATCGACCTGAAATACGATCCCCTGATCTGGGATATTGCTCAGACAAAAGACTATCCCGATGTGGAGCCGGGCTATCTGAAAAAAGAGGGAGAGGTGACCATACTGTCTAAGATCGAGCATTTGCTGGTGTGGGCAGTAAACAGCGACAGCAGGGGTTGGTATCCCCTTTATGAAAAAAGAAGGGAGCGGATCAATGCGCTTGAGAACAGCTCTCTTTTATCCAATGAATTGATAAACACGACACTGGATAGGATAGCACAGGATCTGGAGCCTACTGAATATAATAAGTATTATATCTTGTTTAATTCTCAGCCTGCCAGAAGCAGGGTGGTTACCCTGGAGACAAACCTGCCCTATGAAGTGTATGGTGCGGACCAGAAGAGATTGAAAAGCCATCTGAGTTATAAGGGCAAGAGATACCAGCTGGAATTTGAAGCTGAGCTACCGGCCTATGGATATACTTTTATCGGGCTTAAAAAATCTGAAAACCGGAAGAAGAAGGAATGGAGAGATGGCCATTCCATTGAGAATGAACAATACAATGTTTCCACAGATGGCAATACCGTTGTGATTTCCGGCCATGGCAGGAACATTGAGCTTTCCCTTGATTCGTTTAAAATAAAAGCACTTACAGAGATGGTGCAGGGACCGGATGAACAGTGGCGGGATAGCGCTCCATACGGACAGCCCCGGATCTCGGTCAGGGAGGGACTCTATCCTGAATTAAAGATTGAGCATCAGATCGACTGGTTAATTCACATGCAACAGGTATTTACCCTGCAACCCGATCGCATTATCAGTGACATTGATTTCTATTTTCCGCATCCTACGGTCTTAAGGAAAGAGGGTGAGCCCGATGGTACCGACAACCTGTCGAAATTCAACCCGGACGGACTGAACCTGAATTTTAGCACGGGCATGGAAGGAGAGGTATTTTACAATATTCCTTTCGGGACCACCCCGCACAAGCTGGACGAGATGAGCTATTTTTGCGCGTTGAACTCTGCCATCTATCAATACAGGGAGGGAGGAGGATTTGTGCTTTCAGCCGCCACCGGAGAACAGGCATTCTTCACCGATCCGGGAGAGGGCCTTATTGGCGTTTTCCTTGGTGCATCCACCACTTCGGGTCCTGTGAGGCACGTGGGCATGTCCATGCCCCATAAGGCAAAGGTTCTTCATGAAAAGGAGTGGTATATCGAACCTTTTCACGGTCAGTACAAACACAGGCTTATGGTATTTCCCTACGAGGGAAGCTGGCAGGAGAATGATGCTCCGGCTGTGGCACGGGATTTTATTGAAGATTTCTATTTAAGGGAATTCATCCCCTCGGCCGGTGCTTCAGGAGCCCCGCTTGAGAAAAGCCTCATCAGCCTGGACAACCGTGCCATCGATATTACCTCAATGGAATATATCGACGGCAGTCTCAATATTCGCCTGAATGACAAAGAGGGCAGTGAAAGTGATGTTAGGCTGGGTATTGGAAAGAGAACCAAAAAGCTGCACATTCCCGAGAGTGGCATTGTTACTCTGGAATTTAAGTAATCAACTTAGCACTTATAAACCGGACCCATGAACCTTTGCAGAACCATTGTTATCACTTTACTTGCAGTCATGCTCTTTGGATCATGCATGAGAGAAGAGACTGCACCTCCGAACATTGTGTTGTTCCTTGCCGATGACCTTTCCTTCAGGGACCTGGGCTGTACGGGCAACAATGTGGTCCATACACCCAATGTGGATAAGCTGGCCTCCGAAGGCCTGCAGATGACTGGCATGTTCACTCCCACGGCCATGTGTGCCCCCGCAAGGTCGGCACTTTACACCGGTCTGTTCCCGCATCGCAACGGATGCCATATGAACTGGGGGGCGGTAAAGGAGGGAACGTTAAGCCTTCCCCATTATCTTCAGCCACTGGGTTACCGTGTGGCCCTTGTTGAAAAGGTACATGTGAATCCCCGCGAGGCATTTCCTTTTGATTATATGAAGGCCGATAGCATGGAGAACTACCTGAAGAGTGTGGGCAACCAGCCATTCTGCATGATCTATGCAAGTCATGAACCCCATGGTCCGCACAGGGAAGGTAGGATCACCGCTGAAGATGTAAGCTCGCCGGTGAACTGGCCCGATACCTGGGAATCGAGAGACCTTCATGCACGTTATTTGAACGATGTGGAGGCTATGGACAGAGAATTCGGTGAACTGGTGGATATGCTGGAACGAAACAGCTTGTTGGAGAATACCGTGGTGATATTTACCAGTGATCACGGACATGAGTTCTTTGCCAAATGGAGTTGTTATGATGAGGGTATTCATATTCCCTTTATCGTAAAGTGGGATGGCGTGCTTGGAAAGGGGACAAGAAACCCTGCTTTTACCAGCCTGGTGGATCTGCTTCCCACATTTACGGAGATGGCAGGCGGAGTAGCTCCGGAAAATATCGACGGGAAGAGTTTTCTGCAGGTTCTGAAGGCAGATAAGAAGGAGCACAGATCCTATATTTACAGCGCCCATACCAACCGGGGGATTATTTCAGGTAGCGCATATCCCATCAGGGGAGTGAGGTCTGAAAGATACAAATACATTGAGAATCTTAATTCGGAGGCCATGTTCCAGAATAAAAACACCCATGGATGGGAATGGGATACCGCAGCGGCGGAGCAGATATGGAAGAGCTGGCTTCACCTTGCCGAGACAGATCCATCTGCCACGGCAAGGGTGAAATTTTACAGGAAGCGGCCTGCAGAGGAGCTTTACGATCTGCAGAATGATCCCTTTGAGCTAAACAACCTTGCAGCTTCCGAGGCATATGACTCAACAAGGGTCCGACTTCGGTCGGAATTGTATGGCTGGATGGAACAGCAGGGTGACAGGGGATTGGAAGCTGAGCTTGAGATCCCCCTGTGGAATGATGGCCTACCCGGGAAAAGAAAGAGCAATTAAATTCACACTGATTAAGTCCTGATTCAGATTATGAAGAAGAATAAATTATATGTTGTTGGAATCTCTCTTGTAGCCTCCCTTGGAGGTTTATTATTCGGCTTTGATACCGCTGTCATTTCGGGTGCCGAAAAGACCATACAGGAGATATTTCAGCTGAACAGTTTCTGGCATGGTTTTACCATTGCGATTGCCCTGATCGGAACGCTCGTCGGGGCGTTGCTTGCAGCAAAGCCGGCAGATACCTATGGACGTAAGAAGGCCCTGATTGCCATTGCCCTGCTCTACGGGGTATCGGCCATAGGAAGTGCTCTTGCCCAGAACTGGTTCGCATTCCTTTTTTTTCGTTTTATCGGCGGACTGGGAGTGGGTGCATCCTCGGTAATTGGGCCCATGTATATTGCTGAGATCGCTCCGGCCAAAATCCGGGGACGGCTGGTGGCCTCTTTTCAGCTGAACATCGTGATCGGTCAGGTTGGATCCTACCTGTCCAACTATTTTATAGCGCAGCTGTTTGCTGACAATGCATGGAGATGGATGCTGGGGATGGAGTTTATCCCTGCAGTATTGTTTTTCCTGCTGTTGCTAACCATTCCCGAATCACCCAGGTGGCTGGTGCTGAAGAACAGGATTTCCGAAGCTAAAAGTCTGCTTGAAAAACTGGGATCGGCTGATGCCTCCAGGGAGCTGGATGAGATAAAGGAATCTGTCAGTAGTTTTAGTCGTATTACCAGGGACCGTTTCTTTTCATCGAAGAACCGGATACCCATTATGCTTGCCATACTGGTTGCCGTATTTAACCAAATGTCGGGTATCAACGCTGTCATATACTATGCCCCAAGGATATTTGAGATGGTTGGTTTTGCCAAGGATTCTGCCCTGCTGCAGTCTGTTTCCATTGGTGTATCGCTGCTTATCTCGGTCATCGCCGGCATGGTGCTGGTGGACAGGATAGGGAGAAAAAAACTGCTGATGATCGGATCGGTGGGAATGATGTTTTTCCTGGCTATGGTGGCAAGAACCATTCTTTCACCTACGGATGGCAGCCTGTTAATGCTTATTTCCCTGGTTGGGTTTATCCTCTTTTTCGGATTTACTGCAGGAACCGTAATATGGGTGTATATTTCAGAGATATTCCCCAATACGGTTAGGGCCAAGGGACAAACATTGGGCAGTTTCACACACTGGGCAGTTGCAGTCATCATATCCTGGCTGTTCCCGGTCATCGTAGAAGGTTCGGCCAAGGGGGGAGGAATCGTCTTCTCGGTATTCTCCGCATCCATGGTCGTGATGTTCTTTACGGTCTGGAAGGTGTTCCCAGAGACCAAGGAAAAATCACTGGAAGAGATACAGAAGGAGTTCATTACCAATAACAATAAAATCAAGGATTAAAAAGAATGATATGGAGATGAAGAAAGTCATAGGCCCGTTGATCTTATTGCTGTTTTCAGTACTCTCGTTCTCGCAGATCGTGGAGGTTTCGGAGAAAAACTATACACGGGAAATGCCGGTCATAGGGTTCAATGGAAATACCACCGGGGGGCCTTCATGGATCAATACCGATTTCCGGAACAGGGTGGAGTCTTTGAATCCTCAAATAATTCGCTATCCGGGCGGAAACCTGTCGAACTGGTGGGATTGGGAAAACAGATGGTTTGTCAGCAATCCCTCTTACAACGGCTATCCCTTACCGGATGGATATGCCAGTAAGGAGTATATTCCCATTGGAATGGATGAGTATAATCTGATCGTCGATCAGGTGGGAAACCAGACCCTGTTTTGCCTGAATATTGCCACCGATACGCTTGAGCACCAGATTGAGATGCTTAAATATGCCGAGAGCCTCGGTATTGAAATAAAATATATTGAACTGGGCAATGAACTGAATTTTGCCGGCAACGATATCGGACCCATGGTGTTTCCCACCGCAGGTGATTATGCACGTACCTGCAACGTCTGGATCGACAGCATTCGAAACCACTTTCCCGATGCGGAGATTGCGCTGGTGGGAGAAAACAGGAATGATGCCAGGGCAGAGTACTGGAACGACAGCATGTACATGATCGTGGCTGATTTTGATGCCATTACCCATCATGATTATTATAAGTGGACCGACCCTGTATATGATTACTATACAATAGTGGGAGGTACCTTTGACAGTCATGCAGCAAATAACCGCAAAAGGGGATTCAATGAGGTACCTTCCCAGTATAATATATGGGTAACAGAATACAACTACAAGGAGAAGGAGCTCTCTTCTGAGGTGGCCTACTTTACCTGGACCCAGTCTCTGGTTGTCTCTGTTATGAACTATCTGAATATCAAAAAGAACCAGGTGAGCCTGATGACCCATCACAACATCAGCAGTTCAAGTTCGGCTCATGGTGCGATCTATACAAAAGATAATGTGGCCAAACATACCAGGGCCAATGGAGTGGCGATGAAATTGTTGCTGGACGCCATTGATGGCATGGAATCGGTAAAGGAGCTTGAGTTCTATCCCATGAGTTATTTTGAATCGGGGGGAAGCAATTATCCTGGTTTGCTGGGAATGAAATTTTTCAATGACAGCGAATCAAAATCGATGGTTATCAACCTCATGGAAGAAGCCAGGACCCTTTCAGTACAGCCTCTGCCCCCGGCAACAGGTGTATGGTATGAGCAATACTACGCCGATAAGTTACGTGAAATAGTCGACCTCTCTTCCGTTACCAGAGAGGAGGGCTCCTCCACCTGGAAGATCGAATTAAAACCACGATCAGTTACAATTATCACTGGAGACTATGACACAGGGACTGCGGATCATCACATGACGAAAAATACCGAATCCCTGGTCTTACATCAGAATTATCCCAATCCTTTCAGTGAAGAAACCACCCTGAGTTACTACATACCGGAAGCGAATGGAACAGGTAATGTGGTTTTGAGGATCTATGATTCGCTTGGCAGGATGGTAGCGGAGCTGGTAAACCAGCAACAGGGCCCTGGTGATTATACGGTAGTATTTGAGGCCGGTATGCTTACACCGGGTTTATATTTTTGCGAATTGACTGCCCGGCAGAACAGAACAGTGAATATAATGATGCTGGGGAAGGGCCTGTAAGATATATAAATAAATACCTATGAAACGAGCACTTTTACTTTTTCTGGCAATTTCAGCTTTCTCGTTCAATGTGGTGATGGCCCAAAAACATGAAGAGATCAGGGTCATTTTCCGTGGTGACGATATCGGAATGGCACATGGTATTAACGAAGCGATTATTGAAGCCTATCAGGATGGTATTCTGAGAACCGCTGAGGTAATGACTACAGGTGCATGGTTCCCGGAGGCTGTAAAACTGTTGAATGAAAATCCGGGATTGGAAGTTGGCGTCCATCTGGTTCTGACAAGCGGCTGGGACCAAATGAAGAGCCGCCCGCTTACCCATGCCCCAAGTCTGGTAGATGAGAACGGTTACTTCTATCCCATTCCAAAACCAAACGGGAATTATCCCGATAGCATGGCCCTGATAAATAATAAGTGGAAAGCGGAAGAGGTGGAAAAAGAACTCAGGGCTCAGATTGAAATGGCTTTGGAAAATATAGATAATGTTACACACCTCTCTCCTCACATGGGACCCATGAGTAGCAGTCCGGAGTTAAGAACCATATTTGAGAAAGTGGGAACGGAGTATGGTTTGCCATATGAATTCAGCCTGGATATGGAGCGTATCAGGGTAGAAAAGGTAAGGGAAAAGAGAAAGTCGCCGGAAGAAAAAGAAGCTGAACTGGTGTCGATACTTGAAAAACTGGGACCCGGAAACTGGATGTTGGTTTCTCACCCGGGACTTGATACGCCTGAGATACAGGCGCTTTCCCATCCGGGGTATGAAACGGTAGCATATAGTACAGCAGGTGATACATTCATGCTTACCAGCAAAAAAGTGCAGGAGCTTATTGAAAGGCGCGGCATCAGGATCATCACCTATCAGGATCTAATCGACAATGACAGATGAAACGTCTTATTCCATACCGGCGAATCGTTGTTTTGATATTTCTTCCCGCACTGGTGCTTATGACCAATGCCGGTTGTGATCCGGAAAGAGGAGCAAGTGATCAACCCAATATCATCTATGTGCTTGCAGATGATCTTGGCTACGGCGATCTGAGCTGCTACGGACAGAAAAGGTTTCAAACCCCCCATATTGACAGGCTGGCTTCAGAGGGAATGAGATTCACCCGGCACTATTCGGGGAGTACAGTCTGCGCGCCATCACGTTGTGTTTTGATGACAGGGATGCATACAGGGCACAGCGAGATCAGGGGAAACAGGGGACTGGAAACAGAGGGGCAATATCCCCTGTCGGATTCGGCGCTTACAGTTGCCGCTCTGTTGCAAGAGCAGGGATATAAGACCGGGGCCATTGGTAAATGGGGACTTGGAGGTCCGGGTAGCACAGGAGATCCGCTGAACCAGGGCTTTGATTACTTTTTTGGCTATAATTGTCAGAGAGAGGCGCATTTCTATTACCCGACGCATCTGTGGCGGAATAATGAGAAGTACCTGATTCCGGAAAACGAGAATGGCAACAAGGAGGTTTACAGCCAGGACCTTTTTATTAAGGAAGCTCTACAATTTATCAGGGAGCATAAGGACCGGCCCTTTTTTCTTTACTTCCCGGTAACCATACCCCACGCTGAGCTGGCAATCCAGGAACAGGATCTTGAACCATTTAAGGGCAGATATCCCGAAACGCCTTACCCGGGAGCACATTACGGGGCACAGGAAACTCCCTTTGCGGCATTTGCGGCCATGGTGAGCAGGCTGGACAAAGATGTGGGAAAGATTTCGGCCCTGCTTAAGGAACTTGGTATAGATAAAAACACGGTGGTGATCTTTTCAAGCGATAACGGTCCGCATACCGAAGGGGGACACAGTCCTGAGTTCTTTAACAGCAACGGATCGTTAAGAGGGGTAAAGCGAGACCTTTATGAAGGAGGGATCAGGGCTCCCATGATCGCCCGCTGGCCGGGGAGAATTGAGGCTGGAACAGTAAGTAATCATGTTTCGGCATTCTGGGACTTCCTGCCCACAGCCCTTGAAATGGCTGGAGGTGAACTGAATTACCCCACCGACGGAATATCCTTCCTGCCCACCTTACTTGGAGAAACCCAGCAGGAACATGAATACCTCTATTGGGAGTTCCATGAGCGGGGTGGAAAAAAAGCCCTGTTAAAAGGCGACTGGAAAGCGGTGCAGTTAAATATTCACAGCGATCCAAACGGACCACTTGAATTATACAAGCTGGCCGATGACCCGGGCGAAGATCAGAATCTTGCTGAGATGCATCCGGATCGGGTGACGGAGTTCCGGACCCTGATGGAGAAGGCGCGGACCAACTCTGAAATATTCAAATTCACTGGCCAGACATATAAAGGGAAATAAACTGTATTTGCCGGATATGATGCTAAAATCTTTCATAGGACTCTGCTTAATTCCTGTTTTGATGCTGACCTCCTGTGGTCCTGATAACGGGGAGATTGTGGCAGTAATCGATGCATGGCCATCTGCCGGCAACCTGATCGCTGAAACAGAGCATACAGATGCCGGTGACGGGATCCGTTACTATGATGTGCAAATAGTAAACAGCGGTACCGAAGATGCCTCATTAAAGGAGATCAGTTTCTGTTATTCCCATGTGATGCGAGTGGATTCCGATGCCGGGATACTGGCCGGAGGATCGGAGCAGGGTCGTGAGTGGGTAGAAAGACATGCCCGGTCTGGCGAAAATATAGACAGCAAGATGTTCCTGCTGGTAAAGAACGGGGATCATGATTTCACACTCCTGGGTGTATTGTCGTGGAAAGAATTCCTGCCTGTGGTCAGTTACCATAACGATTCCATCATGGTCTCCGCCGATGCCGATGGCAAAATCATTAAAGCGGGCGAAAAGCAAAATTTCGAGAAACTGGTGATGATCCATGGGGATCACTGGCAGACCTTACTTGATCATTATGCTCGTGAGATTGCCATGGAAAACGGCATAAACGGGACCAAAGAGATTGAATACAGGGGATGGTCGACCTGGGATTACTACGGGCGGAACTTTACCCTGGAGGATATCGTTCAGAATATCGAAGCGATTGAAAAAATCGATTCCGGTATCAACCTGATACAAATTGACGGGGGATGGTGGACAGAGCGTGGTGATTACCTGAGTGTCAGGCCCGATCTAAAAGGCGGAATGAAAGGGATCGCCGATTATATTACCGGAAGGGGATATACCGCAGGCATTCATCTTGACGGATTCAGGGCTGACCTTGCATCCTGTGTGGCAAAAGAACATCCGGACTATTTCCTGAAAGATCAGAATGGGGAGATCATCGTAAAGCAAATCGTTAAGCCCGACGGGCTTATGAATCTTGTCTATTTCGACTATTCACATCCGGGAGCCTGCGACTATATAAAGAATGTACTTGCTACCATGAAAGACCAATGGGGATTTGGCTATTTCAAGATCGATTTCATGCGCTATGGCTTAAAGGATAATATTCTCAGGGACAATCCAGGTGTCACAGAAATAGAGGCTTATAACCAGGGTCTTACTCATGTTGAAAGATTCAGGCGGGGTATATCGGCCATGAAAGAGGCACTTGGTGATGAGGTGTATTTCCTGGGTTGTTCAGCGGTATTTGGTCCGGCCATCGGCTTTGTGGACGGAATGCGTACCGGTGCGGATATTAGTCCCGGATACGAGTACTTTAAATCCCGTGCCCTGGAAAATGCCGGAAACTACTACCTGCACAAAACCGTGTTTAACAACGATGCCGATTATATGGTTTTCAGGAGCAGGGAGGATGAAGATGACCGGGTACAGAAACTGAGCCATAAAAGGGGAGGGGATGTTACTCTGAATGAGGCCGGAATGTGGGCAGATTATACTTCCCTGTTCGGGAATGCCAAACTTTCCAGTGACAACCTGCTGATTTTGCGCGATGAAAGGAAAGAGCTGATAAGGAGCGCTTTCTCCATGCACTCATGCGATGAATTTGTCCCCCTGGACCTATGGCAGCGTGCCTCAAGCAGGGAAGATGCATGCACTTTTTTCCTTGGTCGGCAGGGTGATCATATCTATCTCGCTCTGTTTAACTGGGAGGAGAGGGGCAGGGAATTTACCATAAGCGGATTTCCCGAAAGTAAGCGTCAGTCCCTCGTTCAAATAAAAGAACCTGTTGAACTGGATATTGATTCAGGAGCTTTGCATGTTGAGTTGGGACCGCACAGCTCAGCGCTTTTCAGGTACAGGGGGAACGCCGGCTACCCTGTTCTAAGGCGAAGTCTGAAAATTGAATACGAATAAATAATTGCTTATTATAAAAAATATCGATCCGATGAAACGATACTGGATGTCACTTAAATCAATTGCATGGGTGTTTATTGCACTGCTTCTCTTATATGCATCATGCACATCTGAAAAAAGGGATGACAGGCCCAATATTCTCTGGATCATTACGGAGGATATGTCGTGCCACTTTGGTTACAATGGGGAGGAGGCCGTGAAAACACCCAATGTGGATCAACTGGCTGCCGACGGGATGGTCTTTACCAATGCATATGTTACCGGTCCGGTTTGTTCACCCAGCCGTTCAGCCCTGATAACCGGCATGTATCAGACCACCATAGGGGCCCACAACCATCGCAGCAGCAGCACACCTGAATCGGCCATACACCTGCCCGGTCACATTAAACTCATCCCACATTTATTCAGGGAAGCCGGTTACTATGTATCCAATTGCAAGGGCATTGAATGGAGCAAGGCCGGCAAGACAGATTATAATTTTGTTTTCGACACGACTAACATCTATGATGGTACCGACTGGAGCGGCCGCAAAGAGGGTCAGCCCTTCTTTGCACAGGTACAACTGTGGGGTGGAAAACTCACTGAAAAACAGATCGGATTTGAAGCGGATACTTCAAAGATGAAACTTCCTCCATACTATCCCGGCAATCCTGTGATTGTGGATGACTGGAAAAGGTATCTGGGATCGGTGATGCAGACAGATTACCAGGTGGGTAAAGTAATGGAACGACTGGAGGATGAGAGCCTGCTTGAAAATACGCTTGTCTTTTTTATAAGCGATCATGGCATCAGTCATATACGCGACAAGCAGTATCTGTATGACGGCGGCACAAAGATCCCTTTCATCATCCGTGCACCCGGCAGGATAGAGAAAGGTCGCAGGGAGGAGCTTATCGCACACATCGACATGGCTGCAACATCGCTCTATTTTGCCGGTATTGAAATGCCGGGATATATGGAAGGCAGGAGCCTGTACGGACCGCAGGCAAATGAGAGGGAGTATGTTATATCTGCCAGGGACCGTTGTGATGAGACCGAGGACCGCATACGAAGCGTAAGAAAAGGTGATTTTAAATACATCAGGAATTTTCATCCCCAGCGCCCCTACCTTCAGCCCAATGCCTATAAAGACAATAAAGCCATCATGAAAAGAATGCGGGCTCTGCATGTTGAAGGGAAATTAAATGAAGACCAGGCACTTATCATGAGAGATACACGTCCGGGTGAAGAGCTGTACGATCTGAGCAGGGACCCCTTTGAACTTCATAACCTGGCGGATGATGAAACCTGTAATGAAACGCTTCTGGAGATGCGATCCATTCTGGAAGAGTGGATTGATGAGACCGGCGATCAGGGCCAGTATGCTGAAGAGTGGGATCATTATACCAGTAACATAGAGGAAGCTAATGCAGCCATGTTAAAGCGAAATACCAATCCCAATTCTCTCAGGAAAGAAAAAGAAAGAAACCGGAATGCAGCCCTGATGAAACAATGGAGGGAGGAGGGTAAATAATCATTTTTAATCATTAAATTTTTTTCGGTAATGATGAATGTCAGACCATTGAGAAAGAACAGGGTATTTTACACATTGCTGATGCTCCTTTTATCAGGGACCATGGCGCAGGTGTCAGTAGCGCAGAGCGCTCTTCCGCTTGAGACTTATGGAATATGGGACAGGGATGGTGCCGGCTTTGATCCCGGTAACCCCAATTACGATTACCTGAGGGGAATAGGCTATACCTCGAGCTGGGCCAGAATTCAACCCGACGACAGCAGCAGCTATAATTGGGAGGATATCCAGAAAACAATTGACTGGGCCGCAAAGAAGAAACTAACCATGTTTCTCGGAATCGGTGCAGGGCCCGATTCACCTGAATGGATCTATGAAAACGGGGTGCCCAGGGTCTATACCACCGTCACACGCGAGGCACATAAAAGGTGGCCCTATTACCCCTATTACCTCGACCCCGATTATAAAAGGCACTATTTCAGGTTTATAAGGGAACTGGGCGATTTCCTTCAGTCCCAAGCCCCGGAGAAACTGAAGTACATCGGTTTTATCCAGGTAAAGTCGGGCTGTACAGGAGATGAATGCGCCTACAAGGGGACCATCACAGACGCGGCGTATGAACAATACAGGCTGGACAAGACAGGTGACCGGTGGCTTGGATTCAGGCTGCAGGTTTTTGACCTTCATAATGAAGTTTTCGTCCGGAGAGAACATCCCATTGCCCTTCTGTTTAACTGTGCCGATGAGATCGACTGGCACAGGGAGTGGAAATGGGTTTCTGAGAACATCGTTGAGGGCTTCGGGGTGAAAGGCCTGGCCTATGTGAGGGGGCACCATTTAACAGGTGAGCAGAGCTTTGTGAAGCATTGGAAACCCTATACAATTGATCCCGAAGGTCTGGCACTGTTTTCAAGGGCCGAAATGGACAATACCTGGAAATGGCCCCTGTTCCGGATCAACCTGGAGCTGGGTTTTTATTGGGGGGCAATCAGCGGACTTAACCAGGGCCTTTCGGTATGGGATATTTTTAAGGGTGCTTTAACAGAAGCGGGAACCAATCCCTCCATACAGAATACATTCAGGTTCTTCAATGAATATGCAGACCAGGTTTATCCTGAAAGTTCAACAAAGGCATTTATCGCTTTGCATGAGGGACTCGACGCTTCAGATACCATAAAGTTCCCGGAAAGCAAATACGGCGAAGCCTCAAAGAATAATCTGAAAAGGTACCAGGCCATATGTGACGACCCGGTGTATGCCGGCAGGGGTGCAAGGATGGATGATCTGCCCTCTGCCCCGAGGCCCCAACACAAGCAGAGACAGGAGCAAACAGGATACAATGATGCCGGGTGGGATATCTGGTCTGGCAATTACTCCAGGTTTATTACTCAGGTCGATCCCGGAAAAGAATCGGTAGGTTTGTTCCGAATAGGTGGACCCATAGATGCAGATTCACCTGTCTATTCCCGATTTGCACGTTCTTTTGAGTACAAAAGCGGCAGGAATGCCATGTATTTTAAACTGCATGATGACTTCTTCAGGGAACCGGCCGGCACCCTTAGCATCGCTGTGACCTATTATGATAAAACCAAAGGTTCCAGGTGGGAACTGTGGTACGATGCAGGTGAAGGCAATTTCAAACGGGCAGCCAGGATTAAGGGAAAAGGAAGTAAAATATGGAAAACCGAAACCATATACTTAACAGATGCAGTGATGTTGCATCATGGTCCTGAAGGATCGGATTTTGCCCTGGTGAATACCGATAAAAAGGATGATATTTTTCATATGATTGAGATTGAAAAAGAGGAAACAGGACCTTACCTGGCCACCGGGATTAAAATAGGTGAAGTTACCAGCAGCAGTGCAATTATCTGGACCCGTCTTAGCCGGAATCCTGAAGCTGTGGACAGCTCTGCAGCCATGCCGGAGGTTCTTTACCGTAACCCCCAGACCGGGGAACTTACAGAACTGCCAAAGGGTAAGCCCGACTGGGAACCCGAAGTAATATATCCGGCGGGCAGTTCGATTGACAATATAGAAGGTGCTGTTCCCGGTACAGAAGGTGAAGTAAGGATTCAATACAGAGCGGAGGGAGAGAAAGAGTGGCAGTTGACCCAATGGATGGCTGTGGATCCTGGGCACGATTATACCAGGCAATTCAGACTATCTGGACTCGTCCCGGGTACTAAATACATACTGCAGGTTGAGAGTCGTTCACCCGGCGGAAAAGGAGCGGAGTGTATTAAGGGCGGTTTTCGCACAGCTCCCCCTGCCGGTAAGGAATCGAAAGTTGTGTTTACGGTGACCACCGGGACTGCTTATCCCGACAGGGATATGGGCGGACAGGGATTTAAGATATATCCTTTAATGCAAAAGCTGGATCCCGATTTTTTCGTTCATACCGGAGATATTCTCTATTACGACCTGCTTGCCAAGGATCTTGAGCTTGCAAATTATCACTGGGCACGTATGTACAGCCTTCCAACCAACATTGAGTTTCACCGCCAGGTGGCCAGTTACTTTATAAAGGATGACCATGATACATGGATGAATGACTGCTGGCCGGGTAAGAAAACTAAGTTCATGGGTGATTTTACATTTGAACAGGGACAGCAGGTCTTTCTTGAACAGGTGCCCATGGAGGGGTCAAAAACCTACAGGACATTCCGCTGGGGAAAAGACCTGCAGATATGGATGGTTGAGGGCAGGGACTATCGTTCTCCCAATACCATGGCCGACGGACCCGAAAAGACCATTTGGGGAGAAGAGCAGATGGAATGGTTTAAGCGCACGGTACAGGAATCGGATGCCAGTTTCCGGATACTTATAAGTCCGACCCCCATTGTGGGGCCCGACAGGTCCAATAAAATGGATAATCATGCAAATCTTTCATTTAAACGGGAAGGCGATGAAATAAGAAGCTTTATTGCCTCCCAGAAAGATATGCTGGTTGTATGCGGAGACAGGCACTGGCAGTATGCTTCTGTGGATGCCGAAACAGGCATCAGAGAGTATTCCTGCGGTCCGGCAAGCGACGCACATGCAGGAGGATGGAGCAATGATAAATTGCTCCCCGAGCATATATATCTGAATGTGATTGGAGGTTTCCTTTCAGTGACTGTTGACCGGGCGGAAGGCAAGCCGGTCATCACCTTTACATTTCATGGTGTTGATGGTCAGGTATTATTTGAAGATGAACTGATCGCCGGGGAATTGAACAAACAGGCACAATAAAAATTATAAACAGATAAGCATTGCGGGATTTGTTGCAACTGCTCCTTTGTGATCAGCAATACTCTCATTCTGTTGTTTTTTTCCTTTTCCCCAAATGCTATATCAGGTAGCGGGGGAACGAAAACAATTGGGACGAGAGGTCCATATGCGGGATTACTAAATATGAAATGGGACGAAATAATTTCAACTCTTGCGACAAGCTTTAAAACACTCAAAACATAGCCTGTTGGTTCTGCAACATCAATCGCCTGAACTTTCTGCTACTTCCCTTGATACTCCTTAATCCGCTGACGGGTTTTGAGCAGATTGGCAATAACAGTTGTTAGTTGCCTGGGCAGGAATGGTTTCCCGATAAACGAGTCAGCCCCGGTCTCGTATCCCTCCAGTTCGCTGTAGAGGTACTTCAAGAAAAAAACAAACCGCACCTTCACACAGTATGTGAAAGGCGTTCGAATTGGTATTGCAGCAAAGATGCTTGTGGAAACTGAAAAGTCG
>JBDLIM010000050.1:0-29743 GCA_039714915.1 Bacteroidota bacterium
GGGTTGCTGGCCGTGGGATCAATATTATCCTGAACTGTGATTGTCTGTACCTGGTCTGAGGCAGCATTGCCATTATCATCTACCAAACTCCATGTGCGGGTTATAACTATTGGACAGGTACCTGCTACAGCATCCGCATACGTTGCATCACTCACTCCACAGTTATCCGTTTCATCAGTTACATCTCCCGTAACTCCTACGCTGGCATCATATGCACAACTTGCATCACTGAAGATCGTCGTGTTAGCAGGGGCGGTAAATGTCGGTGCAATATTATCTTCAACTGTCACGGTGGAAGTGCAGCTGTTGCTATTGCCATTGACATCCTGTACAGTCAGAATAACCGTATTGGCACCAACATCAACACATGTAAAGCTGGTAATATTCAAGGACATTGATGCAATACCACAATTGTCACTGCTGCCATTGTCAATATCAAGTGTTGTGATGGAGACATTGCCAGCAGCATCCAACTGGACGGTAATGTCCTGGCAGGCTGCGATCGGAGGAATGGCATCATTGGGTTCTGTCAGAACAAGCGCCGCATCCAGGGATACAACACATGTGGTGGCCAATGCATCTCGCATTCTGACATCATAGGTATTAGCAATAAGGTTTGTAAAAGAGCCGGAGGCCTGCCAACTCGCTCCTCCATCAATGGTGTAATCATAAGACCCGCTTCCACCACTGGGAGAAGATATGGTAATGGATCCATCATTCCCTCCGATGCAAGTTATCCCTGTGGAAATAACAGTAGCATTCAGCACTGCTGGCTCTATTACCGTAAAAGTACTATCAAGCGTACACCCATTTGCATCGCTCATACTTACAGTATAGCTACCGGAGGCTAAAGTAGAAACATCTTCTGTTGCCGGACCGTGATCCCAGGAAAATGTATATGGAGCCGTCCCTCCATTTACAGTAATATTAATAGCTCCATCATTTCCCCCAAAGCAGCTTACATCTGTAATTACCTTGTCAATGCTGATTCCGGAACAAACAACATGACCTATACCGAAATGGGATCCGGTA
The DNA here is from genome assembly GCA_039714915.1 of Bacteroidota bacterium. GTDB lineage: Bacteria > Bacteroidota > Bacteroidia > Bacteroidales. The sequence continues at coordinate 1,033 of JBDLIM010000050.1, forward strand.
GTAGAAATTCCTCCCGTAAGATTATTCCTGTACAGATCGGGTGCAACTGCCGCTGCATGAATCCCGTCAAGTACCCAACTTCCTCCTGATAGGCGACTTATAATCCGTGTGCCTGGGATGATGGTGTAACTTGAAAAATTCATTGCTGTTAGCTGCAGGCTATAATCTGTCGATATAAATCCGTTGTTGGCAGTAAGTGACCAGTATCCCTCCGTATATTGATTGGTAATATTTACAGTACCCTCACTCAACGGAAGACCTGTTGAACCCGGATCTGAAGCAATAAATTCACTTATAACGGATCCAGTACCGAAATTTGTATATGTAATAGTTGCAGGACGGTAATCTGTTGCTGTACCAATTGGAAAAAGGTATGGAGTTGCAGTCGCACTTGCCCATCTTTCAAGTTGACCAACAACTACACCAGATGCATATGTAAGACTCCCGGGGCTTCCGGCTCCAGTTCCTATTGTAAGAATGTTTCCCTGAGTATAGATATTGCCACCGCTCATCGAAAAGTTATTCGATGCAGCTACATTATTATTTAGATAAAGGTCTGATGTGTTACTAAAAGTTAGGTTATAAAAAGTTTCAGCTCCGGTAATATTTTGATCAGTAGTACCATCAAATATTACTGTACCGGTCTGTTCATTGAATGTTCCCAATGTATTTATCCAATCGCCTGCCAGATTAATCGAATAATTACTAACCACATCCAGAGTGCTGGAACCATAAAGCGATAGGTCTCCATTTATATCCAGATTCCCTGCCATACTTTTGGTCCCGCTTCCATCAGTGCTTAGGTTATAATAACTGGTTTGTGGGGATTTGAAGGTTTGGGCCACAGTCCCTGAATAAATAACTGTATTCTCAGTGGCGGATGCGTCAAGAATTCCATTCCCGTTAAAAAGGTCCCCTCCAATCTCCAGTGTAGCATTATTTTCATTGATCCAGGTACTGGCTGCATCCAATCCGATTAAATTATCCGTAATGTTCAGGACACCGTAATTGGATATGCTTATTCCTGTACCTACCTCCAGATCTCCACTTGTTATATCAATTGCTGCTGAAGATTCAACATATATATCCGCAGTAAGAAGGATTCCCTGTCCAAGGGTTCCCACTCCATCAATATACTTGCCAAATCCATCCATGATCAGATCCTTGCTCCCCGTGAGATAACTGCCATCTAATTCAAAATTTCCATGAATGGTTAACTCTTTATTATTGGGATTCAATGTCCCCCCAGTAGCAATTGTGAGATTATTCACCTCTGTGCTACCCCCGTTAGGAAGTGTTACTGTATGGGAGGCATTGATCCTGACATGATCCGTTGCTAAGGGGATACATCCACAATCCCATGTCGAAGTGCTGGACCAGTTTCCTGAAGTGATACTCTCTATAATAACATATTTGTTTACTTCAAGCTGGATGGCAGGGGATGCTGCACATCCACCATTCTGAGCCACTACACTGACATACCCGGTCCCGTTGCTCCCCCAGTCTACTGTAATACTATTCGTAGTTCCGCCTGATGCCTGGGAACCTCCAGTAATGGTCCAGGTATATGTATAACCCGGGATATTAGTGACTGAATAAGATTCACCATTAGTGTTTTCTGCAACCGTTCTACGTCCGGAAATTGCTTCCGGTTGAATGGAGTGTATAGTAACAGCAAGGTCAACCGATTCTCCCTTTGTGCATGTGTTGTATTCAATCACTCCTACATTTCCTCCAGCCATTCCTGTAGTACCCCAGTCAACAGTAATGCTGTTTGAGTTTCCTCCTGATGCCTGTGTTCCACCAGTAACAGTCCAGATATAACTATTTGGTGAATTGTTCACAACTGAATATGATTCAGCAGTGACCCCTGTACAAACTTCTGTCAGTCCAGTTATAGCAGAAGTGATCGGTCGTGTGCAATTCGCTGTATCTCCAAGCGCATACTCAGCAGGAATGGTCACCAAGCCAGATCTTTGAGCAATTGAACCTACGGCAGCAATATGTGATCCTTCCACAATCCAGGAACTCCCTGCATCTGATCTGTTGAGCACCCGGGTGGAACCATTTAATGTAAATGAAGAAAAACCAGTACCGTCCAGGCTAATATTAAAATCATTTGGGACACCAAGCTCAAATCCATTTCCTTCATCCACACTCCAGTAACCCTCCACAAATTCATTGAAAACGGAATCAGGATTGTCGTACAAAGGTAACCCTGAGTTACCTGGAGCTGAATCATAGAACTTTGTGATTAATGACCCACCCGTTAGGAATCCACTAAGGGTTAAATTCATTGCCTGTTTATTGGACAAAGAACCAACCGGGAAAGAATAAGTCCCAATTGAATTGATCCATCTTTCAAATTGTCCATTGATATGCCCCGAAGTGTACGAAAAGGTTCCCGTACTGGCCAGATCCGATCCCAAAGTAAGTATACTGCTCGCTGTATTTATAACGCCTGCGGTAAGCGTCAACGTATTGATTATTTGTATATTACCTAGTATATCAAGAAAGCCTGTATTCTTATTAATGGTGAGATTATTAAATACCTCCCCTGATGTATTCTCAATGGTTTGATCCGCAGTCCCATTAAATGTTACAGTCCCGTTACTCTCAAGGAAGTCCGCTTCATTGGTCCAATTACCCCGAACCTCAAGATTATTTCCATTGGCATCCAATATCCCATTATCAATTGCTAAGTTATTCGTAATAATCAGGTTACTATTAATGGTTTTGGTATCAGTCCCTGAAATAACCAAATTATAATAGGTAGATGAATTGGGAGTTTTCACGGACTGGTTCCCTTCCTGGACATAGGTAACTGTATTACCTGTTGCAGAAGCATTTAATACACCGGTGCTCATAAGTATACCCCTGGCTTCTACCTCCGAACCAGTATCGTTGGTCCATACAGAACCGGTGGCATTGTCACCATCCAGATCACCATAGACCTTAACATGTCCACCATTTGTAACAGTTACACCATTCTGTATGTTGATATTGCCAAATATGGAAAGATGCGCCGTCGATAGAATTTCAACATCAGCCGCAATATCAAAATACCTGCTATTATCATTAATAGCTATAATTCCGGTCCCACCCAGAACGGCTCCGTCAAAGTCAAGATCTTTTGCCGAGTTGTTGTCAGAGGTAAGTGTGCCATCAACAATAAAAGTACCTGAGACAGAGAATGTCTTATTCTGCATATCCAGAACGCCACCAGTCTCAATGGCAATTGAATATATATTTTCTCCGCTTCCTGTTGCAATACTAACAGTATGTCCATCCTGGATAACGACCGTATCATTTGAGCCCGGGGTGCCACCGGCCCCTGTCCATGTACTTGCTGTCCCCCAGTTGCCTGATTGAATGGAAGTATACGTATTTTGTGAAAGAAGAAGTAAATGAAAATTTATGAGGACGATAAAGATAAGCCCAAAGCGACGTGAAAAACTCACTGAATCACTATTAAAGCAACATCTGTAAATGTTAAAATACCGTTTCCTGCACATTATCTTTTCCTGTCAGATCCAATGGATGAAAGATCTGGCACCCATAAAAAGGGCAACTTTCAAAGCTTAAATCATACGGAAGAAATTAACCAGTTGGGATGGATATCATATCTCACCGATGCTGTAATCCAAAAAATACTACATCGTCGTATGCGAGCTTTGAACCTCTGTCAATCAATTGCATTGTAATTCGATTCATTTCAAAATTAGCATATACTGATAATGATATACCTTCCTTATGTGTCAGGTTATTAACAATGAGACAGATGCCAGTTAAAGAAAAAGCCGCAACATTGCATAGCTGCGGCCTCCTGGTTTCTATTTTTTCTTGCTGATTTACAATGCTTTGATCTCGGTCACCAGTTTCTGGAGTGAATCTTTTGCGCTTCCGAAAAACATCCGGGTATTATCACCATAGAACAGATAGTTTTCAATGGCTGCATATCCCTTACCCATTCCACGCTTCATAACAATCACATTTTTAGCCTCATGCACTTTAATAATGGGCATGCCATAGATGGGGCTTGACGGATCATCCAGGGCAGCGGGATTCACCACATCATTGGCTCCGATCACAAGCACCACATCGGTTTTGGGCATATCAGGATTAATCTCATCCATTTCCACCAGCTTTTCATAAGGGACATCAGCCTCAGCAAGCAATACATTCATGTGGCCAGGCATCCGTCCCGCTACAGGGTGTATGGCATATTTAACCTCAACCCCGTTGGCCTCCAGCAATTCATCCATTTCACTGCAGATATGCTGAGCCTGCGCCACTGCCAGCCCATAGCCAGGAACAATAACAACTTTGCTGCTGTAGTTTAGCATTACGGCAGCATTGGTGGCAGAAACCTCTTTAATTATCCCTTTTTCATGATCCACACCTGCACCACCGCCTCCAAAGGCTCCTATAATTACATTGATCAAAGAGCGGTTCATGGCCTTGCACATCAATAATGTCAAGATCATCCCCGCTGCACCCACAAAGATCCCTCCCAGGATCATAGCCTGGTTCTGATAGATGAATCCGGCCATGGCTGCAGCAATCCCGGTGAAGCTGTTTAAGAGGGAAATCACCACTGGCATATCTGCTCCACCAATGGGTATCACAAAACTCACCCCATATATCAATGATACTGCCAGGAGAATGTAAACCAGCACCTGCTTGCTTTCCATGGGCGTGGATGGAACAAGGAGAAGAACTATAAGCAGGACCACTCCTGCAAGGATCAGAAGGTTGATATAGCTCATCCATTTAGAGAAAATATCCTTAATGTTCCCATTCAGCTTGCCATAGGCAATCATACTTCCACTGAAAGCTATACTCCCAATGACCAGTCCCAGGAGCGTAACCAGCGCGGACTGATTGTCGGGATTGGAAAATTCGATCAGGGCTACCAGTGCGGAGGCTGCCCCGCCTGTAGCATTGAAAAATGAAACCAGCTGAGGCATGGCCGTCATCTTTATCTTCCTGGCAATCACAGCCCCAATCACTCCTCCAAGGGCAATAGCACCCAGGATAATTGCCAGGTTTGCACCCTTGATCCCGGCTCCATCGCCATCTCTGTGAAGTACCAGGGTAGCGATCATAGCCAGTATCATGCCAGTGGCAGCCCAGAGGTTACCTCTGCGAGCAGAATCGGGACTGCTCAGAAGTTTCAATCCCACCACAAAGAAAAGTGCTGACAGCAGGTAGATAAATTCGAGAATAATATCTCCGTTGGTTATGTTAAGTGTATCCATGATCCAGCTCTATTTTTTCTTCTTCTTAAACATCTCCATCATGCGGTCGGTGACCACAAATCCCCCTATCACATTAAGCGTTCCAAAAAGCAAAGCGAAAATACCCAGAACAAGATTGAGCAGGTTAGAACCTTCTGTAATGTTTTGCAGGTCGGCATGACCCACCAGGATAATACCCCCGATGATGATCACACCACTAATGGCATTTGCTCCGGACATAAGTGGAGTGTGCAGCACAGAGGGTACATTAGAGATCACCTCCACCCCAAGGAAAATGGTAAGGGCAATAATAAATATTGCCTCCTTATTGGCATAGAAAAACTGTAAGACGCTTTCCATCTGTTTTGAATTATATGATAAATTATTGTTTACTAAAATCTGTTAAGCTTCTTCAAGGCTGATGATCTCCCTGACCTTTTCATTCTCAATTTTCCCGTTTCTGGTTATGCAGGTACTGCGGAGAATCTCATCCTCAAAATCGAGGTTCAGATTGCCATCGCTGTCGATCATCAAATTCAGAAAATTAATGAAGTTTGTTCCAAGCATTTTGCTGGCATCAGCGGGCATTTTTGACGGGAAATTGGAGTTACCGATGATCCTTACCTGCTTGTGGATGATAGTCTCATCTTTCTTTGTCAGTTCACAATTACCTCCCGAGCCAGCAGCCATGTCAATAATCACAGATCCAGGTTTCATGGCTTCCACAGTTTTTGCAGTAATTAATACCGGTGCCTTTTTACCGGGTATCTGAGCTGTACAGATTACTACGCTAGCCTGTATGGCATGTTTTTGGATCAGTTCCTGCTGTTTCCTTTTATATTCATCCGTCTGTTCAATGGCATACCCTCCTGCGGAAGCATCATCTGCTGCTCCTTCCACCTCAATAAACTTTCCACCCAGGCTCAGTACTTCTTCCTTCACAGCCGGTCGTACATCAAACACCTCAACCACAGCTCCCAGTTTTCTGGAAGTTGCCAGTGACTGCAGGCCGGCGACACCTGCGCCCAGAATCAGGACACGGGAGGGCCTGATCGTACCGGAAGCCGACATAAACATGGGGAAAAAATTAGGTAATTTACTGGCAGCTACCAGCACCGCTTTATAGCCTGCGATGGTGGCCATGGATGATAGAATGTCAACTGCCTGGGCCCTCGTGGACCGGGGGATCATATCCAGACTGAAAGCTGTCACATCCGATCCGGCCAGTTTCTTTATCAGGGTCGTATTTGAAAGAGGATTCAGAATAGAAACCAGGATCTTTCCTGCCGGTAGCTCATCCTCACCGGGCGGATTAATCCTGAGGACAATATCTGTATTACTACATATGTACTCCTTGGTCTGGATGGCAGCTCCAGCATCTACGTATTCCACATTACTGGCACACGAAGAATTACCGGCATCCGACTCAATGAGTACAGCAACATTTTTCTTAACAAGGGAAGGAATATGCTCTGGCAACAGAGCCACTCTGTTTTCCTTGCCACCTTCCCTGAGAACTCCTAAGATCATGAAAAATATGGTTTAAGTAAATGCTTTCAATTATTGGCACATTTGCCCATAGATTGTGTATAACAACCAATTTCTGAAAGTGTTCTCCGGATTCAATAAAAATATCTTTGCCGGATATAACTTCCTGATTTAGAATTGATATAAATATCATTTTGAATACCTGGAAGTAGGGTGACCTGAGTTCTTTTTTCGTATTTTTATTTAGCTGATTGAATATCTCTGATTGTTTCAATTATGGCTGGTTCCATTCCTCAGATCATTGAAAAATATGAATCCAGGAGCAGAAGTAACTTGATTCAGATCTTACAGGATGTCCAGCGAGCCGAGGGATATATTCCCTGTGAAGCCATAGAATATATCTCTTCTCATTTGTGGATATCCAGAAGTGAGATCTTTGGAGTAGCATCCTTTTATTCCCAGTTTAAATTCAATCCCCCTGGCCGGCACTCCATAAAGATATGCCTGGGTACCGCCTGTCATGTGCAAGGCGGGGATTTTCTTCTGAATGCACTTAAATCTGAAATTGGCATCTCACCCAACGAAACTACCGTAGATGGAAAGTTTGACCTGGAAAGGGTAGCATGCCTGGGATGTTGTGCACTGGCGCCAGTCGTAATGATCGATGACATCATTTACAGCAATATGTCTGTAATCAAACTGAAGGAGACGCTGAATCAATATGAATGATTTCCTCACACTCCGGAAGAGATCAAAGGAGGAATGGTTGCAACTTGAACATTCCTCCGAACCAGTTATCTATATTGGAATGGGGAGCTGTGGAATTGCATCCGGGGCTGGCAGGGTATGGGATCATGCTATGGATTCCATTCAGAAAAAAAATATCAGGGCCAGATTGCTGAAGGTTGGATGTATAGGACCCTGTTACCTCGAACCCCTGGTTGATATCCAGCAAGCCGGATTCCCGCGAATGAGTTTCAATAATGTGGATGAAAAGCGGTTTGACAAACTATTACCGGACTATTTGTATGCGGGGGGAACTAAAATGAAGCCCCTCGGACATCTGGGTGCTCCTGGTGTAACTTATGATGGTGTGCGATCCATCTGGGAGCAACCTATGCTCAAAAAACAGGAACGGATCGTCTTGAAAAATTGCGGTATTATAGATCCTGAAAACTTAAGCCATTACATTGCCAGGGGGGGATTTACCGGAATGATCAAGGCGTTTGGCCTGGGACCAGAAGGTGTCATTGAAGAGATAAAACAAGCCGGATTACGCGGAAGAGGGGGAGCTGGTTTTCCCACCCACCTGAAATGGCAGCTATGCAGGGATGCCGGGGGCAGTAACAAATACCTTATTTGCAATGCAGATGAGGGTGATCCGGGAGCATTCATGAACCGTTCGCTTATGGAGGGAGATCCTTTCGCTCTCCTGGAGGGGATGATCATAGCAGCATATTCCATAGGTGCTCAATTGGGTTTCATTTACATCAGGGCAGAATATCCACTGGCCGTAAAACGACTAAGGAATGCCATTGCACTGTTACATGAAAACGGGCTGCTGGGAAGTGACATTCTTGATAGCGGATTTACCTTCAATATCAAAATTAAAGAAGGTGCAGGTGCATTTGTTTGCGGAGAGGAGACCGCACTGATTGCATCCATTGAAGGCAGTAGAGGAATGCCTCGCAGCAGGCCTCCCTACCCGGCCAGTTCGGGTTTGTATGGATGTCCCACCAATATCAACAACGTGGAAACCCTGGCCACCGTCCCGGCAATCCTTCGCGATGGTGCAGGTAAATTTGCCGGTATTGGAACCGAAAAGAGCAAAGGAACAAAAACCTTCGCTCTGGTGGGCAAGATCCGCAGGACAGGTCTTATTGAGATTCCCATGGGTACCTCTTTAAGAGAAATCATCTATGATATTGGGGGCGGGAGCCGTAAAACTTTCAAGGCCGTACAGACAGGTGGACCTTCAGGCGGATGCCTTTCCAAGGAATTTCTTGATCTCCCTGTTGATTATGAATCACTTGCAGGAGCAGGATCCATCATGGGATCGGGTGGATTAATCGTTATGGATGAAGATACCTGTATGGTGGATGTGGCCCGCTATTTTCTTGGCTTCACAAGCCAGGAAAGTTGCGGCAAATGCACTCCCTGCCGGATCGGCACCCGGCAAATGGTCGAACTGCTGGACAAGATAGCCAGTGGAGATGCCGGTCAGGAGGACGTTCAAAAACTGAAAGGAATTGCTGACACAGTTAAAAAAGGTTCTTTATGTGGACTGGGTCAGACAGCTCCTAACCCGGTTCTCACTACTCTGAAATACTTTAAGGATGAATATAACGAGCATGTGGATAAGAACCGGTGTCCGGCAGCTGTGTGTAGAGACCTTGTGGAGTATACTGTAATTAAGGATAAGTGCACCGGGTGCCAGCGCTGTGTAGAGGTATGTCCAACAGGTGCGATTACAGGTCCCAGAAGCGAACCCCATTTTCTGGATCCGGAAAAATGCATTAAATGCAGAGCCTGTTATGAAATATGCCGTTTTGATGCCATAGCAGGGGATGCGATTGTTATTGAATAGTATCAGGTTCTCAGATGACAGAGAAACATCATATAAAAAAAACTGCTAACATAGACGGACATCCTGTGAAGGTCCGAAGTGGTTTAACTATTCTTGAAGCCGCGCAGAAGGCTGGGATATATATACCTACACTCTGTCATCTCGAGGACCTGGAGCCTTACGGAGGATGCAGGTTATGTGTAGTGGATGTAAAAGAAATGAAAGGATTCCCCACTGCTTGCACCACACCGATAGAGCCGGGAATGGAGATCAGGACCTGCACTCCCGAACTTCAGAAACTGCGGAGCGAGATCCTGGAATTCACCCTGTCCGAACACCCCTATACCTGCCTGGTATGCAAGGATAATCAGGAATGTACGGATTTCATGCACAGTACAAGGAAGGTCAATACTATCACCGGATGCAACTTCTGTACCAGTAACGGTGATTGTGAACTGCAGGACCTGGTGGATTACCTTGAATTGAAAGATATCAAGTTTTCCATCACCTACAGAGGAATCCCTCCCGTAAAGGACAATCCATTCTATGACCTGGATTACAACCTGTGTGTACTGTGCGGACGATGTGTGCGAATTTGTAATGAAGAACGGAACAGTCATGTTCTGGCCTTTGTGGAACGGGGAAATTCCACCATCGTGGGTACAGCGTTTCAGGAATCCCAGGTAAAGGCCGGATGTGAGTATTGCGGTGCCTGTGTGGACGTCTGTCCCACTGGATCCATATCCGAAAAGATCGGGAAGTGGAGAAGCGTCCCTGATAAATCGGTCACAACCACCTGTGTGATGTGCTCTGTAGCCTGCCAGATGAATGTGAACACCAGGAATGGCCAGCTAATTCATATCGGGCCGCAGCCAGGTAAGCGAACAGCTCCGCCCCAGCTGTGCATGCGAGCTAAGTTCCTTCCTGCAAATCTCAATCAACACCCCTCCAGGATCACCACACCACTGGTAAAAAAGGGAGAGAAATGGATAGAGGTATGCTGGAAGGATGTATTCAATCACCTGGCGACGAAACTTACTACATATAAGGGGAGCCGGTTTGGCCTGATCGCCTCCGGACAGGATACCCTTGAGGATAATTATTCACTACAGAAGTTTGTCCGGGAGGTGATGCAATCCAACAATGTGGACCTTCAGGAATCTTATTCCCAAAGAGAGCTTCCTGAGCTCCTTCATGCGTTCTACTCTCATAATCCCCCTGTTGGCCTGGAGCAAATAGAGAGAGCCGACACGATTCTGGTCATGGGACTGGATGCATCCAACTCGCATCCCTTGCTTGAGAACAGAATCAGGAAATCATTCAGGCAGGGGAAAGAAGTGATATATGCTTCTCCTTTCCAGACACGGACATCCACGTTTATCACCAGCGAAATTTATTATGAGCCGGGCAACGAAACTCTCTTAATCTTTGAGTTGCTGACAGCTATTGGCATGAACCGCAGTCAGGACGCTTTAACCAGGGCACACATTCCGGAACAGGCTGTCTCCACCCTCCGGAATTCAAAAAAACTTCTAATTATTGCAGGAGATGACCTTCTCAGGAACCATTCGGGAGTAGAGACTCTTCAGCTATTATTTGAACTGCAGCAACTCAAACTCTGGAATCGTCGCTGTCACATCCTTTTCCCCGGACTGGAAGGGGGGATTTATGGTAGCAACCTGATGGGTGTTCATCCCGGTTACCTGCCAGGATTTTACCCGCTGAGTGAAACGGAAGGCTGGTCCTGCAATGAAATGATCCATCATATTCAGAAAAAAGAGCTTTCGGCACTGATGGTGATGGGTGATATTCCTGTTCATCCCAGCCTGGCAGAGCTGGATTTCCTGGTGCAATGCAACATGTTTAATACAGGGTTATCTGATTTGGCGGATGTATTTCTACCTCTTAGTGATTTCCTTGAGAATGAAGGACATATCCTTTCACTGGGAGGAAAGATCAGGAAAGTTAACAGCTGTGTGTCACGGCCGGGAAATGTAAAAAGTATAGCTGCAATCCTGTCGGGCCTGGCTGCTAACATGGGTATCCCCGGATTTAGTAGTGCACCTTCAAAAATATACAGGGAAATCCGTTCTAAAGTTGAGATACCTTTCCGATCCATTGAAGATGTGAAAAAAAGGAAGTTGAAAAAACAGGAAGCATATTCGGTCCGTGTAGCGACCCACACCGGCTATTACAAATACAGAGGTAACAAGTTAGAAAACCTGATCCCAGAACTGAAAGAAATCTCTGATGAAGGTACTTGATGTAAAAGAAATAGCACCCAATGTCCATGCCTGTAAGGTCGATGCCCCTGGTATTTCCAGGAAGGTACAACCCGGGCAGTTCATTATCCTGATTCCGGATGAATATAGTGAACGGACACCCATTACCGTGGCTGACTGGGATGCGGAAGAGGGGACTATTTCTTTTGTTTTCCTTGATATCGGCTCCAGTACAAACAGCCTGGCACAAATGAAATCCGGCGATGAGATCTATTCCCTCACCGGACCGCTGGGCAGGTCCTTTGAAATCAAAGTGTTTGGAAATGTTTGCCTGGTGGGGGGGTGTTACGGAATAGGAGGTATTTATCCAGTGGCCCGGGCACTCCGTGAAACGGGTAACAGGGTTACCTGTTATTCAGAGGCCAGAAGTAGTTTCTTACTCTACTGGAATGAAAAACTGGAACAGGCATCGGACGAGGTCAGGTATGCCACAGTCGATGGATCACTGGGTTATAAGGGTCATGCATACGACCTGCTGGAAAAAGACCTGCGGTCAGGGCTTAAATACGATCTTGTTATTGCAGTGGGCTGTACTTTTATGATGTATCGCATTGCATCATTAACCTTACCCTTTGCAATAAAGACCATTGTAACCATGAATCCCATTATGATTGACGGAACAGGCATGTGTGGTGCCTGCAGGCTCGAAGTGGACGGAACCACCAAATTTGCCTGTGTGGACGGACCTCATTTTGATGGTCATCTGGTGGACTGGGATGTGATCCTATCAAGAAGGAAAGCCTACCTGGAAGAAGAGATCATTTCAGGCGAAAGAAACGATCATGGCAAAAGTTAATCCCATAAAAACCCCCATGAGGGAACAGCCTGCCCGCGAGCGGGTAAAGAACTATGAGGAAGTCCCTTACGGGTACTCTCCTGAAGAGGCCATTCTTGAGGCACAACGCTGCCTGATGTGTAAAAAACCTCGTTGCATAGAAGGTTGTCCGGTGGAGATTGATATCCCGGGTTTCATACAGTTTATTGCAGAGAACAACTTCAGGGAGGGTATAAACCGGCTTAAGGAGAAAAACATCTTACCAGCCATCTGTGGCAGGGTTTGTCCCCAGGAAGAGCAGTGTGAAAAGATTTGTATAGTGGGCCTTAAGAACGAACCGGTGGCTATTGGCAGGCTGGAACGGTTTCTGGCAGACTGGGAAGCCTCTCAGGGTGAGCCTGAACTTCCTTCAAAACCAAAGGCCACAGGAAAAAAGATCGTGGTTGTGGGCGCAGGTCCGGCAGGCATCACCGCTGCTGCCGACCTGGTAAGGCTGGGTCATCAGGTGGATATGTTTGAAGCCCTGCATGAACCCGGGGGTGTCCTGGTCTATGGAATTCCCGAATTCAGACTCCCAAAATCGATCGTATTCAGGGAGATTGATTTTCTGAAAAAACTGGGAGTTAAGCTATACACCGACCAGGTGATCGGAATGATCAGGAGTATCGATGAACTCCTGGAAGAATATGATGCAGTATTCCTGGGAACAGGAGCCGGGCTTCCCTGGTTCCTGAATGTCCCCGGAGAGAATCTGAATGGTGTTTATTCAGCCAATGAATACCTCACACGGGCTAACCTGATGAAGGCCTACCTCTTTCCAAAGTACAAAACACCAATTATTAAAGGAAAACGGGTGGCAACTGTAGGAGGGGGCAATGTGGCCATGGACTGCGCCAGGACAGCACTGCGTCTTGGAGCCGAAGAATCCATCATCATCTACCGCCGATCAAGGGAAGAAATGCCTGCCCGCGATGAAGAGATCCATCATGCAGAGGAAGAAGGGGTCATATTCAAACTGCTTTCCAATCCTGCTGCATTTCTAGGGGGAAGCGACAAGTGGCTCAGAGAAGTTGAATGTGTCACCATGAAACTGGGAGAGCCCGATGACTCGGGAAGAAGGCGGCCTGTCCCTGTCCCTGATGCCAATTTTCGCATCCCCATTGATGTGGCTGTCATCGCCATAGGAAACAGTCCTAATCCTTTAATCCCCTCCACCACACCGGATATTGAATCTGGCAGGTGGGGCAACATTGTGACTGATCCTGAAACAGGGCTTACATCCAAACCGGGTGTTTTTGCAGGTGGAGATGTGGCGACAGGGGCAGCCACTGTTATCCTGGCCATGGGAGCAGGTAAAATTGCTGCCCGTGGCATTCATGATTATGTAATGAATAAAAGGTAAGTCCTGATCACCATTCGAGGCTCTCCTCCAGCCTGATATCGTCCATATCTTCTTTGCTCAATCCGTGCCAGGTACACCCTTTTTTCGAACAAATATAGAAATCCACCAGCCTGCGTGTGGCTCCGACCACAACCTTGGCTGTTTCACTTCCGCATTCCTGGCAACTTTGCTCTTTCATCATCAGGGAATGGTCACAGTGCATGCATTTAATATCACCAATCAGTTTGTCCTCAGGCAGCCTGATGGTTGATTTCGATGTAAAAATATTCAGGTAGGGACTGAGCATCATGAAGCCTGTCTTATCTCCACGATCCACTTTTAGTTTAATAGAATTCTCTTCAATAAGAGATTTCTTGCAATGAGGACAATAGGTCATCAGGAATGTTCCCGTCTTCATTAACTCAGTATTCTCCTCTTCTTCACTCATCGGGCCCTTTTGTTCTTTGAGAATAGACATATCCTCTGAGTAGGGACGGCCCTGGTACCCGGCATCGATATACAACTGTTTCAGAGCAAAGGATAAGTCAACAAACTTGACAAAGTGATTCCTGCAACCCATTCGGGAACATATACAAATATCCCCCCCCATCTCAAGGTCAAGGGGGATCATAGGAGCACTACAGGCTTCACAGTCCGTTTTGCCAGATATGTGTGAATTACAGCGGGGACAGGAAAGATGTATGATTTCTTTTTTGGGGACTTCGATGGAACTAACATAATTGTAACTCTCCCAGACAGAACTCAGGTAGATCACTCCTTCATCCTCACCAACTTTTATATTCAGTTTAATGCTGGGACTGTTGTCCACCGGACGTTTCTCATCCATCAAGGAATGTCCGCAAACGGGACACTTCACCCTCAATGAAACCAGGTTGGGTAGTTCGACCATTGGGGGGAGGTATTGGTTTACAGTAAATGTATGAAATCCTTGTGAGTATTGTACAATGAAAGCACCACAAATCAACCGATTATGTTATCAAATAGTTGCCGGAGCCAGGAGGAGCTACCCCGCAAATTCCAGTACGTCTCCGATGGTCTTAAACTCTTTGATAAGCATCAGGATATCCCTGACTTTTGCTTTGATGTGCCGGTCCATGGCAGCTGCAGCTTTCCTTCCGTCTCCCATAGCCAGGATCACCGTGGCGCCTCCCCTCACAATATCACCTCCTGCAAAAATATCAGAAACTGACGATTGCATGCTTTCCTTATCAACCAGAATGGTGCCCCAGGAAGACACATCCAGGTCTTTCATGCTCTGGGGAATCAGCGGATTTGGTGAAACTCCCACGCTTACCACCACTGTATCCACATCAATAATGTACTCCGATCCTTCAATTGGTATGGGTCTCCGGCGACCTGATGCATCAGGTTCTCCAAGTTCCATTTTCTGCAACTTCATTTTGTTTACCCGTCCCTTTTCATCGGCATAATACTCCACCGGATTATGAAGATTCATGAATTCAATACCCTCCTCTTTGGCGTGCTGAATCTCTTCCACCCTTGCCGGCATCTCTTCTATGGAGCGACGATAAATAATCATGGATCGCTCTGCCCCCAGTCTTTTTGAAGTTCTGACTGCATCCATGGCTGTATTTCCGCCACCTATCACAGCCACATTTTTACCGCTAAGGACCGGAGTGTCAAATTCCGGGTTAGCTGCGTTCATTAAGTTCACCCGGGTCAGGTATTCATTGGAGGAGTATATTCCGATGTAATTCTCACCGGGAATGTGCATAAAATTCGGCAGCCCGGCACCGCTTGCCACCAGGAATGCAGTAAATCCTTCTTCTTTTAATTCTTCGATAGAAGCTGTTTTCCCTACAATGAAGTTCTTTACAAACTTCACTCCCATTTGTTCCAGGTTATCGATCTCCACATCAACAACGCTATTAGGCAACCTGAATTCCGGGATCCCGTATTTCAGCACTCCTCCAATCTCGTGAAGTGCTTCAAATACCGTCACATCATAACCCATCTTGGCCATGTCACCTGCAAAGGCCAGGCCTGCCGGTCCCGATCCGATAGAAGCCACTTTAATCCCGTTTTTTGCTGGTATCTCGGGGACGGAAATTTTTCCGCTGTTACGCTCATAGTCAGCCGCAAACCTTTCCAGGTTTCCTATGCCTACTGCACGCTTCCCCAATTTCTGGTGATAGAAGCAAACCTGCTCACATTGAACTTCCTGTGGACAAACACGTCCGCATACTGCAGGCAGGGCATTTGTTTCTTTCAGAACACCAGCCGCTTCCAGAAAAGCACCTGATTCGATCTTCTTAATGAATTTCGGAATATTGATTCCCACAGGACAGCCGGTAATACAGGTGGGGTTTGGACAATCAATGCAACGTTGGGCTTCAAGTACAGCCTCCTCTTCAGTTAATCCCTCATTAACTTCGGTGAAATTCTTATTCCTTTTATCCGGCGCCTGTTCGTTCATGGGTATTCTCTCCAGCTGGGTTCTTTCCTTATTTTTCAGCTGATTTCGGAGTTCCACCCGCCATTCCTGCCCTCTTTCTTGCTTCAGATATTTCAGTAAATCATCCATGTACTGATTTTTGCTTTATAAGACCACAAAAACTATGCTTTGCGATATTTATTAAGAAAAGATTCATATGCTTCTGTTTCGGATGGTTTGTAAGAACCCAGCCTTAACAGCATTTCATCAAAATCGACCTGGTGCGCATCAAACTCAGGACCGTCAATACAAACAAACTTGGTCTTTCCACCAACAGTTACCCTGCAGGCTCCGCACATGCCTGTTCCATCCACCATCAAGGTATTCAGGCTGGCCACCGTGGGTATATCATATTCCTTCGTAAGCAGGCTCACGAATTTCATCATGATGGCCGGGCCCACCGTCACTGCCAGATCCACTTTCTCTCTTTCAATGATCTCTTTCATCCCATCCGTTACCAGACCTTTATTCCCATAGGAGCCATCATCAGTCATAATCACCACCTGGTCAGAATGCTGTCGCATTTGTTCCTCCAGAATGATCAATTCTTTCGTTCGTGCTGCAAGCACAGTAATAACTTTGTTCCCGGCATTTTTTAGTGCTTCAACAATAGGAAGCAGGGGAGCCACTCCAACACCACCTCCGGAAGCCAATACGGTACCCACCTTTTCAATGTGCGTGGGTTCACCCAGGGGACCTACAACATCGGTAATGTATTCACCTACCTCCAGGTTACAGAGTTTGATGGACGTTACACCAACTTTCTGTACTATCAGTGTGATGGTTCCTTTTTCAAGATCCGCCGCTGCAATGGTAAGGGGGATGCGTTCTCCCTTCTGACCAACACGTACGATCACAAAATGCCCTGCCCTTCGGTTTTTTGCAATGCGGGGAGCTTCAACAACTAACTTTACTACTGCGTCAGAGAAATATTCCTTTTCAATAATCTTGTTCATCTGATAACAATTAAACCTTCAATAGTATTCCAAACACCTTGAAAATGCTGGTATCACCAATAAATGATGCGAAAATAATTCAAATTTACCGGAAAATGTATGTTGACTATCAGTCTGATGTTATTAAGAATAATTAAAAACAAACTCCTGTGAAACCGAACAATCAGGGGAGCCAAAGTGTTAAAGATTGGAATCTGAATGAACAGAGAGTTCTCCGGGGAAAGATAGAAATCATGATATTTTTGTAAATTTACTTTACCTACCCTTAACAAACTATAAATGGATCTTTCAACTGAATATTTGGGATTAAAACTGAAGAATCCCCTGGTTGCGGCCAGCTGTGGAATTACCGGTACACTGGATGGCATTAAAAACCTTGAAAGCAAAGGCATTTCGGCTGTTGTACTAAAATCTATTTTCGAAGAGGAGATCCTGCTGGAAGCAAATCAACAGCTGAAAGAAGCAGAAAAGGATCCAATGATCTATTCCGGATTATCTGAAACCCTGGATTACATTGATGTCCATATCAGGGAGGATAACCTGGGAAAATACCTTCAACTGATCAGGGATGCAAAGAAAGCAGTATCGATCCCCGTCATTGGAAGTATAAACTGTGTGTCTCAGGAAGACTGGATGTATTTTGCAGAAAAAATTGAAGATGCCGGAGCCGATGCCCTGGAATTGAATCTTTTTCTTCATCCTGCAGATATGCAAAATAAAGAGTTTGAGAAAGCCTATTTCAGGATCATAGAAAAAGTGCTTGATAAAGTGAACATCCCTGTGGCCATCAAAATCAGTAAGTATTTTACCCGTATGGGATTGTCAGTTAAAGCACTCTCAGAATCAGGCGTGTCCGGTATGGTATTATTTAACCGCTTCTTCACACCGGATATCGACATAGAAGAAATCGCGCTGACAAGTGGGAATATGTTCAGCAGTCCCGAAGAGCAATCTGAAACCCTGAGGTGGATTGCCATCATGTCCAATAAGGTGAGTTGCGATATGGCTGCATCCACCGGGATTCATTCCGGCGAGGATGTGATCAAGATGCTGCTGGCCGGTGCCACAGTCACCCAGGTTGCGTCCACACTTTATAAAAATGGTCCTGACCAGGTCGCAAAGATGATATCCACACTGAAGGAATGGATGACAGAAAAGGGATTTGAATCCATAAGTCAGTTCAGGGGCTTGGTGAGCAAGGCATATGAAGCCAATCCGGCCACCTTTGACCGGATGCAATTTATGAAGCAATTTAGCGAGATCGGGTAAAGAGGATTGTTTTCTTAACAAAACGAATCCCCGGTTGTTACTTTTAAAACCCTGACAAGTTACATATGGACCACTTATCGTTTTTGCAGCATCTCGATACGGAGGCCATCGAGGAGCTGTATCACAAATACAGAAATGATCCCGATTCTGTCGATCCCAGCTGGCATCACTTTTTCCAGGGATTTGACCTGGCCAGGCGCGATTTCAGTCACCCGGAATCCGAATCTCTCACCTTCGATGAAGAATTCAAGGTTATCAACCTGATCAATGGATACAGGAAACGGGGGCATCTTTTTACCCAAACCAATCCTGTCAGGACCAGGCGTAAGTATTTCCCAACCCTCGACCTGGAAAATTACGGACTCTCCGATGAGAACCTGGATACCTATTATCATGCAGGCAGGGAAATAGGATGTGGGAAAGCCCCACTTCGGGATATAGTGGATCATCTGAAAAAAACCTATTGCGGTCACATTGGATCCGAATACATGTTTAAACGGAATCCGGAACAACTAAAGTGGCTTTCAGACCGAATAGAGCAGGGACAAAACCGAAGCATCTTTACCCCGGAAGAAAAAAAGCGGATTTATCGTCATCTCGTGTTAGCTGTTGGATTTGAAAAATTCATCCATACGAAATTTGTGGGTCAGAAACGTTTTTCACTGGAAGGTGCAGAGATCCTTATCCCTGCATTGAATGACCTAATTGAAAAAGGTGCTGAACTTGGTGCCAGAGAGTTTAATATAGGGATGGCTCACCGGGGCAGGTTAAGTGTTCTGGCTAATGTACTTCAGAAGCCCAATGAGGATATCTTTAATGAATTTGAAGGAGAATCCTATGAACAGCACATCAGCCTGGGGGATGTGAAATATCATTTGGGCTATGGAAATACCATACGTACCGAATCCGGGAAAGAGGTTATCCTGAATATTGTCCCCAATCCCTCCCATCTGGAATCGTCGGCCCCCATCATTGAAGGAGTATCAAGAGCTCGTATCGACCAGATCTACGAGGGTGATCTGAACAAACTTGTACCCATTATCATTCATGGCGATGCAGCCGTTTCCGGACAGGGTGTGGTGTATGAAGTAGTGCAGATGTCAGAACTGGCTGGCTACAAAACAGGAGGTACTATTCACATGGTAATTAATAACCAGGTAGGTTTTACAACCAATTACCTGGATGGCAGGTCCAGCACCTACTGCACCGATGTGGGGAAAGTAACCAAGGCCCCCATCTGGCATGTGAACGGTGATGATGTTGAAGGACTGGTCCATGTGGTCCGGATGGCCATGGAGTACAGGCAAACTTTCCATACCGATATTTTTATTGATATACTGGCCTATCGCAAATACGGACATAATGAAGGCGATGAACCCAGGTTTACCCAACCTTTACTTTACAAGGCTATTGCCAAACACCCTAATCCAAGGGACCTTTACAGCAAGGAACTGCTCACTCAGGGAGTGATTACTCCTGAGGAGATCAAAGCATCCGAAACGGAATATGAAATCCACCTGGAAAGCCAGCTGGAAGCCTCCAGAAAAAGTGCAAAAGTTACGATCCAACAATTTTTGGAATCCCAATGGGAAGGAATAAGGTATGCCGAACCCGGAGATTTCGAAACTTCAGTCCCCACCGGTATTCCCAGGGATGTTCTTCAACGAATTGCTGATCAGTTAACCAGATTACCCGATGACCTGGTCTTTTTCAAGAAGACCGTAAAATTGGTGGAGGAGCGTAAAAAGATGATTGGGGAAAACCGCATAGACTGGGCCATGGGTGAACTGCTGGCTTACGGGTCCCTGCTTCTTGAAGAGCATCCGGTACGCATTAGTGGGCAGGATTCCATAAGGGGAACCTTCTCTCATCGCCATGCGGGAAAAATAATGGAGGAAACTACGGAAGTATACTTCCCACTAAAATATATTGATCAGAAGCAGGCTCCGTTTCATGTATTTAATTCGCCATTAAACGAGTATGGAGTGTTGGGTTTTGAATACGGCTATGCCATGGCCTGTCCACGCAGCCTGGTCATATGGGAAGCACAATTTGGTGACTTTACAAACGTGGCCCAGGTAATAATTGATCAGTACATTTCCAGTGCTGAAGAAAAATGGGGTGTGATGAACGGATTGGTACTCTACCTTCCCCACGGGTTTGAAGGCCAGGGGCCGGAACACTCCAGTGCCCGGCTTGAGCGCTTTCTGAGCCTGGCCGCCAACTGCAACATGCATATTATTAATCCTAGCACTCCGGCTAATTTGTTTCATGCGCTCAGGAATCACATGAAAAAAGAGTCGAGAGTACCTCTGGTTGTGTTCACACCAAAAAGCTTACTCAGGCATCCTCAATGTATCTCAGCGCTGGAGGATCTTGAGAACGGGGAATTCGTACCTGTGTATGACGATGATGAAACCGATGTGGATGAGGTTCGACGTGTGGTACTGTGCAGTGGCAAGATATATTACGATCTGCTGGCCCGAAAGCAGATACTGGGTGTGAAAGACATTGCACTGGTACGGCTTGAACAGATTTTCCCATTTCCTGAAAAAAAGGTGAAGGAGATCCTGAAAAAATACCACAACAATATGCTTACCCTCTGGGTACAGGAAGAACCAGAGAATATGGGAGCCTGGTATTACATCCGTAATTCCATGGAGGGTACCGAAGTTATCCCGGTTACACGTCAGCCCTCGGGAAGCCCGGCCACAGGTTTGTTCAAGCTACATGAGATCAGTCAGAAAGAAATTATCGACAAGGTTTTCCGTGAGTGTACCTGCGAATTGCTTAATGTATACTGTGGTTTGCAATGCATGATCGGAAGTTCCCGCAAAGAGATCCTGAAACAGCATTACTATTTCGAGAAAGAGAAACCCAAAAAAAGATAAAATGATCCTGGAAATAAAAATACCCAGTCCCGGCGAATCCATCACTGAAGTCGAGCTCGCTTCCTGGTTTATGGAAGACGGTGCACTGGCAAGTAAAAACCAGGAAGTAGGTGAGATTGAATCCGAGAAAGCCACCCTTCCGCTGATTGCCGAGCAATCGGGACAACTAAAGATCCTGGTGGAAGAAGGAAGTACTGTTAATGTGGGTGATGTAGTAGCTTCTATTGATACCAGTGTGGAAGTCCCCGACTCGCCGGCAGAAACTCCGGATGTGGCTGAATCCAGGGCTCCTGCAGAATCCCCGGCCCCGGATGTAAAATCAGATACTGCCAGCGAAATAAAAGCCACCCCCGTAGCCAGGCAGATGATGGAAAAAGAGGGATTATCGGTCGATGATATTATACAGGGTCTCCGGAAGATCACTGCCGGTGATGTGAAAAAAGTGATGGCGCATTCGCCTGTGCTGGCTGCAACTCAAAGCCAGAAAGAAATAAGCCGGGAAGAAGACCGGGCCAAAGTGAGCCAGCTACGCAAGAAGATCAGTGAACGACTGGTGGCAGTAAAAAATGAAACTGCTATGCTCACTACCTTTAATGAGGTAGATATGAGCAGCATCATAGCCATCCGGAAAAAGCACCAGGAAAAGTTCGTGGAACAACATGGCATCAAGCTGGGATTCATGTCCTTTTTCACCAAAGCCGTAACTGAAGCTCTCAAACAGTTCCCCGCAGTAAACTCTTACCTGGATGGAGGAGCAGTGGTTTCACCCCGCTATTGCGACATCGGCATTGCTGTTCAGACCGACAAAGGATTAATGGTTCCGGTGGTAAAGAATGCGGAAGTGCTTGGGCTGGCAGAAATAGAAAAAAAGATTGCCGATCTGGCAGCCAGGGCACGGAAGGCGCGCCTGAGCATTGAAGAGATGAGTGGAGGCACATTCACTATTTCCAATGGAGGCATCTACGGCTCCATGCTTTCCACACCCATTCTGAATCCACCCCAATCGGGCATCCTGGGAATGCACAACATCCTTGAGCGGCCTGTGGCAGTAAACGGCTTAGTGGAAATCAGGCCGATGATGTACATCGCATTGAGTTACGATCACCGGGTAATCGATGGTAAAGACTCGGTAGGATTTCTTAAAACAGTGAAAGAATTTATTGAGGAGCCTTCAAGAATGATTTTCGGCTCACAGTCGCCCGAACAATTCCTCCTGGAGCTGTAACAGACAACTAGTAATAATCCAGGGTCCGCGTGATGACCACTTTGGGAGTGATCTTCTCCTCGCCCAGGTAGACCAGTTTCGTGGTCCAGTTGCCATGATCGTCATAATCATCGTATTCGTACAGCTGGGTTGCAATTCTGCTGCCACCGTCAAGCTCCAATTGGTAATTCTCCACCAGGAGGTCCTTTTCGTACACGTAATAAACCATGGTTTCCCGGTCGTTAACTACCTCGACCTGTTTATCAATGCGGCCTTTCGAATCGAAATAGGTAGCCCCTTCGTAACGGAGAACATCATTTTGCCATACTTCAAAGTTCACCTGATCCGACGATACCCTGTCCATTACGGTTCTTGAATCCTTTACAAGCTTTGAGTGTTTGGGTGTCAAAAAAACCTTCTGATAATAAACCTCTTCCACCATCTCGCCATCTTCAAACCTCATCCTTGCAATTCCAAGGGTATCGTTGCGATTATCAAGGGTCATGATGCTGATGTAGTTGCCATCCTGGGTATAACTTGTCATGCGATATACCCTTGCACAGTCTTCCCCCGCAACCCATTTATCATCTTCGTATGTGGCCCCGCATTCCACCTCTTTTACTGATTTTACCTGGCCCTTTAATCCAATCCGGTCCAGGTTGTTATGAGTTCCTGAGCATGAAAACAGGAAAGAAAGGAATACAGGCAGGCTAAGCAAAAAGATACGCGTCATAAGGCATGGCTTTAGAGTTGAGCGACTCAAAAATAGCTGTTCCTGTCAAGATAAACAAAGGTAAATACCTATTGCGCCCTGATGAAGCTCATTACCTGGCCGATCATTTCTTTCTGTTCATCTGTGAAGGCAAGGGATTCAGCCTTTACAAATGAGCCTTTGGCTTCCTCCGGCTTTTGCAGCAGGAACAGCACCATGCCATGATAGAAGTAATAATCGAAATGTTCTTCCAGGTCCAGACAGGCTTCGAACCACTCCACCTCCTTGTTCAGCAAGGCCGGTGTACGGTATTGCTGATCCATATCCGTAATCTGGGAAGCAGCGCTATAAAGCCAGCGGTGATCATCCCTGCGGTCCGATTCGAAACGCTGATCCACATAGGCAATGAGCTCGTCCACCTGGTTGGTGTAATAATAATACTGAATGAAAGGCAGGGAACGAAGGTCCCACGAATTGGTCTCTGCCCCCACCAGCGGAGTCAGTTCGTTGGCCATCTTGCTGATAAGCTCTATGTTTTCTTCATCTATGGCTTTTGCCAGAGAGGCGTTGTAAATTGTCTCCATGGCCAGCATGTAGTCTTCACCAAGCACTTTTCTGAGCCGTTCAGGATCCGATGAAAAATCCTCCCACCAGCTATCGTCCAGGTCCATGTGATAGGCCACTACTCTAATATCGGAGTCAGATAGCTTTTCGCCCATGACCTGCTCCATATATTCAGCAGAAAGTCTTTCTGCTTCCTTCTGGTTGCCCATTTCGCGAACAGCAGTGATATAGGCAGCAAATTCTTCCTCTGCAAGGGTGCCACGCTGGTATTTTGTCTGGTAAACCTTGATCGCCTTATAACCGTCCACAGTTCCCTGTAAGGAACTAACAAGCTCTTCGGCCTTTGTAAAACCAACTATTCTGCTCACCGGCTCACCATCCCTGCTGAAAATGAACATGCTGGGATAACCCTGTAGCTCCTGGGCCGCTGCATAAATCCTGCCGTAATCAGATTCCCCGTCCAACTTTACACTTACAAAATGTGCATTCATGTAATCAGACACAAGCGGATCGGTATAGACTTCCCGATCCATAATTTTACAGGGGCCACACCAGGTGGCATACACATCCACAAATAACATCAGCTGCTGGTCGGAAGCTTTTTTCTGTGCTGCTTCCATCTCATCCAGGGTATGTACCTCCATAAAATCAACCTGTGCATAAAGCATGAAGGTCATTGCCATCAGAATAAGAGACAGGCTGTATATTCTTTTCTTCATTATCAATCTTCTAAATGGATACAGGATTAAAACGAAAGCAAGGTACTTTTGTTTCAGCCAGCCTTATAAAACTCCGCATTCGGCAAGCAGATCCAGGTATACCTGTGATTCATTTTCCCAGCACAGTTCCCCAGCCGCCCGGTCCAGAGCATCTCTCCATGCCCCGGAAGAGCGCTCTTCAAGCATGTATTTAATGATTCCGGCCAACTTCTTCGGGTGCTTCTCCCCGGTGGCAATACCTATCCCATAGGTCTCCACAATCCTTGACATCTCGGGAAGTGCAGAACAAAGTACCGGGATACGGCACTGGATGTAGTCAAAAAGTTTATTTGGCAGCGAATAGCGGTAATTCAGTCCACGGTCCTCCTCCAGGGAAATGCCCAGATCGGCCGACATGGTGAGCAATGTCAGTTCGTCCGGAAGAAGCCTGCCCTTAAAATAAATCCGGCCGGCCAGACCTTTCTCATCTGTCAGCCTCTGTAAATCCTCATCAATATCCCCTGAGCCAGCCACCACAAAAACAGCATTATCTATAAATTCCATGGCATGAATCATCAGTTCCAATCCCCTGCCCACATTAAGCGCTCCCTGGTAAATAATTATGAATTTCCCATCATATTCCTTTCTGATACCCGGACTTTTTTCTGCTTTTTTTATTTCGGGTACATTCCTCACCACCTTAAACCTTGTTTTATAAAGCCTCCTGTAAATCTCTGCAATGGGATAACTTACCGTAAGCGCATAACTTACCCTGGGTACAAATATCGCTTCAATGCGCTTCCACACGGCCTGTGTTCCTTTCCTCTGAATTAACTCGGGGACCTGGGTGAATAGTTCGTGGCTGTCGTAGATAAGCCGGACTTTTCTGATCCAGGCTGCAATATAAGTGGCAGGAAGTGTATCCAGGTCATTGGAAATAAAAAGTGCTGGTTTGCTAACAAACAGCAGGGTCAGAAACAACCTGATATTATAGCAGGCATAGAAAAAGGGACCAGAAGTAAATAACATCCTGTATCGTCTGGATTTATAAGGCAAATGCTCCAATCCCGGGCTGTTTTTTAACCTGCGGCCTATACAAGTTACTTCCATTCCCTGGTCCAAAAGCATGATTGCCACCCGGCGCACCCGCTGGTCGGTGGCCAGATCATTGATTACAGATATGTAAACCCTTTTCAAATGCTGCAGATCGTGAGTTTTAAAGATAGGGAAAATCAGAAATGGCAAAAGAACAAATCATTGTTATATTTGACTAACATAAGAATGAGCTATATCAATGGTATATATGCACAATCAGTATTCACTTAAAGAGATAAATACCTTTGGTATAGATGCCACCGCCTCTCTCTACGCAGCTCCTGAAAGTGAAGAGGACCTGATCAGGCAGATGGAAGCCTATGACTCTAAGCAGATGCCTCTTCTGGTCATGGGTGAAGGCAGCAATATTTTATTCAAAGGTGATTATGAGGGATTGATCATTCGTCCCGGGATGAAAGGCCTGGAGGTCCTGGAAGAGAATGAGCAGGAAGTTTTGGTAAGGGTGGGGGCATATGAAAACTGGGACAACTGGGTTTCCGTTTCCGTCAGTAAGGGTTGGTATGGCCTGGAGAATCTTTCCCTGATCCCCGGATCGGTAGGTTCTGCCCCTGTACAGAATATCGGCGCCTACGGGGTGGAGCTGAAAGATCATTTCGAAAGAGCCGATGCCTGGGACCTTCAGCATAAGAAGCAGGTGCAGCTGGACCGGAAAGCCTGCAGGTTCACTTACAGGAGCAGTATATTTAAAAATGATTTCCGGGGCAGGTACATCATAACACATGTGGTTTTCCGCCTCCAAAAAAAGGCTCAGCTTCAGCTTAATTATGGTCCTGTTAAAGAATATTTTTCAAAAGCCGGTGGCACTACAGCAAGGGACCTGAGAGATGTGATCATTTCCATTCGCAGGCAGAAGCTTCCCGATCCCCTGGAATTCGGCAATGCAGGCAGCTATTTTAAAAATCCGCTAATTGACAGGACTATTTTTAAGTGTATCCGTGTGGATTATCCCGGCATTCCAAATTATCCGGACATCGAAAACCAGGTAAAGATTCCTGCAGCATGGCTTATTGAACAGGCGGGATGGAAAGGGAAACAGATCGGAAACGTGGGTACCTGGCCCACACAACCCCTGGTAATCGTCAACTATGGAGGTGCTACCGGTCAGGAAATCCTTGATTTCTCAGAACAACTCCGTTCGGACGTGGACAAACAGTTCGGGATCTACCTCGAACGAGAAGTAAATGTGGTATAGGGAGTGGTGGATGGTGGACGGTGAATGGTAGACGGTGTGCGGTGTGCGGGTATGTTATTTATATATTCTACGTTGATTAAGGGCACGTTGGTATTCCCGGGCATTCTTTTTGTGCTGTGAATAAGACCTGGCAAATGAATGGTAGCCACTGAAATCAGCCTTTGCACAGAAGTAGATAAATCTATGATCCTCATAATCAAGAACCCCGTCTATGGCCGAAACCGAAGGGATGGATATGGGACCGGGTGGAAGTCCCTTGTGCATGTAGGTGTTGTAGGGTGAATCTACTTTCTTGTCCCCGTTCAGTATTCGTTGCCTGGTGAAGTCTCCCAGGGCAAACTTCAGAGTTGGATCCGCCTGCAAGGGGATGCCTTGCTCCAGCCGGTTAATATAAACTCCCGCCACCTTGCTGTTTTCATCATCATAAAGGGTTTCCTCATCCACAATGGAAGCAAGCGTAACCACTTCCTCCCGCGACATATCCAGTTTTTTAGCCTTTCGATCCCTCTCCCCGCTCCAGAACTTCTCATATTCCTTTTTCATGCGTTCTGTAAAATCCTCAGGCGAAGTGGTCCAGAAAAATTCATAGGTCTCCGGAACAAACATGGATGTAAAACCGGATGCTTCAAATCCATACTTTGCGGGTAGTTCCGGATCTGAAAACCAGTCTGCAAATTCAGCCGAATCCTTCTCCAGGTAATGCGACACCTTCCCGGCCACATGTGCCAGCGACCGGACATTGTTAAATACCACCATGACCGGATCCTGTTTTCCGGAACGAAGCATGTTCGCCAGCTCGTTGTTACTCTGACCGTTGCGAATCTTATACCTCCCGGGCTTAACGCTCTTATCATAGCCCTTTTTGATGGCCACCCAGCGGAAAGATTTTCTGCTTTCAATAATCCCCTGCTCTTCCAGCTGATCAATCACATACTCAAAATCGGATCCGGTAGGAACATAAAAAAGCTCATGCCCGGCACTCAATTTTACATTGGGGACATAGACTCTGGCATATAGTTTATACACCACAATCACCATAATAATCATTCCCAGGAATACAAGCAGCATGGATAACTTTACTGCCTTCCCTATCCGCGTAGTCCGTCTTCTTTCAAACATTATCATAAATAAACAATTTCTTTATACGCAAAAGTAACAGAATTGGTTTACAGGAACTACATTTATAAAAAAACCGCCCCGAAAGGCGGTTCACTATATATATCATGATAACGTAGAGTCATGAACATTCTTAGATCCAGGAATCAGCCATCCAGGACTCAAACTCGAGTTGGTCATTCTCAATACTGGACTTGAAGGGGACGATCATCCAATTCTCTAAAGTAAGTTCTTCATCTGTGTCGGATTCGAAGGGTGCGACCATCCAGTTCTCCAGAGCCAGGTCAGCTTCAAGACTGGCTTCAAAAGGAGCGACCATCCAGTTCTCCAAAGTTATTTCTGGCTCCAGTGCACTTCCCGCAAAGGGTTCAGACATCCAACCTTCTGTATTCAGGTCCAGTTCCATTATCAGTTCTACTTCATTGGGGCAGCAGTTACAATAGGCTTCGGGTTCAGCTATACGTGCAAATAAAGAGCTTGTCAGGGCAAGCAGTGCGATGCTTAAAATTGTCTTTGTTGTTTTCATGACTCTTGCGTTTTGTTGTTTAACGTTCTGAAAGCTATTTTACAATACGCGTGCCAAACTCCATATTTATCTGTACTACTGTTTTTTATGTATATTTATTACAAATGTTAAGAAGTGATAATTCTGAACGAAATTGTAACATGAGTGTTCGGAACCGTACACCAAAACAGGCCTTATTAACCTTTCCAAAGACAAGTATCTGTTCCCTGCATGGCATACCACACCATAGAAAAAGCCACCCCGGTTTCCCGAGGTGGCC
>JBDLIM010000051.1:0-28822 GCA_039714915.1 Bacteroidota bacterium
GGAATTATTCAATTTCAAATGTTCCTGATGGTACTTACCTGGGAAGAGCTTCATTTGCGAATGATGATAATGTAATGGACCCGGATTGGATCGTAAAGAATGGGGAACCTTATATTACGGTTGATGGTGCAGATAATATCCTCAATTTCAGTGTCACAAATGCTATCCCCTTACTTAGCCCGACAAACGAATCGATTTCAGTTTCTCCTGTTGACATTCCAATCGGCACTGCAATTTTCCGATGGGCGCCATATCCTTCAGCGACTGAATATGTAATTGAGGTAATGGACGCAAATAGCCGTGTTATCTGGGGTGGTTTTTCTGAAGATTGGAGTACAAGAAACGTTGTTGTTCCAAGCTCCCAGACTGAGATAGTCTTCAATTCTGATAATACAGCAAGTGAAACATTAATTCCCGGAAAAATATATAGATGGAAATTGTATGCCAGTAAAGATGACAGGCAGTCCACAACTGGATGGCGACTGATCTCTGCCAGTGAAGATCAGATGGGGCTATTCAGTATTGTTGATTGATTACGACAAAATGAAACTCCTCGTTAAAAGCTGTATTTCAGTTTTATATACGCCATAGAATTGTCGCTGTACTGCCCAAAACGCCCTTTCTCGTCGCCCACAAAAATATTTGAACCAAGCAGGATTGAAAAACTATCGTCAAAGTCATATGTGATTTTGGGTCTGATCAGTGCATCTTCGTTGGTTAATCCGATGTAGGAGAACAACTCAAGGTGAAGTGTCTCACGAAACATGTCATACCGGGCCAGAAAGGTCATGGTGTTTTCTGTTTTTTCATTCAGGATATTATCGTCATAATTCAGAATGGTTTGTTGAATAAACTGCGAGCTTACCTTAACTGGTCCAAGGTTAAAATCCAATCCCATCAGGTAGTGCAAATAATCTTTTTGAATATTGCCATCCTGCTGCAAAGGGTCTTCGGTCAGAAAATACTTGCCATCATAGTAGGCGGCTTCACCCCGTAATATCACACCTTTGATTTCAGAACTGAATGATCCTCCACCAATGGCCAGACGGTGATGTTCCGGGGTGATATTTAATCCCGCAAGGGTGGTCTGGTGGGTAATGGGATTAACCCTAAATTCTTTTTGTACATGCAATGTAGGATTATCATCCCAGGTATAAGCCCCCATGATTTCAAAATCAATTACAGAGGTAAGTGCAGTGTATTTTAAAAACACCTCACTGGATTCAAGAGAGGGAGTTATATTTTTCCGGGAGAGATCCCAGGTGGGTGTTACCGGGAAATCAGGTTGAATGTACCAGATCGAACCCGGTGGAGGCCTTTCAGTGGGAGTGAATACCGGTATCCAGATTGCTTCCAGGGTGCTGTTGCCAAAGTAATAATTCACTTTAGTGGCAACCACACCTGTTCTTATTTCATCAAAATCCGGCAACAGAAATTCCGTTAGGTTCAAAGGAGAAACAATATCGCTAATAAATACACCGTCTGCTTTTCCCCACACCACCTGTTGTTTTCCTATTCGAATATCAAAATTATCAAAATAGAGATCCAGGTAGAGCTCCCTAATTCTGAAATCCATGCTGTCGGAATTGTAGAGATAGACCATTGGATTTGCCTTGAACGCAACCTTATTGCCCCTCTTTTCAAAGTTCAGATTGAGTGTTTGCTGCACAATTCCAAAGTCACCAGTATTGAATAAAACCGCTTCATAGGATCTGGCAAAACCCGAAATGTCAAGATTTTGTGCCTTGGTATATTGACCTGCTATTAATAGCAATATCAGTATTAGTCCTTTTGTTCTCATTTTATCTATCAATTTACATTCCTCTCATCATCATTCTTTCAGAGAATTTTGATTCAGACATCCCGGTGTTGATTTGGATATTACTCAATATGATGGTAGTTCTGTGACTTTTTTGTACGTTTTTCATTTCAGAATTTGTAATCACCCATATATCTGAAATTTTCTCAACCTTTTTGATGGTTAGAATTTTCAAAAGGTCTTCATCTTCATCGTAAAACTCTTTTTTCACACCAACAAAATTTGATTTATTGATCCAGACTACAGTTTTCGAATACATATAATCTTCGTCTTTAGATACACTTTCAACCACATAGCACGCTTTTCCATCCAGGGTCTCTTCGCGTAATAATTTGTGGGTATCATCTTCAAGCTTCCGATCACCCAGGTCATCGTAAGTGAAATCGGAACCCATAAAATAGTCGCTTTTGCTGTCGCTCGAGATTCGCTTGGTCTTCTTCAAAGCGGGCAGGTAGATCCACTGGTCATCATTCTGGTCCGAATCGTAGGACCAGCTCATAAAAGAGGTGTTTTTCACATCGGCAGGTGAAAGAAAGAACATGATGCTTTTTTCAACCGCTCCAAGATCTTTTGTAAACTGTTTGATTTTTCTTACCCTTTGATTGCCGCTTTTGTTAATGAGTGTCATGGCCAGGTCAGAGGTCTGATCCTCCCCGACTGGGCGGTTATATACCTTCTCAATGATTTGCTTTCCGGTTAAACTTTGTCCGGAACTATCAGGGTTGAAGCCGATTGCAATTATTATCGCAATCAATGCTGTTGTGATTTGTAAATTTTTCATGATTATTTCTCCTTTATATTTTCTTTTTTAAAATAGACATTTGACATTTTTAACAGCACAAGCATGATGGTAACAGTTCCGACAAAGCTTGTAAACATATTAAGTGAAACCAGCGCGCCAAGTTCTCGGTTAGGAGGGAATACGGAAAAAAGCAACACCAGAAATCCTGCAATCACTACTATCGCATTGTAGCTGATTGCTCTGCCCGAATGAGCCATTGTTTTTTGTGCCACCAGGATCTTGTTCTCTGTTTTGGAAGCATTGAGACGGTATTGCTCAATAAAATGCACTGCATAGTCGATGCCGATCCCAATGGCAATACTGGAAAGCAGTGCAGTGGTGGTATTGAGCGGAATATCCAGGAAGCCCATGATTCCAAAACTTATGAGGGCTGTAATGGTAATCGGAATTGCTCCGATGATTCCTATTTTAAAGTTTTTAAACATTACGGAGAGAAGAATAATGACAATGATGAGAGAGAGGATCAAACTCAGGATTTGTCCTTCTAATATCAGGTCGGTAAATATCAAACCTTTATAACCGCTTCCGGCATAATTCATTGTGATTCCGAGTTCGTTAAATTCATCTTCATAGGTTTCAATGATTGCAATGGCCGAGTTCAGGGCTTTTGAATTATCGCTTTTTAGCTGGAAGGTGACATTCAGTTTAGCGTAATCGTAATCGACTACTTTGTTCAGGTTTTCTGGATCACCCGACATTTCGTAGAGTAGAAGATACTGAGCTATCATATCCTGCTGATCCGGAATGGTGTTGAATTTCTCTTTATCAGCATTCATCACCTTGTTCATCCGCTTAATATAGTCGGTAAGTGAAAATGAGTTTCCCACAACATCCAGATCATTTTCCAGATTGCTTTGCATCCGGTCTGTCAGTTTCAATACTTCCGGATTTTTGAAAACATCTTTTTTTCCTTCGGCATCCAGTACAAGGTTAAGGGCGGTTGTTCCACCAAAATGTTCATTAATGAACTTATCGGTAAGGACTATATCACTATTATCTTCAAATTTATCCAGGAAGCTGGAGTTGATCCATATTTTCTGCATTCCAACAATGGATAGAATGATGATAGTTGCTGTAACAAACAGGGAAACAGATTTTCGCTTAAGTACCCTTGATGCAAAACCGTAGGCCAGATCAGACTCTCTGTTGGATTTATTGCCGACGGCTTTTTTTACTTTGGGAAGGCCAAAAATCATAATGCCTGCAGGAATAAGTGCCAGAGAGAATACCATCGCCATCAATACTCCAAACGCTGTAAAAATGCCGAAGTATTTAATGGGATAGACCTGGGAGGTAAGCAGCGCAACAAATCCGATGGCAGTTGTAACTGATGTCATAGCTACGGGCCTCCACATTTGCTGAAGCATGTCTGTACTTGCCTCTTTTTTGCTTGCCTCCGGATGTTTTCGAAGAAATAGCTGGAGGTGACTATACAGGTGTATTCCATCGGCAACACCTATGGCAATAAGCATGACTGGTATCATTGTGGATACTGCATAAATGGGAATGTTAAGAGCAGCCATTAGTCCAAATGACCACACCACGCTGAAGAATACAACGGCCATTGTAAGTATGGTGCTTTTTACACTTCGCAGCATGATGAACAATACCAACGTAATGATCAACAGTACAATGGGAACCATTTTTTTCATGTCTGCAGGTCCAAGAAGGGCCATTGTACCTTCAACGATAGGACGGCCTGCCACATGAAGTTTAATCTCCTCTGTTTCGTAGGAAGCGGCCAGACTAAGGATCTCCTCATAAAATTCCTGGGTAAATACATCATCTTTAATTTCAGCGATTATCACAGTCACCGTTTCATCAAATGATACCAAACGACCAAATGTCATTTCGTTCCCTTCAACATTGTGCTTTAGTCCATTTAAGTTTTTTTCGGAAGAAGGAACCCGTTTATAAAAAGCCTTCACATCCATTCCATCTTCGTTACCCACAATATTGTCAGCAGTGTACAGAGATGTTACATCAGCTTTTTCAATTTCCTCCATTTTTTGTAATCTTCTGGTAAGCTGTTTTAGGGTATCTAAGGTTGCAGTATTGAAAATTCCATTCTGATTTTCAATGGCCATGATGATTCCATCATTAATTCCAAACCACTCTTCGGCCTGATCACTGTAAACAAATGCAGGATGATCCTGTGGCATATACTTATCAAGATCTGTTTCCATTCTTGATTTTTGTTTCATTTGCATAAAAAACAGCGCGCTGATAATAATGGTTAATCCAAGTACCAGCCAGGGCAGGTTGAGTAGCTTCTTTAAGATTTTCTCCATTTTTTAATTGTTAATTAATGTTCACTAACTTTACTTTTACAAAAAAACCCGCCTGTTAAAAAGCGAGTACATTGCTGATTTTCTATTTGGTAATTAATAGTTTAATTGAATCCATCAGTTTCTTTCCTTCTCTTGGTAGATTGTAAGAATATGCCGAGAACTGCCATTTCTTCACAAAAAGACGCAAGCTTCCCATTATGATTGTGGAAAGATGATTTGCCTCAATATCGGTTCTTATTTCACCGTTTTTTTGTCCAGTGATTAATATTGTGGTCAGGATTGTATCATTTTTACCGATTAGCTCTGAAATTTTTGCAATAAGCGCCGGCTCGTTTCTGAATATTTCCTCGGAAAAAATTATCGATACCAGTGATGGAGTTGCAGAGAAAGAGGCAAAATGCTTTGTGAACAAATGTTCAATTTTGTCAATTGCTTTGCCAGCGTTGTTTAATTCTTTTTCAAATAGTTGTTCTGTATTTTGTTTGAAAAGCTCAAGAACGGCAATTAAAATATCAGTTTTACTTTCGTAGTGCCTGTAAATGGCTGGTTCTGTTATACCGATTTTTTTTGCCAGGTTTTTGATAGTCAGTCCCTGTATCCCTTTTTCGCTTATTAGCTCCAGGGCTACCTCGGTGATCTCTTTTTGTCTCGCTGTTTGCATCTCTTTATAGATAGGCGATCATTTAATCTGTAGATTAGAATACGCGCAACAAAGTTAGTAAATATAAACTAACCAACCAACATGAGAGGCTTCAACAGCTCCTAATGTACTTCCTGAAGCACTAATCTCTGAAAACCGGTCACACCACCTTTCATTTTAAACGAACTTCCTTAAATGCTTCACGTAAGATAGCTTGTGGATTTACGTTATAAAGAGACACTAACCCTAATAAAAAAAAATTAAAGCCCATGAGCCTGCCTGACATTCAACAAACGGAACAATTTTGGATTGGTTTAGAAATAGCGAGATTGATCATATCCTTACTTGCCATAATCGTAATTATATATCTGGTATCTCGAACCACCAGGATAGTGGTGGAGCTAAACAAAAAACAGAAAACAAATTCAAGGATCATTAAAAAGCGAATCGATATTTATGATCGGGTTGTCACAAGAATATATGACCTGTTCTGCTTCTATTGCTATGTGGGAAATTGGACAGAAATCACCCCGCTTGACATTCAAAGATTGAAACGGGAATTAGATAAAGACATGAATGTTTATGCAACGCTGATATCGGGCGAGTTAATAAAGGAATACAACGATTTTATGCAGCTTTGTTTTATATCATCTACAGGCTGGGAACACGATGTAAAAATTAAGGCATTGTACGAAATGAGGCAGGAGCACAATAAAGAATGGAAAGATGATTGGATTCGGCAATTTGATCAAAAAAATGTGACTGATGCGGTAAAGATGAAAGAGAGATACAACGAACTGATCATATCCTTTAAAAAGGAACTTTTGCAAGTGTGACCGGTAATCTCCGGATCGGGGAGAGCTTCGTTATCTAATTGGAAGTAGTTTTTTTGGTAGGATTGGATATTGGCAGAGTTAATTAAATGCGACTGGTGAGTCCTGATAAAACAAAACATACTTATTGACTGTTAATAATGTAGATATGAAACGCAGAAGATTCATTCAAAACAGTCTTGCAGGTGCAGCACTGCTTTCAGCTTTTCCCTATGAACTGCTGGCAGGAACAAAGAAATTGCATCCCAGCGACAGGATAAAATTGGGAAATACAGGAATTGAAATGTCCAGAATGGCCATGGGAACGGGGACCGGCGGATTTGGAGGAAGTTCAAACCAAACCCGCAAACTGGGCATCAAGGGGGTGTCGGATCTTTTACGGGCGGCTTTTGATGAGGGCATAAATTTCTTTGAAACAGCAGATCAGTACGGTTCCCATCCGCACCTGAAGGAAGCAATGAAAAAGATAGACCGAGACCAGGTGGTGATTCTTTCAAAGACCAATTCCACCACCTATAAGGACGTAAAAGCCGACCTGGAACGTTTTAAAACGGAGCTTGGCACAGATTATTTCGATATCATTCTCTTGCATGCAATAACAGATCCTGACTGGAATGTGAACATGAAAGGTGCCATGGAAGCATTGAGTGAGGCCAAGGAAGAGGGAACCATCAGGGCACATGGAATATCCTGTCATTCTCTTGGAGCACTTGAAACGGCAGCAGATGAGCCCTGGGTAGAGGTGGATCTGGCCCGCTACAACCCTGGAGGAGCGTCCATGGATGCTGATGTAGAAACTGTGCAAAAGGTTTTAAAGAGAATGAAAGCCAATGGAAAAGCCATTATAAATATGAAGGTGTATGGGGCCGGCAAATTGGTGGACAGGAAAGATGAGTGCCTGGAGTTTCACACCGGTGCTGATTTCATGGACAGCTTTACCCTGGGAATTGAGAGTTACGAGCAGCTAAAAGATATTCAGAAGCGTTTGCCGGAAGCAAGTGTCAGGGGCTGATTCTACTCATGATATTCACTCATGGAATATTTCACTTCAAATTTTGGAACACTTCCCAAATTTCCCGGAGCGTCAGAATGAGCCTCTGAGATAAATATGCGGGTGGAATCATTCATTAATTTCAAATATTCATCCACCTGGACTATTCTTTTCTGTGTATATAGTTCTGCTAAATCGGTGCTGGTCTGAACCAGTGTCAGACTATCGGATGGGGGTACAGGTGAAGATAGCTTGCTGGCCTCAGCCAAATATATTTGCTCTGTTTCTTTGTCCTTATCATTGTAATAAATTAATTCTATACCCAGCCCTTTTTTCTTTTCTTCCAGACTCAAAAGCAGGTCCAGCTGCTCTTTCCTCTGGTCGGTCAAAGTGGTGTCTGCATAGGCAAATTCGATGGACTGAATATCTTTTGGATCCACACCCATCATATCTGCGAGCAGGTCATAAGGAGCTGCTACGGCTCTTACAATTAGGTTCTTGAATGTGTTCCAGACGATTGTCCCCACATCTACTTTTGGATCTTTCAGATCACCCCTGACGGGAACATCCAGATCAATTACTCCCTCCCGGTCCTTCAACAAAAATACGGCAAATTTTAAGGGCAGGTCATGCAATCCTCCCTCTTTATCACCCACCTCCACATTTTCAATAATCAGGTTATTCTCGCTTGATAACTGACCCCCTGTAATATTTGTTTTTGACTTGTAGTACATATCCCCTTTGATAATGGGTGAACCCAGATAGTACCTGGAGTAGATATTCAGGTCACTCAGGATGAAATCCGAAATAGCAATATCCAGTGTCATATTCATTGGGTCCTGTGGATTTACACCAAGTTCGGCATTCAGTTTCCCCCGGTTATTAAGCAGCATCCGGGCATACAGATCAATCCAGTCTTCATGGCTGCTAATGCTGTCAACCGACATGGCTAATTCACTCAGGTGGTATTTAAAAGGTTCATCCGTACGGTGATCGGTATAATCAATGACCCCATTCTTAATCACAAAGGAATTTAATGCATAGGAAGTCGCCGGTCCGGTAACTGTCTCCAGGCTATCCTTCTCAGCGCTGGATTCCTGCGTGGAATCAACTTCCTGTGTGGCCTCCATACCCAGCAAGTCAAAAAAATTATTGCTGGAATCGAAGAGTGCAAAGTGAATATAGGGTTGAGAAAGTGTTAAAGAATCAAAGGCAAAGCTCCGGTTCTGAAGGTCTATTTCATTAAATGAAAGATTCAATTGACTTAAACCAATAAGCTTATCCTGAGTCTGATCTGTTAACTCAAAGCCGAGAAGCTCTATATCTCCGGAAAGGATCGAATTCTCTATTTCATCCAGATCCCCCTTTACAACTATATTTGAATTTACCAGCCCGCTAAGGGAATCAATGGGAACGGACTTCTTTAGAAAATCAGTGAACTCATTCAGGTACAGCTTGTTGAGGCTTATTTGTGCATCAAATTCCCCTTCTTTGGGGTCCAACTGCAGAGCAGACTGGAAGTATCCTTCCCTGTGAAAATTAAACCTGATGCCAGCCTCGCTCTTTTCTTCCTGGTTCCAGGCAATGTGAGGGATGAAAAAGCTCAGATCCCGCATGTAGATGGTTTTATCAATGCTGGAATCGGTATATGAGAACCGGGCCTTGTTCAGTTCCAGGTTGGAGAATATATAATGTAAAGGTTCACTTTCAATGGTATCAGAATAAAGAGTATCGGGTTCCGATTGGTGATATTCAAGCAAGTCGGTGAAATTATACAGGGAATCCTGCTGCCATATATGGGCGGTCAGCCCTTTCAGGTATAATTTTTGAATTACCATGTCCTTTCTGATCAGTCTCAGAGGAGCCAGGTTAACCAGAAGGGTGTCAAAGGTAACAAAGGACTCCTCTTCATCAGCTTCGTATAATATGAAATCAATGATCCGGATGGTGGAGGAGAAGTAGTTTACTTTCAGTTTTTCAATGTTGATCTGCCTTCCAATGAGCTCCTTACTCCTTTTAATGGCCTGACGTTTTACGATGACCGGAGCAATAGCTAATGCAAGAATGAGGATGGCCAACATAATTGAAAGCCCGGTTTTCCAGTATCTTTTTTTCATACCAAAATCATTTTTTCTGAATTATTCCAGTATTTTAATCCCATTTGACTCTATGGTGATTTTCTTTTGTTTGTAAAGTGCCGCAATGGATTTTTTAAAGGCTTTCTTGCTGATGCCAAATTGGGAGTAAATTTCCTCGGGTGTGCTTTTATCAGAAAGCGGAAGGAATCCCTTGTGTTCGATGAGCTGGCTATAGATTAATTCACTGTTTACATCAATGAAATTTCTGTAACCGATGGGTTGCAGGGATACATCTATTTTGTTGTCTTCCCTGATATTCTTTACATATCCCTTGAGCCGGGCTCCAATGCGAAGGTCCTGAAAAATCTCGTTGTTAAATACCAGGCCTTTAT
Organism: Bacteroidota bacterium; assembly: GCA_039714915.1. Lineage (GTDB taxonomy): Bacteria > Bacteroidota > Bacteroidia > Bacteroidales. The sequence goes on from JBDLIM010000051.1 coordinate 9,847, forward strand.
GCTTATGATTGATAATCACCGAAAATCCAAGATCTGTTTTCTGTAAGACTAGCAGCGTAACCTGGTCTCCTTCACTTACCGACAGGGAATCATTATGGATAAACCTCTCCAGGCGGTTGCTGGCATAAAGCCGGTCGGTTTTCAGATCCAGATCCAGGTAAACAATGTACCATCGCCCCGCTTCCATTTTCTGTCGTTGCTCCCTGAACGGTACCATCAGTTCCTTTTCAAGACCCCAGTCCAGAAACGCTCCAACTTTAGTGACGGCAGCGACCTTCAATAGGGCAAATTCACAGAGCAGGATTTTTGGAGTCAGGGTAGTGGCCACTTTTCTGTCTTCCGAATCCCGGTAAATGAAAACGTCCAGATTCATTCCGGGTTTCATATCATCTGTGCAATACTTGTTGGGAAGCAGCACTTCTTCGCCGGCATCATCCCCAAGAAAGAGGCCAAAACTTGAGCGTTTGATAATGGTCAGGCTGCTGAATTTCCCCTGTTCTATCATTGGATAAAGTTTGCTTGTGGCATCACAAGGTAATAAATTGTAGATTCGTAGTAAAACCTGACACACATATGAACCAGTTAAGCCTTACTACTCCTGCACTTTTATTTTCAGCCATTTCATTATTATTGCTGGCCTATACCAATCGTTTCCTGGCATATGCCACGGTGGTCAGGAACCTGCATGCCAGGTATAAGGAAAACCCGGATGCGATGATCGTGGGTCAGATCCAGAACCTGAGAAAAAGACTGGTACTGACCCGTACCATGCAATTGCTTGGCATCGGCAGCCTGCTGCTTTGTGTCTTGTGTATGTTCCTGGTTTATATAGAGCTACAGCTAACAGCAGAGATCATTTTCGGAATTGCCCTGGTGATGCTTATTGTATCACTGGCCATTTCAGTACGCGAAATACAGATCTCGGTAAAGGCCCTTGACCTGCATATCAGCGATATGGAACTTTAACAGTGTTTAAGCAGCCATGGATTTAAATGCTTCGAAGACCAGGAAGGCCGGCCAGACCAGGGCCTTTAAGAAGCCAAGTACACCCATCCAGAAGCCTGTGGCTGTGGATATATAGAATATGGCAGCTCCTATGAAACCAAAACCGTACACTGCACCTGCCGGTGCGGTTTTCTGAACATCTTTGCTCATGAGATAAAATTTTATGTGAGTATCAGTTGCCAGACTAATTTACCTAATTTTAAACAAAAAAATAAGAATGAACATATATTTCTGTGGATCGATCCGTGGTGGCCGGCAACTTGCTTCCAGCTACGAAAAACTGATTCAAATGGTACAAAAATACGGACAGGTGTTGACAGAACACCTGGGAAGTGATGATATCATCCGGAACAAGGACCGGGTGCTCAGCGACAGGGAAATACATGACCGGGATTTGAAATGGGTCCGGGAGTCGGATGCTGTGGTGGCCGAGGTTACAGTGCCCAGCCTGGGTGTGGGCTATGAAATAGGACGGGCCATTGAAATGGGAAAGCCTGTCTTGTGTATATTTAATGAAGATTCAGAGTTTACCCTTTCGGCCATGATCGCAGGAAGTGAAGGGGTGATAAACCACAGATATGAAAATCCGGAGGACCTGGATTTCATCCTGGATGACTTCCTTACTGCACATGCTCCTGGTCGTACTTCTTAATCTTCTTCAGGGTATTTTGCTCGGCCTGATCGTACATTTCCCGGATAAAATCATCTCCAAAATTAAAAGTTCTCTCCTCCAGGGTCATGGAATCCAGCCGGTCAAACAACATGGCTTTTGCCTGGGCAATATCTCTCCCGTAAATGTGATATGAATCAGCCTGCCAGTTCATCCTTCCCAGTCGAACCGTTTTGCCGCTGCGTTTGGCAACTTCAGCCGCAATGACTTCTTTGTTGAATTGAATAAATCCAAACATGTTCATAAAACTGGCTCCCCAGGCATCGTTGCTCCGGAAGCGGATGTTGCAATTCAGCCATTGGAGTCCATCCTCATCCTCCATAATCCGGTACCAGAGTGACTGAAGGCAGGGAGGATCGTATACCTGCAGATCATGATTGGGCATCCAGGTAATCATCTGGGCCTGCCTTGTATAGGGCTGGTCCACCAGCTTTTGAATCACATGTTCCACCTGGTCTACCTGGAACCCTACATCTTTTCTTACCCGGGTGCCATTTTCATCCTGGATCTCTTTCCAGGATCCATATCGTTGAAGCCTCCCATGGTAGGTGTATTCCCACCGGGTATCCTTCGGGTCGTTCATATTTTTTACCCAATGGTCCTTGAAGCCCTTTAACTCCATTACATATTCCTTGAGATCGTCAATACCTCCAGGAAAGGCCTGGTGAATCATGGGATCTTTTTCAGGATCAAGAACTGTGGCATTCAGTGTACAATCCAGGCTTAAAGGATCGCCGGGTTTATCATACTGGGTTTTAAACCGGGTACCTTCCTGGTAAAGTTTGATCAGAGCCGCTTCGTAGGTCTCTGCCAGGGAATTTCCGCTAACGCAAAGTACAGGAATGTTATTCATTTTTGGAGTTAGCTACGCTTAAGCTTCATGATTTCATTGTGGTGTGACACCACCAGTTTCTCATACTTTTCCCTGGAATTTTTCTTGTGTTCCTCGAATTCATTTTGCATGGTTTCCAGTTGCCCTTTTACCTGGGAGGTGACTGCATGAGCCCGCTTGAACAGAAGGAAAAGAACCGTTGCGACGGTGAGCAATCCTAAAATGACAAACCACAGGATGGAATTGTAAAGGGCTTTGTTCATCTGTATGCCAATGAACGACATGCTATCCTTATTCCTGATGGATTCGTCCCTTTCATTCTTTGTCCGGGTCAGGTCAGAATTTAAAGTCTCGATCTGGAAATTGCGATCAGCCAGGTTGCTGTTTAAATGTGCAATTTTAAGTTTCGTTTCACTGAGAGAATCCTTTACATTCCCTTTCATCTTTATAAATATATCATCGCGAATGGCCCTGAAGTTATCATAAACCCTGGTTCGCTGATGAATATAGTCCAGCTGGCCTTCAATAGTGGCCGTATCAAGTACAGGTAGAGCTGAACTCTGTGCATATGTGCTTAAAAAACCGGCAATGCTTAACCCGACAATCAAAAGTACAATCCCTTTCTTACGCAAATTCTTACTCATCATAGCAATTTCTCGTTTGTGGTCTCTTTTAGGGTAACGAAATTACAAATTATATATGATAAAAAATGTTCCAATAAAAGTTAAAATAAAGCCAGACCCCGCTGAAAGGATTTCAGCGGGGTCTGGGAACGAAATTCCATCAGTGTTTAAAGGTACTTGTGGTATTCAAGGGGAACATCAAGGTATTTCTTGTACCGGTCTGCATCCGGTCCAAAGGCCTCGATCCCTTTTTCCTCAATCTTATAGGTGCAATGCTCACCGATGATGTTTGAAAGGTTAATCTCAAATTCATTTCCTTCAGGATCAGTCATGTGAACTTTCACCAGGTTTGGATTTTCTTCTTTGTTAAGTTTGGCGTGGCAAACCGGGCAGTAAAATTTATACTCAACACCTTCCTGCAACTCGAAATCCGGATGAGTGGTTTTGCTGTAATTTCCGAGTTCGGTATCCAGGAAAAGAAGTCCTTTTTCATTTTCGGGCGATTTGGCAGAAAATACCAGGGAACTGCCAATATTCATGTTGCTTCTGCAAATAGGACAATAATAATTGTTAGACATAACTAGCTGGTTTGTTGGTTAATCTGATCAATAATCCGGTTTGCGGTGTGTTGAACCGGAGGTGACAGTTGATCTCCGAATTGTATGCTCAGGGCTTGAATCCCGAGTACATAAGAAGGGTATTGAAAAAAGCTTCCAAGCCGGCCCAGAGAGATGTTGTGAGTATTAAAGGTGATGTCTTCCACCTGATCGAGAGCCAAAATCCGGTATGTGCCGGGTTTTTCTCCGAAGTCCATACAATCAAGAATCACAATTTCTCCGGGCTTCATGGAATTGATTTTCCCTATATAATTTTCAATGCTGACTTCAACTGTCAGCGACATAATATTTGGTCTTTCCACAATCTGCCTGCTGATAACAACCCCAACTCCATCGTCCTGCTTCAATACATTGCCCACACCGATGAACAGCAAACGATTGGCTTTTTCAAGTAATTCTGAAAGTACAGGCACCAGGGATTAAATATATTTAATTAGAACAGAACGCATGCAATTGGGACAGATGATGTTGAACATATCTTTCCGTTTCAGTCCGTCCTTTATCTCCACATCGGTTTCTTCTCTGGGAGCCAGTTTTAGTTTTTCGTTCAGGAGGTTCAGGTTGAGGATGGATGCATAGGCTTTCGGCCCGAGTTTCTTATACAGGTATAGAATGTGTTCTTTGGTGGTGATGATGGCGTTGCAGTGCCTGCATATGACCAGGTCCTTTTCCTGTTTTTCAATCACCTTGTCCCTTTCAAAAACGGCCAGGTCAAATATCTTATCTGAGAGGACCACTCCCTTTTCTGTAATGCAATGCTGCTCACACATTCCACAAAAAATGCACTTTCCAAAGTCCCTGATGATCTCACGTATGCCGTTTTCCCTATTATCATTAATGGTAATTGCGCCAGGAGGGCAAACATTGGCACAGGTCTCACAACCAACGCATTCCTGGTCATTTACTTCCGGTTTGCCCCTGTAATTTTCAAAGGGAATATGGGCTTTCTTTGGAAAGGATGAGGTGTACGCCGGCGATACAAGGGACACCACGGCTTCCTTTAGTTCCCTGATTTTTGGATACTTCATTTTACCACATCTTTATAATCATCCATTACACTTTTATCACCCAGCTTTACCCCTGCCTGGTAAGCACCTCTTACCAGTGCATGAGCGGCTACAGTAGCTCCGAAGAACAGCAGGGGTATGGCTACCAGGGCCTTAACTCCTGCGTCAATCAATCCAAAATGAATCACCACCCCTGCCAGAATACTGCAGGTACCCAGGGTGACACATTTGGTGGCCGATTGCAGCCTGTTGTAAACATCCGGCAGGCGGATCAAACCGATGCAACCTAACAGGTTGAACAGGACCCCTATGCATATTAGTATCGTAGGTACCATCTTATTCGTTTAGTTTTTGTCCGCCCAGGTATTTGGCCAGGGTCAGGGTTCCGATAAAACTCAAAATGATCCATGCAATCCCGATATCCAGGATGAAGTTTCTGCCTGTTAGGATAGCCAGAATGGCGCAAATTCCCACCACCAGTATCCCGAAAATATCAATTCCAACCATCCTGTCGGCGATAGAGGGTCCGCGTATGACCCTGTAGAGACAAAACAATGCCAGGGCAATCTGGACGTAAAGAAGGATATCTAGTAATTCCATCAGTCAAATATCTTTTTAATATATTTTTCAAATCTTCCTGCAATTTTCTGGCTGTATACCAGCGGATCTGTAGAGCTTACATAAATCCAGTGTACATAAAGTATGTCATCAATGATATCCACGGATATGGTTCCGGGTGTCATGGTGATGGAATTGGCCAGCATGGTTTTGGCAAAGTCGGATTGCAGGTCCATTTTGACTTTGACAATGCCGGGTTTGATGGGCATGGCAGGGTGAAGTACCCTGTAGGCCACATCAAAATTGGCCTTGATGCATTCCCAGGTGAAAATGAACAGGTACACCACTAACCAGAAGTAGCGCAATGGTTGAATAAATTTCACCACGTTCTTAAAGAAGTACTTGGAGAACAACAGCGAGGTTATCAGTGAGGCCACTGCCCCGGCCACCAGGTTGGCTGGTGAAAGATTGAAAGTCAATAGCAACCAGAACAGGAATGTGAGTATGAACAGGGCCAGGTATCTCATGCGTTTAAGGTATGAGGGTTGTGGTATATAGATCAGGCTGCATCAGCACCTGAACAGCAGGATGCAAGATACTTTCGTTTACAGAAGGAAGAGCCAACAGACTTAAAGCAAGACATAAGATAGCCAGCAGGATCATACTGAAGGACATGGGAAAAGGAACCTCCCGGATCTTTTCCAGGACTTTTCCCGGGCTTTTGTTAAAAAAGGCATAGCGCTGGAATTTCAGGAAGTAGGCCAGAGTAATGATGCTGACGATCACAGCCAGGGTGGCCAGCAAATAAAACCTTCCGTTAATGGCTGCGATAATGATGATCAGTTTGCTAAAAAAACCATTGAAAGGAGGAATCCCTGAAATGGACATGGAAGCCATCAGAGAGGTGGATGAGGTGACCGGCATGGCTTTGGATAGTCCCCCCATTTGCTTCAGGTCTCGCGTGTCGAGCCTGTGTTCCAAAGCGCCGGCATTCAGGAACAACAGGCCTTTAAATACGGAGTGATTTATCATATGGTATATCCCCCCGGCAATAGCCAGCATGGCAGCAGCTTCATTGTCTCCTCTGAGCAGGAGGATCATTCCCATTCCAAAGGCCATAACCACATATCCTATCTGGCTGATGCTGGAATAAGCCAGCAAACGTTTCACATCCCATTGGATAAGTGCCACCAGGGCTCCGATCACCATGGAAAGGACCCCCAGGGTTGTAAAGGCCACTGAGATTTCATGTGTGAATTCAAACATGTTGAAGAAGAGGCGTATCAACACATAGATCCCAACAGCTTTGATAAGAACCCCTGATAACATGGCTGATATGGGTGAAGGTGCAGAGGAGTGAGCATCGGGAAGCCAGGCATGAAAAGGAATAATGGCTGCCTTTAGCCCGAATCCGGTGAGCAGCAATACCTGAACAAACATAAAAAAGGGCTTGCTCGCACTGCTACTTAATATTTGTTTCACATCGGCAATATTCAATGTTTTGGTTTGCCAGTATATCAATCCGATAGCCAGCAAAATAAGCATGGATGCCAGGCCTCCGAGCACCTGGTATTTGAAGGATGCTTCCAGTTCGGTTTTCCCCACTCCAAAAGCCACCAGGGCGTAGGAGGAAATGACCGACACTTCCAGAAAAACAAAAAGATTAAATAAGTCGCCACTGAGCACCACTCCGTTCATCCCGGCAACGATAAGGCAGAACAGGGCATAGTAATTACTCTCAGCTGTATATTTAGAGATATAGGAAAGGGAATAGAACAGGGCTATAAAGCCGATTACATTGATAATGCAAAGCATAAGGATGGAAAAACCATCCAAAACCAGGAATATCCCTATGGGTAATCCCTTCTCCAGGCCCCATCCTCCCATGGTATAGGTCATGGGCATGCTGTTTGGGCTGGTAAATATCAGGACGGCCAAAACCAGTAATCCAAGCAGCGTAAGGGGTGCAAAAATTTTATGGAACCCTGGGACCAGCTTTCCGAGAATGACTATCAGGAAGGCTGAGATCAGCGGTATGGCTACGAAAAGGGGAATTAGTGCTTCCATAAGCTATCCTCTCAGGTTTTTAATTTCGCGTATATCAAATGTGTTGTATTTCCTGTAGAGCCGGATGGCAATAGCCATAAGCATGGCTGTGGTTGCCAGACCAATGACAATGGCGGTCAGCACCATAGCCTGAGGAAGGGGGTCCACATATAGCTGGCTGCCGGCTGCCGGATCCACAATGGGAGCCAGTCCCCCTTCAATGTAACCCACCAGCACCAGGATCATAAAAATGCTGAATTCCATAATGGAAAGAGAAATAGCTATTTTAATGAGGTTTCTCCGGGTGATCACCCCGTATAAACCCACAAGGAACAGTACGAAGCTTAGTATGTATACAGTCATTTTGAACTCTCCTCTTTAAAGATTACAAGTGCAAGGAAGATGGTTAGAATGGCTCCTGCCACTTCGATGCCAATGAAAATATTGTACAGGGGTATCACTCCGGCACTTAGCAACTCTCCCGGTACTCCCAAAGGAAGGAAGTTGGAAAAGAATACTTTTATGCCCAGGCACATGGCCATCCCTGCCAGGATAACCACTAAAAGAATGGCAAGGCTCTCCGTATTGGAGGATCCCGAAATTTCCTTTTTCAGATTCAGCGCACTGCTTCCGTTGGCCAGGATGAGCAGAATAAAAGCTCCGGCAATAATAGCACCGCCGGCGAATCCGCCTCCAGGGGTCAGGTGGCCATGGAGGCATATATATATGCCATAGAGAAAAATAAGCCCCGCAACCAGCTGGCTGACCTTTTTAACAATTGTGGACATTCCTTCCATAAGCGACTATTTTTTTCCTTTTATTCTCAAGAGGGTGAGTACCCCCAGGGCAGCTGTATAAAGAATTACCGCTTCTCCCAGGGTGTCGTAGGCCCTGAAATCAAATAATACCCCCGTAACCAGGTTTACACTTCCTGTTTTTTCAATTGCCCCGTTCACATAGGCCTCCGACATTCTGAGGGTGTGCGCCCCCAGTGGATCCAGGTTCCGGATAGCAAGTGTAAAGAAGTAAAACAAAGCTGCAAATATTACGAAAGCGCTTATTGTATTTATAAGGGTGCGTCTGTCAAGTTTGATCTCCACCTCTTTGCGGGTACTGTCCAGTACAACGGCTACCATAATCACCAGGGTGATGGTCTCTACCACTATCTGAACAATGGCCAGATCGGGAGCTTTTAATAAGAGGAAGCAGATGACCAGGCCATAGCCCACAATACCCATGGCGATTACGGCCGATAACAGGTCTTTCGCATGGAGGGCATAGATGGCCCCTATGATCATAAATCCCAGTATGATGGAAATTGTTAATTCCATATTCTATCAGATTAGGTGATAAGCAATAGCAAAAGGATGACCAGGCCTGCAAATACCCACAAGGTATAGTCATGTAAAACACCTGTATGAGCCCGGCTGAAGTAAGATCCCAGCCAGGAAAAGAATCGTCCCAGGAGCTCATAGAGATCAAACCATTTATCCCTGGCTTTACGGTACATGGTGGACAGCCATCCGAATTCCTGGAAGCTTTTGTAGAATTCCGGAGTCGAGAAGGAAAACTCCTCCTGCAATTTGTCCCCTCCTACAAAACTGTCTGAAGTGCGCATATTCCTGGTATTTCCCAGGTAATAAATAAGGAGTCCAAGCACAATGGATACAAGCACCAGCAGACTCACCGTGGAAGAGGGCCAGGTCCCTGAAAAATCAAAAATACCTGCAACCGGCATAAATAAGCGGGGCACCACCCAGGAGGTTGCAAAGACCCCTAATCCAATGCAGGCCAGGGACAGGATCACCATGGGTACCCACATCAAAGGTGATGCTTCACGAAGCTTATTAAATTCTTCCTGCCGGCGACCCAGGAAAATGCCCCCGATGAATTTTACAAAGCTGGCCAGGGTGAGGGCAGAGCCCAGAACAGCCAGGCCCAGCCAGACCATCCAGAGTTTACTGGCAATCCCTGCACCCGCTCCAAAATCAATGATGCCCTGGTAAATCATCCATTTGGAAGCAAATCCGTTGAAAGGGGGGATCCCGGATATGGACAGGGCAAAGATCAGGGCGGCAAAAAAGGTAAGTGGCATGGCCCGGGAAAGCCCCCCCAGGTCTTCCAGCGTATCTTTCCCGCTTTGTTGCTCCACCGCACCGGCCGTGAGAAAAAGTCCGCCTTTATAAATGGCATTGTTGACCATGTGAAAAAGTCCGGCTGCAATCCCAAGAGCCGATCCCAGGCCAAAGCCCAGGATCATATAGCCCACCTGGGATACGGCATGAAATCCCAGCAGCTTCTTATAGTTATGCTGTACAAGGGCCATCATTACCGCAGTAATAATGGTGATCACTCCCAGGGTCAGCAGGAGAAAACGAATCCATTCACTCATCACAAATAGCTCAGTGGTGATCCTGGCCAGCAGGTAAATGCCCAGCAGTTTATCCAGGGAGGCAGGGAGGTAGGATGAGGAAGTGGCCGGGGCCTTTTGGCTGTAATCGGGAACCCAGGTGTGAAAGGGAAAGGCTCCTGCCTTGGTAAAACTGCCCACCAGCAGGGCCAGAAAGGCTGCAGTCCTGACCACATCGCTGGTTGGAAGGCTGATTTCATCCATCTGGAGGGTGCCTGTAATCCTCCAGACCAGGGCAATGCCCAGGATCATAATCCCGTCCGAAGCACCAATGATCACCAGGGTTTTTTTAGCGGCTTCACTGCTGGCCTTGTCCTTTTTATCAATGAGCTGGTAGATGGTTAACCCGAGAATTCCCCAGCATATAAGAAGGAGAAGCAGGTTGTTTGCCAGGACCGCTCCAAAGGAGAATCCCAGGGTAATCAGGAACCAGGCGTAGTAATTCCTCATGCTTCCTATGTTCTTATAGGCCAGAGAGTAGACCGCTATCAGAAAGGAGAGGAGGCTGATAAAGAGCAGGATTATGCGGCTTAAACCATCCAGGGAAAAAGAAGTGGTCTCAAGGGCCTGGGCTAAATCAGCTGATGCCAGACTGTTCGGGCTCCTGGCCAGGAGCCAGTCCTCCAGGCTGAACACCAGATCGGGATATCCAAACAAACTCAGGGACACGATCCCGGCGTAGAGAGTTAGCCCTACAGCAATAAGGCCCTTGATAATTCTTAATGCAGAAGGAAGCAGGAAAAGCAACAATCCGATCAGAACGGGCAGAACGATGATATTTATGGCCTGGGTCATTTTGAATGGTTATGCAGATGAAGCAAGTTCTTGGTTATTTCTGTGGAGTGGGCGATAATCTCCCGGGCATTCATAATCCGTTTTCCATTGGTCCTGTCCAGGGCCACCGCCAGTCTTTCGGTGCAACAGTAACAGGGATCAACAGCAGCCAGGGAAATGGTTGCGTCGGAAATGCTTTGTCCCACGCAGGATTTCTTAAAAGTGGAAATATTGGTATAGCTGGGGGCCCGGATCTTATGCCGTGCCGGGGAGTTGGAACCGTCTGAGAGCACAAAATGGAAGACCTCCCCCCGGGGAGCTTCGGCATGACCCGTCCCGTATCCCTCAGGAATGAATTTGACCTTTACCTCAATGTCTCCTTCTTTTTCTTTCTTAAGACCTTCCAGGCATTGTTCTATAATGGAAATGGATTCATACATTTCCAGAAGCCTGACTTCGGCTTTGGCAAATACATCTCCGGCCTGTGCGGTGATCACTTTCCAATCCACCAGGGGATAGGCTGCATAGGGATCATCACGCCGCACATCCATATCCACTCCAGATGCCCTGGCAGTAGGTCCCACAGCTGCGAAATTGAGAATATCTTCTTTGGTGAGTATGCCCACCCCTTTAGTACGTGCGTGTATTACCGGATCATCCATAACCGCTCCCACCAGCAGATCCGTCTTTTTCTTCACCAGAGCGAGCACCTTTTCAATGGCTGGGATTTTTGAATTTTCAATGTCCCTTCTTACCCCGCCCACTTTGAACATAGCGTAAGAATTCCTGTTTCCCGTGATCATTTCAAAGAGGTCAAGTACGGGCTCCCTGTATTTCCAGGCCCACATAAACACGGTGTTGTAACCCAGGAAGTGGCCGGCCAGGCCTACCCACAGGAGGTGGCTGTGAATCCGCTCCAGTTCGCCAATGATGGAACGGATGTATTTGGCCCTGGTGGTGATTTCCACCTCTGCAATTTCCTCCACGCTGTTGGCAAAGGCAAAGGGATGTGAAGTGGAACAGATCCCGCAGATCCTTTCCACCAGGAAGAAGACCTCATCGTAACTTTTCTTCTCGGCCAGCTTTTCTATACCCCTGTGGTTGTAACCGGTCTCCCATTTTACATCCTTAACGATCTCACCTTCGCAATAGAGCTTAAACAATTCAGGCTCTTCCTGTAAGGGATGGTAGGGTCCGACCGGAATCAGTGTCTGTTTGCTCATGATTGCATCTCCCCGTTTGTTTTAAAAGTTTTCCTGTAGGGATATACTCCTTTGGCCCAGTTTCCTTCCGATAAGAGTTGGTCCAGGTTGGGATGCTTGAGAAAATTAATGCCAAAAAGTTCGTGCATTTCCCTTTCAATCCAGTTGGTGGCTTCAAACATGTTGGTGAGTGATTCCACTTCAGGATTCTCCTGCTCCAGCAGAACATGGAGGTTCAGGATTAATCCGTCGGAATCCTGACTGAAGTGGTAGAATATCTCGAATCCCTTTTTTGTATGCAAAGCAGAAGCTATGATAAATCTGAAACCAAGTTCCTTAAAAAGGTATTCTGACATAGTCAATAGCGCGGCCGGATCAATGTGCAGAGTTACACGCCGATCATTTCTGGACCTGGCTTCCAGGATCTCTTTGGAAAAAGTCTTCTTCAGTTCGTCAACAAGCATCACACCTTAGTTTTTAGCCATTAATTTTACAACCCCGGCCAGGATGGCCTCTGGTTTGGGAGGGCAGCCCGGAATGTAGGCGTCCACAGGGATGATCTTATCCACAGGTCCCGCAAAGGTGTCGCCCTCTGCAAAAATACCCCCTGTGCATCCGCAGGCTCCGATGGCCACCACCAGAACCGGCTTGGGTGCCTGTTCATATATTTCGAGCAAACGGGGTTTATCCTTTTTATTTATGGATCCGTTTACCAGTAGAACATCGGCATGTCTGACACTTCCCACCAGGACCATTCCAAATCGTTCCACATCGTACCTGGGAGTCAGGCAATCCAGTATTTCAATGTCACAGTTATTACAGGATGCACCTCCAAAGTGGAAAAGCCAGAGTGATTTTTTAAAACAAAAACTTTTGAAACTCACGATTGTAGTTTTTATAAGCCAAAGATTGCCAGTATAATAGCGATGACCGCCAGCAGGTTCATCCAGACGAAAAAGAAGCGAATAGCCTGCTTGATTTTCACCCGCGGATTCGTGTTTCGAATGAGCGTAAGCAGCAGAACCACAGCTACCAGCTTTAGTACCGCCCAGAGGATATGGATGCCCTCCAGCCTGATCCCGCTCATCAGAATGGCAATGACAAAGGCAGGAAGGATGAAAAGCAAGATGTATTTTGACAGCTTGATCATGGCATAGGGAGTCCCTGAATACTCGATAAAAATCCCATCGCAAATTTCGGTCTCGGCTTCAGGCATATCAAAAGGTACCAGGGCCAGTTTTGCCTGCAGACAGAATATGGCCACAATGAACAGCAGCACTCCCGAAATGCTGCCTATAAAGGGGTTTCCCTCCTGTTGGAGCTGGATGATCTGGTAGAGATCGATGCTCTGACCGGCTTTGATGATTACTCCCGCCATCACCAGCAGAAAGGTGAGTTCGTAACTCATGATCAGTTTCATTTCCCTGGATGCACCTACGGCAGCCAGGGGATTGCCGGAGGAAAGGGCTCCGATCACATAGGTCAGGGAGGGGATGGTCAGCAAGTAAAATATAACAATAAGGTCCCCCCTGAAACCCGAGCTAATATTCATCAGCGGAAGTAAAATGAAAACCCCTGCCATGGTGGCGCCAAACACTGAAAATATGGGGGAGGCCAGGAAAAGCCCTTTGGATCCGCGGGCAGGAAGGATGGTCTCCTTGACCAGAAGCAACTTAAAAAAATCATAAAAAGGCTGCAGGGGAGGAGGCCCTTTTCGGAACTGCACCCTGGCGGTGATCTTCCGGTCAAACCACGAAAGGAAAGCGCCAATCACAGCTGCAAAAAGGAATCCCGGGTAAATAAGGAAATAGAAGAGATAGCTTCCCATATCAGTTGGTTTTCATTGTTTCATTTTTCCAGAGGCGTTCCCTGACCAGGATGTGTTCGTTCAGACGGTAGATGTCATTTTCAGGATCTTCTTCCATCTCCACCAGCTGTATGGCTCCTTCAGGCGAGTTCTCTATTAAGAGTTCCAGTTCCTGCTTATCCATCACATCGTAATAGTTCTCCTTTTTCCTGTGGTATTCAAAAAAGTCGGTCATCATGGTACCGAAAGGACAGATGACCACGCAAGATTTGCATGAGATGCAGAGATTGCATGCCCGGGATATGATGCCTTCCGGATTTTTTTCCAGGGCATCGGCCGGACATACTTCAATACAAGGGGCATCCGTACATTTCCGGCAGGTCATATGAAATACGGCCAGTTCCCTGATGCTTTTTAATCCATGTTCTCCCACGGACGGCCTGTACAGGCCTTCAGGCGGGGATTCATTGCTGTTTTTCCCCGGGAGGGACCTGAATTTTTCCAGATCTATTAGTATTTTTTGTGCCATGCCTAGGTCCAGATATGGGGTTGATCTTTAATTTCATCGTAGGTGAATACGGGCCCGTCTTTGCACACCAGGTATTTACCCATCATGCAATGGCCGCATTTGCCCAGTCCGCATGACATGTTCTTCTCCATGGAGAGGTAGATGTCCTGCTCGGGATAACCCATTTTCAGCAATTTTAAGGTGCTGAATTTCATCATGATGGGCGGACCGCACACCACAGCTACAGAGTTTTCTATGTCCACGTTCACACAATCGAGCAAGGAAGTAACCACTCCAACCCGTTCATCCCAGCTTTCATCAGGCAAATCCACGCAACGAAGCACCTTAAATTTTGGAATGCCTCTCAGCTCTTCAATATAAGGCTTGTACACGCAATCCCTTGGAGTTTTAGAGCCATATAAAAGGGTCACCTTCCGCAATTTGTCTGAAATAGCTATCAGATTGTACAGGAGGGAGCGTATGGGTGCAAATCCGCAACCGCCACCCAGGATGAGCACTTCCTTGTCATAGAATTTCTCCACCGGGTATCCGCGCCCGAAGGGTCCCCTGATCCCCATTTGGTCGCCCGGCATCATTTTATGCATATGGTCTGTGACATAACCGGTTTTCATCACTGTGATTTCCAGTTGATCTGATTTTAAGGGAGAGGAGGAAGGGGTAAAGGGAGCCTCTCCCATCCCGTCAATGGTGACTTCAATAAATTGTCCGGTGGCAAATGAAAATTCCTGTTCGGGTACAAGCACAAATGTTTTAATCAGGGGTGACTCATCAATCACTTTGATCAGCTCCGATTTCAGGGGTTTATACAGATTACCATTCATTCCCATAAGCGATTAATTTGACATCTCCATGAAAATCTCGTTCTTATTGATCTGGCCAATGCAGGTCTCAATGCAGCGTCCGCAACCGGTACAGGCCTTATGCTCGTATTTCTCGGGTTTCCAGACGTATTTGCACATATACCGGTTCCGGAATCTTTCAGACAGGGCATGAAGGGCATCCTCTCCCCCGGCGGTCCTTTCAAAACCAGGATACTGGCAGGTATCCTGCTGCCTGATCTTTTCAAATCCCGGCTTGTCGATAAGCAGGAAACAGGAGCAGGTGGGACAAATGGCGCTGCATGCCCCGCAGGAAACACAGTCAGAGGAATATTTGATCCAGGATCCATTCCCGGCCGATGCTACTAGTTTGCCGGTAAGCTCATAATCAGGCAGATCCTTGTTTTTCGTTTGGAGCTGCTCCTTAACCATCTTGCGCTGCTCCTCCAGGAAAGAAAGAAGATCATCTTCAGGTTCGGGCGCAACTAAGATTCCAAGGGCTTCTACAAGAGATTCGCCTTTTTTGCTGAAAACAGATAGCATAACCCGGTCCTTATAAAGAACCAGGGAAAGGTCCGAGTTTTCATTGCCCACCGGTTCAATGCCATAGCTCGTACAATGACAGTGCTCCTGGATACTCAGGCAATCGGTGGATAGGATGGTTGAGTTCTTTCTTCTTTTGTTATAGGCCGGATCGGAATACTCCTTGTCCAGGTAGATCTGATCGAGCAGGTCCAGCGCCATCACATCGCAGTTGGGAGCCCCAATGATCAGTACAGGCTTGTTATCGGCACCCTCCGATGTGACGTTTTCCTTTACAGGAAGAAAGAATTGTTTCAGAGGGGTAACCGGTTTTGGTTTGTTGTAGGCGATGTGGCTTATGGTGTCTGCATCCATTTGTGCATAATCACAACTGAATTCATTTTCCAAGGGGGCAAACACATCGAAAGATGAAAGGAGCTGAATTAACCTCTCATCCCATTCTCGCTTGGTGATGGCGATACGGTTCATTTTATGTGAAATATGTAACCATAAAATTATACCCAGAGTTAATATCAGTCAAGCCAATACTGCGGTAATATTGTTGCGAAACATATAACAAGAACCATAAAAGCATGAAAATCAGAATAATAAAACTATTTGAAAAGTAAAATATATTCCAGACCTTTATTCAAAAGAAACACAAGAAAAAAGTTTATTGTGAAAAAAAACACAAAATGCCCGCTTAGAAAGAGCCTACGAAGGATACTGTTATACCGGGGGAGCCTGCTCCGTCTACAGGCACTGGGCGTAAAACGGGTGTTTTCCTACACCCTGGGAAAGGAGACCGGAGTATCGGCCGAGCAGGTAAGAAAGGACTTCTCAGAGTACCGGATCAAAGGGAATCAGAGGGGGGGATATCATGTGGATGATTTGATCAGGGAGATGGAATCTATCTTTTACCAGAATGGCAGTCAGAATATCATCGTGGTGGGAAGGGGCAACATCGGATCCTCCCTGGCCAACTACAGCAATTTCATTCAGCGTCAGATCAACATTGTGGCCACCTTCGATATCGATCCTTCCAAGCAAAGGCTCAGGTCGGAGATCCCTGTATATACCATGGAAAGGCTGGAAGAGATTATTAAACGCTTTCATGTGAGAACTGCCATTATTGCGGTTCCCGAAATAGCAGCCCAGGAGGTTTGCCAGCAGTTGGTGAGGTTCGGAATAGACGGCATCATCAATTTTGCGCCGGTGATACTAAAAGTACCCGGTCACATTATAGTCAACAATGTGAATCTGAGTGATGAAATTGAAAGCGTAATCTACTGTGTATCCAAGACAGGAACTTAAGCCTCCTGAAGAGGAGATTAAATATAATTCTTAGCTCCAGATCCAGTAAGGGGCAACAAACATTCCACCGTAGACTAGAATATCAAATACAACATGAGCCATCACAGGGGGATAAATGCTTTTGGAAAGAAAGCGCAGAAATCCAAATGCCAATCCGCCCAGAAGGGTCCATTGGGCCAGAAAAAGAAAATCAAATTCCTCCGGCCGCCCAAGGGAATAGATGACAAGAACTTTATAAGCTGTGTGAGCAATTGCAGCGTATACAAGAGCAAGAAAGCGATTTAAAGGATTAAGCATACCCTGTATATATCCACGGAAGACCAACTCCTCCATAGCTCCTGTAAGGGGAGCAACAGCTGCAACCAGGCTTAATGTGGCAGGCAGCAGGCTAAGCCGGAAATGCTGCCTGGTAAGTATGCCCAGCCCAATGCCAAGGATCAAAGCTGCCAGGGTAAATAAGAGGATCCTCAGGCTGGGTCTGCCTATTCCCACAATTTGCAGGAGAGAGTCCTGCCTCAGGGTGAAAGCAATAAGCAGTGCAGAAGCCAGCAGGGCCCCCAGGGCAATAATTTTACGGGGCCAGGGATTGTGGATGAAAAGAGCGAACAGCAAAATACCGGCCACCACCAGGGTAGCATTCCTCAGGTACTGCAGGATGAGTTTTCTATTCAATTCAGGGGTTGTGATCTGCGATTTGGGATTAATAATCTGCTTAACAGAACAAGGGGGAGCAACAATAAGATCCATCCGGAACCCAGGCAAAGCCCGCTGCCAGGCACCACCACGGCAGAGGGGAGGCTTGTTTTAATCTGGCCGATCCAGTTTGGATTTTCTTCGAAGTGATCCGAAGCTAAAATAAGCAAATTCAGATCTTTGAGCCCTCCCAGGTCAGCAAGCTTTTCTATCGGAAGATCCACTAGCAGGATCTTTAGTTTATTCAGGTTCAGAAGTGGGGAGATATTCTCTATCTTCTGACAACCGAGAAGTTCAATGGCTTCCAGTTTGCTCAGACTGCCAAGGAGGGATGCAAATTCTGACTGGGATACATTCTCCGGGAATCCCAGCCATTTGATTCTGGTCAAAGCATTGAGCTGCAGTATTTCCTGGATGTGGGGACTGCCCGAAAAGCTGAGTCCTTTCAAGCGTTTGAGCTTATGAATATCCCGGATATCTGTAAGGGTATCACAAGCAATGAAATGGAGCCTGCGAAGCGAGGTCGGGAACTCAATGCTGGAAAAATCATTGATGCCACATTCGGCCAGGGTCAATGTATGGAGGCTGCCCGATCCGGAAAGGGATAACAACTCCCCCTCTCCGGGCTTCCAGCCTGAAATGATTAAGGATTCAAGGTTGGTACAATGCGAGAAGAGGGCCGGATCCTGATGACTTTCCTCCTCTATCCACAGCAATTCTATATGGGAAAGTGCCATACAGTTTTCCGGATCCGGTAGGTTCAGAGGTCCTTCAAGCATCAGCCATCCTGGTCTGCAGATGGACAAGAGTTCCCCCAGAAGCTTTAGATTACATTCGCCTTCAAGTAACAATCCTGTTCCTTGCAGGGAACTTTCATGCTGTTGCAGAAGCGACAGGCTGTGATCCGACAGGGATCCGGTGATGTGAAGTGTGGAAAGTTGCTTTCTCTGGGGATCGGTCAATTGCTTAATTAATTCCCAGGAATCCTGATTGTCAGATAATTCCACAGATTTCAACTGACCGTTCAAACACGCTGTATTGGCATTCAGGGTGTCGAATCTTACGACCAGGTTCATCCCGTCTCTCCGGGAATAGCGGTAGTAGAACTCCTGATCATTCCCTCCGACCATGTAAAGCAGGTCCCCGTCTGACACAGGTAAAGTCACTTCAGGTTCAAGTTCAGATTCAGCCAACGAGCCGAAGATGGCGTAGGATGAATTCACATTGCATGCCCAGGAAACACCCTGGATGGTAATGATCTCATATTTGGGAGCCACTCCCTTGCTGCAGGCGCAAAGACCGAAGCAGCAGACCAGAAAAAGCAGGACCACATATTTGGAAATGGTGTCCATGGTTGCAATAAAATGAAATCTTCAACATGCAAGTTAGGATACTATTTGCCTTATGTCAAGTGTAACCTGTACTTAAGGGTGTTGGCAGGATCTCCTATTCGGCTTCATAAGCTAAGAATCCCCCGGTGATCCGGGTAAGTCCGGCTTTGGATGCGATCAGGTTGTAGACAGCCTGAAGGCGCCTGAAGGAAGCATTT
>JBDLIM010000052.1:0-28278 GCA_039714915.1 Bacteroidota bacterium
ATGACATGATGTCTCCGCGTCAATATTAAAGCATTACAGCGGTTTGGGTGCCTCATACGGAAAACAGGAAAGATGAAGAACCTGCTTACCTGAAAAAAAAAGAAGGTCGCAGCCTGAGCCACAACCTTCTCTGTATTAATATGCCTATAGGGTGATTGCAGGGCTTACATTTCCTTACAATTCTTGGATTTATTATTACCCTGGGCTTCACGGGCTTTCATAGCCATCTTCTCAAGCATTTCGGTAGTTACCGACTTGGGTCTCTCCAGGGGATAACCAAGGGCCCTGTCCCAGATAATATTAGCTGTAATCCCGATGGACCTTCCAATGCCAAAGAGTACGGTATAAAATTCATACTCGGTGATGCCATAATGCCAGTGGATAATTCCCGACTGGGCGTCCACATTAGGCCATGGGTTCTTGGCCTTTCCCTGTTCCTGGAGGATGGGAGGCACTACCTTGTAGAGCATATCGGTATACTGGAACAGGAGGTCATCCTTCATATGGGTCTGGCAGAACTCCCTTTGCAGGGTGTAGCGTGGATCTGTTTTACGCAGAACCGCGTGACCAAATCCGGGAATAACCTGTCCGGAGTTAAGTGTATCCCAGACAAATTGCTTCATCTCCTCCTCAGTGGGTACCTGTCCGTCCATTTTTTCAACCAGGTTCTGCAGCCACCTCAATACCTCCTGATTTGCCAGTCCGTGCAAGGGGCCTGCCAGTCCATTGATCATGGCAGAAATGGAAAGGTAAATATCAGACAGTGAGCTGGCCACCAGGTGACCGGTATGTGCACTCACATTCCCGCTTTCATGATCGGCGTGAATAATGAAATTGAGCCTTGATACATCGTCATAGGGTTGGGGAATGCCCATCATATGAGCAAAGTTGGCTCCCATATCCAGGTTTGGATTGGATTGGATCCGGTTTCCGTCCCTGTAGAGCTTGGCATAAATGTAAGCTGCCACCTCGGGCAGTTTGGCCAGCAGGTTTAGGGAGTCCTCAAAAGTGGGATCCCAGTAATCTGATTTGCTGATTCCTCCCTGGTATTTCTTGGCAAAGAAAGACTCCCTCTGCATGGTCAGGATGGCAGCGGAGAAAATAGCCATGGGAGGTGAGAAAGAAGGAAAGGCATCAATCACTTCGTATACGTAACGAGGCAGGATCCTTCGCTTCCTGAACTCATCAACCAGGTCGGCTACTTCGCTATCCGTGGGGACATCTCCTGTAAGCAACAGGAAATAGAGGCCTTCCACATAGGGCATTTCAGCACCCTTTGGCTTGGGAAGCTTCTCAAAAACCTCCGGGAGAGTATACCCCCTGTACCTGATTCCTTCCTGAGGATCCAGATAGGAGATATCTGTTACGAGACTTTTCAGTCCCCTCATACCACCGATTGCCTGCGCCATGGTCACCTGGTCAACAACCACATCACAGTAATCTTTAACTAGTTTTTTTGTTCTGGGTCTCCACTCTTCGATCTTCTGGTGGAGCCTTTCTTTTAAGACTGACATATAAATTTAGGTTTTACATTAGATAATATTAATAATTATAGGGTCATACAATATAAGACAATAATCCCGTTATTTCAATAACAGCAACTCCTGTAAAGCAACCTGCCAGTGTAAAGCGAGGATATGTGAGTGGGAATGTGCAGGGTGCTATTGTACTTAATAAAACGCCCGGTCCTTAGAAACGTTCAGCCCAGGCCCATATATGTAAAAAGGGGCTATCCTTTGCAGTCCAGCCCCTTCTTAAGTTCTATATGAAAAAGCTATTTAAAAACAGGTTTTTTAGAGCTTTTACTGCTGTTAATACCCGTAAATAGCTGTACTGCCCAACTCCTCTTCAATGCGAAGCAACTGGTTATATTTGGCTATCCTGTCTGAACGGCTCAGGGATCCGGTCTTGATCTGTCCCGAGTTAGTGGCCACTGCAATATCGGCAATGGTAGCATCTTCGGTCTCACCGGAACGGTGCGAGGTGACAGTGGTATAACCGGCCCTGTGCGCCATTTCAATGGTATTCAGGGTCTCGGTAAGCGTACCGATCTGGTTTACCTTGATCAGAATGGAATTGGCACAATCCAGTTCAATTCCCTTGGAGAGATACTCCACGTTGGTAACGAAGAGGTCATCCCCTACCAGCTGGCACTTGTCCCCAATCAGTTTGTTCTGAACAACCCAACCATCCCAGTCAGCTTCATCCATGCCATCTTCGATGGAATCGATGGGATATTTTTCAATCAGTTCGGCCAGGTACGCAGCCTGCTCTTCGGAGGAACGCCTGGCTCCGCCTTCGCCTTCGAACTTGGAATAGTCGTAAACTCCATTCTCAAAAAACTCAGAAGCAGCACAGTCCAGAGCAATGGTAATATCTTTGCCGGGCTTATATCCTGCAGCTTCCACAGCCTTAAGAATGCTTTCCAGTGCATCTTCGGTTCCTTCCAGCTCGGGAGCAAACCCACCCTCATCACCTACAGCAGTGCTTAATCCCCTGCTCTTCAGAACTTTCTTAAGTGCATGAAAGACTTCGGCACCCATTCTCAATCCTTCCTTGAAGCTGCTGGCTCCAATGGGACGAATCATGAATTCCTGGAAGGCAATGGGAGCATCTGAATGAGATCCTCCGTTGATAATATTCATCATGGGAACAGGCAGGTGTTTTGCATTGGTACCACCTATATAGCGGTAGAGTGGCATATCGTGATACATGGCTGCGGCTTTAGCTACTGCCAGAGATACACCAAGCATGGCATTTGCGCCCAGCTTGCTCTTGGTTTTGGTACCATCCAGGTCAAGCATCTTCTGGTCGATGGCCACCTGGTCAAGTGCGTCCATTCCGACCAGCTCCTCAGCGATCACCTTATTTACATTGTCAACAGCTTTTTGTACACCTTTACCCAGGTAACGGTCCTTATCACCATCCCTTAATTCCAGTGCTTCATTCTCACCTGTGGAGGCTCCTGAAGGAACGCCGGCGCGCCCAACAAAACCACTGGCCAGGGTTACTTCCACTTCAACAGTGGGATTACCGCGTGAGTCAAGAATTTCACGTGCATGAATATCAACGATTTGTCCCATGATTTGATATATTTTATTTGTTTGTATCTTCCTCTTCAGCTTTATCGTCCTTCTTCGCTTTCACCTCCTCAGCAGGAGCTTGTTCCTCCTCAGCAGGAGCTTGTTCCTCTTCAGCTTTATCGTCCTTCTTTGCTTCGCTCAGATCCTCCGCTTGCTTCTCTTCTGCAGAAGTATCTTCCTTAACCTCAGCAGCCGGTTCCTCATTGGGAGTTTCAGCCACAGGCTCTTCGGCTTTCACCGCCTCAGCAACTTCCTCTGTCACCTCTTCAGCTATTGCTTCAACAGGAGCCTCCTCAGTTTCGGCTACAACTCCCTCAGTTTCGGCTACAGCTCCTTCAGTTTTCTTCTTGCCTCCACGGCGACGACGCGTGCTGGATTTCTTAGCTGCAGCTTTTTCGGCCAGCAGGTTCTCATTGAAATCCACCAGCTCGATGATGCACATATCGGCATTGTCACCCAGCCTGTTTCCAAGCTTGATGATGCGCGTGTATCCGCCCGGGCGATCTCCAACCTTGCTTGCCACTTCGCGGAAAAGTTCGGCTACGGCCTCTTTTTCCTGCAGGTAACTGAATACCACCCTGCGGGCATGGGTTGAATCGTCCCTGGACCTGGTGATCAAAGGTTCGATGTACCTTTTCAGGGCCTTGGCCTTGGCTGTGGTTGTTTCAATCCGCTTGTGCCTGATCAATGAACATGCCATATTGGACAGCATGGCCTTTCGGTGTGCACTCTTCCTCCCTAAGTGATTAAAACTTTTCTTATGTCTCATTATACTTAATCCTTGTCCAGTTTGTATTTACTTGTATCCATTCCGAAAGTCAGATTCATATTGACCAGAAGTTCTTCAAGCTCGGTGAGCGATTTCTTGCCAAAGTTTCTGAATTTCAGAAGGTCGTTTTTGTTAAACTTCACCAGGTCGCCCAGGGTCTCAACCTCGGCTGCCTTCAGGCAGTTAAGGGCCCTTACGGAAAGATCCAGGTCTACCAGTTTGGCTTTCAGAAGCTGACGCATATGCAGTACTTCCTCATCAAACTCCTCGTTGGCGAATTTTTCATCGGTATCGAGGGTGATCTTCTCGTCGGAGAAGAGCATGAAGTGATAGATCAGAATCTTGGCAGCTTCTTTCAAAGCTTCCTTGGGATGAACGGATCCGTCGGTTTCGATTTCCAGGATCAGTTTCTCATAGTCGGTCTTCTGTTCCACACGGTAGTTCTCAATGTCGTACCTCACGTTTTTGATGGGAGTGTAGATTGAGTCTACGGCGATGAGTCCAAACTCAGCCTCGGCAGGCTTGTTCTCGTCGGCGGGAACATATCCGCGTCCTTTATTAATTGAAACTTCCATCTGGAGTTTCACATCAGGTTCCATGTGACAGATCACCAGCTCGGGATTCAGCACTTTGAATCCGCTTAAGAATCGTTGCAGGTCTCCTGCTTTGAATTCTTCCTGACCGGTGATGGTAACAACGACTTTCTCGTCGTTCACATCTTCGATCTGTTTCTTGAAGCGAACCTGCTTCAGATTCAATATAATTTCGGTAAGGTCCTCGATTACTCCGGTAATGGTTGAGAACTCGTGCTCTACGCTGTCAATTTTAATGTTGGTAATGGCATACCCTTCCAGGGAAGAGAGCAGGATCCGCCTGAGGGCGTTCCCAACGGTGATACCATAACCAGGTTCGAGAGGACGAAACTCAAATTTCCCATACCTGTCATCTGCTTCGAGCATGATGACCTTATCTGGTTTTTGAAAAGCTAAAATGGCCATAATACAAATGTGATTATATTATTTTGAATAAAGTTCAACGATGAGCTGCTCTTTAATATTTTCCGGAATCTCCTCACGCTCAGGACGGTTCAGGAATTTTCCGATCATGGAAGCCTCATCAAATTCGAGCCATGATGAAGATCCGTACCTGGCGCTTGTGAGTGAATCTGTGATCACTTCAAGTGATTTTGAACGCTCACGTACGCCTACAGCGTCGCCTGGTTTAAGGGTATAAGAGGGAATATTTACGATGTCACCATTCACGGTGATGTGCCTGTGAGTTACAAGCTGACGTGCACCTGCACGTGTGGGTGAAAGTCCCAACCTGTAAACCACGTTGTCGAGCCTGGATTCCAGCAACTGAAGAAGTACCTCACCGGTTACACCCTTACTCCTGGAAGCCTTGTCGAACATATTCCTGAACTGCTTCTCCAACACACCATATGTATACTTAGCCTTCTGCTTCTCTTTCAACTGAATACCGTATTCTGAAGCCTTGCGTCTCCTTTTATTATTTCCGTGCATTCCCGGGGGATAGTTCTTCTTCTCAAAAGACTTGTCTGTCCCGAAAATAGGATCTGAGAACTTACGAGCAATTTTGGTTCTTGGACCTCTGTATCTTGCCATCTATCTATTTTGTTTATTAATTATTTCTTTTCCTCTTCAGCTTGGATTAGCTCCTTAAGACTGAATTATACCCTCCGCCTTTTGGCAGGACGGCAGCCGTTATGCGGCAGCGGGGTTACATCTACGATCTCGGTAACTTCTATACCCGAGGCATGAATGTTACGTATGGCTGATTCCCTTCCGGAACCGGGACCTTTGACATAGACTTTCACTTTCCTGAGACCCAGGTCATACGCCACCTTGGCGCAGTTCTGTGCAGCCATCTGTGCTGCATAGGGAGTGTTCTTCTTTGAACCCCTGAATCCCATTTTTCCGGATGAAGCCCATGAGATCACCTGTCCCTGATTGTTGGTCAGGGAAATGATGATGTTATTGAAGGAGGCATGAATATGTGCCTGCCCTGTTGGTTCAACCTTAACTGTTCGTTTTTTTGACGATCCTGTCTTCTTAGCCATAAGCTCTTAACTCTTATTTGGTTGCTTTCTTCTTGTTTGCTACTGTCTTTCTTCTTCCCTTACGGGTACGGGCATTGTTTTTTGTACTCTGTCCGCGGGTAGGAAGACCAATACGGTGACGGATACCACGGTAGGAACCGATGTCCATCAGTCGCTTGATGTTCAGCTGAACGGATGACCTTAATTCACCTTCAACCTTATAGTCTTCTGTTTCGTTAATCACCTTCCTGATGGCAGCAATCTGGTCATCATTCCAGTCTTTCACCTTGATACTGCGATCAACACCCGCTGCATCAAGAATGGATTGCGCACGGCTGCGACCAATGCCATAAATGTAGGTCAGGCTTACTTCGCCTCTTTTGTTTTTGGGCAGGTCTACACCAACTATTCTAGCCATAATGCTTTTTTAATTTTTTTAAATAAAATCTTTATCCCTGGCGCTGTTTGAACTTGGGATTCTTCTTATTAATAACATACAAGCGTCCTTTTCTTCTGACTATTTTACAGTCAGCGCTACGCTTTTTTACAGATGCTCTTACCTTCATGAGTTCTTGTCTATCTTATTTTCCTTTTATTCTTTTTCTAACACTCTAACATTCTAACGCGAGTGAAGCGAGCTTCTAAGGTCCGTTACTTATAACGGAATGAAATTCTACCTTTCGTTAAATCGTAAGGCGACATTTCCACTTTGACCCTGTCACCAGGTAACAACTTAATGTAGTGCATTCTCATTTTTCCAGAGATATGAGCCGTAATAACGTGTCCGTTTTCCAGCTCTACCCGAAACATCGCATTCGACAATGCTTCGGTGATTACACCATCCTGTTCGATAGAAGTCTGTTTTGCCATTTAGTTGCTCTGTTTTTGTAACACTTCATCAATATACGAGAAGGTAGACAGCACGTCGGCCTTCTGCTTATCTATTGCCACTGCCAGTTCAAAATGGGCAGAGGGCAGCTTGTCTGCTGCGCGTATGGTCCATCCGTCGGGTTCCTGCTGGATCTGCCTGCGACCCATGTTTATCATGGGTTCGATGCAGATGACCATTCCCTTCTTCAGCTTGGGCCCGGTTCCCCTTCTTCCGTAATTGGGTACCTCGGGTGCTTCATGCAACTGTCGTCCCAGACCGTGTCCGACCATCTCTCTGACTACACTGTAGCCTTTGCTTTCTGCCAGTTGCTGAACCGCATATCCGATATCACCAACCCTTTTCCCTTCCAGGGCCTGTTCCACACCCCTGATCAGACACTCACGCGTTGTGCCAAGTAAACCACGGACCTTCTCACTCACCTCTCCAACCTCGAAGCTAAAGGCAGTATCGCCATAATATCCTTCCATGATCACTCCACAATCCACCGACAAAAGGTCTCCTTCCTTAAGAATGACCTTCCCGGAAGGGATCCCGTGCACCACCTGTGAGTTTACAGAGGTGCAAAGTGTTTTGGGGTAACCCTGGTACCCAAGGAACCCGGGGACTGCCCCATGATCACGGATGAAAGCTTCTGCGATCTGATCCAGCTTTTCGGTAGACACGCCGGGCCGGATGTGTTTCGCCAGCTCGGCAAGTGTAAGCGAAACAAGCTGGTTGCTGTTACGCAGTAACTCAATTTCGTCCGCAGTCTTAATTAAAATCATCAAAGAACGTTCTCTCTGTACTATATGGCAGCTGCACTGCCTGTCCGGCCTTTAATCCTGCCTGACTTGGTCAATCCGTCATAGTGACGCATCAACAGGTGACTTTCGATCTGCTGCAGTGTATCCAGGATCACACCTACCATAATCAGGAGGGAGGTGCCACCGAAGAACTGGGCAAAACTCTGATTTACACCGGCTATCATTGCGAAGGCAGGCATAATGGCCACGAAAGCCAGAAAAAAGGATCCGGGTAAAGTGATCCTGGACATAATTGCATCCAGGAACTCGGCGGTTTTACGACCTGGCTTCACACCAGGAATAAATCCACCGTTCTTTTTCATATCCTCGGCCATCTGCGTGGGATTCACGGTAATGGCTGTATAAAAGTATGTAAACAGGACAATCAGCATGGCATTGGTAAAGTTGTACCAGAATCCTACCGGATTGCTGAATACAGCAGCAAAACCGGATGCTGCATCTGCTTTGGCGAAACCTGCCACGGTAATGGGAATAAACATAAATGCCTGGGCAAAAATGATGGGCATTACACCGGCTGCATTCACTTTCAGGGGAATGTACTGGCGAACACCGCCATACTGCTTGTTACCAACAATACGTTTGGCGTACTGCACCGGTATCCTCCGGGTACCCTGCACCAGCAGAATGGTTCCCATAAATACCACGAACAGGATCAATATTTCCACAAGGAAAGAGACAAGTCCACCTCCCTGGTTACCCAGCTTCTCCATGAATTCCATACCCAGTGACTGGGGCATCCGGGCAATGATCCCGATCATAATGATCAGCGAAATACCATTCCCGATCCCTTTGTCGGTAATCTTCTCACCCAGCCACATGATAAACATGGTTCCGGCGGTAAGGATCACCATGGAGGCCATCCTTGAGAATATAGGTGAAAAAGCCTCGGCAGGCAACTGGTAACGTAAGCTGGTAATATAACTTAATCCCTGTGGGATAAGAATAGCAAGTGTAAGATACCTGGTAATCTGGTTGATCTTCCTTCTCCCGCTTTCACCTTCTCGCTGCAATTTCTGGAAATAGGGAACTGCAATACCCAGCAACTGAACCACGATGGATGCAGAGATGTAAGGCATGATTCCGAGTCCAAAGATTGAAGCCCTGGCGAATGCTCCTCCTGTAAAAAGATTGAGAAGGTCGAGAATTCCGCCTCCGCCCTGATTGCGACTTGCCATCTCGGAAATGATCACCGGATTAATTCCGGGAAGCACAATGTGCGTACCCAGACGGTAGATCAAAATAATTCCGAGTGTATACAGGATCCTGGACCTGAGGTCCTCGATCTTCCAGATATTCTTTAATGTTTCTATAAACTTCTTCATAGTTCAGTCCGATTCAATCAGATTACCTCTGCAGTACCTTTCTGTGCTTCAATAGCAGCTACTGCGGATTTGGAAAATGCGTGAGCTTTCACATTCAGTTTGGTCTTCAGTTCACCATTTCCAAGGATCTTTACAAGCGAATTCTTTCGGGCCAGGCCAGCCTCGATCAGAATATCCACATTGATGTCGGTCAGTTTCCTTGCCTCGGCAAGTTCCTGAAGTGTGCTGACATTGATCCCCTTATATTCCTTGCGGTTGATGTTTTTAAAACCAAATTTGGGAACCCGGCGCTGCAATGGCATCTGTCCACCCTCAAATCCGGTTTTCCGGGAGTAACCGGAACGGGACTTCTGTCCCTTGTGCCCGCGTGTGGAAGTTCCACCGTAGCCGGAACCCTGTCCGCGACCGATCCTCTTCTTGCTCTTTGTGGAGCCCTTTGCCGGTTTTAAATTACTTAATTCCATCGTATATATATTTTTACTTTTTCTATTTCTCTGATCACCAATCACCAGTCAACAATCACCAGTCACCAATCACCAATCACCAGTCACCAGTCACTATTTCACTTCTTCGACTTCAACCAGGTGACTCACCTTGCCAACCATTCCCATTACCTGGGGGGTGGCTTCGTGCTCGACAGTCTGGTGAAGCTTCCTGAGTCCAAGTGCCTCTAAAGTCCTTTTCTGCCTTACGGTATGCTTGATGGCACTCTTTACCTGGGTCACTTTAATTTTTCCCATCGTATCCTAATATTATCCGTTAAACACTTTGTTCAGTGAAACCATTCTCTGCCGTGCAACTGCGTTGGCGTCCCTGAGCTCGAGCAGTGCATTAAAAGTGGCTTTCACCAGGTTGTGGGGATTGGATGATCCCTTGCTCTTGGCAAGTACATCCTTCACTCCGACACTCTCCAGGACGGCACGCATCGCACCACCGGCCTTGACACCTGTACCACCGGAAGCAGGCTTGATAAATACCTTGGCACCTCCGTATTTACCATACTGTTCGTGAGGTATGGTTCCATTGATGATGGGTACCTTGATCAGGTTCTTCTTGGCATCTTCCACCCCTTTGGCAATGGCAGTAGTCACTTCGTTGGCTTTACCCAAACCGTGGCCTACAATCCCTTCCTCATTTCCCACTACCACAATGGCTGAGAAACTGAAGGTACGTCCACCTTTGGTCACCTTGGTTACACGTTGAATGCTTACCAGACGGTCCTTCAACTCGAGGTCACTTGTTTTTACTTTTCTGATACCTGTTGACATATCTATCTTATAATTTAAGTCCGCTTTCCCTGGCAGCATCTGCTAAACTTTTAACCCTGCCATGGTATAAATACCCGTTCCGGTCGAAAACGACGGTTTCAATTCCTTTTTCTTTTGCTTTCTCGGCAATGCGCTTGCCTACCAGTTTAGCCTGCTCAATCTTGTTGACTTTCTGGGAAGCAATCTCTTTTTCCTTGGAAGAGGCTGCAACCAGTGTCTCTCCGGTTACATCATTTACCAGCTGTACATAGATCTGCTTGTTGCTACGGTATACACTCATCCGTGGACGTGCGTCGCTGCCGGATAAGCGCTTGCGGATCCTGTACTTGATTCTCTGCCTTCTGTCTGCTTTTGTTAAAGCCATCTTTATTCTATTTATCCTTTATTATTCTCTTCTTCTTTCTCCGGGAGTTCCCGGTTTGTGATTGGTGACCGGTGATCAGTGGATTTCACTGCTCCCTGTTCACCGTCCACTATTCACTAGACGCTAGCTGCTTTACCAGCCTTACGGCGTAATTGTTCACCAACGAATTTAATCCCTTTACCCTTGTAAGGCTCCGGCGGACGTAGGGAGCGGATCTTGGCGGCCACCTGTCCGATCAGCTGCTTGTCGATGCTGGTCAGGGTGATCACCGGATTCTGCCGACGCTCGGTTTTGGCTTCCACCTTTACTTCAGCGGGCATTTGCATGATGATGTCGTGGGAAAATCCAAGGCTCAGCTCCAGGCGGTTGCCGTTCTTTACTTCTGCCCTGTATCCAACACCTACCAGCTCCTGCTGAATGGTATACCCTTCGGATACACCCTTTACCATATTATTGATCAGCGAACGGTAAAGTCCGTGCTTTGCTTTATGGTCTTTTTGTTCAGTCGACCTGGAAATATTCACCTGGTTCTCCTCCACCTTTACAGTGATGTTCTTATCCACCTTCTGGTTCAGCTCTCCTTTGGGCCCCTTTATGGTCACCACGTTGTCCTTATCCACCTCGATGCTAACACCTGCAGGTATGTCGATGGGTAAAATTCCTATCCTTGACATGAGTTATTCTCCTTAATCAATTAATATACATAACAAAGTACCTCTCCGCCGATGTTCAGGCTGCGGGCTTCCTTATCGGTCATCACGCCCTGTGAGGTTGATAAAATGGCTATCCCCAGTCCGTTCAGAACCCTGGGAAGGTTGTTCTTGTCCACATACTTCCTCAATCCGGGCTTAGAAATGCGCTGGATTGACTTAATAGCGGACATCTTAGTCTCGGGATTGTACTTCAGGGCAATCTTGATGTTTCCCTGGGGACCTTCCTCTTCAAATTTGTAATTCAGGATATATCCTTTATCGAAAAGGATGCGGGTAATGTCCTTCTTAATATTGGATGCAGGAATTTCCACTACCTTATGATTGGCCATTACGGCGTTTCTTATGCGGGTAAGATAATCTGCAATCGGATCTGTCATATCTTTTTCTCTTTTTTTCTTGTTTGACTTTACTGGCTAATCCAGTGAGTTTCATTTGCTCCTGTTCGACTATCGACTAACGACTATCGACTACCAGGATGCTTTTTTAATACCAGGGATCAACCCTTCGGAAGCCATCTCCCTGAAGGTAATTCTGCTGATGCCGAACTGACGCATGTAACCTTTGGGTCGGCCGGTAAGTTTACAGCGGTTATGAAGCCTGATGGGATTTGAATTGCGTGGCAACCTGCTCAGTCCCACGTAATCACCTTCAGCTTTGAGTTTTGCTCTTTTCTCAGCGTACTTTTCAACCAGTTTCTGACGCTTTACTTCGCGAGCTTTCATTGATTCTTTGGCCATGGCTCTATTTATTTTCGTTTTTAAACGGTATACCAAATTCCTTCAAAAGGGCTTTTCCTTCTTCATCGCTTGCAGCCGAGGTCACAAAAGTGATCTCCAGTCCCATGATCTTGCTGATCTTGTCGATGTCAATCTCAGGGAAAATGATCTGCTCGCTGATGCCCATGGTATAGTTACCACGTCCGTCGAATTTGGATGAAACGCCTTTAAAGTCGCGGATCCTGGGCAGGGCCACATTGATCAGTCGCTCCAGGAACTCATACATGCGCTCGCGGCGAAGAGTTACCTTCACGCCAATGGGCATGCCCCGGCGCAGTTTGAAGTTCGAAATGTCCTTGGTGGAAACGGTCTGCACAGCCTTCTGTCCTGCAATCTGTGTCAGCTCTTCCTGGGTCACATCAATGAGTTTCTTGTCGGCGATAGCCTGACCAACTCCACTGTTAATCACGATCTTCTGAAGGCGTGGGGTCTGCATCACGGATGAGTATGCGAACTTCTCCTTAAGAGAGGCTACGATCTCATCGGTGTATTTCTTCTGTAATGTAGGTATGTATTGCTTGTCCATCTTACTTGATCTCCTCACCTGATTTTTTAGCGTATCTCACTAATTTGTTTTTATCGTTGAGCTTCCTTCCAGCCCTGGTGGCTTCACCTGAGGAAGGATCTATCAGGTTCAGGTTGGAAATATGCACAGAAGCTTCCTGCTTGGTAATTCCTCCCTGGGGATTGTTTGCATTGGGCTTGGTGTGCTTGGATACCATGTTCACACCTTCTACGATGGCGCGGTCTTTGTCACGGTTCACATTCAAAACCCTGCCCTTTTGTCCCTTGTACTCGCCACTGTTGACGATCACCTGGTCTCCTTTTTTAATATGTAATTTCTTCTGCATGGGAATGATCATTTGAATTTTTACAATACCTCCGGGGCCAGTGAAACAATTTTCATGTGGTGATCCCGAAGTTCCCTGGCGACGGGCCCGAATATACGGGTACCCCTCATCTCATCCAGGTTGTTCAGCAATACAACTGCATTGTCGTCGAACCTGATGTAAGAACCATCTTTGCGCCTGATCTCTTTCTTGGTCCTTACCACAACCGCCTTGGATACGGTTCCCTTCTTCACTTCACCTGAAGGAATGGCACTCTTTACAGTTACAACCACCTTGTCGCCAATGGATGCGTAGCGCTTTTTTGTACCCCCAAGTACACGGATCACCAGAACTTCTTTGGCTCCGCTGTTGTCGGCTACGGATAATCTACTCTCTTGTTGTACCATCTTACTTAGCTCTTTCGATAATTTCTACTAATCTCCACCTCTTGCTCTTGCTCAGGGGCCTGGTCTCGCTTATCTTCACGGTATCTCCCACATTGCAGGCATTCTCTTCGTCATGAGCCATAAACTTGGAGGTCTTGTTCACGAATTTACCGTAAATGGGGTGCTTCACTTTTTGCTTCACAGTGATCAGGATGGATTTCTCCATGCTGTTGCTTACCACAACACCCACACGTTCGCGTCTTGTATTTCTTGTTGTTTCCATATTCTAAAACTCTCTTACTTTTCTGACTGCTCTTGAATTTGCCTGGCATTAACCTCGGTCTTCAGCCTTGCAATGTTCTTGCGTGTCTCCACAATCTTATTAGGGTTATCCAGGGGGGATACGGCATGGTTCATCTTCATGCGAACCAGCATGCTCTCCTCGCTTTCAAGGCGCTCCTGCAACTCCTCTTGTGTTAATTCTCTGATTTCTGAACTCTTCATGAGTCTATTTTTTTTCTATCTACTTTTTTCTATCGACTAACGACTTTCTGACTGTTCGACGTAATCCCTGCGAACCACAAACTTGGTGGTGATGGGAAATTTCTGGGCACCCAGGCGCAGCGCTTCCTTAGCTACTTCAAAGGGTACGCCTTCCAGTTCGAAAATGACCCTTCCCGGGGTAATGGGATATACAAATCCTTCGGGGGCACCTTTACCTTTACCCATACGCACTTCAGCAGGCTTCTTGGTAATGGGTTTTGCCGGGAAAATACGGATCCAGAGCTGTCCTTCCCTCTTCATATGACGGGTGATGGCCTGACGGGCTGCCTCTATCTGGCGGCCTGTGATCCATGCACTTTCAAGTGCTTTAATACCAAACGAACCGAATGCAAGTTGATTTCCCCTCTGGGCGTTTCCTTTCATGCGCCCCTTCTGCATTCTCCTGTATTTGGTTTTTTTCGGTTGTAACATGCTTAATAATTTTCCTGATTATACCTTTATTATCTGCCCTTCTAGCGCCTCCGGTCTCCTCGATCTTTCCTGGGTCCTCTTCCGCCTCCTTTGGGCTTCACGTTGGATGCACCAATGTTGGGACTCAGGTCACGCTTTCCAAAAATCTCCCCGTTGCAGATCCAGACTTTAACTCCGACCACTCCCACTTTGGTATGGGCTTCGGCCAGTGCATAGTCGATGTCGGCACGAAGGGTATGAAGTGGAATCCTTCCGTCCTTGTAAGTCTCGGTACGTGCCATCTCTGCACCACCCAGACGTCCGCTGATCAGCACTTTGATTCCTTCAGCTCCCATACGCATGGTAGAAGCGATTCCCATTTTGATGGCTCTCCGGTAGGAGATCTTGCCTTCCACCTGGCGGGCAATGTTGTTGGCTACGATGGTGGCATCCAGTTCGGGACGCTTCACCTCGAAGATATTGATCTGAACCTCTTTCTTGGTGATGTTCTTCAATTCCTCCTTCAGCTTATCCACTTCCTGTCCGCCTTTACCAATAATGATTCCCGGACGTGCAGTATTCACAGTCACGGTGATGAGCTTTAAGGTACGCTCAATGATAATCTTGGAAATGCTGGCCTTGGCCAAACGGGCATTCAGGTATTCCCTGATCTTGTTGTCCTCAACGAGCTTGACAGAATAATCTTTTCCGCCATACCAGTTGGAATCCCATCCTTTGATGATTCCCAGGCGATTACCAATTGGATTTACTTTTTGTCCCATCTATGCTTGATTTTCTTGTTCTTGTACAACTTCTTGTTCCTCGACCTGATTCCTGCTGTCGATTACTACGGTCACATGGTTTGAACGCTTCCTGATTCTGTGAGCCCTTCCCTGTGGTGCAGGCTGGATCCTTTTCAGGGTCCTGGACTGATCCACATACGCTTCTTTTACATAAAGATCGCTCTCCTCAATTCTTGCTCCTTCATTTTTGGCCTGCCAGTTGGCAATAGCTGAAAGCAAAAGCTTCTCAACCTTGCGGGAGGCTTCCTTGGAACTGAACTTAAGCATATCAAGTGCTTTGTTCACCTCCACACCTTTTATCATATCGGTAACCAGACGCATTTTGCGGGGAGAGGTCGGGCAGTTACGCAGTACGGCGTAATACCTGTTTGCCTTCTCTTCCTTGATCTTATTTGCTCTGTTTCTTTTTCTTGCACCCATTTCTTCCTAGGATTAAAATATTATCGCTGCTTTCCACCATGACCCCTGAACATGCGGGTAGGTGCAAATTCACCCAGTTTGTGTCCCACCATGTTCTCAGTTACATATACCGGAATAAACTTGTTGCCATTGTGAACGGCAATGGTATGGCCCACAAAATCCGGAGAGATCACCGACCTTCTCGACCATGTTTTGATCACTGACTTCTTCCCGGAATCGTTCATATCCACGATACGCTTCTCCAGCTTGAAATCGATAAATGGTCCTTTTTTCAACGAACGGCTCATGCTATCTTATTTTTTTGATTTTCTCTTTTCAACAATGTACCTGTCAGAGTACTTCTTCTTCGAACGGGTTTTGTAGCCCTTGGCCGGCAAACCGGTCCTGGAACGGGGATGTCCTCCTGAAGCACGGCCTTCGCCCCCACCCATGGGGTGATCCACCGGGTTCATGGCCACACCACGTGTACGCGGACGACGTCCTTTCCAGCGTGAACGACCTGCTTTTCCGCTTTTCTCCAATCCGTGGTCTGAGTTGGAAACGATACCAACGGTGGCACGGCATGTGGTCAGGACCATCCTGGATTCTCCGGAAGGAAGCCTGATGATGGCATACTTACCATCCCTTGAAGTCAGGGTTCCGTACGATCCGGCGCTTCTGGCAAGCATTCCTCCCTTTCCGGGCTTCAGTTCGATGTTATGCACATCGGTTCCCAGGGGAATGTTGGCCAGCAGCATGCTGTTTCCGACTTCGGGTACGACACGATCGCCTGAAGTAACTTTTTGTCCCACCTTAATTTTTTCAGGAGCAATGATGTAGCGCTTCTCTCCATCGGCATAAACAAGCAGTGCGATCCTTGCCGAACGGTTGGGATCATACTCAATGCTCTTAACTGTAGCATCCATGTTGTCTTTGTTCCTCTTGAAGTCAATCAGGCGATACCTCTTCTTATGACCGCCACCCATATAGCGCATGGTCATTTTTCCTGTATTGTTGCGCCCGCCACTCTTCTTAATGGGCCTCAGCAAAGACTTCTCAGGACTTGTTCCGGGAGTGAGATCGTCGTAAGCGGAGATCTCCTTAAATCGTTGACCCGGGGTAGTGGGTTTATACTTTTTAATTGCCATCTTTTCTTAAATGTTGCTGTAAAAATCAATTACTTCTCCTTCAGCCAGCGTAACCACTGCTTTCTTGTAAGAGGCGGTCTTTCCAACAGAAACTCCACTCTTGGTATGACGCTGCTTGCGCTTACCGGCATAACTCATGGTATTCACTTCCGATACCTTCACATCGTAAAGCTCTTCCACGGCCTGCTTGATTTGCAGCTTGTTGGCGCTCTTATCTACTACGAAACCATAGCGGTTGAAGTCCTCCCCCTGGGCGGTCATCTTCTCGGTTACTATGGGCTTAATTAATATGTTCATGACTCCTTACGTTTAAGCGTTCTTCTGCAGAACGTCAAGTGAACTCTCAATGAATAACAATGCGGATGCATTCATTATTTCATATGTATTTAATTCTGAAAGAGTTACAACCTTTAAATTCTGCAAATTTCGAGACGACAAATATATGTTTTTATTTCTTTCGCCGATTACGAAAAGAGACTTTTTGTCGTCGATCTTCAAATTTTTCCGGATGGTAGCAAATTCGCTGGTTTTGGGAGCTTCCATGTTAAAGTCTTCCACAACCATCATCTGCTTATTCTGTACCTTGTAGGAGAGGGCTGATTTACGTGCCAGCTCCTTCACCTTGCGGTTCAGTTTTCCACCATAATTTCTGGGCCTGGGACCGAAAACACGTCCACCGCCTCTGAACAGGGGGTTCTTGATATCCCCAAAACGTGCAGTACCTGTACCCTTCTGACGCTTGATCTTCTTGCGGCTTCCCTGAATCTCGCTACGCTCCTTGGTCTTGGAAGTACCCTGACGCTTATGGGCCATGATTTGCTTCACATCCATGTAGATGGCGTGATCGTTGGGCTCAATCCCAAAAATCTCCTTGTTCAGTTTCACCTTTTTCCCGGTGCTTTCGCCGCTTATTTTGACTACATCTAATTCCATCACTTCTCAATAATTAAATATGAACCATTTGATCCGGGAACAGAACCTTTCAGGATAAGCAAATTGTTCTCGGGAACGATCTTCACCACCCTGAGATTCAGAATCTTCACCCTTTTATTTCCGGTTTGGCCGCCCATGCGCATTCCCTTGAATACCCTGGAAGGATAAGAAGAGGCACCCAGTGAACCGGGAGCACGCATTCTGTTGTGCTGACCATGAGTAGCGTCGTTAACGCCCGCAAAATTGTAGCGTTTCACCACACCCTGAAAGCCTTTACCTTTGGAAATCCCGGAGACATCCAACCAGGTGTCATCGTTAAAATAATCCACAGTGATTACGTCACCCGGTTTCCAATCTTTCACAAATCCCTTCAGTTCAATCACCTTTTTCTTGGGGGTGGTGTTGGCTTTGGCGAAGTGGCCCTGTTCGGCCTTGGGAGTGTTTTTCTCCTTTTTGTCGTCAAAAGCCAGTTGAACTGATGCATAACCGTCACTTTCGACGGTCTTCACCTGTGTCACCGTGCAGGGTCCAGCCTGTATCACTGTACAGGGGATGTTCTTTCCATCTTTGTCGAAAACGGAAGTCATTCCGATTTTCTTACCAATTAATCCTGGCATTTTATTTCGTTTTTACCTGTGTTAGACTTTAATTTCAACTTCTACACCACTGGGCAACTCAAGCTTCATGAGTGCATCGATGGTTTTGGGAGTGGAACTGTAAATATCCAGCAGCCTTTTGAATGAGCTTAACTGGAACTGCTCCCTGGATTTCTTATTCACAAAGGGAGATCTCAATACAGTGTACACCCTCTTGTGTGTGGGCAGTGGAACGGGTCCGCTAACCACAGCTCCGGTGGACTTCACTGTCTTTACAATCTTCTCGGCTGATTTGTCAACCAGGTTGTGATCGTATGACTTTAATTTAATTCTAATCTTCTGACTCATTATCTATCTGATTATATCTAAACTTTTCCTGTTGCCTTTTCAAGTATTTCTTTGGACAGACCCTCAGGCATGGGTTCGTAATGACTGAACTCCATGGTTGAACTTGCCCTTCCTGAAGAAAGGGTTCTTAATACGGTTACATATCCAAATTGCTCAGCCAGGGGAACTTTGGCTTTGATTACCCTTGCTCCTGCTTTTGAATCCATTCCTTCCACCTGTCCGCGTCGCTTGTTCAGATCGGAGATCACATCTCCCATGTACTCCTCGGGGGTAACCACCTCAACTGCCATAACTGGTTCAAGCATTACAGGACCTGCCTTGGAGGCCGCGTGTCTGAATGCCTGCCTGGCTGCAATCTCAAATGATAGTTGGTCTGAATCCACTGCGTGGTATGAACCGTCCATCAATCTTATCTTCAGGTTATCGATGGGGAATCCGGCCAGGGGTCCGTTGAACATGGCATTCCTGAATCCTTTCTCCACCGATGGAATATATTCGCGGGGAACATTGCCTCCCCTGATCTCGCTTACAAACTGCAGTCCCTTCATATTATCGTCGGTGGGACCCATATATATTTCAATATCTGCAAACTTACCACGGCCGCCGGTCTGCTTCTTAAATACCTCCCTGTGCTTCACCTCGGTGGTCAGTGCCTCCTTGTAGTTTACCTGGGGGGTACCCACATTACACTCTACCTTGAACTCACGCTTCAGGCGGTCCATAAGGATCTCCAGGTGAAGTTCTCCCATTCCGTTAATGGTGGTCTGGCCGGTGTCAACGTTACTGCGTATCTGAAAGGTAGGATCTTCTTCAGCCAGTTTATGCAGTGCGATTCCAAGCTTGTCGATGTCGGCCTGGGTTTTGGGTTCAATGGCAATTCCGATAACGGGCTCGGGGAAGTCAATGGCTTCAAGGATCATGGGTTTCCCCACGTTGGTGATTGAGTCACCTGTCCTCAGCTCCTTCAATCCAACCACGGCGCAAATGTCGCCGGCACTGATCTCCTTCAGGGGATTTTGCTTGTTGGCGTGCATCTGGTAAATGCGGCTGATGCGTTCCTTCTTCCCGGTGCGGTTATTCAGCACCATCACGCCTTCCTGTAGTTTACCCGAATACACTCTTACATAGGCCAGACGACCTACAAAGGGATCGGTGGCAATTTTGAATACCAGTCCGGTTAAAGGCTCCTCATCGCTGGGCTCCCTGGAAATCTCATTATCGTTTCTGGGATCAATGCCTGCAACAGCGCCCTTATCGAGCGGACTGGGCAGCAGGTCGGTGATGGCATCCAGCAAACGCTGTACACCCTTGTTCTTAAATGCAGAACCGCAGAGCACCGGTACAATATCCATATTGATGGTGGCCCTGCGGGCATATGACATAAATTCTTCTACAGTAATGGAATCCCTGTCTTCCAGGAATTTGTTGAGCAGCTCATCGTCGGAAACACAGACAGCTTCCACCAGCTTCTCCCTCCACTCTTCCACGGTGTCGATCAGGTCCACGGGGATGTCGCAGTATTCATACTTCATACCCATTTCCTCGTCCTCTTTCCAGACAATGGCCCTGCGTTCGATCAGGTCCACCATCCCTTTGAAATTCTCCTCGGCACCAAAAGGAATCTGCATGGGTACAGGGTTGGATCCCAGCTTGTCCTGGATCTCCTGAACCACACCAAAGAAATCGGCACCCACGCGGTCCATCTTATTTATAAAGGCGACGCGGGGAACTTTGTACTTATCGGCCTGGCGCCAGACTGTTTCACTCTGGGGCTCCACGCCACCCACCGCACAGAATACGGCTACAGCGCCATCGAGTACCCTCAGGGAACGCTCCACCTCAACGGTGAAGTCCACGTGACCCGGAGTATCAATAATATTGATCTTGTACTCCCGGTTGTTGTTGTTCCAGAAAGTGGTGGTGGCTGCTGATGTGATGGTGATTCCGCGTTCCTGCTCCTGTACCATCCAGTCCATCGTAGCGGCTCCGTCATGGACCTCACCGATGCGATGGGTGATACCTGTATAGAACAATACGCGTTCTGTGGTGGTAGTCTTCCCGGCATCGATGTGCGCCATGATCCCGATATTTCTTGTATGTTGTAAATCTGGGTTCATAAGTGTCGCACACTTACCTTGCAATAAATGCTATTTCAATAAAAATATATTAGAACCTGAAATGCGCAAAGGCTTTATTGGCCTCTGCCATACGGTGCGTGTCTTCTTTCTTTTTATACGCTCCGCCTTCGTTATTAAATGCTGCTATTGTTTCTGATGCCAGTTTCTCACTCATGGATTTACCCGGACGTTTGCGGGCAAACAGAATGAGGGCCTTCATGGAAATGGAGGTCTTGCGATCGGACCTTACTTCCATAGGGACCTGGAAAGTAGCACCACCTACCCTTCTGCTCTTCACCTCTACCTGTGGTGTTACATTTTCCAGTGCCTGTTTAAAAATTTCCAGAGCCGGCTTTTCTACGTCCTTGGTACGTTCCTCGATCAGGTCCATGGCTTCGTAGAAAATATCGTAAGCCTTGCTCTTCTTGCCGCTAAGCATTAAATTGTTTACAAACCTTGTTACATAGGGATCCTTATACCTTGGATCCGGCAACAGAATTCGTTTTTTTGGTTTGGTCTTCCTCATTATATAATATGCTTATCTTTTCTTAGGTCTCTTTGTTCCGTACTTTGATCTGCGCTGGGTCCTTCCTTCCACACCCGAAGTGTCCAGTGCTCCGCGAATCAGGTGATACCTCACACCGGGAAGGTCTTTTACCCTTCCGCCGCGGATCAATACAATGGAGTGCTCCTGGAGGTTGTGACCTTCTCCCGGAATATATGCGTTTACTTCCTTCTGGTTAGTCAGTCTCACCCTGGCTACTTTACGCATGGCTGAGTTCGGCTTCTTAGGTGTGGTGGTATATACACGCACACAAACACCGCGCCTCTGAGGACATGAATCCAGGGCGGGAGCCTTGCTCTTATCGTTCAATTTCTTTCGGCCTTTACGAACTAATTGTTGAATCGTCGGCATACTGTATTGATAATTATGTTTAAAACGTCGTTAATTTCGGTTCGCAAAGGTAGAATTTATTTTCAAAAAACAATAATATTTTAATGAATAATTTTTAATAGGAAAATTTATTACTTTTGCATCACTAAATCTCAGGCTGTTTATACCAATTTTATAATATAACGTATTGAATACCTTTTATTTATTTCCTAATGAAGACATATAAGACCAACCAGATCAAAAACATCGTCCTGCTCGGTAATTCGGGAGCAGGAAAAACCACACTCGTGGAGTCCATGCTTTTCGAAGGAGGAGTAATTGACCGCAGGGGTGACGTGGACCATAAGAACACCGCATCGGACTATAACCAGATCGAGCAGGATAACCAGACTTCCATGTATTCAAGTGTGATGTACACCGAGTACAACGGAAAGAAAATCAACATCCTGGATGTACCGGGTGCCGACGATTTTGTGGGAGGAACCATTTCCAGCATGCACGTGGCCGATACCGGCGTAATTCTGGTAAATGCCCAGAACGGGGTGGAAGTGGGAACTGAGATCCACAGCCGCTGGCTTGATAAGTTCAACAAACCTGCTGTAGTTGTGGTGAACAAATGCGACCACGACCAGGCCAATTTTGACAAGGCTTTTGAGACTATTAAAGATAGTTTAGGTGGAAACGCAGTGCTGGCGCAGTATCCGGTTAATGCGGGTTCCGGCTTTGACTCCATCGTCGATATTATTCTCTTCAAATTATTTAAATATCCCAAAGGAGGTGGCAAACCTGAGATCACCGACATTCCCGATTCAGAAATGGATCGCGCCGATGAGCTTCGCAACGAATTGATTGAAAAGGCTGCTGAGAATGACGAAGCCCTTATGGAACTCTTCTTTGAGAACGACGGTCTCACTGAAGATGAGATGCGTACAGGTATCACCGCCGGTGTGATTGCACGGGGTATGTTCCCGGTTTTCTGCATGTCTGCAAAGAATAACATGGGTGTGGGTCGTTTTATGGAATTCCTTACCAATGTGGCTCCCTCTGCCAATGAGCTTGAGGCTGTCACAACCACAGATGGCAAAGAGGTTAAATGTGACGCTTCCGGGCCCACCTCCCTTTTCGTATTTAAAACCACCGTGGAATCACACATTGGGGAAATCAACTTCTTCAAAGTCATGTCGGGCGAAGTCAAGGAAGGCGTCGACCTGACCAACAATGCCACCCGCAACAAGGAGCGTTTCTCACAGATCTTTGCCCCCCTGGGTAAGAACCGTGAGAAAGTAGGCTCGATGACAGCCGGTGATATTGGCTGTACCGTGAAAATGAAGAATACCAAAACCAACAATACCCTCACCACACCCAATGTATCTTATGAATTTGCTAATGTTCCCTTCCCCGAGCCCAAATTCAGGACAGCCATCAGGCCTGTGACCGAGGGCGATGAAGAGAAACTGGGTGAAGCGCTTACCCGCATCCACCAGGAAGATCCCACGGTATCTGTCGAATACAGCAAGGAACTGAAACAGATCATTATCTCGGGACAGGGAGAATACCACCTGAATATTGTAAAATGGCAACTGGATAATGTTTTTAAGGTGGAAACCGAGTTTGTAGCTCCCAAGATTCCTTACCGGGAGACCATTACCAAATTTGCCCAGGCTGACTACAGGCACAAGAAGCAGTCAGGCGGTTCGGGTCAGTTTGGCGAAGTGCATATGAT
The DNA here is from genome assembly GCA_039714915.1 of Bacteroidota bacterium. GTDB lineage: Bacteria > Bacteroidota > Bacteroidia > Bacteroidales. The sequence goes on from JBDLIM010000052.1 coordinate 23,182, forward strand.
CATAGAGCCCTATACCGAAGGTTCAGAGCCAAAGGCCACCTTCAAGATTGGAGGCAAAGATCTTAAGATGGCCAACCGGGGTGTGGATACACACGAACTGAGCTGGGGCGGTAAACTGGAATTTGTCAACGGTATCGTGGGTGGATCCATCGACGCCCGTTTCCTTCCCGCCATCCTGAAAGGGATCATGGAGAAACTGGACGAGGGACCCCTGACCGGATCCTATGCCCGCGACATCCGTGTCTATGTATATGATGGCAAGATGCACCCGGTAGACTCCAACGAGATTTCCTTTATGCTGGCCGGCCGAAACGCATTCAGCCAGGCCTTTAAAACGGCCGGGCCCAAGATCATGGAGCCGGTGTATGAAGTGGAGGTACTTGTACCGTCCGATTACATGGGCGATGTAATGAGCGACCTGCAGGGAAGGCGTGCCATCGTTCAGGGCATGGCCAGCGAGAAAGGATTCGAGAAGATCACCGCCAAGGTGCCCCTGGCAGAAATGAACAAGTACTCTACCGCCCTGAGTTCCATTACCAGCGGACGCGCCATGTACTCCATGAAGTTCGATGAGTATACCCAGGTACCGGGAGAGATCCAGGATGAACTGCTCAAGGCCTATGCGGCAGAACAGGAAGAGGAGTAAAAAAATCTTGTGACAATTAAATCCTCGCTCTTACTGATCAGAGCGCAGGAAAGATAAAAGGATGAAAAGGCTGGCCGGATGGTCAGCCTTTTTTTATCTACAAGACCGGTGATAGTATAAAATAATACTATCGTTCTGTGATACTATCAAAAGATACTATCATGAGTTTACACCCCGCTATTTATCAATGCCAAATGCATAAAGCCCGGCATCGGTCCGAACATAGACCTTATTATCCACAATGGCCGGGGTGGCTGAGATGATCTCATCCAGGTCATTGCTTGCCAGAATGTTCAGCTCCTCCCCATCCTCAATCACCGTAATAACCCCGTTGCGGGCAGTAAAATAGATCTTTCCACCGGCCGCCACCGGGGAGGCAAAATAAGCGCCGGCTGCACCGATGCGCTGCGAATACAGAAGGTCTCCGCTTTCGGCCCTGAAACAGGATAAGATCCCCCCGCTCTTAATCATATACACCTTGTCCCTGTAATAAAGCGGAGAGGTCACATGAGGCACATGTTCCCGTTCATTCCACACCAGCTTGCTCAGGGTAATATCACCTTTTCCGTCCAATCGAAAAGCTTTAATTCCCTGTTGCAGATAACTAGATGCACAAAGTTCAATTAAGCCGGTCCATTCGCTGCTGTCAATAAAGCTGTCGCCATTATGATCAAAATACCCAAACCACTTGTTCGCCTGTGTAGGTACTGAAACTTCCATACCCTTTTCCGGATATAGATTAATCTCAAATCCGGTGAGTTCGTCCTTATCAATTATCCGATCCTGGTTTTCATCATACTCCGATAACAATCCCGCAAAATCCGGAAATTGCACTCGTGCAGGTGTATTTCCCAGGGTGCTGAACACGGTAACAAACAATAGTTCCTTTCCCGCTACAGGGGTGCAGACCGCATCCCCCATATTCACCTGGAAGGCCCATATCTGGTCTCCGGTCTGAATATCGTAGGAAGAGACATCCGCACTTCTGTAAATAATCACCTGATCCTGATATACCACCGGCGTGGAGTAAGCATCCCCCCATTCCCCTTCTTTCACCTGCCAGTCGTGCTTCCAGGCCAGTTCGCCGTTAAATTTGTTTAATGCCAGCAGGCAGGGAGCATTGGCATGCCCGAAACAGTTCAGAATTACCAGGTCGCCGGCAATTACCGGGGAAGTTCCCATTCCATGCCTTGATTCCGGGATGGGCATTTTCTTTTCCCACATAAGCTCCCCTTTCATGTCCAGGCATTGAAGGCCGCAGGAGCTGAAATAGAAGACCACCCTTTCCCCATCGGTGGCAGGGGTGGCATTGGCAGTATAACTGACCCGGTGCACTGCTTCAAGCGAATCGACAGCCAGTTCCCTGTTCCAGGTCACTGATCCGTTACTGCGGTTGATGCAATACATCTGAAAGCGTTTGCCTTCTTCTTCACATCCGGTCAAAAAGATGCAATCCCCCCAGATGCACGGAGAGGAGCATCCTTTGCTTAGATTTGTGCTCCAGAGTAATTGAGATTCGGGGCCAAAATGAACCGGCGGATTTTGATTCTCGCTGGCAATGCCCGAGGAGTTTACTCCCCTGAACTGTGGCCAGATGGCTGTTTGTGCCTCAGAGGTAAAAGGAAGCAGCAGGAGAAGGCATGCCCCCAACAGACAGGCAGAAATTGTCTTTTTCATAGCATAACTTAATCAAATGATAAAGTATAGCAGGGTAGATGGAAGAGAGCTTCACCAAGACCATTTCCCAGGATGTTCGTCGTAAGAATCAACAAGTTACAATATAATTCCTTTCGAGTCAAAATTCCAGGAATATCTTGAATTCATCCTTGAAAATTAAAATCGTACTTTTAGTTCTAAAAGAAATTCAAATGGATAAGAAGCTCAGAATTTGTATCGTTGGACCGGGAGCCATCGGAGGTGTGGTGGCAGGTGTGCTGGCCCGAAAAGGATATAACATTCAAATGGTCGCTAAGCATAAGGACCTGGCCGAGAAGATCAGCACCCCGGGCATTGAGGTGAGTGGCTATTGCGGAGACTTTATCCAGCCCATTCCTTCTGTGGCCACAGGCAAAGAACTGGAAGGCATTTTCGATTATGTACTTATTGCCACCAAGGGCGACGCACTGGAGGATGCTGCCACTGGGGTCCTGCCCTATCTGGATGAAAACTCAAGGGTGGTTTCCATGCAAAACGGGATTTGCGAAGATATCCTGGCCGGGGTGGTTGGACTGGAGCGTACCATAGGTTGTGTGGTGGCATGGGGAGGTACCATGCATGCACCGGGAAATGTGGAGATGACCTCCGGGGGTGAGTTTGTACTGGGCAACTGGAAACGGGAGCCGGATGAGAAGCTGGAAATACTGGCAGACATCCTCGGGAATATCATTGAGACCCGGATCAGCAGAAATATACTCTCGGAACTCTATTCCAAAATGATCATTAACTCCTGCATTACCACCCTGGGGGTAATCAGTGGTTTGTACCTGGGGGAAATACTTGTAAAGAAGAAGGCACGGGACCTGTTTATCGAAGTGATCCGGGAAGCCATTAATGTGGCCTGGGCCATGGGAATTACAGTGGCACCAGGTGCTGGGGGAAAACTGCAATATTACAAATTTGTGGCGCCCGGATTCTTATCCGGCTTCAAACGACATCTGATTATCAGGGTGATAGGGATGAAATACAAAAAAATCAAATCCTCCAGCCTTCAGAGCCTGGAAAGGGGAAGAAAAACTGAAGTGGATAACTACAACGGGTACATCTCTGCCAAAGGCAGGAAGTTTAATGTCCCTACCCCGGTGAACAATCAGCTCACCCGGATGGTGAAAGAGATCGAAGAGGGAAAAAGGCAAATCAGTCCCGAAAATTTTAATGAACTGAACTTGTAAAGCGCATCCTCCTTAAAAACTGAAATCGGCTATTACCGGGTAATGATCTGACAGGTCCCAGTTGTCTGCCCCGTTACAGATCTTTGCATTCACACAATCAGGCGCCATGGATTCAGAGACCAGGATATAGTCTATCCGCTCCATCCTTGCGTCCAGCTGCTCACTGGATTCCCCGTTCAGGGGGCCAAGTACTCTGCCCGGGAAGCTGCCTCTCTCCCACAGGGTGGTCGAATGGGGAAGCAGAACGTCATGAAGGGGGAAGGAGAGAAATCCCGACAGAACTGCATAATCCAGGTTATTATTCACCAGGTTCCCGGTCAAATCCGCCTTATTCTGACCTTTTTCCCTCATGCGGGTTAGAAGAGGACCTTCCGGATCGTATAAATGCGCATCAAAGGGAGAGTGTGCATTAAAATCACCCAGGACCACGAAACGATCACCGGACTTCCGGATCTCAGCTATCTTCTTCAGGAGGATCTGCATCTCCTTCCGTCGCTTTTTAATGCTGCCCGGATGCAGATGCACTACCAGAAAGTCTATTCCCGCCGTTCTGCAATGCAGTGCTCCGTGATGCATTCCCTCAAAAATCTTTTCTATAAGCTCAATGGGATACCTGGAAGTCAATCCCACCGAATATCCACTTTTCTTCAGCAATACAGCATAGGAATGTCCCCACCTGTCAGCCTCCTGTTGCAGTTTCGTTTCATTATATGCACACAGTTCCTGAAGAGCAGCCACATCGCTGTCCATGGTCTTCATCCATTCCTGAAAGCTGGAGGCCCTCAATGTGTCCTTTCCCCAGTCAAATCCATTCCAGATGTTATAGGTAATGATGCGCAACGTATCTCCGTGCTGCGCCCCGGCTGTCAAAGGAACAACAAGCAATATCCATAGAAGGATCCGTATTCTTTTCATAGCTCCCCCTAACTTTCAGGCTATTTGAGTAACTCTTTCAGCTTGTTATCCAGGTATGCTCCCTTCAGGCCCTTGGCCACGATAATACCTTCGCCATCGATCAGGAAATTCATGGGGATTCCAATGACACCGTACATGGCCGCAGGAACAGATTGCCAGCCTTTCAGATCACTCACATGAGATTCCCATTCCAGGCCATCCTTCTGAATGGCGCCCACCCAATCCTCTTTTCGCCGGTCCAGTGAGACTCCATACACGGTAAAACCGGTGCCATTGATAAATTCCTTGTCTTTGTAGTGCCTGTAAGTCTTCACCAGGTTGGGATTCTCCACCCGGCAGGGGGAGCACCATGCTGCCCAGAAATCGATCAGAACCATTTTACCCCGCAAAGATGAAAGGGAAATCCTGGTACCCCCGGGGGATTCAAAAACCAGTTCGGGAGCCCGTTCCCCGATATTAATGCCTGTTTTCACTCCGCTCTCTTCCACAGAAGAAGTCTGCGATTGCGCACTGTTTCCACTTTTTGAACTGCAGGACAGAAGAAAAGGTAATGCAAGCAAAGTGTAGATTATATATTTCATAATTCAGGATTTGAGGTTTCGGATTCAGGATTCAGGATTTGAGGTTTCGGATTCAGGATTCAGGATT
>JBDLIM010000053.1:0-28162 GCA_039714915.1 Bacteroidota bacterium
GGCACCTCAGGCACCTCAGGCACCTCAGGCACCTCAGGTATGGTATCTCCCTCTTGTGCAACTAATTGCAATGAGATAACACAGGCTATCAATAGTATAATATAACGCTTCATTTTGTTTGGTTTTTGATGTTGTGAAGGTAAGACGGAATTCAGGGTAAAAAGTTACAGGATGACTCAGAATTTCAAACCGATTATAAGTACATCGTCAATCTGCTCCATATCTCCCATCCAGCGTTCAAAGGCTTTGTCAAGTAAAAGCCCCTGTTCTGTCAAATCCTTCCCGGAGTTGGCAAGGAGCAATTCTTTAAAAGGCCGGTACTTGAATTTTTTTCTTTTTGGACCTCCGAACTGGTCTGCATACCCATCTGAGAAAATATATAACAGATCTCCGGACTTCAGGCTGATCTCCTGTATTCTGAAAGGATGCATGATTTCGTGAACTGCCACAGGCATTTTATCCGTTTTGTATTCCATAAGCTCGCCATCCCGGATCAGGTAGAGGGGATTGTTGGCCCCTGCAAATTGAAGAAGGCCTTTCTCCCGGTTTACCTTGCATACCACCATGTCCATCCCGTCCTTGGCTGCATCTGCATTTCCTTTCTGATGCAGTGTTTCCATAATCTGCAGGCGAAGTTCATTCAGCATCTCGTCAGGCTCAATAGAAGGATGCTGATTTACAATTTCATTCATCAAAGCCATGCCCAGCATACTCATAAATGCTCCTGGAACTCCATGGCCGGTACAATCGGCTGCAGCTATATAATAATGGCTTTCCTGATCACTGAACCAGTAGTAATCCCCACTTACCACATCACGTGGTTTGAGCAGGATAAAATGTTCAGGAAGTTTATTTTTCAATAGCTGCCCGGAAGGAAGCAATGAATTCTGGATGGTCTGAGCATAATGAATGCTGTCCATGATCGACTTTTGCTGCTGAGCGATCTGATCCCGTTGGGACCTTGCAAAATCCCTCTGCGCCTCAATTTCTGTATTGGCGACTTCCAGTTCGTAGGTCCGTTCCCTGACCTGCTGTTCCAGTTTTTCTTTCTGGGCTTTGATGGTACTTATACGGATGATATAAACCAAATAGGTGAAGGCAATAAAGAGAAGCGGTACTACAATGCGAAATGCCCAGGTATCATACCAGGCTTTTCTGATGGTAAACTCCAGCTTTTCGGCATATCCCCAGATGTTATTCTTTCCCTTCGCTTTGTAGATAAACTCATATTTACCGGGGGGCAGGTTGCTGTAATCGGCTCTATAATCACTTCCACGATGATAGGAAGAGTAGTTATGTCCGGTGCCCCGCAGGTAATATTCATATTCAACCGAGGTTTCATCGGAAAAGGAAATAGCACTGATCTCAAATATGAAGCTGTTTTCTTTGTGTGAAAATACCTGCATGTCTTCCACCTTCACAGGCTCCCCGTTCAGGTACATTTTTTCAATGTAACACACCGGGGCATAATTAAGGGATGATTTTGCCCTGATATTAAAATTCGAAATGCCATGATAGGTTCCCACCCATAAGAGACTATTCTGATCCAGGAACAATCCCCCGGGAGTGATTTCATCTCCGCTTAAGCCGTCCTTGGCATTTATGGTGAATTCGAAATCCTGGCTGTTTGTGTTGAAGTAGCCAAATCCTTTATTGGTACCCACCCACAGGTAATTTCTGTTTTTGGCCGGAAGGATGGATTTTATTACCATTTCGCGCCCAAAAGCTGATAATTCCATCTGGTCGAATCGCTTATTTTGTATCAGGCCAATTCCACAATCGGTACCTACCCATATCTTGTCACCTTCCTGGTGAAGAGACCATACATTGCAATCGGTTTCCTGCAGCAGCTCAAATTCCTTTCCGTTAAATGTGACAAATCCGGTGCTGTTTCCCCCGATGATCTTGCCGTCCAGTTCGATAAGTTGAAAAATATTGGCTGTAAATCTGTTTTTAAGCTGGATGGGCTGAGTGTAAAAGTTTGAAAAATAGTAGATTACACCATTGATTCCGGTGAGAAGGAATATTTCTCCCTTTGAGGTCACAAAAATGTTTTCAAAACTGTGTGCTACCTGATTGAAAGGTGCATGCCTGACGATTCCAAGGTTTTTGCTGTTTACTTCATACAAACCCTCGTTATTGGCCAGGAGGATGTTCATATTGGGCAGCTGTGTTCCGGTAAATTTGGTGTTTCCGGAACCTGTTTGTGGAGTAAAATTGACCAGCTGATCGTCCTTGAAATAGAAGACCCCGTTATCTGAGGCGATCCACATCCGCTGATTATCATCCTGGAAAACGGAGTATATATAACTATTGATGGTACCAGGAAAAAAATTGCGTAAACCTTTGCGGTTGGTGAGACGCTGCAATCCTCCGCTAAAACCAATCCAGATATTGTCTTCCTGATCGATCAGGAAGGAAAGGATCTTGTTGTTCTTGATTCCGATTTCCTGTTCATATACAATGGGATCCTGGTCGGATGAGATTACCTGCATGATCCTTGAATCGGTTACCAGCCATACAGAACCAAATTTATTGGTGGAGATGTTGGAAATGATATTTACCGGAAAATGGAGCCGTTCATTCAGATTACGAAAAACGGCATCCTTCTTGTTTGCCAGGAGATCGGGTAAATAGGCAATATTGAGACCTTTCCTTGTTGAAATCCAGATGCTGTCGTTGGTATCAATGAACAAAGAATAGCTGTCGGTGGAACTAAGCTGACTGATTTGGGCATTTTCCGGGTTATACATATAAACACCACGCTTGGTGGCCAGGAGCAGGTTTCCGGTATTAGCCTGTTCTGTAATATGATGAATTATTTCGGGCAACTCCGGAAATTCAGAGTTAATAAACCTGATTGTTCCATCTGACTCCTCCAAATAGATGCCATCATCTCCAAGGAACCACCGATTGTCCTTTGAATCAATGTAGATCCTGCTGAAGGATATCCCCTCCAACAGGGTTTCGGTGATGGAATCTCCTTTGAGTTTTGCGATACCGCTTGTTGTTGCGAAATACAAATTTTCGCTGCTGTCCTGTTTTATATCCCGAACCGAATTTCCAGGCAATCCCTGCTCATGATTAAATACAAGCATCTCCCTTCCATTATACCTCACTACCCCCGAATTTGTGCCAAACCAGAGATATCCTTTCTGATCCTGGAAAATGGAGAATATATCTTCCTGGGGAAGGCCATCATCTGCGCCATAATTCACATAGGGCAGCTGCCCGGTCTGGAAACTCTCATAATAGCCCCGGAGAAAAGCTTCAGGGGCCTGAAGTGTATTTCCCCTCAGTGCTTTTATAAGCGTTCCGATCAAGCCCTGCTCCCGGGAACGGGCAATGAAATTCTGGACTTCTTTCTGGAGTTCAGGCTGATTAGTACGCAGTGCCCAGCACACATCCAGGCTTCCCAGTTCCAGCTTGGCTTCCAAATCCGGGTATTCAGATAGTTCATGGAAAGCATTGTATAAAATGGTATAATCCGCCTTCCCCGAGATCACATCAGGAATGAAATTATTAACCTGTTCAAAGTAGTAATTCGTAATTCCATGCTCCTTTAATACATCTTCATAGACAGTTTCCTTGCCAGTAACTCCTTTATAATCATTTAGGTCTTCCAGGGAGTTGATCTCAAGTTCTTTTCTGGACACCACGGTGTAGGCCGAAGGATAAACAGGGATCATATTCACCTTGTTGGATCGCCAGTCAAGGGGGGCAATGGTTTCGCAGGCCAGATCGAAATAGTTAAACCATTCGGGAGTATAAGATGAATCCCTGTATACAGTTCCGTCTTTCGATTCCCAGTATTTACTAAAGTAAGGAGTGACCACAAATTCAAGGGAAACTCCCAGGTAATCGGCAAATTCTTCAGCCAGGGCATGCATAAACTGCTTCTGGCCATTCTCATGATAAATGAAGTTCCGGTCCCTCAGGGCCACCACCAGTTTCCTGGAGCTGATAATTTCGTCCAGATCGCGATGAATTCGCTCCAGTTTCAGGTTTTTACTTAGCCGTTCAAGGTAGGAAGAGTAGGTAATCCCGAAACGGTGAAAAAAGAGCTCATCCAGTATCCCGTTGCTGGCAATGGTCTCGAAGAAGTTCTCGACCTCGTGTATGATGGGATTATTTTTGTCGACAGCCCATGCGGTACGGCTAATGTTGCTGATTGGAAAGGCAATTTTGTATTTTTGGCCGCTTGTAGCATTGAAATTCAGCGCTTCATCCGCATCAAGTACAATCCCGTAGACCTTATTTTCTTCCAGCATACGCTTGCTTTCACCGCTGCTTTCTGTGGGGATCAGCCGGATCCCTCCTCCAATGGATGCATTGATTTCATTAAGATGTTGTTCAAATGTGGTAGTACCCGTAAAGGCGATCTTCTTACCTGCAAGATCCTCATAGCCCCCCGGACTTTTCACATTCTTAGGAATCATCAACAGCTCAGCCGATTGCATTGTTTCTGCAAATCCAAAAAGTTTCTTGCGCCACTCAATAATGGTAAAAGTGGAACAGATAATATCTGCTTTTTTCAGGGCATCGGGGGTATAGCTCAGATCGGGATTAGTTGCCATTTCGGGAGGAATAAGCCCATTCCTCATAAAAGCTTCATCCCAGAAAATCTCCACCTCGATCAATTCCACATTCAGGTAACGGGCAAATTCATGGGCCAGGTCATAATTAATGTTTTTGAGGTCATCCGAAGTGAAAGCAATGTAGATTTTTCCGCTGCGTTTGATTTCCTCAATGGATCTGCTCCAGCCAGTAATACCCAGGATGAGTATCAAGAGAATCAGAAAGTTTCTTTTTGGAAACATGAGCCTATACTTCAAAAAACTCCTTTAAACCGCCAAAATAATAGCTGTCCCATCCATGAGCCATATCATCAAAGGCTTCATCCGGAATGTTGGTATGATGGAGCTCTATCTTTGTAAAGTGCCTGTCGGGCCTGAGAATGATGGTCACAATTGATCTTTCTTCCTGGTCACCAAAATACCATTCCTGTACAATTTTGCTGTCTTTTTCAAATTCAAGATTTAAGCCTTCAATGTCTCCATCGAAAAGGGAAAATTCAGTTCCGGGCTCTTCCTTCATTTTCGCCTGGCTTCCGGTCCATAAAGTGATAGAGAAAGGATTGGTCAGAGCAGCATAGACCTCTTCAGAAGTCCCTTTGATCCGGTAGTATTTGCGGAGTTCTTTCATCTTAGTTCAGTTCCTATCAAAATTAAAGCTTTTTATGGAATTCCCCCATTGCGCAACCCTTTCTTGACCGATTACGTCTTATGAATGATATTCAGCATGATATCCTTATATTGTCAAATATAGCCCCACATGATGAAAAAGATATTCCAATCCGTCTCTGTAGTTTTTCTTATGGCTTATTGCAGTGCGGCCGGGCTTGCACAGCAAAACTTCTCACCGGAAGCTTATATGAATTTTCTTAATCAGCATAGTGATTATACAGCTTCCGGCTTACTGGCTGACCATCCTCCTAAAACCGACTATTATTCGGACAGGCAATACCCTGCGGATCTTTCTGCAATTCCCTGGTTCGATTCAATTCACAGCCGGTTTCAGTTTACCGGCGATGAGATGGAGTTTCTGAAACAGAACTTTTTTATGATCTCTGAAAGGCTCGGGTCCATGGACTGGTCCAGTGCATATATTGATATCTACAGCAACGATCTGCCCCTGTTCCTGAGCACCGATTTTATCTTATCCACCCTGCATAATTCTTATGATGCTATCCTGCAAACTCTCGAGTGGCAATTCCTGGAACCTAATCTGAAGGACTTACTGCATGCCATGTACAATACCTTTCCCGACCTGGTCAGTAAATATTCTGGCGATGACCGTTTTCACGAGGTACTTAAAGATGTGGATCTGTATATTTCAGTGGCCCTGTCGCTGGCTGAGGGACAAGAATTTGCGCCCCAGTATGACAGTCCAGTGAAGTATAATGAGGTCCTGGCCGCAGTAGATGCAGAACAGATGACAGCCATGACTCTCTTTACCGAAAACAGGCCACGAAAGCTTGATTTCAGCCAGTTTACTCCGCGGGGGCATTATAATAAAGAGATTTATACCCGCGAGGGTGTGATCACCCTGGAGAATTATTTCAAGGCCATGATGTGGCTGGGAAGAATTGACTTCCTGCTTACCGCGCCTCCTGAAAATCCCTGGGAGCCCGACTGGACCGAAGATGAATTAAGGAGGATGCAGCTGGGTGCGCTCTTAAGCAATGAGTTGTTGTATGGCTGCGGGAAAATGGAAAATCTTCACAAACACGAGGAAATTATATCCTTTATGGTGGGACCCGATGATAACCTGAGCCCTGTGGAGCTGGAAGATTTGAGATTGCAGCTTCTTCCGGATGTGAAGGACCTGTTTCAGGAAGCTTCCTATGATCTTTTTACCGAAGGCTTAAATGCTTCGGATGATTACGGACAGAAGATTATGTCCAATTTCTTTTTTGTGGATCCCTTTTCGGACGATCCGGGAAATCTGCCGGTTTCATTTAAACTACTGGGACAGAAATTTCTGATTGATTCCTATGTATTCAGTGAAGTGGTGTTCGACAGGATTATTTTCGAAGGAAAAAAGATCTGGCGACCCTTACCTGATCCGCTGGATGCCATGGCTGCACTTGGAAACGAAGATGCCCTCGCTTTGCTGGAAGGAGAAATGGAACAGTACAAATATGCAGCCAATATGGCCGGGTTGAAGTACCTGATTGATGCCTATGATGAAGACTTCTGGGAACAATCACTTTATAACACCTGGCTGGGAGCCATCCGGAGTCTGAATCCACCCGAATCAACTTCAGGAATGCCTTATTTCATGCAAACCACTGCATGGCATCAGGAAAAACTGAATACCCAGTTAACTTCCTGGGCGCAGCTAAGGCATGACAATATTTTGTATGGGAAACAATCCTATACAGGGGGAACAGGCTGCTCCTATCCCTTCACCTATGTGGAGCCTTACCCGGAATTATATGGCAGGCTGCAGAGATTTGCCGAAAATGCTTCTTCTTTTTTCAGTGATGTGTTTGATGGCGAAATGCTGGAAAGCAAGGACCGGATTACGGACTATTATACCAGCTATGCACAAATTATGGGGAAACTGGAACTTATTGCCCGAAAAGAATTGGAGGGGACAAAACTTGGTGACGATGATATCACCTTTTTGAAAACAATGATAAACGGATACATGGCTTCAGGACCTTCCATTACCGGCTGGTACAACGACCTGTTTTTTGACATCCAAAAGGGCATGAGCATGGATTTTACAGTGGCAGATGTACACACACAACCCACAGAATATGGAGGGGCCGTGGTGGGTCATGTCCTTCATGTGGGTAACGGGAAAATCAACATGGGTGTATTCCTGGCTGAGAATCCCTGCAATCCGGGCCAGTATTTGGCTTATGCCGGTCCGGTATCTTCTTTCCACCAGGAAGTGACTTCTAATTTCAAGCGGCTCACTGACCAGGAATGGGAGGAATATTTCTGGTCGGGGTATGAGAAGTATCCGGACCGTCCCGATTGGGTATCTGCTTACCTGCTCGATCATGAGGGAAATGCCAGGTTGGATGGAAGGAGCCTGGAGGGTAAGGTCTATACGGGAGCTTCAGATAAGCCGGCAACTCAGCCCCAGGTAGTTGATTATTTACTCTTGTTCCCCAATCCGGTCTCGGAGGAAGCCAATATCCGCTTTGTGTTAAACCAGAAGGAAGAGTTTTCCCTGGTAGTATATGATGCATCGGGAAGGGTTGTCCACAGGGAAGAGAGCCGGCTTTTACCGGCAGCTGAGCATAACATTGTTTTGCCGGCCATGAGCTGGCAGGCAGGTATGTACCTGGTACAGGTCAGGATCGGCCCTGACTACATTTCAAAGGAGATGGTGGTTCAGTAAGCCGGGCCGGCTTAATCCACGGGCTTATGGATTTCTGAAATCTCAATCTTTACGATCCGGTACCCTTTCCAGACTTCAATGGCGGCGAAAATAATCCCCACAAAGACGGCAAACATCCCTGCATAGAAGAAGGCTACGATTAACCAGTCAAATCCCGGAGTACGGGAGCTTAGGGTGACCCCGATCAGTACCGAGCTGACAATGAACAGGGCCACTCCAAGAGAGTAGCTGAACACTGCATTTCGTACCAGTGATATCCGTTCAATCAGATGACTGATCTGCAATTCAATATTGTTTAAACGGTTGCTGTCGATTTCATCAATTTTCCCCTGGTGAAAAACCTTTCGTTTTTCTTCGTTAAGCAACCTGATCCGGTTTACCACCAGGCTGTATTTGTTGTTCATGCCCAGAAGGAGCAAGCCACAGGCGGAAATCATCAGTCCGGGGGCCAGCATTCCCTGAATAAGATGAACTATGGGCGTTTCCATGCAGTGCAGATTTAGCTGTACAAATGTTATGAATAAATATGGAATTACCAATATCAGCACGGCCCTGCAGGGATGATTGTGCCCTATAAGGGATAATTACTGCCTGTCGAGGAAAAAGAGCTCCTCCTTCAGGGCAATGATCCGGTCCTCCACAATGGTTCTGATGGAGATGGACTGCTGATTTTTCTCGCTGGTTTCCTGCAGGCGATCCAGTTGTTCGATATATCTCTGGTAATCCACCAGGGCTTCTTCGGAGCGATGCATGCTGTTGTCCAGGATGGAGGCCATATAATAAAGTGCCATCAAATTGGTGGAATCGGTCTCCCAGGCTTTGTTATAGAGGGAATAGGCCTCTTCATAGGATGATTCCAGACGCTTGATATTACCCTGCTCCGAATAAATGCGAGAGGCAACGATGGGATCAGGCTGCATCAGTTCAAGGGACTTATCCAGGTGCACCATGGCTTCCTTTTTGGCTGTGGTAGTAGCCATGCTGGCACCCAGGAAGAAAAACACCTCGGCATCCGTGCTGTCTTTCAAAGCGGCTTGCTGTAAGGATTCTATGGCACTCGCAAAATCCATACTCAAATAGTGGCAGATTCCTTTATATTTAAAAGTAAATGCAGTGGAATCTCCCAGCTGAGTTGCATAAGAGTACTGGGGAAGAGCATAATAGGGCTTCCCCATCTTGTAATAGGCATATCCAAGCAGTTTACGGAATTTGATGTTGGTGGAATCAATCTCCAGGATATGTTTACAAACAGGCACCGCCTCCCAGGCCTTTTTGGATTGAATATACATGTTGCCCAGTGCATAAGCAGCCTTCTGGTTATCCGGATAGAGCCGATAGGCCCTTTCATAGTATATCACTGCCCCACTGTTATTGTGCCGGTTCAGGATCTCACCCATCATCATCAGGCTGCTCAGGTTCAGGGAATCGATAAGCAGTACCTGCTCCAGGGCCTTGATGGCTCCGGGATAGTGTTGCCTGAAAGAGGCAATATCTGCCAGTTTCAGCCAGGAAGCTACATCAGAACTGTCTGATTCGACCAGGTCCTGATATAAGTCCCACGCTTTTACGTAGTCGCCTGCTGCTTCATACTGTCCTGGCAGCATACGCCGGATGCTGATATTTTCGGGATAAAGAAGCCGGGTATTTTCAAGGGTGGCTATGGCCTCTCTGGTCAATCCCAGCTGGATCTCTGATAAGGCCTTCAGGTAATGGGTATTGAATGTAGTGTCACCGGATGAAATGGAAGAGGAACACTGCTCAATAACCTGGGTATAGTTCCCTGAATAATAAAGATCCAGGATGTTTTCCTGGGCTTTTAGCACGGCAGAGCTGGCAAAAAAGACGATACCTGTTAGTAAAGAGATTCCGGTAAGCCTCATAAGGAGAAATATATGTGACCACTAAAGCTTAGTTTTAGCGGTCACATTAGATAAGGTCTTATTGCAATGCGAAAGTTACAGGGAAGGTGTACATCACATTTACCGCTTGTCCCCTTTGCTTTCCCGGAGTCCAGTCGGGTGATTCTGAGACCACGCGGATTACTTCCTCCTTTAGCAGATCAATGTATTTCTGCTCGGGTTTTGCCTGGTCTTCGTTCGCTGATCGATAGGCCGCTACTATTACCTCATCCAGCGGTTTCTGTTCTGCTTCAGCGAGCAGCTCAGCAGAGGGTATAATCACTTCTCCGGTCTTGCTTACCACAAAGCGGATAAAGATTTTCCCGGTAGCTCCATTTTGAGCAGCTTCCTCAGGGTAGCGAAGATTTTGAGCAATGTACTTCCGGAAATTTATCACTGCATCTCCCTCTCCGAATGCGGGCATTTCCTCCACCACATAGAAAAGTTCGCCATCTACCTTAACGGTGGATTTTTTATTGGCAATGATCTTTTCACTGGCTTCGGCTTCCAGCGCTGAGTCAGGGCTGAGTTCCTCGGCCTTTACGCCTGCATCTTTGTCGGTACAAGACACGATAAAGAATGCAATAAATACGAGGGGGAAGATCAGGACTAGTTTCCATGAGCTTCCCAATTTATAATCTTTGTTTAGCATGTTGATTCGGTTTTTAATTTGACTACTGAATTGATTGGAAATTGAAGCGCTTCCTATATATTGATTTAATATAGACAATTGGTATTTCATGGGATCGGTACCCTTTCGGAGCATGGCCGAATCGGCCAGGTATTCCAGGTTCTGGATCACCGATTTGCGGAACAGCCAGGCTATCGGATTAAACCAGTTGATCATCACAAAGAGTTCCACCAGGATCCGGTCTATGGAATGCCATTCCCGTTTATGAATGTTTTCATGTTCGAGTATGTGCTTGAATGATTCTTCCTGAACCGCTGCCGGATCAATAAATATGTAAGAGAAAAATGAGCTGGCATGGAATTTAGGATTTGCCAGAACCGGGCTTCCTTTTACCTCCATTCGATCAGATACATAAATGGCCCGGGTGATGCTGCCCAGCTGAATCAGAAGCTTAATAAGGCCAAAGGTCAGAATCAAAAGGTAGATCCCCAGGGCAATCTGAGGAAGAGATATGGAAGAACCGGCTTCCTGGATATTTCCTGATGCAAAAATGGTCACTCCTTCCAGGTTTACGCTAAGCGGGGCAATCTCGCTAACCGGCATGCGCAGGGAAGCGGGCATCAGCGGCAGGAGGAAGGGCAGTACAATAACCCCGATAAGGTAGATCCGCCTGATCACGAAGTTCTTATCCTTTTCAAAGAAAATCTTGTAGGCTGCAAACAGGATGACCAGGGCAATATTCAGTTCCAGCAGATATGCGAAAATATTATTCATTGCTTCCGGCTTTTTGTTTGATGTCCTCCATCATTTTTATAATCTCATCGGCCTCTTTCAGGTTAAGCGAGCCGCTTTTTCCAAAATGGGAGAGTACCTGTTGCATGGAGTTATTAAAATAATCTTTCATCAGACTTGAAAAGCGCTCGTTTCTGTATTGCTCTCTGCTCACCAGAGGGTAGTACTGATGTGATTTGCCAAAGCTCTGGTGATCCACAAATCCTTTCTTCTCCAGGATACGGATGATGGTAGATACTGTATTGTAAGCAGGCTTTGGATCGGGGAAGTGTTGAAGCAGGTCCTTCACAAAACCTTCCTTCTCTTCCCAGAGGATCTGCATAAGCTGTTCTTCGGCTTTGGTTAATGTGGTCATATTTTAATGGTTCTGATCAAGTGACACTGCAAACATAAAACTAAATATTTAGTTATACAACTAAAACATTAGTTAATTTTGGTTTTTCCATGGTTTTCTTGCATAAATCAGGGTATAATTACGAAATCCTTATTTATAATGGTGTGCTATAACACATTCTTCTGCAGTAAAAAACGCGTTATTCTTATTTAGATCGAATATTAATTTACACTGGCATGATAAAATAAATGATTTATTGTTATATGATTCACATCAAAATTCTAATTTTACCGCTTAAAATTGTGAAACAAATAACAACGATTTTTAAGTGCCATTAAATCAGCGTTATACATTTAACTACTTGTGACCCATGGAGACAATTATTGAAAATGAATTAGTTAGGGAACTAGCCAATCAGCATGGCAGATCACGCGAAAGCCTGATTCCCATCTTACAGGACCTGGTTGTTCAGAACCGGTTTTTGTCAAAGCAGGATATGGTGGACGTGGCCAGGGAACTGGATATTTCTGCGGCCGATGTATTTGGAACCGCTACTTTTTATTCCTTCCTGGATACTGAAGTTCGTGGCAAGTACATCATCAGGGTCTGTAAAACCATCTCCTGTGCGATGAAGGGTAAAAACGACATCCTTTCAACCATAGAGGATACGCTTAAGATAAAACTGGGGGAAACCTCTTCGGACCGCAAATTCAGTTTACTGGAGGCCAATTGCATCGGTTGGTGTCACAAAGCACCTGCCATGTTAATCAACGATACTCCCTATACCGAATTAACTACGGAAAAGATAACGGAAATATTACGTGAATACATAAGGAAATAGCAATTGAAAATATACTTGACATGAAGGAAAAGCATGTAAAAAGGGTAGACCTCATATTCGAGAAAGTCGAATGCAGAGAGATCCTGGAAAAAATAATGAAAATCGAACCCGATGACATTTGCCAGGAAGTTTTGGAGTCGGACCTGAAAGGACGGGGAGGAGCCGGATTTCCCACAGGTATGAAATGGAGGTTTGCATCCAGGGAAAAAGGTAACATCAAATACATTGTGTGCAACGCAGATGAAGGAGAACCCGGTACATTTAAGGACCGCGAGATACTGGACAGAGTGCCTGGAAAGGTGTTTTGCGGAATGGCTGTTGCAGCCAGGGCTGTTGGAGCAAAGAGCGGATATGTATATCTCAGGGGAGAATATAAGTTTCTGATCCCCAAACTCAACGAGCATCTGAACATATTTCATCAGATGATGGATGAATTCAATCTCAACTTCAGGATCCAGATCCAGCTGGGAAGCGGAGCTTATATCTGTGGCGAAGAAAGCGCATTGTTTGAATCCATTGAAGGAAAAAGAGGCGAACCCCGGAATAAGCCTCCCTATCCTACTACATCAGGGCTGTTTGGCAAGCCTACTTCTATCAATAATGTGGAAACTCTGGTTCATACGGTGATGATCATGAAATATGGAGCCTCTCATTTCAAAGAGCTTGGCACCAAAGATTCACGCGGTTCCAAAGTTTTCTCTGTGTCGGGAGATACACCCAAGGCCGGCATATTTGAGCTGGAACTGGGAATGTCTGTAAACGAATTTGTGGAGGAATTTGGTGATGGAGATACCAAGGCGGTCCAGGTGGGAGGTGCTTCTGGTTTCTGTGTTCCCAGGAAGAGGTTTGAGGAGACCATTATTGGATTTGAAGGTGTGCCTACAGGAGGTTCCATGAAACTGTTTAACTCAACCCGTTCCATGTACAATGTGCTGCATAATTACCTGGATTTTTTCACAGAAGAATCATGCGGGCAATGCACTCCCTGCCGGGTGGGATGTCAGCAACTTTTAAAGGGAGTTGAAGCGGTGAAGCGTGGAGATAAGAACTCCAAATACCTGGATGAGCTGGTAAAGCTGGCTAAAACCATGAAACGGGCATCCAAGTGCGGATTGGGACAATCGGTAGGAAATGCCTTTGGTTCCATTGTGGAGAACTTTAAAGAAGAGATCATTTATTAATCGGAAATCAGATAATACAAGATATCATGGTAAGTTTATCTATCAACGGCATGATGGTGAAAGTTCCCGAAGGAACCACCGTTCTTGAGGCTGCCAAAAAACAGAATTTCAGGATTCCTACCCTCTGCAATCACGACGACCTCTGTGTGGCCGGGAATTGCCGGGTTTGTGTGGTGGAACAACTGGGAGGCAAAGCACTCCTGGCTGCATGTGCTACCCCTGTTAGTGAAGGAATGCAGATTCTGACCAATTCATTAAAAGTTCGTTCAGCCAGAAAGCATGTGATCGAGCTTTTGCTTTCAGAACATAATGCGGATTGTACCAAATGTTATAAGAACGGCAAATGTGAGCTGCAGGACCTTTCCAATGAATTCAGCGTGGGCGACCACCTCCTGCTGGACCTGATCGATTTAAAGAATTACAGCATCGACAGATTTTCTCCCTCTATTCAGAAGGATGACAGCAAGTGCATCCGTTGCCAGCGTTGTGTAAGGACCTGTGAACAGTTGCAGGGTGTAAATGCACTCACGGTTGCCTACAAAGGAGACAAGCAGAAAATAAGCACATTTGAAGATCGTTCTATGGCTGAAGTAATCTGCACCAACTGTGGCCAGTGCATCAACCGGTGTCCCACAGGAGCATTGGTAGAGCGTTCCTGCCTGGATGAGGTCTGGGATGCCATCCTTGATCCAAAAAAGCATGTGGTGGTACAGACTGCACCTGCTGTAAGGGTGGGCCTGGGTGAAGAACTCGGACTCGATCCGGGCAAGCGTGTTACCGGTAAAATGGTGGCTACTTTAAAGCGTCTGGGTTTTGATTCGGTACTGGATACCGATTTCACTGCCGACCTTACCATTATGGAAGAGGGCACCGAGTTGCTGACCAGGCTGAAGCAGGCACTGGTGGATAAGGATCCATCTGTAGCCTTGCCCATGACCACTTCCTGTTCACCGGGCTGGATCAAGTTCATTGAGCACACTTTCCCGGAGTACCTTCCTAATGTTTCCACATGTAAATCTCCCCAGCAAATGTTCGGTGCACTTGCCAAAACCTATTATGCTCAGGTAAGGAAACTGAATCCCAAGGATGTGGTTAGTGTGTCCATTATGCCATGTACGGCCAAGAAATATGAAGCCAATCGTCCGGAAATGAGATCCAGTGGATATAAAGATGTGGATTACGTACTGACCACCAGGGAACTGGCAAGGATGATCAAGCAGGCAGGGGTTGATTTCAATAAGCTGAAAGAAGATAAGTACGACAGCATTATGGGTGCTTCAACCGGTGCTGGTGTGATTTTCGGGGCCACCGGAGGTGTAATGGAAGCTGCCCTGAGAACAGCCTATGAAATTATCACAGGCAGGGAAGTACCTTTCAAGGACCTGAACATTACCGCAGTGCGTGGTATGGAAGGAGTAAGAGTTGCGTCTGTGCAAATTGAGGATTGCAAGGAAGAATGGAGCTTTTTAAATGGGGTTGAACTTAAATGTGCCGTGGCTCACGGACTGGTTAATGCCCGTCAGTTGATGAATGCAGTGAAGAGTGGAGAAATGGACGTGCATTTCATAGAGGTAATGGCCTGTCCGGGTGGGTGCCTGGGTGGGGGCGGACAACCCATACCCACCAATGAAGAGATCAGAAAGAAAAGAACCGAAGCAATTTATGCGGAGGATATGTCCATGGAGATCAGGAAATCACATGAAAATCCTGAGGTAATAGGAGTTTACAAGGAGTTTCTGGGAGAGCCCCTGGGACATAAATCACACGAATTGTTGCATACGCACTACACCGGGCGGGAACGGTATTAGGTACACTGAAATTTTCTATTGATTTTCTTCGAAAAGCTCAATAGTTTCGGGTTGCATGAGCACCCAGATGGAATAGATTCCTTTTGCTGTTCCTATGGGCACATGAAGGCAATTGATGGCCGATACAATCATCACCAGGATCCTTGCCCAGGGTTTATATGAGAAGAGGCCTATCCCTCCTATTATGCCCAGGGCACTGAAAAAGAAAATGATCAGAGAAAGGGTATTTCCAAAGAAGGAAAGCAGCTTTTGTGCCATTGGCTCATGTTCCACAAAACTAAAAGCAAAGTGAAAACTCAGGTAAACGGCCAGGGCTCCCAGTAATCCAAGGATGCCAAAACCAACATGAAGTGCACCTGCGAAGGACACATGTTGCTTCATATTTCTTTTTTCCATTGTTTCTTTTGTTCGGTTAGAATTAATGCATGCTATAAACCCACTGGTTGATCATAGAGCAACAGATGAAGGGTTGAAGAAGGAGAATTTGTTACATGTCCCACCACTCCAAGGTACACATAGTTAGGAGTAAAAACATCATTGGCTGTGAACAGGAGAATGGTCGAATCAGCCGGGGATATGCCGAAGGGAGTTATAATTATCGCCTCCCAGAGTTCCTCTTCGGAGGCTTCAATATAATCGCTAATATCGGTGTAGGCAATTCCTGAAATTACTTTGTGATCGGGAGTACTTCCCCCTATATATAAGTCCACAGGTCCCATTTCCATGGCTGTTTGCATTAATCGCAACCTGACCATTCCTGTGGACGGAGCATCCAGGTCCATGGGTTCAAAAAGGATGTAAGGCTCCTGTTCAGTTCCCATGATGGACACGATGTAATAGTGGTTCTGTTCCATGGTGAAGGTATCACTCCGGATGACCCGCATGCTGCCCGCTTCTTTTACAGAGAAAAGAACGTCCTCCTTGATTTCTTCAAGGGTGGAGAAGCCCGGTAAGTGAAGCCCATAGGCCTGTGAAGATTCCACACCAATTTCGTTAATGTCCCAGTGCACATCGTATGATTCTGAAAGGAAATTGTATAGAATAAAATAGGACCTGATGGAATCGGGTAAGGGCGGATCCGGCTCGTTCAGGCAGCCTGGCAATATGATCGAAAGTATCAGTACGAATGTGACCAATCTGTGTATCATAAAGAAATGAATTCGTATGAATTACCACTCCAGCTAAGGAACTTTAAAAAAGACTGAAAAGA
Source organism: Bacteroidota bacterium (assembly GCA_039714915.1). GTDB lineage: Bacteria > Bacteroidota > Bacteroidia > Bacteroidales. Next base: position 16,616 of record JBDLIM010000053.1, read on the forward strand.
GATGACCAGGGTTGCGTTGTTTTCATTGGGATGAAAACTGATCCGTTCTGCGGTTTTCAATCCATCATCCAGAAACAGATGTACATGGTTTTCCCTGTCATTGATCAATCCGAATACCGATACCGATCCCCCGGCAAGTCCCAGGTAGCGCTCCATTCTTTGAGGAGAGGCAAAGGAGATCTTTCCCTGTTTCAGTCGCTGCTCCAGTTCCCTGATATTTAGCTTCCGATCGTATTTTAAGATCACCAGGTAGTGTCTGTTCCCTTTATGATTCCGAAAGAAGAGATTTTTGCAGTGTGTGGCATCGATCTTTTCCCAGTATGGAAGGGCATCCTCTACGGTTGGGACCGGAGGGTGCTCGTATAATTCGTAGGAAATATCCAGTTCCTTCAGGATCTGTAGGACTTTTTCTCTTTGTGTCATACTTGTCATTTGCCCGAACGTATCATATTGGTCAGTTGCACTCTGTTCTTAACACCTGTTTTCACAAAGATGCGGTGAATGTGATCCTTGACAGTTTGCAATGAAATATACAGGCTGTCGCTTATATCCTGGTTAGACAGGCCTTTGCTGATTAGCTGAATTACCTCCTGTTCTCTTTTTGAAATCTCATATTTTTCTGCGAATGCCATGAGTTTGCTTTCAAAATCGTCCTGGACTATGCTTGTCTGACCGTGATATTTTTCAAGGTACAGATGAAGAAAAAGAATGGGAATCAGATGCCACGACAGAAACAGGAAAAAGAAGATGTGTTCTGCAATCACATGCAGGCCCCTTAGTGCAAATGCAGCCATACTTGTGATCATATACAGGAAGTACCACGATCCAAGTACCCTTATAAATCTTTTTTCATAATGATCCGTCATGGCCCTGGAATGCCGAAGGACCGAGATAAATATGGCCATGTACATGCTAATCGTAAAACCAAAGAATACCCAACGCTGGAGATGTATCAGGACCTGGTATTCGCCCTGGTCGAAACGGGTGAGTCTTACGGTAAATATCCCGTAGAGTACAAAAACACTTATGCAAATAATGAAATAAGGCAGGGTAAACCGGGAGGAAACTTTCCTGCTAAAAAATTCAGCGCTACTTCTCAGCAGCATAAACTTGGAAAGTACCAGGAAGGGAATTCCCAGAAAAATGGCATATAGCCGCGTGGAATGGATAAGCTTCAGATCGACTTCCATTCGGCCAAGTAGATGTTCCAGAATGCCCGAACCGGCCAGGCTGTAGGTTCCGAAAATATACAGAAAAACCAGGTAGTAAAAATAGCTGCTGACAAAAGGAGTGTCATAACGCTTCATTAGCTGGAATGAAAAAAATATGGAAATGGCTCCGGCCAGCAGAGGAATAAGTAACAATATGAGACGCCAGGATTCTGCCATGATATTTGATGGTCCTGTCAAGATACAATATTTGACCGGTTCATCAGGATTGCCCCATAAAAATCCTACTAAAGTAGAAGCGGAAGAGGCTTCCAACTTAAGTAGGATTTTCAAATACACTACTTTAGTCTATAGGATTAAGGAAGTCCGGGCAGTAGCTTTGATACTAAATCAAAACGCAGAAATCATGGTTACAATTCTTAATAATGAGCAATATGATTTCCAACCCAGAGCAGGCAGAAGCTACTCTGTGGGTTGGAAAGTGATCTGGACCTATTTTGTGGAATTGCTGGTCGTGGGTATTGTGTATGCAGTACTTAGTGGCCCGGTGAGTGTATTTCAGTGGCAGGTGGATAAGTTCGCCTGGTTTCTGGTACCCCTTGCCATGTTTGGGATTGCATACGGAGTGTTTGTGGCCGGGCCTATTGGCTATGGGGCAAACTGGGTTTTTCTGAAGGCTGTACGAGGCGAGAGGATCGAAATCAGGGATATGTTTGTGGTGTTTCAGAAAAACTACTGGAATGCAGTAATCGCTAATATTGTGGTGGGTGTAATTGTGGGCCTCGGCATAGTTATGCTGATCGTACCCGGAATTATTTTTGCCTGCAGACTGGCCTTTGTTCCCTACCTGGTAGTGGACAGGGAGATGGATGTGATGGATGCCCTGCGAGTGAGCTGGGACATGACCCGTGGCCACGGCTGGCAGATCTTTTTTATGGGTCTTCTGACCATTCCAGTGGTCATCGGGGGATTGCTCTGCCTGGGAGTGGGAATTATTATCTCGATCATGTGGATCGCTGCTGCATTTGCAGCCATGTACCATGCAGTGGAACTGAAAGACGGGATCCCCGAAATTAGGTATACAGGAGAGTAGAAGCAAGCATCACAAGCATTTTCATGGCATTATTGTTGCGGTTTTATTGGTGTTAAGCACATAAAACCCAAGCAATATGGACCTGAAAAAATCACATAAAGCAAACCTGGAAAGGAAGCAGGGCGGCCGTTTCATCCTGGGACTAATCATTACGCTCTCACTGATACTCATTAGTTTCGAATGGACCACAATGAGTACCAAACTCTCGGAAGTGAATGCTGCAACAGAAATTATCTTTGATTCTCAAATGATGGATCACATCCGCCGGGAAGAGATAAAGCCTCCGCCAAAAGCGGAACTTCCTCCCCTGAAGACGGTTATTAAAGTGGTTGAAGAAGATGTTCCCTTTCCTGACATTAACTGGGATCCTGAGGTAACACCAGAGACCGAATACATATTTGAAGCATTTCCGGAACCTGAACCCGAAGTAATCGATCCTGATAAGGAGCGGTTTATAGCAGAGATCATGCCCACTTTCAATGGAGGTATACCCAATGTGGAGTTTTACAAATACATCCTGAAGCACCTTCGCTATCCCGAACTGGCTGCACAGAATAATATCAGCGGCAGGGTAAGTGTCAAATTTGTGATCAATCCTGAAGGCAGGTTGGTGAATGCTGAAGTAATCAGGAGTGTACACCCTGATCTGGATAATGAAGCTTTACGTGTAATCAATTCCTCACCACTTTGGGAACCCGGGATCCAGAGTGGTCATCTGGTGAGCGTGACCTTTGTTTTCCCCATCAGCTTTGTGTTGCAATAGGAAGGCGAAATATTGGACTTTTAGCGTTCAATAAGCAATTGTCCCGAGTATAATGCTTCCACTTCACACGCTTCAATAGCCCTATTATAGAAGTAGAGGTCATCCACGTACCCTTTGTAGTACTCCTCCAAAAGGAGGGTTTTTCCGATACAGATGTCCAGGTTATTTTTGGTGGTATTGGGAAATTGTTTAGAATTGGTTTGAATAAGAACACCATCATAATAGAGAGACATCTGGTGCTGATTCTTGTCATAAATCATGGCTGCATGATGCCATTGATCATCCCAGATTCCTGAAACTGTACAAGCCAGGGTGATGGATCCTAATCTGATCTGACTATTAAGTGCTTCATCGCCACATGGAAATGAAAAAGGATAGGGATTAGCGATGATTTCGTTCCATTTCTGAAGGACGCGGATGCCATTCCTGCCGTGTCTGGGGTCATTTGATTTCACCCAGAACAGGATGGAGTAACTCTCCGTTCTTGCATCCCAGTTTAGATCTTCCGTATGAGGAATGGTAACAAAGCTATTGTCCCCGGTAAGATAGAGACACTGATTAGGCCAACCATGGCGGTCAGTAGCATACTGTACATTGGTCTCTATGCCATGGTTACTGTCTTCCACTTCATTCCTGGCATTGCCCTCAAACAGGTAGCGGGCTACCAGATCCTGCTCCAGATTTATCTTCTGGGCAATTAGTGAGCTAAACAGGAAACTACCAAAAAGGAGAATAATAATCCGTTTCATATCTCTCAATCTATTTTCAGGTGAACAAAGCCCTTGTGTTTATCGGTCAGACCCGGAGTGATCAGTACATACCAGTAAGTATCCGAGGGTAGTGGATTCCCATCGAGGTCTGTCCCGTCCCATTCATTCTGATAGGTTTCGCTCTTGAATATTTCCTTGCCGGAGCGGTCAAAGACCATAAGAGAACTATATGGGGGCAGTCCAGTGACTTCAAACCGATCATTGATTCCATCTCCGTTAGGAGTAAAAACATTGGGGATTTTAAAATCGCCCGTTGGTATGGAATCATCGGTAAAACTCAGAATGAATAATTCGTTTTCAGGGCAACCGGAGATCGGTGAGATAAGGGTGCAGGTATAGGTTCTGTCCACATTGCTGTTCACCTCAGGTGAACGACAATCGTAACAGGAAAGACCTGAATTGGGTGACCAGGAGTATGAACTGCTTTCACTTGCTTCCAGCGAAAATGGAAGGTCTGAAGTCACAAGTGTTTCATTTAACATCACAGTAGATACCAGTTCATGGTCAATGCTGAAATTGTCTATTAAGAGATTCCCATTGGCTGCAGATGCTGTTGTCAGACTAACTTCAAATAGCAGGTAGTTAATACTGGTGCCTGGTTTTACGGTAGCAGATATACGTTCCCATTGGATATTCTCCACAGCCTCGGTTTCCAGTAAAAGTTCCCCTTTCTCAGAGGAACTTGAACTTCCATAGACTCTCAGAGCAACACCTTCAGTATAATATATAAATCCTTCACCAAAAACATAATGGCCTAAGTCGTCCCGGGATGCAAGATCCATATTCAGGGAATAACACTCACCTGCATTGAGGGATTGGGTCAATTGAGTCTGACAGTTTTCAACGGTATTCGGATTATCAGGACTTCCCGAACCTCTGGCAACCAGGGTAATGTATGTATCCCCGTCTGAAGCAGGATAATTATCGCAATTAAGTGGTTCCGTATCGGGTGTGCTGGCCGGATCAAAGGGAAGCCAGTCGGGAGGGGAAATGCCGATCCCCGGAGGTCCTTCAAAGGATGGATTAGCCAGATATTGCGCGTTTAAGGAAACAACAACCATCAGAAAAAAAACTGGGAATATATAACGAGTCATGATCGTATGTATTTTCATTGTTTCTCTAAAATCCTTCCAGTCTTCGCATTCCCAGGTTCATACCTATATGAATCCCATGGGTGCCTGCACTATACCTAATTATTGGTGAAAGATTGGCTTCAAAATTATAGGCCAGGTAATAGCGCCTGATTTTCATGCCGGCTGAAAGGACCAGGGCTTTGTAAGACCGGTAGGTCAAAGCTACCCAATGTATATGCTGGAGGTAAACCTTAGCCCGGATATCGTATTCCAGGGTTTCATAATCCAGATACCTGATATTAACCGAAGGTTCGATTTTTATGTCCTCCATACTCCGGAACAGGTAGCCCCCGTGTACGATATAGTCCTGTTTAATGGTTTCGCCAGGATTCACTTTGTCTTCCAGGGGGATTAAGTGGTTAGCTGCGATTCCGGCATAATAGTTGGCACTGTAATAGTATATACCAAAATTGGCGTTGAAATTGAAGAAAGATTCTTTTCCATCTCCCAGCAATGGATCTCCGGGTGTAATTGGATCCCAGACCGATTGGTCAAGAACTGACTGTTCAGCACTTCCCGATAAGCCAAAGGATAAGCGTGAATTCTCAAGTATCAGGTGATAGGCATAGGCCAGGTTCAGACCCCTGCTGGTTACGGGACCGTTTTGGTCCGAGTAGAGCCCTATTCCCAGTCCAACCCTTTCTTTGGTTTTCAGACCGGTTTTATTAATAAACATCTTGGGATTATAAAAATCAAAATTGCCCATTCTCAGGCTGGTGCTGGCCAACAGAGTTCCGGGTGATTGATTGATTCCCAGCCATTGCTTCTGGTAAGACAGGGCAGCAACCGGGAAGAATTCACTCCCCGCAGTAGCAGGATTTGTAAATACCTGGTGGAGGTGGTGATTTCTGTAGATAATGTTGTGCTGGGCTTTCAACAAAACACCGCTTGTCAATAAGACAAAACCAGTCACCAATGTTGGGATGATCTTTCTCAATATCCTATGGCTTTTTGTCATTTATGTCTTTGATCCTGAAGGCTACCCTTCGATTCAATTGTCTTCCCTCTTCAGTTCTGTTATCTGAAAGAGGCCGGGTGTATCCGTAGCCCTGATAGCTCACTCTGCTCTTCTCCAATCCCTTATTCAGCAGGTAATCTGCAACGGCTTTAGCACGGTCTATCGACAAACGGATGTTGTATTCGTAGGTCCCCATGTTGTCCGTATGACCCTCGATGGTGATATGCAGATTCGGGTACTGGCGAAGCTGGGCATTGAGCCGGTCAAGTTCTGTATACGAAGCAGGGAGCAAAACTGATTCATCAAAATCAAAGAAAATGTTATTAAGTACAACAGAACTGTCACGATCCACATTCTCTATCTCAATCATGGGAGTGTCAGAGCCCTGCTCTGGGATATCTTCCTGAAGAACCAATTCTTCCTGCTCTTCATCGGGAAGCTCCTTGGGAGGAAGTATGGAAGAGGCTTTCACCACACTCACTAAATCAATGTAGTAATAAGCAGCACGTTCAAGTTCGTGCAGGTTCCATTTGGGCATCATCTCACTTTTGTGATATACACTTTTCTTCCTGATGGAGTTATCACTCATAAAATTACCAAGGATGATCTGTGACTCGTTTCCTTTAGCTTTATAGCTACCTTCCAGCCTGATCCAGGAAAGGGAATCAAAATTAGCATGCCGGAACCTGAGCTGGGGATGAAGCTCAAACATCTGCTTCTCCTTCTTATAGAATACCTGAACGCTTCCAAAACAGACATTGAAATTATTTATAGCTGTGGTCGATTCCGGATCCAGTGCAATATACAGGCTCACCTGATACACGGTGTCTTTCTGGAGAGTTTCCCGGAGGGGAGCCTGGATATATTCCCTGATGTTCTCGACTCCCCGGAGCGGATTGGTCCTGTAACAGAAAATTCCCACATAGGCTTCGCCGTCATAAGGAAGAAGACCACCAATATACTTGCTGTAATAGAACTCGGGCTCTCCCCTGGAGGTAAATTCAATGTAATCGGGTGTATCATTTTTTAAACACCTGGTCCAGTTTTCATTGGAACTAATATCCTTGAAATCTATGGTTTCTTCAAAGGATGGATTAACAACCAGGTTTGATGACTGGGAAAATACCGGACCATACTGAACTGCAATATATACCACTAGCAGAATTAATCTGGAAGGTATGAGATGGTCCAGGTGAAAGGGATTATAGGGGTGCATTCCGGCTCACAGTTACAAGGGTGTAAAAATAGAAACATTAATCAATTTATTCCCTAAATTTATTTGTCTAATCAAAGTCCATCATGAAAGCAAATAATTACACACGAAGAAAATTTATTGCCAGCTCTTCAGCCGGAGCTGCTGGTACGATCCTGGCTCCCCATTTTCCGGTGTTCGGGAATCCGATGGAAGGAGTATCCTCAGATCTTGCTATTAAGGGAGGCAAGGCGGTCAGAACAAAAGGATGGTTGGACTGGCCCGTATGGGACCCTGCAGCCGAAAAGCCCATGTTGGAGTTATTGCGAAGTGGTAACTGGTACAGAGGTGACGGCAATAAATGTAAAGAATTTGAAGAGAAATATGCCAGGTTAATAGGAGCCAAACGGGTGATAGCCACGGCAAGCGGCACCACCGCATTGATTGCTTCTCTGCATACAATGGGTGTAGATGCCGGTGATGAGGTGATCGTATCTCCCTATACTTTTATTGCCACCTATAATGTCGTATTCAATCAGAAAGCTTTACCTGTTTTTGCAGATACGGATCCGGAAACATTTACTATCAACCCACATAAAATAGAGGAGAAGATTAACGAACGTACCCGGGCCATCCTTCCGGTTCATATATTCGGATTGCCTGCAGATATGAATCGCATACTGGCTATTGCAAAAAAGCATGAACTTGTTGTTATTGAAGATGCATGTCAGGCATGGTTGGCTGAGTATGACGGGAAAATGTGCGGCACACTGGGTGATCTGGGTTGTTTCTCTTTCCAGAACTCCAAGCACATACCTTCGGGAGAAGGCGGAGCCATTGCGGGGAGTAGCGATGAGGTGATGGATCGCTGTTTTGCCTATCACAACTGTGGAAGGCCCCATGGAGAATCCATGGCGGGAATGCCTGACTATGTGATCCGGGGCTCAAACATGCGCATGACCGAAATTCAGGCTGGTATCTTATTATCTCAGATGGAAAGGGCCAGGCGGGATGCAGATAAACGCCTGGAGAATGCCCTTTACCTGGATTCAAAACTCAAGGAGATCCCTGGCATCATTCCATACAAGCTGGCTGACGGAGCTACCCGGTCCTCCTACCATTTATACCCTTTCCGGTATAAGAAAGAGGAGTTTGACGGACTTTCCAGGAAAAAATTCCTGGCTTCCCTCAGGGCCGAAGGGATTCCTTCTTACGGGGGATACGGACGGCAATATTTTGATGGCTTAATAGAAGAAGCCATCAGTTCCCGGGGGTATAAAAGACTATACTCAGAACAAAGGCTGAAGAGGTACAGGGAAGAATTGCATCACCTGCCTGATACCAATCGGCTTACCGAAGAGGGTGTCATGCTTTTTCAGAACATGCTGCTGGCTGAGCGAAAGGATATGGACGATATTATCCATGCCGTTCAGAAAATCTATGACCACAGAAAGCAATTGATATAGAAATCCCTTAGTCTTTACTTACTCCGACAAAGTACAGGTCAAAACCGCCCAGTCCCCCTGTCCGGTTGGAGGAGAAGACCATCATATTCCGGGCTTCATCCACTCCTTCATCAAAGAGTATAGGCCTGTACTCATCATCCGCTGTATTAATCTTTTCTCCGAAGTTTACCGGGGCAGTCCATTGCTGATCCTCATATTTTGAATAGTACAGATCGAAGCCCCCCTGACCACCCGGGCGGTTAGAAGCAAAAACCAGGGTATTATTGAAGATAAAGGGACATTTGTCATCGTAGTCACTCGACAATATGGGATCTATCATTATTTCATGAAGTGCTGTATCAGACAGAGCGCTTGCCACATCCTGATCCGTAATACTTATATCTGTATGAAAGATATTATATACCCCGTTTTCCCGGTCGGAACAAAAATAGACTTTCGACAGACTCGTATCGAGAGAAGGATAGAGATCGTTATACTCCGAGTTTAAAAATCGGACTGGTTTACTATCAGAGAAATCAGTGCTATCCGTATCAAAGGTATAAGCAATGTCAAAGTTACCTCCAATATCTGAAGCATACATTAAGATAAATTCAGAATCACCTGTCCATTTATCCCGTTCAGGATATAAATAGGGACCAAATTCGTTGCCAGCAGTATTGATCTTCCTTACAGCCCGCACAAGAACTCCGTAATCCTCAGCTCGTATGCCCCAGTTATCATATTCGTTTGTCACCTTAAGCTTGCCTGTGGTTTTATTAAAGTTTACATTCATGGGCATATAGATTACATCGAAGTTATTTCCCTGACTATTCCTGTTGGTGGAAAAGCAAAAGGGAATCAGCCAGCCCAGGGAGGGGGCAGTTGAATTGTAATCGTCATATTCCGTATTGAAATCCTCCAGGTTCACCGGTGTTTCTGGAAGTTCCCCGTGGTTATACTTGTAACCTATAATTGGACAGCCAGAGATTAGAACAATCAGGATCAGGAATGGCAAGACTTTAACAGGAGAGGATTTCATTTTCAATGATTGTATTTTCATGTTAGGGATATATGTTTCTTGCAAAGATGGATATTTACCGCAATTAGTTGCGTGGATCTTTTTTGGGAGCTATACTGCATTAGTTGAATACAAAATACCTTATTCAATAATTATCATTCCCCAATACTTAAGATAGGGAACTTCAAACTCACAATTTCCATTTGTAATCGTGAAGTCTAATTCAGCCTGAACACCATCATGCCAATCCGGTGAGGCATAGCTTACCTTATTCACCTGATTGGCAGGTATAGTGATGGAGAAACTGTTCTTTTCTGAAGGAGGACTTAATGTGCCACTGTTGTCCCTCCATTCCAGGGAGTTGAGGCCATCAAAATTTATTAAATGATAAACTGACTTATCAGCCAGCTCCTTTTTGAAGGCAGAGATCAGACCAAGGACAGGATTCCAGTCTCCAATGGAAACCGCATTACTGTAAATACCAGGAGTTAAATCAATGTTTCCCCCGTCTCTCAATACATTCTGCCAGGCGACCATAAAATCATAATACTCGATTAATCTTTCCCGCAATTCAGGGCTTACTGATAAATTGTCATTGGGGAAATATTCCTTTCCTAACATGTGTTCACCAAGTTCAAGGTGGGCACCCCCAAATGCCATAATTACTGCATCGGCCATCAATACGGCAGGTTCATTGAAGTAACCCGGATGATCTGCCAGATCATAGTTTATATATGCGGCCAGGACGGTATTTATCTGATTGTTGAAATTGAAGTTGTCCAAAATAACCCCGGCCAACTCTCCATATTTCACGGAACTCCAGACTTCTGTATACGAAAAATCAACATCTGTGCTCAATATTTCCTTTTGACCATATTGATCTACCGCATTCAGAACCATCTTTTTGCCTGGGAAGGCTGTTCTTAAATTTTCCAGGAATGGTATAAAGGTCAGCCATAGATCCTGCTGATTGCCATCGTAATCATAAACCGTCCCTCTGTGGCCCAGTTGATCCAAATGCCAACCATCAAAATCCAGATGTTCATATATCATTGCTGTCTTCTGGAAAATGTAGTTTTGCCATTCAGAATTAGCCGGATTGAGCACCAAAATATCACTTAGAGCCCAGTTATCATCTAAATCATGCTTGTTGATCGTTCCGTGATTAGGATCATTATATATCATCCACTTATCTGAGACTCCGTCTGAAGCATAATCCTCCCATGCACCATAAAGCAAGTTGTAGGACATGGTAGCCATATTGAAGCCCTTTGCCTCCTGAATGAATCCTTGAACAGTATTGAATGAAATAGTTCGTCGGGCAATATCCATCCAGCTACCTGCAGGTGTTTCTCCATCCATTTTCAAAGGAAGATGGTGCTTATTGTGCCAATCGTAAAACTGCAATCCATTGATATGAAATGCATTCAACTCTTTGATAGTGTTAGTGATCTCTGTTGAAGACATTACAGGGAACTTTGATAAAAAGCCATACCTCGGAAAATTCGTCCAATCTGAAGAAACATCTACTGCAGTTGAGGCATAGTCAGCAATTTCTCCATCCTTCACAAATTCAAATTCAATGGAATATCCCTTAAAATCATCGCCTGGTGGCAACCAGTTTATTACAACCTGATTGCTGGCTGCTGTCAAATTATTTTCCCCCAGGATAGTTGTCAGGTGTTTGTACCTGACGTGAATCATTTCAAAATCAATATTATTCAAATAAAGAGTTATAGTAATTGTTTCACCTGGATTGTACCTGCTTTTATCAGTTTCGATATTTTCGACAATATCAAAGCCTGAAGGATCCGGATTAATGGGTGGCTCTTTATCTTTATGGCAAGACAATAATGCAATCAGCATTGATAATATGATAGTTATTCTTGTCATTCTTTAATGATGCCTGAATAAAGAACAAAAGGAGTCAGGCATAACCTAACTCCTTCATATTCAGTGGTGGGATGTACTGGAATCGAACCAGTGACCTCATGCCTGTCAAGCAT
>JBDLIM010000054.1:0-27959 GCA_039714915.1 Bacteroidota bacterium
ATATAAATTCATAGCCATCCTATCTTTTGTTGCGTGGCTGCCTTTTTTTATATTTACTAAAATATTTGCCCCATGATAGATTCCTTTCAGTTTTCCTCGTTGCCGGAAATAATTTTCGGAAAAGGGAAGCGAAACGAACTTCCCACCGCGGTAAAATCCATTGGAAACCAGGTGCTGTTACTGACAGGTTCTTCATCCATCCATAACTCCGGCCATGGTGAAGAGATCACTTCTGGTTTGCAAAAAGCCAACCTGGATATGAGCCATGAGATAATTGCCCATGAACCCTCTACCTCCCTGGTCGACCAGATCGTCAATAAATACAGGGGGACCGGAATTCAGGCAGTGGTGGCAGTAGGAGGAGGAAGTGTAATGGATGCTGGAAAGGCCATCTCAGCCATGATTCCTGTGGAGGGAAGCATCCGGGACTATCTTGAGGGAGTTGGAGAGCGCAAACATAGCGGAGAAAAAATTCCCTTTGTGGCTATGCCCACCACCTCGGGTACAGGAAGCGAAATGACCAAAAATGCAGTGATTTCAGAAGTGGGGGAGATGGGATTTAAAAAGTCCCTGCGTCACGGCAATTTCATACCTGAGCTGGCCATAATTGACCCCGAGATGATGCTTTCATGTCCCTCAAGCCTGACTGCTTCTTCCGGAATGGATGCATTTACACAGTTGTTGGAATCCTATGTTTCAAGCAATGCAAATCCCATGACAGATGCCCTGGCTTTGCAGGGATTAAAGCAGATAAAGAAATTCTTGCTCAGGGCCTATCTGGAAGGCGAAAATAACATCGAAGCCAGGTCGGGAATGGCTCTGGCTGCCATGTTTTCAGGGATCACACTGGCTCATGCAGGATTGGGCCTCGTACATGGATTTGCCTCCCCTCTGGGCGGATTCTTCCATATACCTCATGGAGTGGTGTGCGGATCATTAATGGCCCCGGTCTTTGCACATACCATTGATAACATGACAGATAAACCCGAGCATCCGGCCATGCAGAAACTGCTGATTGTAAGTAAGGTATTTGCCGATTTTAAATATAAGCAGGATATGGAATACCTCCAGGCATTTAAAGAGAAGCTGATCCATATGACCAAGCTGCTTGAAATGCCCCACTTGTCTGAATATGGTTTTAACGAGGAAAGTATTCCGAAAATTATCGGGCATACTTCTCACAAACAGCATCCCTGCCAGCTCTCGGGGGAACAGATGATTGATACCTTAAAAAGCAGGTTGTAATTCCCGGGTAATTGTGTCGGAAAGAGATTTGACGCTTTCAGCTTCTACGCAGAAGTAATATTCGAAAATGTGCTTCTCTTCCAGGGTATTAAAAGCCGAACCACCGAGGTGTCTTTCGAAATCGCGTGTCTTCCATACTTCTTCATTGATAAAGGGATTCAGGGTGGGGTCGTAGTTAATGGTAGTTCCATCCTTATAAAACTTTACAGGGTTTTCTTCCATATCCTTCATGTAGACTATCAGGCTGTCGTAATAAAAAGAGAAGTAATCAAAACCATCCAGACAATCGCAGTTCAGACTGTAAAATTCATCCACAACACCCGGTGCAATCCAGTCACCGTTAGTGAAATCCGATGAATAAGGAAGCACATAAATGGGAATGGTTGTATCATTCCGAATAGAGATCCAGGAGAGCTCATCGCTGCTGCAGCCTGCCATTAGGAAAACAAGGATAGTTAGGGCTAGTCCTCTCATCTACACTCCTTTAGTTATCTCAATTCCTGTATTTGACAAGAATAATCGAATCGCAATTGCCAAAAGGATGATACCGAAGAATTTCCTCAGAATATGCAGTCCGTTTGGTCCGAGAATTCTTTCAAACAAGCTTGTGAGCCGGAGGACAAGATAAACAATTATCATATTTAATGAAAGCGCCACTAAAATATTTATCGTTTCATACTCAGCTCTAAGTGACAGGAGGGTCGTAATGGAGCCTGCACCGGCTATTAACGGAAACGCAATAGGAACTATGGCTCCTCCGCCTCCGCCCTCATGTTTGAAAAGCTGAATCCCCATGACCATCTCCAGCCCCATAAGGAGTAATATGATGGAACCTGCAATGGCAAATGAGGATATGTCCACTCCAAACAGACCAAGCAAGGGCTCTCCAATGAAAAGAAAAAGGAGCATGATGGCAAATGCAACCACTGTGGTCTTGCCGGGAAAAAGTGATCCGGTTTTCGATTTGATGTCCAGGATGATAGGAATGGATCCGAGAATGTCAATAATGGCAAACAATACCATAAAGGTTGCCAGGATTTCCATGATGTTGAGGTGCATGATCTCTTCGATTTATGATTTTTCTTTGATGGTACAGCCTATGGCCTTGGTGGTTTCCGGGCTGGGTTTATTGCCTGATATCAAAGCTCCGATGGCTGCTTCCAGGTATCTCTGGGTAACGGCAGATGCATCCATGGCATTGTCATCAATGGCACCAATATAAGCCACCCTGAATTTGCCACCCTTATTCTGGAGCAGGAAAATATGCGGAGTCCTTGTGGCGCCATAAGCTTTATAAATTTCCTGGGTTTCATCCTTCAGATAAGGGAAGGTATAGCCTTTCTCTTCAGCTCTTTCTTTCATACTGTCAAAAGTATCTTCCGGGGAGATCTCCGGATCATTGGGATTGATTGCCACCACAGGGAAACCCTCTGAAGCATACTTCTGATCCAGTTGCATAATCCTCTGTTCATAGGCCTTGGCAAAGGGACAGGGATTGCAGGTAAAAATCAGAATTACTCCTTTCTGGTCGCTGTAGTCCGACAGGGAGACTGTGGTTCCATCTACGTTTTTCAGGGAAAAGTCTATTGCCTTATCACCTGGTTTCACACCGGCATTCACGAGCAGGAAGGTCGAAAAAGCCAGAACCGTTGTTACAAATCCTTTTTTCATATCAGTTCATAATTTGATTTACATTTTCCAGTAATTCCTCCCGGGTAAGCTCCTGTTCAAGGAATACCCTTCGATCCTTGTTATATATAAGCGTGGCAGGGATTGCACCGGACCAGTTCTTGTCCACCCTTTCAATCCATGCGTTGTAGTCTAAATCGGTCATCAGCATCACCGGAGCAGTAATGTCCTTCTTATCAAGAAAGGGAAGAAGTCTGCTTTCCATCTGCTTGGGAAAGTCGAGGCTAACCAGTACCACCTTCAGTTTGTGGTCCTGCCGGTTTAAATGCAGCTCCTCAAAGAACTCTATCTCCTTTATGCAGGGGGAACACCAGGTAGCCCAGAAATTGATTACGTAGGTTGTGTCGGTTAATCTCCCGGACAGCGAAGCAATGCCATCACTGTCAATAAGCTTAATATCCTGACTGCTTATCTCGAGGGAAAGCAATAATGCTAAAAATATTATTGCTATACTGTGTTTCACGAATATTAAAACAATTATCCTGTAATTTTTGTTTTATGAAATATAGAACTTAAAATGATACATTTTAGCTTAACTGATCACAATTCACTTTTAACTTTCGACTTTTAACTATTGACTTTCGACTATAATCATGGGATTTACTTTAGAAATAGGAGCAAGGGCTCCCGAATTCACCCTTCCGGCAACGGATGGTGAAACCTACTCTTTATCATCTTTTAATGAGGAAATTTTAGTGCTATTCTTTACCTGCAATCACTGCCCTTATGTCATTGGTTCGGACGAGTTAACTCGCAGAACGGCTCTGTATTTTGGAAAGCAGGGAGTCAGGTTTGCAGGGATTAACTCGAACAGCGCCAACACCTATCAGGTGGATGATTTCCCACACATGGTAAAGCGAATGGATGAGCAGCGCTTCCCCTGGCTCTATTTACACGATGAAAGCCAGGAAGTTGCCCTGGCCTATGGAGCTCTTCGGACTCCCCATTTCTATGTGTTCGATCAGGCAAGAAAACTGGTTTACACCGGGCGGGCCGTTGATCAGCCGAAGGATGCAAGCCGAATTACGGTGAATGACCTGGACAGGGTGCTGGAAGAGCTTTGCAATGGAAAAGAAGTATCGGTTCCGGTAACAAACCCAATCGGCTGCAATGTGAAATGGGAAGGTAAGGAGAAACACTGGATGCCGGCAGATGCCTGCGACCTTGTGTGATCAATCTACTCGATCAGGCTAAATAGACTTTCCGGATATGCTTTTTTCCAAGGTGGATTCTGCTCTTGACAGTCCCGATCGGAATCCGCATATGTTGTGATATTTCCTTATAGGAATAACCGGTCAGGAAAAGCTGGATGGGTTTTTCGTATGCAGAGGGCAGCAGTTTGATGATCTCACCCAACTCTTTTTTTATGAGCTGCTGATCAGGAAGTCCTTCATCGGAATCCCCGGTCTGGGTAGAATACTGGTTTAACTCGTCGGTATCATGCACCAGCTGCCGGTTATGACTGCTCCTTAAATAATTGATATAGGTATTCTTCAGGATGGTATACAACCAGGCCCTGATGTGCTCATCGTTATGCAATCTGGATTGGTTCTTAAGAGCCTTGTAGCTCGTTTCCTGTACGAGATCCAGGGCATCTTCCCGGTCTTCACAAAGCTGGAGTGCATAATAATACAACTGTTCCTGCATTCCGACCAGGTCACCTGCAAAATGGTCAGGCCTTAAGCTATCTTTATGGCTTCCCATTGCCTGAATATCTTATCTGAAGTAAATTACTAAATAATACAATACAATTCAACTTGTTAATTAAGAATAGTTTTCACAATTTTAACACGCTTTTTTTTAAAGTATAATTTCAATAAAATATAAGGGGATCAATATGCAAAGCAGAAGAACTTTTATGAAGAGTGCAGCGCTGGCTGCTGCAGGTATATCGGCAGGACAGGCGGTTCATGCCAGAGATAAGCTGGTGAATTCAGGTGTTCCAACGATGGATAAAAACGACGAGCTGTTTTTTTCTATCTCACTGGGCCAGTGGTCTCTTAATAAATCCTTGTTTGAAGGAAAACTGGATAACCTGGACTTCCCGGAATATACCAAAAAGAATTTTGACATACATGCCGTGGAATATGTGAACCAGTTTTTCAAATCGGCAGAGAAATCCTACATAAAAGAATTATTAAAACGAACCGAAGGTCTGGGTATAAAGAATGTCCTGATCATGGTTGACAGGGAAGGAAACCTGGGGGAAGTGGACGAAAGCAAGCGAAAGACAGCAGTTGAAAACCATTACAAATGGGTGGAAGCTGCCCGGCTGCTCGGTTGCCATTCCATCAGGGTCAATGCAGGAGGCAGGGGAACAGAAGAAGAAGTAGCATATTCTGCCACCAGAAGCCTTCGCCAATTAGCTCAGTTCGCAGCCGACTTCGGAATCAACGTCCTTGTTGAAAATCATGGCGCATATTCCTCAAGGGCCAGCTGGCTGGCAGCAGTGATTCGCAACACCGGGATGGTTAATTGTGGTACTTTACCTGATTTTGGGAATTTCCGGGTGAGTAAAAGTGAGAATTATGACCTTTACCTGGGCATGAAGGAACTGATGCCTCTGGCTAAGGGGGTAAGTGCAAAATCCAACAATTTCGATGAAGCAGGCAATGAAACTACAAAAGACTTCTATCGCATTCTGAAGATTGTTAAGGATGCCGGTTTCAGGGGATATATTGGAATTGAATATGGGGGCGGAAATCTGGGAGAGAACGAAGGAATCATGGCCACTAAGGACTTACTCATAAAGGCGGGAAAATCCCTGTGAACAGGCTTGGGAACTATTGTTCCAGGCTCTTTAAGTAGACTTCAATATTCCGGGCGATTTTTTCCACGAGTAGCTCACGTGACTCCCTTGATGCCCAGGCCATATGGGGAGTGATCAGGATCTTCTCCTTATCAAACAGTCTCAGCATCGGATTGTCGGAGTTGATGGGTTCCTGTTCCATCACATCTATACCCGCTGCTCCAATCAGGTTTTCATTTAATGCGCGTGCCAGATCCAATTCATTGATAATTCCTCCTCTGCCCAGGTTTAAGAGGATGGCACAGGGGCGCATTAATTTCATACGCTCATAGGTAATCAGGTTGCGGGTTTGATTATTCAGCGGGGCGTGTATAGACACCACATCAGAGCTTTTCAGAAGGTCATCCAAATCAAAGCGTTTGTAAGAGATGTGGTTATTTCGGCCAGTGGTAGAATAAAAAACCACTTCCATTCCGAATGACTCTGCAATGCGGGCCACCTGCCGGCCTATGGTACCCAGACCGATAATCCCCAATCGTTTTCCTTTCAGCTCCCAGAAAGGCTCATTGTGATGGGTGAAAGAAGCACTTCTCGAGTAGGCTCCGCTCTTCACATAACTGTCGTAATAGTAAGGCTTGTTAATCAGGTACAAAAGCATGGTAAAAGTAAGCTGAGCTACGGAATCGGTTGAATAGCCCGCCACATTTTTTACCTCGATCCCATTGCTTTCTGCGTAATTAAGATCCACATTGTTCACTCCTGTAGCTGCCACACAGATCAGCTTCAGATCAGGAAGCTGTTGCATTACTTCAGCGCTCATTTCCACCTTATTTACAATCACAATCTCCTTGCCCAGGCTCCTTTCCACAAGCTCCGATGGTTTTGTATCATCATAATATTCAAAGGAACCCAGTTTGGAAATCAATTTCAGGTTATCAACTTTTCCAATGGTCTCCAGGTCGAGAAATACAATGCTTGCCATATGTTGAATAATGTTTTCCTGTAAACACCTGTGTTTAAAATTAGTTCATTCTGTCCATGCCAATGTGCCGGGATGGTTAAGGATTGTTAAAAGCAGATGTTAAATGGGATTTTTGAATTATTTTAGGTTCTATGTCTATCCGGAACATTATTCTGGTCCCTGGCCTGATGTTGTTTTTCCTGGCTCCCTTAAAGGGCCAGTTTGCCGACTCGGCATTTCATCTGTCAGCTACCATATATGATGCTTCCTACCATCCGGTTCCTGCCACACATGTGATTAATATGAATAGCCACCAGGGAGCTGTAACAGATACCCTGGGGATTTTTAAGCTGCCGGTTCATCTTAGGGATACACTACTCATCCGGAATATCGCCTTTTACGATACACTGGTCCCTGTCTATCTGCTTAACCCGGACAGAACTATTATCCTGACAAGAAAACGCTATCATCTCCAGGAAGCAAGGATTTTTGAATGGGGATCAACTTATGCCGATTTCAAAACAGCCATCATTGAGATGCCTCATCAGCATACCCTGAGCGAATCATTGGGCCTTCCCCGCCAGGATCCTGATTATGTCCCTTTTGATATGAATGAAGAACTTATAAAAAGCCCGGCTTTCCTGATCTCTTCGCCCATTTCCTTTTTCTACCAGAATTTCAGCAAAGAGGCCAAATCAGCCAGGAAAGTTTACTGGCTGAAAAAGAACCAGGCAAAACATGAACATTTTAATGAAATAGTCAGCGGCGAAAGCCTGGCAGAGATCACGGGCCTGCACGGCAATGAATTGCTGGAATTCCAGGCCTTTCTGATGCAACGCATGGTAAGCACCTTCAAGTCCTCCGATCTTGAAATCTATAAAGAGATCCATGGCCTCTGGAAGATATACCAGGAGCTAAAGGAAAAAGGAATAATTAACTAACAAGTTCTTCTTTGTCCTTATCCCAGAAAATGGTGCGATTCTCCCTCTGTGCCTTGATTCCCATGGCAGCAGCGACTCCTTCTTCAAAAGCCTGGTCGATATTGCAGCTGGGCTGTGTTCCTTCCCGGATGGAATGGATCCATTCGGCAATATGCAGGTGGGTAGTATCCACCCTGCGCCCTCCCCGGTATGTATACAGAAGGCCCCTGGCAGCAAAATACTGTTCTGTAGCCGTGGCTACCGTATCCACATTCTTGCGACCCGGGATGTATGTATATATGGGAACAGTCGGATCGATCAGTCCGTTTGTAATCTTCTCCTTGTACCTGGTGCTCTCCCTGTCCGCATATACGGTCAGTGTATTTCCAAGTTCCATGGACCCGTCATGCCCCATGATCACCTTACCCCGGTTGTGATTGCTGGCCAGTGTAGCACTATACAGGATGCTGAAATCCAGATCGGGATATTCCAGAACGGCATTCCAAACATCGGGAACCTCCCTGATCTCATTCACATAATGCCCTTTCTGCTTATCCTTGTAGTAGTAAACCCCTCCCGAAGCCGAAGCCGAGGCTGGTATACCCATTCCCAGTATCTGGTTAATGGCATCAAATTCATGGGTAAGCAGGTCTCCCGATAACCCGGTTCCATAATCCCACCAGCACCGCCAGCGGAAGAATCGTTCCGGGCTCCAGGGATGTTTTACCTCACAGGGTTCCTCAAACCGGGCCCAGTCCACGGTTTGCTCATTGGCATCCGGGTGAATGTCATACACCCAGGCACCGTTGGGTGAGTTCCGGTTTGTACAGACCTCGATCAGATTGATTTTCCCAATGAGCTTTTTGTCAATGGCTTCCTTTGCTTTGATGTAACTCTCTGTCTGGCGGCCCTGGTGTCCAAGCTGGTAGACAATTCCGCTGGATTTTACCGCATCACGGATGGAGTAATTTTCATCCATGCTAAGGGAAAAGCCCTTTTCTGCATACACATGCTTGCCGGCTTTTGCTGCGTCAATGGTCATCTGGGCGTGCCAGTGATCGGGAGTTGCGATGATCACAGCATCGATATCATCTGATGCCAGCATCTCTTTGTAATCTTTGAAGCGTTTGGCAGAAGCACCCATGGTACCGCTTGTCCCTTCTCGTCCTGTATTGGCAGCTGCAGCAAGTGCACTTTCAGCGTGTACATCGAAGAGATCACATACGCCGCTTATTTTTATATTCAGGTCATCCTGCTGCAGGAAATCTTCATAGCGTTTGTTTATGGAATCTTTCTGGGCCGCCTCTTTCCATTCCTGTACGGTTTGGGGAGGAACGAATCCTGCCGCCTTCATCAACTGTGTTCCCCTGATCCCATAACCAATGATTCCTATTCTTAAGGTATCCCCATCATGTTTATAGGGTGTATAATCAAGCCCTTCACTGCTCATGTTAAGCTCCCTGGTCAGCTTGTGACTCCGGATGTGGTCTTGTCTCTTTTTGCGCCAGGTGCCATAAGCAATAGCTCCAAGGACAGGCACAGTGGCCAGGCCCTTGAGCAGATCCCTTCTGTTCATGCTGTTCCTGGAAGTATTTTTATCCTGTTCGGCCATAATTGTTGTTGCTATTTCTTATTGAATAAAAATCTGTCCATGCCCACCTTCTTCCAGGTGGGAAATAATACAATAACCCACAGAGTCAGTAACTCGATCAGGTTCTTATTAATCCACAGATAACTACCCTCGCTTGGAATGGCATAGTCCACCCCGATAATGGCCGGGTGTGACAGATAATAAAAAGCCAGCAGGACCATGCCTGATATGGCTGCTACACGTGTAAACAGACCGACAATTAAACCTGCACCGATGAGGATCAGCCCCCACACATTTAAAACATCCATTACATTGAGAACTGCTGCATTACCTGCCATGGAATGAAACATTCCTTCAAGAAGGCCTTTCGAATCCATCAGGTAGCCCAGGGAGGACCAATTGGGATTCAGGAGTTTGCTTATGCCTTCATACATAAAATGCCAACCGATGGCCACGCGCACGATCACCAGGGACCATAGTTGCCATCCTGAGTAGTTTGTCTCTTTCATCATACTGAACAAAATATGGGGTTATTCGGACTTGGAAAAACAAATTTAGCAATTCTAATTTATTAATAGCTCACTCCTTAGCTATTGTTGCTTTTTATTTTCTTGGTGATTAGCAGGTGATTTTTCTGATCCACCCTTCTGTAGTTGATGGAAGAGGAAAAGGTCTTGATCAGGGTGATGCCCATCCCGCTGTCCACCGAAATTGCAGGGTCCGTAACAGGACCGGGATGATGTGCAAGAGGATTAAAGGGGATGCCGTCATCCGTAATCTGAATAATGATATCTTCATTGCTCTTTTTCAAACTGACGCGGACCAGGTGTTCCATGGAATCGGTGTAGGCAAAGCGCAGGATGTTGGAAAAAATCTCCTCTATCATTACACTGATTTGCCTCATTTCGGAATCCGGAATGGACCATTCTGACTGCAGTTCCATCAGGTCCTTCCTGATAGACGGAATTTCCTGGATTTCTGAATGATATGTATAGGTTTGTTCCATCTTATTGCTCCCTGATAAATTCAATTGGATTTATTCTGGCCAGTCTGATGGTGTGATAGCAAACTGCGATCCAGCTGAACAAGATCAAAATCCCTGCACATAGCGGAAAAATCCAAATGGGTATATCTGTGCGGTACTTAAAATTTCTTAACCACCTCTCAATTAAAAACATGGAAGCCGGAATGGAAATGGCAGAAGATAGCAGGGCAAGCCACAGGTAATACATTAATTCGGGTAGGATCAACTGGCGAATACCAGCACCGTTGATCTTCTTCAGGGCAGCAGCTTTAGTCCTTTTTTGCATGAATAAACCACTCAGGGCGAAAAGGCCCATTCCGGATATGATGATTGACAGGATGCTGAATGTCAATAACAACCTGATCTGAACCAGTTCCGATTCATAGAGTTCTTCAATAAGAGAGCTAGAGAAATAATATTCCAATGGAAAGGAAGGGAAAAGTTCATCCCATACTAGCCTTAAATGATCCAGTGCAGCCTGGGGATTGCCGGCTGGAAGTACGGAGAAGCAAAACAACCAGGGATATTTGGGCATTATCACCATAGGGAGTACTTCGTAATCAAGTCCTGACAGGTGGAAGTCTTCAACTATTCCTGTAATGGGCCCCGGCCACATATATCCGGGATAGTTAAAATCCAGGCTGAGTTCACGCCCTATCAGGTTGGCCGGATCATTGGTAAGCATCCTGGCAGCAGTTTCATTCAGCACAAAGTATTCGATGGAATCCCTTGGATTATAGAGAACTGGAAAATCAGAGCCATGAAGTATTCCAATGTCATAAAAACGCAGAAATTCCTGGTCCACCATAAAGAGAAACAGCTGTTTGTCGCCTTCATCCACTCCGTCAATACGGAATGTATTGGCATCCATGGTCTGACCGGTAGGTTCCTCCATGCTGGCTGTAACCTTGGCCACATGCGGACTCTCAAGCATTCTCTCTTTGAATAACTCGAATTCGTTGATTATGCTTCGGTGCAGACTGTGCAAATGAATAGCCTCCTGCTGTGATGCCCCCAGTTGTTCGGACATGGCAAACCTGGTTTGCCGGGTAATCATAATCAGATTGGATACCAGTACAAAAGTAATGATGAACTCAAGTGCAATAACGGCCCGGATAAATCGATTCTTACCAGTATGGTCGGGAGGAGTAGCAATTCTTGAGTTCAGATGGCGGTGTTGAAGGTAGCGGAAAAGCCTGCTTGTGGAATACATGGAGGTAAGCAGGGAACTACCCAGAATGAGCAACAGCAGCAGGGAAATGGAAAGAATTACAATCCGGTGATCCTGGAACATGTAGCTGCCTCCCTGTTGTTCAATAATGGGAATAAGAAGCAGGGTGAGCAGGATCCCTGCCATACAGGCAATTCCACCCACAAACAGGTTGTCTGCCATAAACTGCCTGATGAAGGTGCTCCTTCCAGCACCCATTTGCCACTGAATAACCAGGCGCTGGATCCTTAGCTGGTTCTGACTGAATGAAAGCAGGGTGAAATTAAACCATGCCAGCACAAATACCAGGATTCCGGTAATCATTACAACCAATACCGTCCGGAAGCGGATGTTGGCCTGAATCTCCCTGGCTTTATGGGAATGCAGGTGAATATCATTTACAAGCTGAAGATGGGGAAAGATGCCCTCTGAATAATCCAGATCTTTGTTGGAGTCGATAAATATCTTGATGTCTTCTTCTGTCTTTGCAGGATCTGCGGCAGGCAGCAATTTTACATAGGTCCAGGCCGTACCTGTATAGGTCATGGGATCTGTAAATGAAGTAAGAGCTGATATCTTAAAGTGTGAATTTTCAGGAAAGTCCGCGATAACCGCTGTAACTGTATAGGTCACCGGAGTCACCCCAAACTGGTGAATCAGTTCAAAAGTGGCTCCCACAGGATCTGCTTCTCCAAAAAACTTCCTGGCCGTGGATTCGGTCAATACGGCAGTATTAGGCTCTGCCAAAAGATCATCCCTGGCTCCGCTAATAACCCCGGGCTGAAAGATATCCAGAAAGTCAGGATCGCATTCATAGGTAAATTGATCGTAATACGAATTCTCGCCAACTCTGAAAGCCGCTTTCCTGAAAGGTGCCAGGCGGCCCACTTTCTCAATGCCCGACAACATATCCGTAAAAATGATCTTGGTTATGGCTTCGCCATGGAGGTTTCTTGCCGTATGCCTATAGAAGTCCTCATTGGTTTCCTCAAAGGTGAGTCGATAAATTCGCTCCTTATCGGGGTGATTTCTGTCAAAGGTCAGGTGCCATGCCGACCATTGAATAGTTGAAAGAAAGGTAGTTATGCCAATAGCCAGACCAATAACTACAAAGAGGGAGTAGAGGATATTTTTCTTGAGACTACGTAAAGTAAATATCAGGTGCTTTCCAATCATCGTAGATTCCTGGCTTGGGCAAATATAAGAATTCAGATCTCTAATTGGACTACTGAAAGAGGAATTTAGAGCCTTTCGAGATAGTTGCGTACCTGCTTCATAGCATTTAAAGCATCTCCCAGGACCATATGAAAACTCATAAAAGCATGTATCATTCCACTGTATTCAAGATATTCAACCTTTACTCCGGCGAGCTCTAATGCGCTGGCATAAGACCTGCCTCCATCCCTTAGGGGATCACATTCAGCGGTGATAATCAGAGCGGGAGCCAGATCAGCGGTGAGGCTGGCCTCCAGAGGGGAGAGATAGGGGTGCCTGAGATTGGTTTCCTTACCCAGATACTCGGCTTTTACTTTCCGGAGGAAGGATTCACTGAGCACATAGTTCTTGTCGGCTGTTTTTCCAAAATACCCCATGGAAGCACAGCTTGTATCCGCAAAAGACAGGCCCGGATAAATCAGAATCTGGGATTCAGGCTGGGGCTTTTTCCGGTCGCGGCAGATCAATGTCAGTACGGTGGCAATGTTGCCTCCGGCACTATCTCCCATAACACTGATCCTGCTGGTATCTGCTCCTACCTGGATTCCATTTTTCTGGAACCATTGCAAAACCGCATAACAGTCCATCAAACCGGTAGGGAAGGGATGCTCGGGAGCAAGCCGGTATTCTACGGAAACCATGATGTTTCCTGTGACCCGTGCCAGTTTACTTACCATTATATGATATTGTTCCACGCTGCCTTTGATAAATCCGCCTCCGTGGAAAAACAGGGTAACCGGATGCCGGCCTTCCAGGCTCTGCCTGGTAGGGTAGTAGATTCTGACTGGCACTTCAGTTCCATTGTATTGCAGCAGGGTGTCCAATAATTTTTTCTGAGGGGCCGTAAACATATTTTTTACCCAGTCTGAAGGTTCCTTGAAAGAATCAGGATCCTCCATGGCTTTATTCATTTTGACAAGCAGAGAGTAGGCCACGGGTTTCAGGTAGGTGCCAGGTTCCGGAGTGGCATATTTCTCTTTCATCCTGTCGCTTCTGGGAACATATTTCTTTGGTTTCTCAGCATAACAGGAACCCATTACAAACAGGATTAAAAGCATTGTATGGATTAGTCGCTTCATAATTAGTACAAATTCGCAAATTTCAGACAAATATGCCTGCAGCATCCGGGTGTTTTTTAATATGTATGCAATTCACAGTCAGTTAAGGGTCGTTCACCTTCCTGTGGGTATACTTCATTGAATATCAGTACATATATTAGTTTTTATGGCGTATTTGAAGTATATTATTTGTGCTATAATCCAGATGAAGTCCATTAAACTCATACAGCTATTATTTCTGCTTTGCCTGGGAATTCTTCAGGTCACACCACTTTTAGCCCAGAATGTGGAATACAGCCATCCCCATCATCACTTCAGTTTCGAAGCATCTCCTCACTGGGTACAGGAACTACACGATTACAATGGAAAGGTTTTTGAAGTCACCAGTCCCAATAACAACATGCAGATCCTGATGAGTTTTGTGCCTGATTGCCGGAATGCAAAAAAGCATATGAAACTCTTATCGGGTAAAAAGGGTCTGATATATAATCAGAAGCCTTATGACACCGTCCTGAACCAACGAAAGGCAGTTATAATGCAGGGCACCTGTCTTAAGGAAAAAGAGCCATTCAAAAGGGTAGTAATCGGTATTCCCGGTAGCGATGGTCTATACCTCATGGAGATCTGCTGTCCGGTAGAGTGTTATATGAACCACAGGTCCCGCCTGAACAGCATTCTGGGCAGCCTCAGAGTGGAAGTCTGATCTACAGGGAAGACACCCCGATCAGCCGGCTGGCTGTACGAAGAACAAGCATTCCGTCTGAAATTCCGGGGGTAACCAGGGAAACTTCTCCAAGAGGTATTTTCTGCAGCAGTTTAAACTTCTTTCCTGTGGCAGCTATATAGAGATCCCCATCTTCCGATACCATATAGATGCGATTATCGGAAGCCACCGGGCAGGCTATGAAACTGGACGGATTTACGGTTTCACTGTAAATTAATTCCCCGCTTCTTGCATCAAAGCAGGACAGGTTCCCGTTCCACCGCAGGCGATACAGCAAATTGTCATATACCAGGACAGAGCTCATGTAGGCACCTTGCCTGTCGTAAAACCAGGCAAATGGATCTCCGGGATCCGATTCCTTTTCGGGATAGGGCACTTCACCTTTCACGCTGTTTTTCAAGGCCATAAGGGGAGCATGACGGCCATGGGCACTGTTGAAATAGATCAGGTCCTTCCAGACAATCGGTGTGGGTATGGGAACATCGCCACCTCCGGACATCTTCCAGATCTCTGCTCCCGTTTCCAGGTCATAGCCCCCCCTGTGCTGGTAGCCATTTACAGCAATCCTGGCATGATCCCCATCAAAATACACATTGGGTGTACACCATCCGGTGATTTCATCCCGCTCCTGGCGCCAGATGGTTTTACCAGTGGAAATTTCCAGTACAGCCACAAAAGCCGTATTCAGTGCATCTGCCTGGATAATTACTTTATCCTGGAAGATGAGCGGTGAACTGCAGAATTCCCATTCGGCCGACTCTACCACGTGCCACGCCGAATTAATCAGTCCAAAGTCCCTTTTCCACAACAATTCGCCCTTCACATTGTAACAATACAATCCTTCCGATCCGAAAAAGGCAATGACATGGTAGCCATCCGTCGCTATACTTGTATTGGCGTGTGAAGACTTGGGGTGACGTTTTACCTGCGGAATGCCCTTGCAGGCATCCTTCTCCCAAACAACATTTCCTGAATTCCTGTCAATGCAGTATACCTTCCAGAGGTGGTCTGAACTATCTTTAACGGGCTCAATATCACCGTATAATCCTGTTCGATACCCTTCATGGTCGGAATCACTGATTGCAGTAGTCACAAATATGTGGTCATCCCAGATCACCGGACAGGAGAGACCCAGTCCGGGGATGCCGATATTCCATTTTACATTATGAGAAGTCTCCACATTGAAACTGTCAGGAAGATGGGCCTGGTCCAGGTATCCGTTTGCAAAATAGCCCCTGTATCCCGGCCACTGCCTGTTTAACTCCATGGACTCAAAAAAGGCCTGCTCTGAATTCACCTTCTCAGCAAGTAGTTTCTGGCTATTTGCCTGAGTATAAGAAAGGAAGATAAGTGCTGGAAATGTAATGACGAAAACAAGGTTCTTCATAGTGCTCAGGGTTGTTAATGACAATAAAGTTACGATATAAATATAAATACTACTTTTGGGGATGTTTAGGGAATACATACAGCCCTCCGTTGAGATTCTGAACATCCGTATTGACGAACCCGTAACCACTGCAACGGACTTGCTTCTTGCGACCATTTGTTTTTTTGCATATTACCGGATCAGGCAGCAGGAAACCATGGGCCGGGTCAAATGGTATTTCAAATATTATTTCCTTACCCTGGGACTGGGGGCAATGTTTGGTGGTCTTTTCGGTCATGCGTTTCTGTACAGGTTATCGCCCGAGTGGAAACTGGTTTCCTGGGTGCTGACTCTTTTTTCAGTGGCCTTTATGGCGCATGCACTCCTTGAGGTGGCAAAGCCCCTGGTAAAGCCAAAAATCACAAAGCTGATCATTCGCTTCAACCTGCTCATCCTGGCCATTGCCTTTTTTTATACCCTTTGGACCCTGGCTTTCTCCCCTGTGAAGTATTATACCATATTTGGTATGGTAGTGGTGGTGGGATCCCTAAGCTTTTTTATTTACCAGCGGACCTCTTGCAGGGGGGTGGTTAAGTTAATGGGTGCCGTGGCTATTGCTTTGTTGTCAGTTCTGATATTCAGTTATGAGCTTGGATTAAGCCCCTGGTTCAATCACAACGACATCAGTCATATCATTCTTAGCTATAGTGCATTTTCCATGTATAAAGGTGCCGAGCTTATTCTGAATTCCTAATCCAGATGATGCGCATTCTTTCTATCCTTCTTATTTCTATTCTGGCCAGCGCTCTTTCGCTTTCCGCACAGCGAAGTATCAATGCCTTTCCGGTGCAGATGCCAGTCACTGTGGATGGCATTCATGAGCCCATGGTTTGGAACGGGGCTGATTCTGCAGTTAATTTTTTCCAGATGGAACCCAGGCCCGGGGAATCAGGCTCCGAACCTACGGTCTGTTACATTGGGTACGACCAGGAATATATATATCTCAGTGTGAATTTATACCAGGATGCAGAGGTTCTGGCCAAGTCCATGAACAGGG
This sequence comes from Bacteroidota bacterium, assembly GCA_039714915.1. Classification (GTDB taxonomy): domain Bacteria; phylum Bacteroidota; class Bacteroidia; order Bacteroidales. Next base: position 16,810 of record JBDLIM010000054.1, read on the forward strand.
ATGTGTTGACAAAAGGAGATGATTGTTTTGTCCTGGTAATTGATCCCTACAATGATAACCGTTCAGGTTACGGATTCTGGACCAATCCCCTGGGTACTCAAACCGATTTCAGGATCAACGACGACGGTCGTAATATTGATGTGAACTGGGATACAGAATGGAAGAGTGCTTCACGGATTCACGAGAAGGGATGGACCCTGGAAATGGCCATACCATTTAAAAGCCTTCAATTTAAGCCTGGGACCGATACCTGGGGTGTGAATTTTGGCAGGGTGTTGAGGAGCAATTTTGAAACATCATACTGGTCAGGAACCCTGACCGATGATTTCAGGATATCGCAGGGAGGAAAGCTCGCTGGAATACAGCCACCTTCAAGCAGGGGAAAGCTGACCCTGTTTCCCTATGCATCCCTGAGCTTTGAGAATAATGAGTTTACGGGTGTTGAGAATAAGGTAAAACCCAATGGGGGCGGGGATGTAAAGTGGCAGATTTCTCCCAATATCACCTTTGACGGAACTGTTAATCCGGATTTTGCAACGGTGGAAGCCGATCAGGAGCGGATCAACCTGACCAAGTATGAGCTTAATTACCCTGAAAAAAGACTCTTCTTCCAGGAGGGAAACGAGATGTACAAAACCCGGATTAAGACTTTCTATTCCAGGCGAATCGAAGATATTCTTTATGGGGCCAAATTAAACGGGAAAGCCGGCAAGTACAGTTTTAACGGATTGAATGCAAGAGAGCTGCGTACTGGTGAAGATGGAGAAGCTCCATCCTATTTTACTACTGCACGTGTAAAACGGGATTTCCTGGAATCGTCCACTGTGGGCCTGACCGCTGTGGACCGCAGGAACGATTCAAGTTTTGTGACATCCATCAGCGGTGACTATATGTTAAACCTGGGGGAGACCTGGAAACTTACCGGTCAGTTTGTGGCCAGTGTACCTGGTGATTTGCGTTCACACAGTGCGTGGTTTGTGAGGTTTGCCAAGGAAAGCAACATGTATCACATGCATGTGCGCTATACCGAACTGGGTGAGAATTTCAAAGAAAATGTGAACCAGACCGGATATATTGTGGATGACGATCGCAGGGAAGTGGATAGCGACCTGAGTTATAAGTGGTGGCTCAGAAACCGGATCTTTCAATACATCGAAGTGGAAACCAGGAACAATGCCTTCTGGGCCCGGAGCAACGGAGATTTGCGAAGCTGGAATTTCACCCAGTTGGTGGAATTCTACCTCCAAAATCGCTTTTCGTTTGTATACAGCCACAACAACGAGTATAAACTCTTTGATAAATCCTACTACAATTACCGGAATTCATTCTCGGTGGGTTACAATACCGCCGAATGGAGTCACGCCACAGCAAGTTACAGCTTCGGTCACAATTTCGACCGGGATTTTCAAAGGCTTTCCTTTGGGGGACGGATGAAACTAAGCGAGAAACTGGCTGCAGAGTACAGCGGTGATCTTATAAAATTCTTACCCGATGATGCGCATCATTCCACCTTTATCAATGTGCTTTCCCTGAATTACAATTTCACTAAAGATCTGTGGGTTAAGGTGTTTGCGCAAAGTAGTACCAGCAGTAGCAAGATCTATTTCTATGGGATGACCGGCTGGCGCTTCAAGCCCCCCTTTGGTGCACTTTACCTGATCTACTCCCACGATCAGGAGGCAGAATTAATGGGAGATCTGGCCCATGCCGATGCGGTTTTCCTTAAGTTAACAATTCCATTAACATTAATTCGCTAATAGTTTCTTAACTTGCTGTAAACCCAAAAACCAACTACAATGGAACGTTCAGAACAGGCCCGAGAGCTTTTTCTTTCGGGATACAACTGTGCTCAGTCAGTGGTCCTCTCATTTGCCGATGATCTGAAATACAGCAAGGAACTGGTTCAGAAAATGGCGTCCGGATTCGGAGGAGGCATGGGCAAGCAGCAGGAGACCTGCGGAGCTGTAACAGGAGCCATCATGGTCCTTGGTATAATGAAAGGCGAGACGGTTAACAACAACGAAGAATTGAAATCGGAAGTCTATGGGGCGGTAAAGGAATTAAGCCGCAAATTCAAAGCGGAATTCAGAACCACTAATTGTATGGACCTGATCGGATGCGATCTGAATACCCCTGAGGGTGCGGCAAAATTCAAAGACGAGCTTATCATGGAAACCACCTGTGCAGATTGTGTGAAGAAGGCAGTTGAGATTGTGGAATCAATTACATCCTAAATGAAGAAGTGGGAAGGATTTGAAGTGCTGAGCCAGTATGCCGGACAAAGGACAAAGGAGTTTAAGCTGATTACTGAAGAGAGAAAGGTACAGCTAAACCGGCTGGCAAAAGCGGTTCGTCTCGATCTGGATCTGGAGTGCAGTGCCGATCTGGTTTTCATATGTACACATAACTCCAGGAGGAGTCACATGGGCCAGGTTTGGGCCCTGCTTGCAGCATACTATTATGAAATAATTGGAATTCGTTGCTTTTCAGGAGGAACCGAGGCTACAGCCTTTAATCCCAGGGCAGTAAACGCCCTGGAAATGACCGGACTGGAAATTGAGCAGTTGGATGATGGTTCAAATCCCGAATATATGCTAAGCTTTCCCGGAGAGGAGGAAGGCTTCAGGGCTTTCTCAAAAAAATACGAGGACCCGCCGAATCCCACCAAAGATTTCATAGCGGTGATGACCTGCTCTGCAGCAGATGAGGCATGTCCTGTCGTGACAGGAGCTTCATCCCGTCATTCCATCACCTATGAGGATCCCAAGGATTATGATGGTACTCCTGAGGAAGAAGTTAAGTACGATGAACGGTCCCGGCAGATTGCCCGGGAGATGTTCTATCTCTTTTCCCGGGTATAAGAAGCCGCTACCTAATTTTAACCGGGCTTACTGCTCAGTTTTCAGAGGATTTTCAGCTTCCTTATAGAATCTGTTCTGCAAATCAGAAACGGCATTGCTTTCCTTCAGGACCCTGATCAGCATGGCCAGTTGTTCAGCCCTGCTATTCAGATTAAGTTCCCCGATCTCTTTGTTTGGGGAGGAGCCATCTCCCGCATAATGATTCGGATAAGAGGCATACCACCAGATGCCTGTATAGGCGTATGGCAGCTTAAGCCGCTCCTGGTCCTTTCCCGATTGGGATGAGGCCCTGTCTGCATGAACAAGGTCCGGACGGATGGCATAAACCATGGAAGTTTCCACCTCATCGGCATGCCCCCCATAATCGGTCTTACGCATCTTCTCAATCTCCTTATCCACTTCTGAATCATCAGGCTGGAAAAAGATTACGGAATAGTCCTTCTGCCGGGCAAGCTGGCTCTGACAGAAATAGGCAAAAAGGTTGTTATTGCCACCATGACCATTTACAATCACTATCTTTTTAATTCCGTTCCTGTGTAATTCCTCACAGGTTTCTTCCAGAATATTCCAGACCAGATCGGCGCTGTAGGCAATGGTGCCGGGCTGGTGCTTTGCTTCAAATATCTGACCGAAATAGAACTCAGGGTATATTATGGTATATTCCAGTTCAGCGGCCCTGGAGGAAATCTCCCTGGCCAGTATCAGGTCTGTGGAAAGGGGAAGGTGAGCTCCGTGTTTTTCAAGGATTCCAGCGGGAATGATTGCGGTTCCGCCGGCCAGGTCCACTGCTTTAATATATTCAGGAGCAGTAAGTTCTCCATAATGATAGGGAAGGCCCTTTTCCTGTGAGATCCCACCCATGTTGATCATGAACAAGAAGATCAGGCCCGCAAAAATCTGTTTTGAATTCATCTTATGAGTCTTTTTAGTATAATGAATTTACCTACTGGGAGACTATTCCTGTTTCCCAACCATAATCCACGTACTCCCAGCTGAAGTCATTCCCTTTGATATCTATTTTCACAAATCCTTCCTGGAACTCGCTGTCGTCCGGCGTTCTCCACCACCTGCCGCATACAGCACCCCCCGTAAGAAAATGAGTTCTTCCCATCAGGTTATTGTCTTCCAGGGCATGCAGGTGACCCTGCAATACCAGCTTCAGGTTCATCATTCTGAAAGGAGCCAGCACTTCCTGCTGATTGGTAACCAGCGAACTCTGATTATCTGCGAAGAGTGGCCCTTTGGTGATCTGTGGCATAATACTTACCAGGGGAATATGTGTGACTATAACGATTGGTGTTTCCGGCTTGAGTTTTTCCAGGTCATCCCTGATCCATTGGATCTGCTCCTCATCCACCTTTCCCACGTAAGCGCCCCAGTTGCCTTCTCCTTTCTCGATGCCATCCAGGATCATGAAATGCCATCCTTTGTGATCAAAGGAATAATATCGCTTGCCAATCCGGTTCTCAAACATTTTTTCCCCGTATTCGGGGTGTTCTGGATCCGCAGGCGGATTGGCATTGTAACCGTATATTTCATGGTTGCCCATGGTATTGTAAACGGGCATGTCAAATCCCTTAGCCATCTCTTTGTACAGCCTGTAGAGGGTATCGGCCCTCTCATGGGTGGAAAAGAGCGCATCGTCCACCAGGTCCCCTCCGGTAATCACGAAATCAGGTTTCAGTGCATTCACACTGTCTATGGCCATCTGGAATCCTTCAGGGGCACCCATTTCGGGTTTCAGGTGAATATCCGTCATAAATACAAAGCTGAATCCCTTATCGCCGGCTTCAACTGTTGATTCGGGGCTGGTAGTACACGCCGTCATTATGGCAACCAGGATGCAAATGATCAATCCGTTTTTCATTTTCTGAAGTTTTAAGTTTAAATTATCCGTAAATTATAAAATCACTCTGTCCATAGATATCTCAGGTCCTTCTGTCAGGTCGTTCAGGGCATTGATTAATCTGATCTTCTGGTATTTACCCAGGTCATCCAGTGTGATACGCGCCTCCCTGAGCAGGCCCTGATCCATTAAAAAAGCTCTCATGGTCCCCGCCAGCAGGGGGGTATCGGGTGTAAACCAGGCCCGGCCATCCCAGAAAGCTGTATTGGCATAATAGCTGTCACTCAGGCTGCCTTCTTTAACAATAAGGATGTCATCAGAGCGACCCCTTTTGGCAAAAAGCTCCTCCAGTTTGCTTCGGTCGGAAGATTTATAGGTGTAAAGGATCTTGTCGCAATGAACCACTTTCAAAGAAGACACACGGCGCCTGAAGTGAGGCTCATACTCAATACGTTCTACCTTTTGTCCATAGAGGATCCTGCATTTAAACAAGCCCCGCTCCAGTCCATCCGGAACCTGAATAATCTCTTTCAGCCTGGGATGAGTGGATAAGCCCAGTTCCCGGGACCGGGTTCTTTCCAACCTGTCCTGGTGATAGCCCAGGTTCCTAAGCACCCCGTCCTGTAACCTGATGGTTTCAATATATGGGGACATACACTTTCTTTTGCATTTCGTCATACTCCTTCTTCCAGTCACTCTGGAAGGTAATTCCTCCACCACTCTTAAACACCAGTTCCTCGCCCTGCTGTTCAATATAGCGAATAGCCACAGCCGATTCCAGGTTCTCCCCATCGAAGTGTCCGAACACCCCCGTATAGTACCCCCGTTCATATCCCTCGGCCTTCCTGATGATCTCCACGGTTTTCTTCTTGGGAGCACCACAAATGGATCCTGCAGGCAGGAGCTTAAAAAGCAAATCACCCAGCCTGTTCTGATACCTGTCCTGCAATTTGCCGGTAATCTCCGAACTCATCTGCATCAGCTCGCCCTGGTTGGTTTTCAGCCTCTCTATGTATTTGAATCTTTTTACGCGCACCTTTGAGGCAATCATACTTAGATCGTTCCTGATCAGATCAACTATGGTGTTATGCTCGGCATCCTCCTTTAAGTCGGAAGAAAGCAGGCGATGGGCTCCGGGTACCAGGGCATCAATGGTGCCCTTCATGGGAGTAGCAGAAATTGTATCTCCAAGTATGCGTACAAACCTTTCGGGACTGAATACCACAAGCTCATCTTCCAGTAAAAGCTTGTAAGGGGCTTTGCTGCCCAGGAAGATTTCCCTGAGCGAAAAATTTGTTTCCACAGAGGTTGGAAAGGTCAGGTTAAGCAGGAAAGAATTTCCGTAAAGGATCTGCCCTTTCACATAATTGAATGCGTCAAGGTAACGCGCCTCTTTCATAGGATGCTTGTTGAATTGGATGGGCCCTTCAGGTTTGACCTGGAAAGAGTGGTTCACCATTCCGGGCATCTCCATAAAAAGGCCCTTGCCTGCTGCTTCAGAAGGAGTGTAGACCAAGTTGTCCTCTCCACTGAAACTGATCAGAAAGACAAAGGGATTCTTTCCGGAGGCCAGCTCATTGATGGTCTCAATGGTTTCGTTTTTTGAAAGCCGTCTTAATCCCTCTTCCATATCATGAATCCTTTTTATCCCAGTCCAGGGCTATCCTGGCTATATTGGTGGCATGACTGTCAATGGAACTGAGCAGGGCCAGAATTTCCAGATGGGTTTTGCTGCTATCTATGGATTCTTTCATTCCCTCAAGAATTCTCCCGTAATGCTGTTTTTCCAGTTCCCTTGACATTCCCCTGTATTCTTTATGCTTTGTCTTCATCCGGGCAGCTTTTTGCAGGTTGGTTTCATCAAATACTACCAGCGAGCGCTTAAGTTGCTTTTCAATTTTCTGATGAAAAGTGATCAGCTCTTGTTTTCCTTTCTCCGAAAACTCGAAATCCTTCATTACCCATTTTTCAGCCCTGAGGGCCAGGCTGCCCGAAATAATGTCGGCGATCTTCTCAAATTCATTCATGTAATAAAGCATCTGAAAAGACTCTTCGACCCTTTTGCTGCTTATGGCTTCCTTGTTGATCTTCAGCAAATAAGCTTTGATGTGATCCCGTAGGAAGTTCACCTCCTGCTCATGGGTATATATGGAACCCAGGGAATCTGGATTCTTATCAATGAAAGGAGATATAATCCGGGAAAGCATGGTTCTGACTATCATACCCATGCGGATTATTTCCTGTTTGGCCAGATTTAAGGCCAGTGAGGGGGTTGAGATGGTACCTTCATCCAGGTAGAGGGTGCTAAACTTTAGTTTCTCAGCTTCCGGGCTTTTGCCCATCATCCAGTCCACCAGTCTGGCCACCTGGGGAGAAAAAGGCAGTACCACGATCATTAAAACCAGATTAATGACGGTATGTGCATTTGCAATGGACCGTTGAAGAGATGCCTCCGGGGTATACTGGACCAGCAGTTTTCCCAGCTGGGTGGTCCACCCGGCGAAAATCAGAACTGAAATAAATTTTATGATCAGGAAAGCCAGGGCCACCTTTTTGGCTTCCTTGCCAGCTTTCAGGCTTGAAAGAAGAGCCGTTACAGGAGTTCCCAGGTTTGATCCCAGCAACAGGGGAATGGCTGCATCCAGCGAGAGCAAACTTTGTGAAGCCAGGACAATCATAATACCCACAAATGCACTGCTTGATTGTATTAAGGCGGTAAAGACTGCACCCACCAGAATACCCAGAACCGGATTCTCCAGTTTTAAGAGCAAGTCGATAAAAGGAGCCCATTCACGCAAAGGAGCCATTGCATCGGACATAATATGCATGCCAAAGAAGAGGACCCCAAAACCAAATATGGATGAACCGGCTGCCTTCAGCTGCTCCCTTTTTGAAAAGGCCTGCAAAAAAAAGCCTGCTGCCACCAGCAGTAAACTGTACTCGGTGATCTTAAAGGCAATCATCTGGGCCGTGATGGTAGTCCCGATGGCAGCTCCCAGCAACACGGGGATGGTCTGCCTGAACTGAAGCAGATTGGCATTTACGAAACTGACCAGCATCACAGAAGTGGCACTGCTGCTCTGGATCACCGTAGTTACTATGGTTCCGATCCCCGCACCCACCAGGCGGTTGCGGGTCACATTACCCAGGATGGATCTCAATCTTTCACCGGCCGATTGCTGCATCCCTTCGCTCATGGTATGCATCCCGAACAGAAATAATCCCAGGCCCCCAAAAAGTCCGACGAGCAACATATAGACCCAATTCTTCCTCCTGGCCCTGGCTTCATAAATCACTTCGTTGTCGGGAAATCCCTCCCTGATCCGGCAGGATACCCGGTAGGAACCTGGTTTTGAGCCCAGCGTGAGTTCCACAGCTGCATACCCGCTTGAATCAGTAATGCTTATTGCTTTATTAAGCTTTGATCCCTGCGATTGACCGGGTTGGGAAATAATTCTGAAGGCCACCTCAATGCCTGCTACAGGAGATCCTGTTTGATCCGAAACCTTCACCCTGAAAGGGCTGTCCGGGATTTCACCACAGACACCTGATGCAATCAGGGAGGCTCCTTTATCGGGCGTAATTGAAAGTTGTCTGGAAAGGCTATCCTTATGTAGCACCAGGGAATCCACCCTAACCACCATGGAATCCTGACCTTTAAGTGCAGGTATCAGCAGGAGCAGGAAAGCAAGATATGCGATAAGGCGGTTCATTCACGAAGGGCAATGGCAGTTGATATGGTAAATATACAAATACCATTTACAATTGGCGGAGACTTACCCCAGCCTGGCCCCATTCTGAACATCTCTGTCCGGGATAGCCAGAACCACACTGCCATCTTCCCGGTAAAGTCCTGTCACCAGGCATTCCGAGAAAACGGGACCAATCTGTTTGGGTGGGAAATTAAGCACACAGATCACCTGTTTCCCAAGCAGATCTTTCGCCTGGTACAGGTCCCTGATCTGTGCACTGGATTTTTTTATACCTACAGATTCTCCAAAATCTATCTTTAAAACCCAGGCAGGCTTCCGGACTTCGGGAAAATCTTTCACCTCTACCACGGTGCCTGCCCGTATTTCTATCTTCTCAAAATCGCTCCAGCTTATTTGTTCCATTTGTTACTCTTTATTTTAGCGCTTCTTCCGATTTTACCTTTTGCAGACTTATGGGATGCAGGGATTGATCGGGAAAGCTAAAGTTACCTGACAATTCCGATACATCCTCATTGAATTCTCCTTTAAAATGCGTTTCCTTGGCCTGTATGTAAAAGGTCAGCTCCTGGCCGATTACCCTGATCACTGAGAGTGCATCATCCTGGATCATCTCCCCCTGGGCATACATGTAAATGTGCCCCGAATAGGAATCAGATCCATTGGATTCCAGAGTAATAATGGTTTTATAATCACCCATGAACTTGCCTTCCCATCGGCCTGTACATGGATTTTGAGCACTTAGGTTTTGACTGACTATGCACAATACAGAGATAACAAGAACTCTGCTTACGATATTTCTGCCTTGTGTATTCATAACAAATTGTGTTATAGGTTATTAATAATTGGTGATTATTCCCTGTTCCCTGTTTTCTGATACCACAGATCCAGCAGGAACCAGATAAGTATGGAGATCAAATAAATTAGAATGCCATAGAGGGTTGTGATCATGGAAACTTTCAACCCGCCGGCAATAATAGCAGGAGAAATATCCATGGCCTCTTCCATCGCTTTAAATGCACTCATCAGACCGATCAGCTGACCAAGGATCCCTGTGATCATGGTGAAAAGTCCCAGCGATTTCAGATAAGTGAGTCGGTGTGTACAATTTTTCTTTTCAGCGGCCTTCCCTGTCCCGATTGCATAGGCAAAGTAAACAGCGGTGGCAAGAATAATTACAAAGAGAACAGTAAGAATACCCATGAAGAGCGGGCCACCCATATAAAACAATTCTTTCATAGCGTTTTGATTTTAATGAAACAATAACTTGTTACAAAGGTAGGCCTGGCAAGTCATACAAAGCAAGGTCGAATCCACTCCTAAACCTGCTATCCGTCGACAAGCTGCTTCAGGGTGTACTTTTTTTCCGATATTTAGAAGGTAATTCAGCATGAAAACGTATCAGCATATTATTTTCTGGATTGGGATTTACGTGATCCTTACCCTGATCTTTGCCGACTGGTTCAACGGACCCAGAGAGGCCTTTTATTATGTTTCCCTGTTGATGCCTGTGGTAATGGGAACTTCCTACTTTTTTAACTATTTCCTGGTTCCCCGTTACCTGTTTAAACGGAAATTTCTGAAGTTCGGTTTATACTCTTTCTACATGCTGGTAATATCCCTCTGCCTGGAATTGCTGGTGGGAATTGTATCCATGCTGATTATTGTGTACTACGGCATCAATGAGAATGCACCGATTATGACCGATGTGTTTACCCTGGCAGTCATCCTCTACTTTATTGTCCTGTTTAAATCCTTTTTGCTGCTGATCAAGCACTACTTTATGGATCAAAGGGCAATCTCTGAACTGGAGGAGAAGCAATCCCAGATTGAAAAGGGCTATTTTACAATTCGATCCAACAGGCAAACTTCCAGGGTAAGTTTTGATGAATTGCTGTATATCGAAAGCCTGGCCGATTACATCCGGATCCACCGGACCAGCGGTGGGCCCATAATCTCTAAGGAAAAGATCAGTCACATGGAAAGCATCCTCCCTGATCATTTCGTCAGGATCCATCGCTCTTATATTGTGAACACTACAAAAATATCCTCCTTCTCCAGGGAGCATGTATTGGTGGGAGAGAAAGAGCTTCCCATTAGCCGGACATATAAGAAAGGGGTTATTGAGAGCCTCGGGCCTGCTTAATCATCCAGCATCTTAGCCTCTTCCGTATTCAGTTTGGCCAGCCTGGTCACCTTCTCTTTTGTGATGATATTCAGTGACAGGACCAGGATGCAGAGTATAAACAGGACCAATTGTTTGGCATCCTGCAGAAGGATCAGCCCCACAATGGAGAAAAGAGCGGTTCCCTCGATCATGGCCCAGCGGATGATCATGGCGGTTTGAAATTGTTCAAATTTCTTCTGGAAGGGATCACCCGGATCAATGGCATCCATTTTTCTGCTGGAAATGGTATAGCCTGCCGGGATGGCTGCCAGTAACAATACATTAACTACAGTAAGTATATCGATCTCCTGGCTAAATCCGGGAATCTGCATGTCATTCAGGTATACACCCACCATAAAAAAGATCAGCAGCCCTGTATTCAAAGAATAGAAAATCACTTTCAATGTCCTGTAAGCCATCCTGGGCTGAAACTTCTGTCCGATCATCCGTTTCGGTTTGAGTGCTAAATTTAAGTATTTAATAATTATCTTGGAAACACAGTAAATGAATAGCAAAATAATGTTAAAGAACAGGCTTGTTTTAATAGTGCTTTTTTTGCAATTCTT
>JBDLIM010000055.1:0-27037 GCA_039714915.1 Bacteroidota bacterium
AGGAACCCGTACGATTGTATTGATTAGTCCCGGGCTTGATCTTTTCGCTGTAAGCTATGCATTGTTCAGGATTGGAGCCATTCCGGTGATGATAGATCCTGGAATGGGCACACGACGGATGGTAAAGGCTTTGGAGAGTGTACAAGCAGAAGCATTTGTAGGTATACCCCGTTCTCAGCTACTGCGGTTTCTTTTTGCCGGAGCCTTCAAAAGCATTCGTACCTGGATCAGCACAGGAGCATGCTGGTCAGGGAGAGCTTACAGCCTGAGAAGAATGCCCTATGCAGGAGTACGCCCTGAGGCTGTTCCTGTGAACAGAAATGCCGCAGCAGCCCTGTTCTTTACCAGCGGAAGTACGGGTGCGCCTAAAGGGGTGATTTATACCAGTGGGATGCTTGAAGCCCAGATTGGGTACCTGAAGAACAGCTTCAGATACAATCCGGATGAAGTTGACCTGTGTACCTTTCCGCTGATAGGCTTATTGCTTATCTGCATGGGTATTTCCATTGTGCTGGCCGATATGGATATGACTCATCCATCAAACTTAAACCCACGGCGGATCCTGAAAAATATTAGCGATTACCAGTGTACTCATATGTTTTGCTCACCCATGGTCCTGAAACGCTTAGCCGATTACGGGAAGGAACAGAAGGATTGCCTGGGATCCATGAAACGCATCATGACAGCCGGAGCGCCGGTGCTTCCGTCCGTTTTGAAAGAATTCGTTGCATTACTCAGCGAGGATGCTGAAATTCACACTCCCTACGGAGCCACTGAAGCATTGCCCTTAACGGATATTTCCCATATTGAACTGATGGATCTGGATGGAGATTCGGAAAACTTTATGAAGGGTACCTGCGTAGGATATCCGCTTGAGGGAATAGAGATGAAAATTATGCCTGTTTCAGAACATCCTGTCGCTTCAATGAACAAGGTGACATTCCTGAAAGAAAATGAGGTGGGTGAAATTGTAATCAGGGGACCCAATGTTTCTGAAGCATACTGGATGAACGAGAAAGCCAATGGTCTGGCAAAAATATATGATGTCGATACAAGGAATACATGGCACAGAACCGGTGATCTGGGAAGAATTGACCCTGAAGGAAGGCTGTGGTTTTATGGCAGAAAATCTCATCGGGTCATAAGCGGGGGGAAGGTTTATTTTACCATACCTGTTGAGGCTGTGTTCAACCGGCATCCTGCAGTTTCCCGTTCGGCTCTTGTGGGTGTGAGGAAGCAGGACAGGGATGATAAAATTCCAGTTATCTGTATTGAACTGGTAGAAAATAAAAAAAGGAAGATATATTTGTATGAAGAGCTAAGGTCCATGGCATCTGAAAATGAAATGACCGGAGATATCGATAAATTTTTATTTCACAGGAAATTTCCGGTTGATCCGCGCCATAATGCGAAAATTTTCAGGGAAAAGCTTGCTGATTGGGCAACTGTTAAGATGAAGTTATGAATGTACTTGTTACCGGGGGGGGAGGTTTCATGGGAATGGCCCTGATCAAGAGATTGATCAAGGAAGGTCATAAGATAACCAGTTTCTCAAGGAGGGAGTATCCCTTGCACTGGGCCTTGGGCATAAACAGCATCCAGGCTGACATCAGGGACTATGAAGAAGTTGAAAAGGCCTGTAAAAATCGTGATGTGGTGTTTCACCTGGCTGCCAAAGTAGGAATCTGGGGAGACTATGACAGTTATTATTCCACCAATGTAACGGGTACCCGTAATTTAATTGAAGCCTGCAAAAAACAGGGAGTGGGAAGGATCGTATTCACCAGTTCGTCCAGCGTGGTATTTGATGGTTCCGACCTGGATGGCATAGATGAATCCTATCCTTACCCGGAAAATTTTGGTTCACATTATTCTGCCACGAAAGCAATGGCAGAGCAAATGATCCTTGAGGCTAATTCCGAGAAATTAAAAACCATTTCCCTGCGACCCCACCTGGTCTGGGGGCCTTATGATGCCCATTTGATCCCCGGAATTCTGAAACGTGCCAGTTCAGGCAAGCTGAGAAGGATAGGAAAACACGAGCATTTCATCGACACGACCTACATCGATAACATGACAGACGCCATTGTTCTGGCGGCTCAGGCCTTGCAAACAAAACCGGAGGCTGCAGGAAGGAACTTCTTTATTACCAATGGTGAACCGGCCAGGGTTTGGGATTTCGTTAATTCCATTATACAAATAGCAGGGCATGAACCAATTCAGAAAAGGATCCCTGAAAATGTGGCAATGTTCGCAGCAGGTACAGCTGAATTCTTTCACAAAAGCTTCAAGATGAAATCCGAACCATTTATGACCACCTTCGCCATCAAGGAACTTTGCACAAACCACTGGTTCGATATTTCAAATGCCAGGGATGTGCTCGGTTACAATCCCGCGATAAGTTATGCCGAAGGTTTTAAGAACCTGAAAACTTACCTGAGAATAGGCAGCCGTTAGAGGCTTTTATTTCTTATCAGCTTTTTTATAGCTGATGGCCATACCTCCTCCTTTATTATTCACGGTAGTTTCGTAATGATCCAGCCGGAGGAGATATTCAAGATAATCCCTGTTCCATCTCACACCGCTTCGGTCCGACACATTATGCGTAGCGTAACAGCCATTGACTATTAACCTGGAATCGAGAGCCTCAAAATACCTCTGGTACCAGGACTTATCTGCATCACTGAATATAAAATCAAAGGGACCGCTCAGTTCATAGACCAATTCATGAGCATTGGCCAGCCGGGCATCTATAAATTGATCTACGCCGGCTTCCCTGAAATTGGCCAGGGCTTCCTGGTGCCTGTTCTTATCCAGCTCGATGGTGATAAGTTTGCCACCGGTTTTACTCAGTGCCCAGGCCATCCATATGGAAGAATGGCCGGTGGAGGTACCAAGCTCGAGTGCTTGACGGTACTGATTCTCTAAAATAAGATCATGCAGGAGTTTCCCGTCGCTGGCGGGAACATTCATGTCATACCACTGACCTGAATGCTTGTCCAGGAAGGCTTTGACTTTTTTATCAATGTCTGCCTGATTGCTCTGTTGCGAAAAACAGGGAAGCGTACTAAGAGCAAATATGAAGATACCGAGCGCAAATGCATTAAGACCTGAGGTTTTCATTCTACAAAGCTTAACTTTTAAACGCATACTTAATCAGGTTAGCAATGGTGGGCTTCTGTCCCTGGATCAGAATGGCTGTTCTGAATACACGGGCCCCTATCCATACGGTGAATATGGTGAACAGGATAACACCGATTAAACCCACAATGGGTTGCCAGAGGGGTACTGTAACTGGTGTGGCCAGCCTGATCATCATCATGGTAGGTGTGAAGGGAGGGATCAGGGACATGGTCGTTGCCAGGGGGCCACTGGGATCCTGAATGACAGGTACCATGATAAACAGGGGCAGTATCACCGGAATAATTCCGGGGAAGGTGAGTGATTGTGCATCCTTGCTGTCATTGGCAGTTGCTCCCAGAGAAGCCATTCCCGATCCCACCATTACAATGAAAAAGATGGTATAAACAAAGAACCAGGGTAGTACATCATAGGGGATCAGCGATTCATAGCCCATCCGGTTCAGAGAGAAAATTAATGCAGCCACATAGATGGCTGCTATGGTCAGAGAGACTCCGATCCCACCCAGTACCTTGCCCATCATAAACTGGAAAGGGGTAATGGTACCAAGCAGCACTTCTGCGATTTTTTCCGACTTCTCTTCCATCACAGCAGTGAGTAAAGGGACAGCACTCATCATCACAAGCATAAACATCAACAGCGTGATGACATAAGGAACCAGAAAGGATTGCATCTCATTGGATTTTTGGGCTTCCTGCTGCTCTCCTGTTTTTTTATCCACGGTCACCAGTCCCATGCCTTCCACTTCAAGCCAGTGAAAGAGGTCTGCCGTTTGTTCACTTTCTAGCATAAGTTCAGCTACCCTTAACATTCTCAACTGATCATTGATGATGTTTCTGAACCAGTATCTTATATCGTCCCCAAAAGCATGCTCAGAGTAATATCGCAGAAAGGATTCAGACTCTTCCGCGGGATGTAAAATATCGGGACCAATTTCAATAAATGCATGTAATTCGGTGGCTTTTACACGGAGTGAGAGCTCTCGTTGCTGAGCCATGACATCTTCTGCAGGTTCCAGGAATTCCACATTATAGAATGAACCTACCTTTTCCCCGGTTTCAGGATTAAGAATCTGATCTTGATTTCTTAAATCCAGTGCTGCCTGGAGAGCTTCCTCCATCAATCCGGAATGATCTACCACCACGAAATTCTTATCTTCCGTATCCGTCTTATTCTCCATGATAAGCATAGCGGCAAATCCTCCTCCCATCATTATGGGGAGCAGAATCAGGCTGATAATAAAGCTTTTTGTTCTTACTGCAGCACGGTATTCGCGCTTAAACAGAGTGAGTATCTTATTCATGACTATCCTCCTTTCTTTCGGGGGAAGCGATCCTGATGAAAATATCGTTTAATGATGGCTTTGTGATTTCAAACCTAGAGATTCGGGTTAATTTTAAGAGATCGGCAAGGATCTTCTGTGGATCTGTTCCATCTGATACCCTGACTTCCTGCAATTTCCCAAAGTCATTGACCTTTTCTATTCCTTTCATTCCCTGCAGTGCACCGGCTCCCATTTCCGATTGTATCCGGATGGTGTCGGTTCCATACTGATCCTGTATGTTTGTCAGGGTTCCGTCCAGCACTTTCTTTCCCTGGTAGATCATAAAAATATAGTCGCACATAAGCTCGGCCATGGACATGTCGTGGGTACTAAAAATAATGGTGGCCCCCTTTTCCTGAAGTTCCAGGATCACGTCTTTCAGGATGTCGGCATTAACCGGATCCAGGCCGCTGAAGGGCTCATCCAGGATGATAAGTTCGGGCTGGTGGAGAATGGTTGCGATAAACTGAAGTTTCTGTTTCATCCCCTTGCTGAGGGATTCCACCTTTTTATCCTTATACTCTTTTAAGTCCAGTCTGTCCAGCCAGTAGTCAATGTTTTTTTTCAGGTCTTTCCCATTGTTGAGTTCCCCGTGAAATATAAGCAGGTCTCCGATCTTCATTTTTTTATAAAGTCCGCGGTCTTCCGGCAGGTAACCTACGTTCTGCAGGCGGCGGGAATCATGTTCATGGCCGTTGATTCGGAGCGTTCCCCGGTCGGGGTACATGATCTTCATGATCATGCGGATGGTGGTGGTCTTCCCGGATCCATTGGGACCAATAAAGCCATAGATACTTCCCTTGGGAACCTCCAGGGATAAGTCATCCACGGCCACCACTGATCCGTAGGTCTTGGTGACACCGGATAGTTCAATGATATTCATAATGAAAATAACTTTTGCGGATGCTCAAGTTATATAATTCATTGGAATATCAATATGAATAAAATCATATTTCTGTAAGGTGCTATTCTTCGAGTGTGGTCAGGTCACCCTCTTCTTCACCAAGGGCCCTGGCCTTCAGTACCCGTCTCATGATTTTACCACTTCGGGTCTTGGGGAGTGCATCTGCAAATACCACAAATGCCGGACGGGCAATGGGACCAATTTCTGAGTCCACATGTTTTTTCAACTCATCTGCAAGTGCATCACCGGCTGAAAATCCATCCTTAAGAATGACTGTGGCATGGATGATGTTACCCTTTAGTTTATCAGGTAAACCTATGGCAGCTGCCTCTGTAACTGCAGGATGACTGACCAGGGCACTCTCAATTTCAGCTGAGCCTAAACGGTAACCGCTGACTTTAAGGACGTCGTCGTTCCGGCCAATGATCCAGGCATAACCATCTTCATCCATTTTTGCCGAGTCGCCCGTAAGATACCAACCCTTCTTTTCATACAGCTTCCAGTACTTCTCAATGAACCGGTCCGGATCACCCAGGATGGTTCGGGCCATTCCCGGCCAGGGATTTTTAATTACCAGGTTGCCTTCAGCTCCAGGATCAACGGGTTTGCCAGCTTCATCCACAACTGAAATTTCAATCCCAAAGAATGGCTTGGTGGCAGATCCAGGCTTTAAGGGAGTGACCGGAAGAGGGGTTATCATAAATCCCCCCGTTTCAGTTTGCCACCAGGTATCCATAATGGGGCAATTTTTCTTCCCAATCACCTCATAATACCACTTCCATGCTTCCGGATTGATGGGTTCACCTACCGAGCCCAGCAGTCTGAGAGAACTTAGGTCATGTTTATCTGCCCAGGAAGCTCCGTATCTCATTAAACCCCTGATAGCTGTGGGTGAGGTGTAGAAGATATTTACTCCATATTTCTCGATCATTTGCCACCAGCGGTTCGGATAAGGATGGTTGGGAGCCCCTTCATAAAGTAAAGTAGTAGCTCCGTTAATCAGTGGACCGTAGACTATATAAGAATGTCCGGTAATCCACCCGGGATCGGCAGCACACCACCATCTGTCATCAGGCTGTATGTCAAAGACATACTTAAAGGTACTTGAAGCATAAACTGAATACCCACCATGGGTATGAATAAGCCCTTTGGGTTTGCCTGTGGTTCCACTGGTATAAAGAACGAAAAGCGGATCTTCTGCATCAGTTTGTTCTGTTTCGCATTTAGCGGAGGCTATGGGCATCCCCATCAGATCGTGCCACCAGAAGTCCCGGTCATTCTCCATATAACATTCCTCTTCCGTGCGCTTCACTGCAATACAGACATCAATGGTAGGAGACCGGCGCATGGCCTCGTCGGCAATCTCTTTCAGACGGGTAGGTTTTCCTCTTCGATAGCCTCCGTCGGCAGTGATCAGGATACTGCTGTGTGCATCTGCGATCCGTTCAGCCAGAGCTTCCACACTAAAGCCTCCATACACCACACTGTGGGCAGCTCCAATCTTAGCGCAGGCAAGCATGGCAATAATGATTTCGGGAATCTGGGGCATGTAAATGGTAATGATATCTCCCTTTTTTGCTCCCATCGCCTTCAGGACATTGGCAAATTTTGAAACTTCCCTGTTAAGAGCGAAATAAGAAAAGGTCCTTACATCCCCAGGTTCTCCTTCCCAGATAAGAGCCAGCTTATTCCTTGTTTCCGAATTCAGGTGCCGGTCAATGGCATTAGTCACTACATTGGTCTTCCCTCCTGTAAACCATTTGTAGAATGGTTTGGAAGAATCATCCAGCACCTGATCCCACTTCTTATACCAGAATAAATCGTCGGCTTCTTCTGCCCAGAATTTTTCCCTCTTTGTGATGGATTCAGCATAGAGCTTGTCGTAGTCCTTTATACGCGCTCTTTCTATCACCGACTTATCGGGGTGATAAAGAGAAGCCTTTGAGTTTGAATTCGATTCTTTGTCCATAATCATTAATTTAGATCAAGTAAAAATAATAAACAAATAATAAATAGCAAATGGCAATTGTCTTGGGGAGCTAGGAAAAGAGCAGCTTTTACATTTACATAATTACAAAAAATTAGCTTAACGGTCATGAACGAGGATTTGCCAGTTTCTGGCACTGGCAATTCTGAGCAACTTTTTATCGGGCGATACTGCCACAGGATTTCCTACGGCTTCCATCACATGCTGATCGGTGTAAGAATCGCCATAGTAATATGCCAGCTTCGGATCATGACCATGTGTCTCACAGAATGCGAGCAACTGTTCTTTCTTCTCCTTGCCATAGACCAGTTTTCCCAGGGTGTGACCTGTCAGAATTCCATTTATTGATTCAAGCCGGGTACAGATGGTCTCATCCATATTCAGATATTTCGATACGGGTTCACAAACAGGTAGAGAGGCCGATGAAAGCAGCACCACCGCAGCATTTTCATTGCGGTGTTTGTCCAGCGATTGAAGGATCTCGGGCCTGATGGTCTCTACAAGCTGATTGTTGAAGACCTCCGAACAAAGTCTTCTTATGGAAGCCTCCTCCAGCCCTTTGAGCCAGGAGAGCATACGGTTAATCATTTTTGTGGAATTACCCAGGTTCAGCTTGTAAATAACAGAGAGGTATAAGGCATGCCTGAATTGTCGGGAACTCATAATTTCCCTTTCCCTGGCAACTTCCACAAGTGTGGTTGCGCTGTTGCCCTTCAGGATGGTATGATCAAGATCATAGAAGGCAATATAGTTAAATCTGTCCGCGAATGTCATAAATCTCTTACACTGGATTGAAGTAATGATCTCCGTTCGGATTAAAGATTATGTTTAAGGCTGCGGGAAGCAGGTCCACCTGCTGATTATTGAGTTCCCCGGAGGAGGACTTCCATGGCTCTTTTGTCACCAGGTAGGCGACAATCAACAAGATCACGAAAGTGATTATTCCGAACCACTGTTTTTTGGAAAGTTGCATGGCTTAAAATTACTTTATTTTAGTAAATTCAGCAGCGAGTGATACGGAGAATGAAAAACTTCTGGTTCATAGGTGATATTCATGGGGAGATAAGCCTTCTCAACAGCTTGCTTGAAAACATCCTGAGCTTTAATCCTGAGCGAATTGTGTTTGTGGGCGACTACATCGACAGGGGTCCGCATGTAAAGGAGGTGATCGATCGCATTATGGGATTGGAAGTACCGGTGAGCTGCCTGATGGGAAATCACGAGCTGATGATGCTTAACGCCATGGAAGATCTGGGTTATGGGATTAATCCCATCGAATTGTGGTACTATAATGGAGGAGAGGCTACCCTGCAGTCCTTTGGCTCTAACAGCTTCTTTAGTTTTCAATCCGAACTGGATTCACCTTATATGGAATTCTTTCAATCCTTAAAAATGAGTGAGGTGATCAGGCTGGGAATCCCTGGGGATATCCTGGTTACCCATGCGGGGATCTCCCCTTTCATTCCGGTGGAAGATCAGCTCGGCATGGCAGGATATAAAAATCTGACCCGTTACCTGATTGAAAATCACCTGGACCCGGGGGATTCATTTCTTTGGGTAAGGGATGCTTTCTTCAACAGTTCTCCCAGTCTTTGGAACGGCTACCTGGTGGTGCATGGTCACACCCCTGTTTTAAAGTTAAAACGTTTTATAGTAGCGAATGGGAACACCGACTTTCATTTTGTGGAAAACGATTTGTGCATCAGAAAGGACAGGTCTTCGGGGAAAGTGATATCTGTGGATATCGATTCAGGCTCAGTAATCAGTGGCAGGCTTACGGGGCTGGGTCTGTTTATTGAAAAGGAAGATCCCGGGAATCCGGAAATCAGAATGCGCAGCATGACTGTTTCGAAGGAAGAAATATTTCCCAGGGACCTGGGATTGGTTACTTTTGGAGTCTGATAGGAGCTTATGATACCCGGGGGAATAAAAGTAATTGGATTTGATGCAGATGATACACTGTGGGTGAATGAACCATATTACCGGGAAGCGGAAGATGAGTTTATTCAATTGGTGGCAGCATATGGGGTGGAAGATGATATTGCCGCCGAGTTGTTTAAAACTGAAATAGAAAACCTGGAGCTTTATGGGTATGGAATCAAGGCTTTTATGCTTTCACTTGTGGAATGCGCCATCAGACTTACCGGAGGATCTGTTGAGGCTCAAACCATAAGTAAGATCATTGGGATCGGGAAAGGCATGCTTCAGCGGCCCATAGAATTGCTGGACGATGTAAAGAGGGTGCTGGAAGAGCTGGCTCCCAGGTACAGGTTGATTGTAGCTACCAAAGGGGATTTGCTGGATCAGGAAAGGAAAATGCTTAGGTCGGGAATCTCTTCCTATTTCCACCACATTGAGGTGATGAGTGACAAGACAGAACAAGCTTATATTCAACTGCTTCATCACCTGGATATTGAACCTCGCGATTTCCTGATGATTGGGAATTCCTTGAAATCAGATATCATTCCTCCCCTGCATCTGGGTGCGTGGGCCATTCATGTACCTTTTCATACCACCTGGGCTCATGAAGAGGTGGATAAGGAACCGGAGACAGCGCGCTTTTACCAGGTGGATGAACTGCATGAGATCCTGCCTTTAATCAGCTAATACCCATTAAAGATCCCCTATGATTGATTCAAGGCAGCAAAAACATTATCAAATGTCCAAAGATTTGCGTTATTTTGTGGCGTTTTAGATTGCTTGTATGAACGTACTGGATATCATATTCCTAATCCCCATCTTATATGCCCTGTACAGGGGTTTTAAAAAAGGTTTGATTCATATGATATCATCCCTGGCAGCACTGGTGCTGGGTATTGTTGGTGCCATCAAGCTCAGACCGGTTTTTGCATCAGCGCTCGATTCGGTTTTTAGCATCTCCCCGGAATATGTAAATGTGATTGCCTTTGCAGTGGCATTTGTGGCCATAGTGATCATCGTGCACCTCTTAGCTTTTTTTGTGGAAAAGCTGGTTAAAGCTGTAGCCCTGAGTTTTGTGAACCGCGTACTGGGTATGGCCTTTGGGCTACTGGTAACTGCATTTGTGCTAAGTATGATATTATGGCCCATTAACGAGGTGAATAAGGAGAAACAAATTATCAAGCCTGAACGCATTGAGGGTTCCCTGTTGTACAAGCCGCTTTCAGCATTTGCACCGGCCATATTCCCCTATTTGAAAAAGGATGAATGGAAGGAGTATGTTCCTAAAAAGAAGGAAAAAGGATTAGCCATATGAATTTTGTTGAAGAACTGAAGTGGAGGGGAATGATTCATGATATCATGCCCGGAACAGAAGAGTTGCTTGAGAAGGAGCAGGTGACTGCTTATGTGGGTATTGATCCAACAGCCGATTCATTGCATATAGGCCATATGGTAGGGGTGATGATGCTGAAACGATTGCAGCTGGCCGGTCACCGTCCCATTGCTCTGGTGGGAGGAGCCACAGGAATGATTGGCGATCCCAGTGGAAAATCACAGGAACGCAACCTGCTGGATGAACCCACCCTGAGGCAAAACCAGGAAGCTCTTAAGAAGCAGATAGCCAGGTTCCTTGATTTTGAAACAGAGGCAGCTAATAAGGCTTTGATGGTGAATAATTACGACTGGATGAAGGATTACTCCTTCCTGGGTTTTATTCGTGACATCGGGAAGCACATTACAGTTAACTACATGATGGCCAAGGATTCGGTCAGGAAAAGGCTCGGAGCCGATAGCAAATCAGGTATGTCTTTTACCGAATTTACCTATCAGCTGGTGCAGGGTTACGATTTCCAGGTTCTTTACAGGGATCATCATTGCAAGCTACAGATGGGCGGTTCCGACCAGTGGGGGAATATTGTCACCGGAACAGAGCTGATCAGGCGCATTGAAAGGGGCGAAGCCTTTGCCCTGACATGGCCATTGATCACCAAATCGGATGGAGGTAAATTTGGAAAGACCGAAGAGGGCAATGTCTGGCTTGACCCGGTGCGCACCTCTCCTTATAAGTTTTACCAGTTCTGGCTGAATGTCTCGGACGAAGATGCGGAGAAGTACCTGAAGATTTTTACCATGTTGGACCAGGAGGCTATCATGAAACTTGTGAAGGAGCATGCAGAAACACCTCACCTGAGAGCCATGCAAAAGAAATTAGCCGAAGAGATAACTGTAATGGTGCATTCGGGGGAGGAATATGAAATGGCCGTGGAAGCCTCGGGAATCCTATTTGGGAAAGGCACCACTGAATCGCTGAATAAGATCCGGGAAGATGTGTTCCTGTCGGTATTTGAAGGGGTTCCCCAGTTTGAAATCCCATCATCAGACTTTGACAAGGATGTGCTGGAGTTGCTGGCTGTGGATACCGGGGTATTTGCTTCCAAGGGAGAGGCCCGGAGAATGGTAAGCGGAGGGGGCGTAAGTATTAATAAGCAGAAACTAACAGGACCGGACCAGCGGATCTCTCAGAGTGATTTTATTAATAACAAATATCTGTTGGTTCAGAAAGGGAAAAAGAACTATTACCTGATCAGGGTAACAGAATCATAATATTTTTTGTCATGGAAAAAAAACAACAAAACGGGTATAACTTTAATTCGGTAGATCTGCTGATCTATATGTGGAAAAAACGATGGATTCTGATGGGAGTCGGATTTTTTGCAGCGCTAACATCCATCATTGTTTCCATTATGATCACACCCATGTTCGAAGCCAACGTGATCATGTTCCCGGCCACAAGTGCTTCCATATCAAAGGAACTGTTGGTTCATAACTATTCGGGCCGTCAGAACGTGCATGGTTTTGGTGAGGAAGATCAGGCGGAGCAACTTCTGCAGGTACTTAACTCTGAGCCCATCCGCACAAGGATCATTGAGAAGTACGATCTGATGGAACATTACGAGATAGATCCGGCTGGTAAATATCCCGTTACAGAATTGCTGGAACAGTACGGGTCCAATATTAATTTCAGGCTGACTGAATTTATGTCTGTGGAGGTATCTGTGATGGATAAGGATCCTCAGATTGCTGCAGATATAGCCAATGATATATCGGACCTGGTGGATACGGTGTACAACGATATGAAAAAGGAAAGAGCCCTTCAGGCCTTGGAGCTGGTGGATACGCAATACAAAGAAGCCGAGGTTGATCTTCTGCTGTACAGGGATTCGCTGAATATGATTTACAGGGAATTCTCCAGGGAGGTTAACGAAAGCGGGAATACAACTGAAGACCTGATCAGGGCCATCACAAAAAACTGGGTGCAGTTCACAGCCATGAATGACCGCGTACGGAATTCGGCATCCATTGAAGCCGGGCTTGGACTCAGGTACCGTGAAGCCAGGGTGGAAGCAACACAAAACCTGGCGCATAAGTTTGTGGTTGAAAGGGCCATACCACCAGAGAAAAAAGCATATCCCAATAAATCCCTGATTGTAATTGTTTCCACCTTTGCATCCCTGCTGTTTGCCCTGATTATACTGATTGTTATTGACAATATAAAGGATAGGTTGGCCCTACAGAAAGAGGAATGATTGCCCGGATCCAGGAAAAGTACCCGAAGGCTCTCCTCTGGGGGACTCTTCTTTCATTTGTAGCATTGAATGCAGTGATGCTTGCACTGGAGTTTTATTATGTTCCTCTTATTCCTGCTTTCTTACTTTTCGTGGTTCTGGCCATTGTAGCTGTGGATAAGTATTTGCTGGTCCTTGTCTTTTTTGTACCTCTTTCCATTCCCCTGAGTACCCTGGTCGAAGGACTTGACATTGACATGTATCTACCCACAGAACCTTTGCTGGCAGGCCTCCTGTTGCTCTATATGGTGAAGTACTTTATGGGCGACCGTGTGGATATCCGGGTCTTGCGACATCCTGTGAGCCTGGCCATTTACTTTCACCTGGCCTGGTTATTTATTGTGAGCTTTACCAGTACCGATCCACTGGTATCCTTTAAATTTCTGGCCTCAAGGCTCTGGTTTATCGTAGGCTTCTACCTGTTGGGCACCCAGCTCTTCCGAAAGGAGAAAAACATGCACCGTTATGCCTGGCTGTTTATTATTGCCTTTACGGGAGTGGTGATTTATACGCTGATCAACCATGCCCAGTATGGCCTGAATAATCAGGTGATGGCTCATAGCGTGGTCAAACCTTTTTACAAGGATCATACCTCCTACGGGGCCACGCTCGGATTTGTACTTCCGATACTGGTGGCATTCTTGATATTTATCAAGCGGGAAGATATCAACATGCGTTTCCTGATGTTGCTGCTATTGGTACTGATTGCATTTGCCACTGTAGTATCCTACACCAGGGCCACCTGGTTAAGTATACTTTTTTCCATTGGAGTCTGGGTCCTGATAAAATTCAGGATCAGGTTTGAATATGTTTTTGTGGGTGCCGTGATCCTGCTTGCTTTTTTTCTTTCCGTCAGGAGTCAGCTAATGGTGGAACTGGAACAAAACCGGGTAGAATCATCCGGTGAGTTCTCGGAACACGTACAGTCTATGTCCAATATTTCCACTGACCAGTCCAACCTGGAACGGATCAACCGATGGAGCTGTGCTTACAGAATGTGGAAAGACAAACCACTTTTTGGATTTGGCCCCGGAACCTATCAGTTTGAATACGGGCGCTACCAGCGCTCTTATGAAAAAACAAGGATAAGCACTGATTTTGGTACCATGGGGAACGCCCACAGCGAGTACCTGGGACCCTTATCTGAGGCTGGCTTTTTCGGCCTTATCAGTATTTTACTGGTCATTGGAGCTACTTTTTACACCGGGATCAGGGTTTACTATACCTCACAGAAGCGCAGCATCAGGGTTTTTTCACTTGCTGTCCTGGTGGGACTATCTTCCTACTATTTCCACGGACTGCTGAACAACTTTCTGGATACGGATAAGATCTCAGTTCTTTTCTGGGGTTACACAGCCATGCTGGTAGCCATGGACATTTATCACAGGGATAAACCGGAAGAAAATGCTGAAGAAGCGGCGGATCCTTCTTAACTGAAACCTTCTGTGCCTGGAAATTCTGCCCCGATAATGGAAATATCGTCGAAGATGGCAGCCGATCCTTCCATAATTTTCTGATTCTTAATGATGGTCTGGATATTCTCATCCAGTGAGCGGGCATTAGTTAGCTCTTTTTCAAGGTTCTCGGTGCCAAATTCCACCCCGGAGTCCTGGATCACTTCCACCAGTCCGTCAGTATAGCAAAAAAGCTTGGCCGTCTGATCCATTTTTACCACAGCCTCGTTTATAAAGGGCAGGTCATCCAGCATGCCCATACCCACACATCCGCTACCCAACGTGCTTAATTTGCCCGATTCAAGCTCATACATCAGCGGGGGATTATGCCCTGCATTCACATACCTGAGTTCCCGGGTCTTGAAATGATAGCGCGCAATGAAAAGGGTGATAAACTTTTCCCCTTTTGCACTGTTCATTACCCTTTCGTTCAGACGTTTCAGTGTGTCTGTAAGTCCTTGGTCGGCCGAGAAAAGCGCCCTCAGATTAGCCTGGAAGTTGGACATCAGGATGGCTGCAGAGATACCCTTTCCGCTCACATCGGCAATACAAAAACCCACCTCATCTTCATTGAGCTGAATCACATCGTAATAGTCTCCTCCCACTTCAAAATGCGGGTGATAGAAGGCTTTCATACTGATATATTCGTTGGAAGGGAGCCGTTCTTTTGCCGGGATCAGCATAGTTTGCATTTTGCTGGCCAGCTCCATCTCCCGTTTTAATGCTTCCTGTCGGAGCGACTCCTGGAAGAGTCTCTTGTTCTCGATGGCAACAGTAATGATATTGGAAAGCGTCTGGATAAACCTGAGGTGCTTGATGATGGGGCTGACCCCTTCCCCCTCTTCCTCAATATCTC
The DNA here is from genome assembly GCA_039714915.1 of Bacteroidota bacterium. Taxonomy (GTDB): domain Bacteria; phylum Bacteroidota; class Bacteroidia; order Bacteroidales. The sequence goes on from JBDLIM010000055.1 coordinate 15,213, forward strand.
CAATTAAAACAAAGGCAATGGCTTCATCTTTATGGTGAACCGGGATCACGATGTCCACAAGCTCGGGAAAATGTTGTGGTTCCGAGGTAATAAAGGAGATCTCATCATAGATTAAAAGATCTCTCTTCATGTCGATTTTGGTGAAAAACCTGTTCCCGAAACCCGAATTCAGAAGGCACTCCCATTTATCAGAGAATTTCAATACAATGACCTTCCCGATATCCAGGTCATCGGTGAGCATTTTTTCATATCGACGGATCAGTTCGGAAGTGGAAACATTGTCGTTTATAGCCAGCGTAATATCCAACAAAGCATTGAGCTTAAAGGTGGATAGTTTCAAGCGGTTTTCAGAAAACTTGCCCATATCGTAAGGTTGGTCCTGCTATTTATTTTTTTACTCGTTCCGCATAGGAACGGTCACGGGTATCTACCTTGATCACTTCACCTGTATCAATGAACAGGGGAACCATAACTTTTGCCCCTGTCTCCAGCTCTGCTGGTTTCTGTGCTGAAGTGGATGCCGTATTTCCTTTTTCCCCGGGTTCGGTATAGGTAATCTGCAATTCCACAAAGGGAGGCAGGTCCACCGTCAGGGGAGTTTCGGTATCGGCATGTACTACGATCTCTACCGATTGACCCTCTTTCATCAGGTCGGCATTTTCAATCATATCCGATTGAATGGATATCTGTTCAAATGTTTCCAGGTGCATAAAATGGAAACCCAGGTCGTCGGTGTAGAGATACTGGTAAGGTCGCCTTTCAACCCTGGCTGTATTTACCTTTACACCTGCCGAAAAAGTATTCTCTATCACCTTACCGGAGGTAAGGCTTTTCATTTTGGTTCTTACAAATGCAGGCCCTTTACCCGGCTTCACATGTTGAAACTGAACTATGGTATAGAGATCGTTATTATACTCAATACATAATCCGTTTCTAAAATCTGCTGTTGTTGCCATATATGTTATTTAATATGTAAATATATCAATATAATGATTTGCCCGGGGAATAGTTATAAGACCTTTTTCTTGGGTGTAGTAGCAATAAAGTCTTTCAGGTAGAAAGGTTCGAAATAGGCCACATCTTCGAATTGATGAGCAGTAAAGCGCTTTAGAACAGGCTCGATCATATGCGATGCGGATGGATTAATATCGCTTACAAAGTGCGCATGGGGATGATTCAGCACCTGTTCACATTTTTCAGAGCCATTTCCGAAAAAGCAGACAGGGTGTTTACTCAGGATGTCCCTGAAACTGTCCGGGTCCACAATATCCGCAGTGACGGGTCTGATAGCTTCTATTCCGGTAGTAAAAAAAGCAGAATATACTTCCATGCGCCTGGCATCAAGCATGGGACACAGAACCAGGCTATCTTCATATTTGGACATCAGAGCCCGGATGTCCGGATGTGTATCTGCCCCATGGGCCATATTCTCCAGGGTTCCGGAAGAAAGAAGGGGTTTCTCCAGGGCGTAAGCAATGCCCTTCGCAGTGGAGACCCCTATACGTAAGCCGGTATAGGACCCCGGCCCTTTACTCACTGCCACTGCATCGATTTGTTTTAATTCCTTTCCCCCGTTTTTCAGGCATTCCCTGATAAAAGCATTGAGAAGGGTGGCATGTGATCTTTCAGGTCCGCTCTCGGCCAGGGCCAGCTGTTGATCTCCTTCTGAAATTGCAACAGAACAAATATCTGTGGCTGTTTCGATATGCAGGATCAGAGCTTGATTCATTGACTCTTAGTTCTTTTTCTTCTTATTTCCCTGAAACAGGTCTTCCTCGGCGACCACCTCTACCTCCATGTCGTTTTTCAGCTGCCTGGAAAGTGCCGAATAGGGAGCAATAATCACTTCCTCTTCTTCTTCGAGTCCTTCGGTGATCTCAATGTAGTTGTTATCCTGGATGCCTGTTTTGACCTTTTTCATCCAGGCTTTCCCTTCCGATACTGTGAAAACCACGACTATGGGCTCGTCACTGGCAGGGCTGGCTTCAGAAGGAACAACTTCACTGCTTACGCTGCCATCGGAGCTCACCTGGCCTATTTGCTGATCCTCCTTTACATTCGCTGTTCCGGTGGTATCCATACGAGTGGTTACAGCCTGTATGGGAATGGAATAGATATCGGTGCGGCGATCGGTCTGAATATCAGCTGTAGCTGACATGCCAGGCCTGAGGGGATAAGGATTGGATTCGGAGATCTTATCCTCATAGGATTCGGGCAGCAAAAGAATCTTCACCATGAAATTAGTCACCTGATCGGTCGTAACTCCTGTGGTGTTGGCTGAAACGGGTATCTCCGATACCACTCCTGAGAACCGGGTATCCGGATACGCATCTACCTCGATCAGGGCAGTATCGCGATTGGCAACGCGGACAATATCATTTTCATTTACTTCCACTTCCACCTCCATCCGGTTCAGATCTGCAATGCGTAACATTTCAGTTCCCGACATCATCGATGTACCCACCACGCGTTCGCCCAGTTCCACCGAAAGGGAAGATACGGTACCTGCCATGGGGGCATAAATGGAAGTTTTGGTCAGGCTTTCATCGGCCTCATCCAGGGTGGCTTCAGCACTTTGAACTGAAAACTCAGCAGCCTCTTTTTCTGCGAGGGCTGTGTTGTAATTGGTAAGTGATGTTTCAAATTCTGACTCGGAAATGGCCAGATCCTCGTATAATTTCTTACTCCGCTTATAGTCAAGACCGGCCAGTTCAAGCCTGGCCTCAGCCTGCTTTAATCTGGCTTTGGCATTATTCAGGGAAGCTTCGGCACGGTTCCGGGCCATCTGGTAAGCTTCCGGTTTAATCTTAAGCAGGTACTGCCCTTTATGCACTTCATCTCCCTCCTTAACTACCAGATCGACGATCTCGCCGGAAACATCAGGTGAGATAGCTACTTCTGTTTCAGGTTGAATTTTGCCATTGGCGGTGATGATCTCAATAATCTCCCGTTGGACCCCCTTTTCAATGGATACTTTCAAATATCCTTCATTGCCGAACCATCCCTGTTTTTTGCCGACAGCCAGTACCAGTACCAGTACGACTGCGATAATTCCTATGATAATTAATAATCTTTTTATTTTCATTGTGAAAGTTTTATGCCTTGCGGGGTATTAAAGTGTAATGGGTTCTCCTTTGTAGAAATTCAGGATTTTTATTCTAAAGATAAAATCGTATTTGGCCTGCAGCAAATCTGACTGTGTGCTTGTCAGCTGTATTTTTGAAATGTTATAGTCCACCGTATTAACCAGGCCCACCTCAAACTTCTTCTCGGTATACTTGAAGGATTCCTGCATGGAGACCAGGGCCTGCTCGGATGCCACGAACTTTTTCAGAGCAGCCACTGCGTCGGCATAAGCCTGGTTGATGGAGGCATAAAGCATGAGTTTTTCACTCTGGAGTTCAAGCTGGGCATTTTCAAGAGCAATTTTTGCATTGGCAATGTTTCCACTCACCTGCCATCCGTTGAATATGGGTATGGAAAGCCCCAGTCCCACTCCTCCGGAGGTATTATCCCGGATTTGTTCAAAGAAGGGATAGGCACCGAGGACGGGCACTTCCTGGGGATAAGTATACACTTGTTCCCCGCTGGCAGTTTCTCCGATAAGTGCCCTCTGGCCTTCATTATAGCGGACCACTGTCTTTCTCAGGTCGGAATAACCGGTATTGTAGTTGGCCGACAAATAAAGCTGCGGCGATCTGCCTCCTTTTGCTATTTTAAGCCCCTGCTCGCTGCTTTCCATATTCAGTTCTGCGCTTTTTATTTCAGGCATGGCTGTTTCGGCAATCCGGTAAACCTCCATGGCATTGATCAGGATGGGATCCTCATCGGGATCTGCCAGCTCAGGAATTTCCACATCAAAAGCAGTATCTATGGGCAAATCCAGAATCTGCTGGAGGTTAAGCAGGGAGATGGCCAGCTGGTTTTCTGCATTGACCAGGTTCAATTCTTCCGAAGCGTACTGGGCCTGAAGTTCCAGAACATTTCCCCTGGCAAGTTTTCCCGCATCTACCATCTTCCCGGTTCGTTCTACCTGTTGACCTGTAATCTCAAGCTGATTTTCGGTCACGGCCAGCAGTTCCTTGTTGAACATAATAGAAAGGTAGGCCGCTGCAATATTCAGGGAGATGTCATTCTTTATTTTCTCCACATCCTCGTAACTGGCCATCAGGTTAAGTTTATTCTGGATAATGGTATTGCGTACCCTGAGGCCGTTAAATAGATTTGCCGAAGAACTAAGTCCCAGGCCAACTGAATTGCTTTGCTGGTTATCCGTAAACCGATATGTAGTTTGGTCCAGTACCCTGCCCCATGAGTAGGTATAGTTTCCGTTGGCATTCAGGTTGGGGATCTGGCTAAGCCTGGATTGTTTCAGCAGGTTTTCGTTATATTCGGTGCTCAGAACCGATTGCTTGATCTGAATGTTGTTTTCCATGGCATACTGAATACACTCTTCCAGCGACCAGGCCTGTTGTGCACTGGCTGTAAAATCTGCAAGAATCAGCAGGATGGAAAAGGTGATTGCTTTTCGGATCATTACATGTTTTTTAAAATGAAGGCTAAAGTTATGCATAAGCGTTTAAATCTGAATGAATAAAAGAGAAAATATTGTCTTTTACAGAGAGATTGGCGAGGTAAGGTACGTGAAGAACAGACGGGCAAAGAACCTTTCCATCCGGATCAACCAGAATGGTGAATTGAGGGTGACCATTCCGGGTAGTATGAGTATGAAAAGGGCAGAGGCTTTTCTGATGACCAGAAGACCCTGGATCCAGGCGAAATTAGGGGAGATTAATCATGCTGCGAGACAGTTCAGCTTACCTGAGGTGGGAGAGCTGGTGAATATCCGGGGGAAACAGGTTCAGATTAAACTCATGGGTAAAGAACAAACGGGAAAAGAGGCCCTCTGGAGGATCCTTCTGCAGGAAGCAAAGCAATATTTGCCCGACCGTGTTCATATCCTGGCTGAGACTCACGGGCTGAAATATACCGGATTGAAAATCAGGCAAATGAAAAGCAGGTGGGGAAGTTGTACAGCAAAAAACTCCATCAATCTGAACAGCTGGCTGATGATGCTCCCTGATCACCTTTCAGATTATGTGATCCTGCATGAACTGGTGCACACCCTGCACCGCGATCACAGCCCTAAATTTTGGGAGGCTCTTGACCGGATTAACTACGGCAATTCCAAAGAACTCAGAAAGGAGCTTAAGAAGCACCGGATCATGTTTTTAAGGGACGGTCATTCACATCAATAGGCCCCAAATATGTATTCCAAAGTAAGAGTAAAGGAATTATAGGAAGGAGTAGCACGGATGTCCATGTTAAAGGATGCTACAAGATTGAAGTAGGCATGTCTGTCAATCTGCCGTTGATACCCCACACCAAATCCCAAATTAGATTTAGTCCAGTTTCGTTCACTACTGCCTTCCAAAATCATTTCTCCAAATTCTTCTGTGTCTGCTTTCAGAGAAGCAACCACTATCATTTCAAGTGACCCGGTCAGTAAAAGAGCATTGGCACCGGATTCATATGGACGGACATAGAAAGAAACAGGTAGCCCGATTGCATTCTCAGTGTAAGAAATCCTTACTTTATCATCGGGATGCACCACAGGCACATCGTATATGTCCGGATAGTTCAGAACGGATGATGTTTTATGGTAATAGTCAATCCCGGTCTTGACAAACCAGTATTCATATTCCCAGTATACAAAACTGAAGCCCCCTCCGAACCCCGGATGGAAGGTAGGTTCTTCACCTCTGATCCACGAATAGTTACCCTCAAGATTTCCCCCCAGGTAGATATTTATCTGGGCACCTGCTGAAACAGAAATCAGAAAAAATGCAAGCAGGTAAACAGCTTTTCTTAACATCATTCTTAAGCTCTTTACACAAATCTAATACAATATTCACTTGCATCTTCAGGAAATTATCAAATCGAATTAAGGCTTATTGTTTGTCGAACACGAATTTTTCAAACATATCTCCATTGGAAGAGGAAGCAGAAGTCTTCATAACCAGGTTCTCTCCATCCATGGGACCGGGGTGAACCTTCAAATAAAACCTGAATACTCAGTTCATAGAGCTTGATACCCCATCATTAATCATCGTTTAAACAACCAAATTATCCAATAGAGAAACTGCATAATAGTCGGCTTCAGATCGTCTAAATGCAGGTCAGTATAGGATCTGCCCATATCCCTGATAACCTGGAACAGGTCTTTAGGACGCTTAAAAATCCTGTGTAGTTCTCCTTCGTTTGCGAATATCCATACATAGCTCTTTTTCTTATATTTAAACCTGGGTTCCAGGTCCGCTTTATTCATCTCTAACAGGTATTCCGGGAAATGCATGCCTGCGAGGATGTGTAGTTCGAGTGCGGTCCAGAATTTGGGATTGATTTCCATCAGGCAATAATTTCCCTCCGGCGTTCTTTTATATTCAACCATCCCAACACCCTGCCAATGCAACTTGTCAAAGACATTTTTACCCATTTCAAGAAGGGTATCGTCATGAATTGTCTCTGCAGATGTGGCATGACCACCAGAAGGAGGATATTCCCTTATCCTTCTCTGACATATAGCCCGTTTTAATTCCCCATTCTGGTAAAGGCAGAAAAACCCATAGGGTTCTCCAATTATCCGTTCCTGGATAACCAGGTCTTTTAATTCTAATTGAGGATGTGATTTTTGGAGAAGCTCAAGCTCATGGTTCAGCTCTTCGGCATCATTTACATACTTCACCGGAAAAAAACCCTTAACCTCCCCAGCACTCTTAATAATTGCCGGAAATTTCACATCAACCAAATCGTGGTAGGTCTTCGGATGCAGGATGCTATGTTTCTCGCAGAACTTATATGTTTCTGTTTTGTTTACGGCTATCTTAAAGCTCTCGTAAGGAGCTATCTCAATTCTTACATACTTGGAAAGACTGGAATAATACTTTGAACAGACACGGGATGTTAATACCCCAACCGGCATCAGGATATCGTACTTGTTATCCTGAACATGCTTTTGAAGGAATTTAAAATATTCCTCCTCGTTCTCGACGTGAGGGCATAGGATGAGTTTATTGCAATACCTTGAATATGCCGGAGCTGCTTTTTTATGATGTATAAGATCAATCTCATGCCCTTTCAACCGCCTCATTATGGCCAGGGCATTCATGTGTGAACCGTCTGTCAGTAGTATTCTCATAATAATCTCCCCTTCAAAAGAAAAACCCTCCTAACTTTTATGCTAAAAGGGTTTGATTTTACTGTCTGTTGACCCGCCAGGGCTCGAACCTGGACTCTTCTGAACCAAAATCAGACGTGTTGCCAATTACACCACGGGTCAGAGTGGTTGCGAAAACCGGGTTGCAAATATACAAAATATTAGAATTATTCTGCAATTTTTTCTAACCCTTCCTCGGTCATTATCCAGGATTTACCAGCCATATTCCAATCAGAAAGATGATTCACGTTGCGAACACCCTCCAGAATGTCCCTGGTTTCACGATCGAGCACAACCACTTTACCTTCAGGAACTCGCACAATGGTCTCCACCCTGGGGAAGCGCCATTTGTGTTCAAGGTCCACAGAGAAATAGGGATCCAGTTCAAGGGCATTTCCCCTGATCCGGAACTGGTAATCAATATTTGCCGCATTCTCTCTGGCATGTTCCCGGTTGCGGCCTTTGGATTCTTTTTCTACCTCAATCACATACTCTTCGCCATTGGCTTTTTCAATATCCAGGTCAATTCGCCCGTAAAATTCATCGGCATCCTCCATCAGGTACCACCTGTTGTCCAGATCAAGGATGGACTCGTCGTCGAGGTAGTCTTCCAAGTCTTCATTGATGGTTATATACAGTGTATCCGCACTTATTCTGAGTTCCTGTGAGGTCGAAGCGCGCCCGAAGTCGGAATAGTGGCTGCTCTCGAAAGCAACAATGCCAATGATCAACAGAAGGCTTACCACCCATAATGTCACTGCACCGATAGACAGCCCCCGGTTCCTTGATCTAAGGTTGAATATCAGCTTAATCACACCATAGATCATTGCAGCTATGGGGATCAGGATCAACAAAGTAATGGCAATCACAAGAAGGGTTACCGATACGGGATCGGTAAAAGGAATTAAAACATCACCCAGGGAAAAACTATACGATTCGAACGGAAAGACATGTATTCCAACAAAAGGAAGGGCGATTAATCCGATCAGAAGCCCGATGCCTGCGATAACCAGGCTGGTTCCAATGATAATTAAGATGACCTTAACGAACACCAGAAGTATTTTTCCCAGAACCTCGAAAAAATCCGAGGCTGCCCTTTCTGTATTTTTATAAGTATCTGAACTCTTTGCCTTTGAGTAAGTATCCTTAACGTTATCCTTTACGTTGTCATACTCTTCACGAATTTTTTTTTCCAGGTTGGAGACATTGACCTTTTCACCCCGCATCTCCAGTTTTTGTGCTGCTGTCTCGGCCTTAGGAAGCACGATCCACAGGATGATGTAAACCAGGATGGAGGCTCCGCCGGCAAAGAAGAAAATCACAAATAGCAGGCGGAAAATTACAGGATCCACACTGAAGTAAGCTCCAAGTCCTCCACAAACCCCGCCAATTACTGAATTCTCATCATCCCTGTACAGACGCTTGTTTGTACTGTAGGTTTCATGGAAGGTACTTTTCCCCTCGGCCTCTTCACTCGAGTCTGCAATATCCTCCGGATTTCCCATAATATCGATTACCTCGTTCACAATCTTAAGTGTTATCACCTGGTTCTCCTCAGTAATTCTTTCCTGAAAGAGTTCAGCTATCCGGGACTCAATATCGTCTACGATCTCTTTGCTCTCCTGCTTGTTTGAAAAGTGCCTGCTGATCGTATCCAGGTAAGCTTTTAGTTTTTCATAAGCATCATCATCGATGTGAAAGATGATTCCGCTTAAATTGATTTTAATCGCTTTCTTCATGGTATATGGCTTATTTATAGTTCTTTATTGATTTTACTGAGTTAATAAGAGAATCCCAGGACTGGTCCAGTTCCTTAAGATATGTCCGGCCTATCTCGGTCAGGGCATAGTATTTTCTGGGTGGGCCCTGAGTGCTCTCTTCCCACCTGTAGTTGAGTAATCCGGCATTTTTTTGCCTGGTTAGCAGGGGGTAAAGTGTTCCTTCGACCACAATCAGGTCGTTATCCTTTAGCGCATTGATGATATCTGTGGTATACAGGTCTTTCTTAGCCAGGATGGATAAGATGCAGTATTCCAGTATACCTTTCCGCATCTGTGCTTTTGCGTTTTCAATATTCATAGGTCTTAAATTTAATGCGGTAATATGTAATGAAGAGTTTTAATGGATTGATGTTAAGCCCGAACTGAAATTGACGCTTCTTCTCTTTTTTTACTTTCAGGCTATTTGTATAAGAAGTGTCAGGGCTTATGTAAGGTGCAATATGGGTCAGGGTGTCATTTGCAAAACTGGTATCAATTATTGCAGCAGGGTGCATGTACTGATGGGATGAAGGCAGGAGGTCGATGGCTGGTTTTTGTCCCCCGGCCACGCTGAATGCCATCAGTAATCCGACCACAAGTGCAATTTTATATAATACTATGTTATTCATAATATATGCCAATACAAGCAATATGTTAATACAAAGATATGTAAAAAAAGTAATACCATGCAATACATAGTAGTAAAAAAAATATAAATACTTTGATTTTTTGTATCTTACATCCATGGAATTGACCGGAAACATTAGAAAAATGGAATCTTTGCATGGTGAGATAATACGTTATTTTTTACCTCTGGGAGATCAGAAAGTGGAGTTGAATCAATTCATTGGGCAGGAGATCGGAATGGAATTCATGGGTAAAATTAACTGCATCAGGTGTGGGCGCGAGACTAGAAAATCTTTTGCACAGGGATTTTGTTACCCCTGCTTTATATCAGCACCTGAAACTGAAGAGTGTGTTCTCCGGCCCGAACTCTGCCGGGCTCATGAGGGTGTGGCACGGGATATGGAGTATGCAAGACAGCACTGTCTGGGGGAACATGTGGTGTATTTATCCATAACCAGCGGTTTGAAAGTGGGCGTAACCCGTCATACCCAGGTGCCTACCAGGTGGATAGATCAGGGAGCTGTCAGGGCCATAGAGCTTGCCCGAACACCCAACAGGTATACAGCAGGTTTACTTGAAGTAGCCATGAAAACCCATATGGCTGATAAAACGAACTGGAGAAAGATGCTCACTGCTTCTGATCCATCCCATCTGGACCTGGTTCAGGAGAAAACAAGCCTGATCAAGCTGATTCCTGATGACCTGCAGGCCTATGTTACTGAGAATAGTCAGGTTACAGAGTTGGTTTATCCCGTAACAGAATATCCTGAAAAAGTAAAGAGCCTTAATTTTGATAAGGATCCTGAAATTTCCGGATTGCTAAAAGGAATAAAAGGTCAATACCTCATATTCGATGAAAACAGGGTGATCAATATGAGAAAATTCGGAGGGTATTTGCTGCGCTTCCAAACACACTAATCTTCAAGTGCGTTAATTTCCCTTCTTAAAATTTCCCAGTTTGATTCATCCATTTTGGCACCAAACATTTCAATGATCCTGCCTGCGAGAATTGCACCCATTTTTCCGCAGGTCTCGGGACCATATCCCTGTATGTGACCGAAAATGAAGCCTGCAGCAAACAGGTCCCCTGCTCCGGTTGTATCAACGGGATTAGAGGGTCGTACCCCGATTCTTACAGTGCCCTGATCAGAGATACAGAAGGAGCCTTCAGCTCCAACTTTTATTACTGCAATATCCACCAGATCCTTGATCTCATTGGCACCTGATTCAGGGGTCATTCCTGTTAAAGCCTTAATCTCCTCCTCATTAGCAAAAAGAATATTCACATATTTTTCCAGGAGGGATTTAAAAAAGCTGATGTTTTCTTCAACTATGTTGTAGCTGGCCAGATCCAGGCATATTTTTAATCCTTCACCGGAGGCCAGGCGCATAGCCTTTTCAATCATTTCTTTGTTCTGTACCAGGTATCCCTCTATATACAAATACTCATACCCTTCAAACAGGTCATGTGAGATATCTTCAGATGAAAGGTCAATGGCAGCGCCCAGGTAAGTGGCAAAGGTGCGTTCCGAGTCTTTTGAGATCAGGGCCATGGCCCGCCCGGTTTCATTCATGGTGCGAAAGAGGATGGGAGTGATCGTATTCACCTGCATGTCCTTTTTGAAGAACGTGCCCATCTCGTCATCCCCCACACTTCCCACAAACCCGGTCTCAATCCCCAGATGGGCCAGTCCGTGAATCGTATTGGCGGCAGATCCGCCGGAAGCCTTGGTTTTTGACATACCGGCTGTCTCGGCATGGATGTAATTTGACGTATCCAGATCCACAAGGGTCATGCTGCCTTTAGGTAAACCAAAATCTTCAAGAATGTCGTCATTGTCAATCCTTGTCAGGATGTCCACAAGCGCATTTCCTATGCCCAGTACTTTTGCCATCTTCATCGAAATTAAGCTACAAATATAAAATTATTCATAGACTGGAAGTTTATACGCGAATTCGATAGCAAGGTTTTTTGCAAAAGGTTTTGTTTATTGAGGAAAAGCGTTTATTTTTGCGTCGCTTAATGCAAACCAGTATTTGAATACTGGAAAACTCCTCAGTAGCTCAGTTGGTTAGAGCGGCGGACTGTTAATCCGTAGGTCGTAGGTTCAAGTCCTACCTGAGGAGCCTGATAAGAAAGGCTGGCGATTCTGCCGGCCTTTTTTTATGGTTCCGGTTGTCCTTCCATTGAAATCATTGTTGATCAGAGAAAATACCCTGTT
>JBDLIM010000056.1:0-26956 GCA_039714915.1 Bacteroidota bacterium
AGCTACAGGTTCTTCAGCTACAGGTTCTTCAGCTACAGGTTCTTCAGCTACAGGTTCTTCAGCTACAGGTTCTTCAGCTACAGGTTCTTCAGCTACAGGTTCTTCAGCTACAGGCTCCTCGGCTTTAATTTCTTCTTGGGATAGTTCTTCGGCTTGCGCCTCAGTTCCTTCGGTTGCAGTTGCCTCAGCCACCGGCTGTTCTTCAGGTGTTTCCTCTTTTTTTGTTTCAGTTGATTGAGTTTCAGCTGCTACGTTCTCCTCGACGGATTCCGGGACAACTTCTTTCTCGACTTTTTTACTCTCGTTAGACATTAGATAATTACTTTAAAATTAATAAGTTAGACATTATATTGTTTTAAGCAAGGCGCAAAGTTAACAATTCAGTACATAATCCCCAAAAAAAGAAGGATGCAAATCACTGAATAGCCCTTATTTGCAATGACTGCAGCTACAAAACATCAAGGCTACCTGTAAGCCAGTCAAAAACTAAAACCCTTCATGCCGCGTTTTACTTTAAAAATATAACTTTACATTTCACTTATAAAACCTTTAATTAATGAAGATAGCCGTAGTAGGCACAGGATATGTCGGACTTGTTTCCGGAACCTGCTTTGCAGAAACAGGGATTACTGTAACATGCGTTGACATTGACCAGAAGAAGATTGATAATCTGAAGAAAGGCATCGTCCCGATCTATGAACCCGGACTGGAAAATATGGTAAAGCATAACGTGGATAAGAACCGCTTATTCTTCAGCACCAGTCTGGAAGAGAGCATTATCGATTGCGATGCAGTGTTTATTGCCGTGGGTACCCCTCCCGATGAAGATGGCAGTGCTGATCTTCAGTATGTTCTGGCGGTTTCGGATGAAATAGGGCGGTATATGCAGAACTACCTGGTTATTGCTACCAAGAGTACGGTTCCCATTAAAACTGCAGAAAAAGTCAGACTCCGAGTAAGTGAAGCATTAAAGGAAAGAAATGCGGATATTGAGTTTGACGTGGCATCCAATCCCGAATTCCTGAAAGAGGGAGCTGCCATTAATGATTTTCTGAAGCCGGACCGCATTGTAATCGGGACTGACTCAGAACGGGCGGAAAAATTAATGAAAAGGCTCTACAAACCCTTCCTGCTAAATGGTCATCCCATTGTTTTTATGGATATTACCTCAGCTGAGATGACCAAGTACGCAGCAAATTCCATGCTGGCTACCAAGATTAGCTTTATGAATGACATGGCAAACTTATGCGAGGTAGTAGGTGCCGATGTCAATATGGTCAGAAAGGGAATCGGAAGTGATACCCGAATTGGCAATAAGTTTATCTATCCGGGTGCCGGTTATGGCGGCAGCTGCTTCCCTAAGGATGTGAAGGCACTGATCAAAACAGGCGATGAGTACGGTCGTTCTCTGGAAATCCTGAAAGCAGTTGAACTGGTAAATGAGAATCAAAAGGGACTCCTGCCCTCCAAGGTAAAAGACTATTTTAGCAATGACTTAAATGGGAAGAAGCTGGGAATCTGGGGGCTGTCCTTCAAACCTCATACGGATGATATGAGGGAGGCTCCCGCATTACGTATCATTGAAGAACTGCAAAAAGAGGGAGTTGAAATTCGTGCTTACGACCCGGTTGCCATGGACGAAGCCCGGAGACGCCTGGGTGATTCCATCGAATATTGCGAGGATAAATACGAAGCTCTCATCGATTGCGATGGCCTGATTGTGGTCACGGAATGGCCCGAGTTCAGGGTTCTGAATTACAAAGTGCTCGAGAAACTCATGAGGGAAAAAGTGATATTTGACGGAAGAAATATCTATGATGCAGAAGAGCTTCAGGAATATGGATTTACCTATTACAGCATTGGGAAACAGCCCGTTAAGCCAAAAATTGTATGAAGCGCATATTAATTACCGGTGGAGCCGGTTTTATCGGATCCCATCTCTGCGAGCGTTTGCTGGGCGAAGGTAATGAGGTACTCTGTCTGGATAACTACTTTACTGGTGCTAAACGGAATATTACCCATCTGCTGGAAAATCCCTTTTTTGAGCTTATCCGGCATGATGTGACCTCTCCTTTTTATGTAGAAGTGGACGAAATATACAACCTGGCATGCCCGGCATCACCCATCCATTACCAGTACAATCCCATCAAAACTGTCAAAACATCGGTCATGGGTGCCATTAACATGCTTGGACTTGCCAAACGCATTAAAGCCAAAGTATTACAGGCATCCACCAGCGAGATTTATGGCGATCCCAGCATTCATCCTCAACCCGAAACTTACTGGGGAAATGTGAATCCCATTGGTACAAGATCCTGTTATGACGAAGGCAAACGTTGCGCTGAAACCCTGTTTATGGATTACCACCTGCAAAACAGTGTTCGGATCAAGATCATCAGGATCTTTAATACCTATGGTCCCAAAATGCACCCGGATGATGGACGTGTGGTCTCCAACTTCATCGTACAGGCACTCCAGGGCAAAGACCTGACCATTTATGGAGATGGCTCCCAGACCCGGAGTTTTCAATACGTGGACGACCTGCTGGAGGGAATGGTTCGTATGATGCAAACGGGGGATGAATTAACAGGTCCCATCAATCTGGGCAATCCCGAAGAATTCACCATTCTTGAACTGGCAAAGAAGATTCTGGGACTGACCAACTCAAAATCGAAAATTGTGAAGTTGCCTCTTCCGCAGGATGATCCCATGCAAAGAAAGCCCGATATATCTAAAGCCAGGGCCCATCTCAGCAATTGGGAACCTGTTGTGAATCTGGATGAAGGCCTGAAAAAGACCATTGCCTATTTTGATAAGCTCTTAAGCGAGTCGAATAAATAAATAGATAATTACTCATGAAAGGTATAATTTTAGCCGGAGGAGCAGGCACTCGCCTTCATCCCATTACCAAGTCCATTTCCAAGCAAATCATTCCTGTTTACGATAAACCCATGATCTATTATCCCCTGTCGGTTCTCATGCTCGCAGGTATCAGGGAGATCCTGATTATTTCCACTCCGGAAGACCTTCATCTATACCAGACTTTGCTTGATAATGGAAGTCAATTGGGCCTTTCTCTTTCTTACACCATACAGCCCTCACCCGATGGACTGGCTCAGGCCTTTCTGATAGGCGAAGAATTTATCGGGGACGATTCTGTGTGCCTGATCCTGGGGGATAACATCTTCTACGGACATGGTTTTTCAAAAACCCTGAGAGAGGCTGCACACCTGGATGACGGGGCCATTGTCTTTGGTTATTATGTTAACGATCCGGAACGTTACGGAGTGGTGGATTTTGATCCGGATGGGAAGGTTCTGAGTCTGGAGGAAAAGCCGGCTCAAGCCAAATCAAACT
This sequence comes from Bacteroidota bacterium, assembly GCA_039714915.1. Taxonomy (GTDB): domain Bacteria; phylum Bacteroidota; class Bacteroidia; order Bacteroidales. The sequence continues at coordinate 3,358 of JBDLIM010000056.1, forward strand.
ATGCAGTTACCGGCCTTTATTTTTACAGCAACGATGTGGTAAGTAAGGCTAAAACACTGGAGCCGTCAGCTCGGGGTGAACTGGAGATAACAGATTTAAACAGGCTATTTCTTGATGAAAAACGGCTGAAGGTCCGGATCATGGGAAGGGGAATGGCCTGGCTTGATACCGGTACCCAGGAAAGTTTACTGCAGGCTTCCAATTACATCCATACCATTGAACAGCGTCAGGGATTAAAAATTTCCTGCATTGAAGAGATCGCTTATCAAATGGGTTATATAGGGAAAGCACAATTGCTGAACCTGGCGGAAGAAATGAAGAAGAGCACGTATGGGCAATATTTGCTGGGGCTTGCCGGTGAGCGTATGTTTACATCAGATATGTGACGACTTGATGCGAATCAGTAAAACAGACATAGAAGGTCTATTGATCCTGGAACCTCAGGTGTTCAAAGACACGCGGGGTTACTTTTTTGAGAGCTTCAACAAGCAAAAGCTTGAGGATCACGGAATTGAATACACCTTTAGTCAGGATAATGAGTCGCGCTCCTCTTTTGGGGTAATCAGAGGGCTCCATTTTCAGAAAGAACCCTGGGCCCAGACCAAGCTTATCAGGGTTATTGAGGGTGTGATCTACGATGTAGCTGTGGATATCCGTCCCGGCTCAAGTAGCTACGGGCAATGGTATGGCCTGGAAATAAGTGCAGAAAACCACCTTCAATTACTGGTTCCTGCAGGATTTGCACATGGTTTCTCAGTACTTTCCGATCATGCAACAGTCCTGTACAAATGCGATACCTACTATCACCCTGCTTCGGAATCGGGCATACATTATAACGATCCGGATTTGTATATTGACTGGAAAATTGCTCGTGCCAGGGCGGTAGTTTCAGAAAAAGACAGGGTTCTGCCCTATTTAAAAGACATTTAAAACATTTACAATGAGCAAAGTACTCGTAACAGGAGCGAACGGACAACTTGGAAGGGAGATCAAAAAAATCCGAAACAGTTTCAGTCAGGTCTACACTTTTACCGATATTGAAGAATTGGATGTGTCTGATAAGGATGTACTTGACTCCTACCTGACATCAAATCCGGTGGATTACGTTATTAATTGTGCAGCATATACCGATGTGGATGGAGCGGAAGAAGAACCTGACAGGGCCATGCAGCTGAACCGGGATGTTCTGATTAATTTGAAGAGTAGCCTTGAAAAACACTCTCAAACACGTCTGATTCACATTTCGACGGACTATGTGTTCAACGGCGAGTTAACCCGTCCCCTCCGTGAAGACGATCGGACAGATCCTCTGGGTATGTACGGGATCACTAAACTGGAAGGAGAAAAGGCACTGGCGGGTCATCCCCGCGTCCTGATCATCCGCACCTCCTGGCTATTCAGTGTATTTGGGAAAAACTTTGTAAAAAGCATGATCAACCGCATGGACCAGCGCACCGATCTCAGGGTCGTCTATGACCAGCTGGGCACTCCCACATTTGCGGAAGACCTGGCCAGGGCTATCATGCAAATCATTTCTGATGTGGATTCTCATAACAAAGAATTTGTTCCGGGCGTATTTAACTATTCAAACGAAGGAGTTTGCAGCTGGTACGATCTTGCGGTGGAAGTATGTCGCCTGATCAACTGCAAAGGAAATGTGATCCCCATCGAAACTCATGAATATCCTACGCCTGCAAAACGCCCGGTATATTCAGTGCTGAACAAATCCAGGATCAAAGAGATCTATGGAGTGGAGGTACCCTACTGGAGGGATAGCCTGGAAAAATGCATAAAGAATTTGCTCTAAATAAAATACCGTTAAACTCATGAATAAGGAAAACATACCCTCCCAAGTATTAGAAAAGGCTCAGATATGGCTGGATAGCCCCATTGATGACACTTCCAAAAATGCCATACGCCACATGATGGAACACAACGAAAGTGAACTTATAGAGAGTTTTTATAAGGACCTGGAGTTTGGAACCGGTGGATTGCGCGGCATTATGGGGATCGGGACCAACCGGATGAACATATATACCGTTGGCATGGCAACCCAGGGCTTATGTAATTATCTGCTGGAACAGTTCAAAGACCGGGAAGAGATAAGTGTGGCCGTGGCACACGATTGCAGGAACAACAGTCCTTTATTCGCTGAGATAAGCGCACAGATCTGCATTGCCAATGGCATAAAGGCCTATTTGTTTGATGGGCTCAGGCCCACTCCGGAGCTTAGCTTTGCCATCAGGCAGCTGGGATGCCAGAGCGGTGTGGTGGTCACCGCCTCCCACAATCCCAAAGAGTACAACGGGTACAAGGTATATTGGGAGGATGGAGGTCAGATCATCAATCCCCATGATGTGAATATCATCCGGGAAGTACAGCAGATCAAGTCCATAGGCGAGGTGAAATTTGATGGCGACAAAGAAGCCATCATCACCCTTGGCGAAGAGATGGATGCCAGGTTCATCGAGGAGGTCGCCTTACGTTCTTTAAATCCCGGGCTTATCGCAGCCAACTCGGATGTGAAAATCGTATATACTCCCATTCATGGAACCGGTGTGGAATTGGTGCCCAGAGCCCTTAAAAGAATGGGATTTAAGAACATATATAATGTACCCGAACAGGATGTGGTGGATGGGAATTTCCCCACGGTAGTATCTCCAAATCCTGAAGAATCGGCAGCTCTGGATATGGCACTGAAAAAGGCCGATGAAGTGGGTGCCGACCTGGTGATGGCCACCGATCCGGATGCAGACCGGGTGGGAATTGCAGTCAGGGACGACCAGGGCAAACTGGTGCTGATCAATGGAAACCAAACTGCAGCCCTGCTTACCTATTACCTTCTTTCTCAGTGGTCCGAACAAGGCAAACTAAAAGGAAATGAATATATTATAAAAACCATTGTCACCACCGAGCTCATCGCAGATATGGCCAGGCATTATAAGGTTCCTTACTACGATGTATTAACCGGTTTCAAATTCATCGCAGACATCATCAAGAAAAATGAAGATACAATGACCTTCATTGGAGGTGGCGAAGAAAGCTATGGATTCATGGTGGGTGATTTTGTAAGGGATAAGGATGCGGTAACCTCCTGTTCCATTATTGCAGAACTGGCTGCATGGGCCAAAAGCCAGGGCAAGAGTGTGTACGACATCCTGATGGATATACACCTCAACTTCTCTTTTTACCTGGAATCCCTGATCAATGTGGTCAGGAAGGGAAAATCGGGTGCCGAGGAAATTCAGCAAATGATGGATGGATTCAGGAACAGTCCACCGGAGCACATCAATGCTTCCAGGGTGGTATGGATTCATGATTACCTGGAACAGGAGAGTGTAAATATGATATCGGGAGAACGTAAAAAAATAGAGCTCCCCGTATCCAATGTGTTGCAATTCCTGCTGGAGGACGGAAGCAAGGTTTCAGTTCGCCCCTCGGGAACCGAGCCAAAAATTAAATTTTACTTCAGTGTATTTGAAAAACTGGGAAACCGGGAAGCTTATGAAGCCACCAGGAAACTGCTGGAAGAACGGATTCAGAACCTGAAGAAAGATCTCAAACTACTGTAATTGAAGAGCTATGAAATCGTACAGAAAGGAATTGTGGTTTAACATCACTAAAAGAAGAGAGCTTATCAACATCACCCGCGACGTTCAGGAATGCCTCCGTGAGAGTGGGATCCAGGAAGGATTAATATTGTGTAACGCAATGCACATCAGCGCCTCAGTGTTCATTAATGACGATGAAAGTGGCCTCCACCATGATTTCGAGGTCTGGCTGGAAAAACTGGCTCCTGAAAAGCCACACAGCCAGTATATGCACAATGGCTTTGAGGACAACGCCGACGCTCACCTGAAGCGCACCATCATGGGCCGGGAAGTGGTTGTTGCCGTAACCGAAGGCAAAATGGACTTCGGCCCCTGGGAACAGATTTTCTACGGGGAGTTCGACGGAAAACGCCGTAAGCGGGTGCTGGTAAAGATTATTGGGGAATAAATAACCTTTGGTGAAAATACCAAAGGTTATTTTCCTCAGAAAAGAAATTACTTTCCTGAATTTTCTGACTTGTACTTCATGGCAGCGTCCATTTCAGCCTTGAATTCTTCAAACTTTATTTGAGTACCTTGTAATATCATACTCCAATGCCTGGTTTGCCCCCCATGCGCAACAGCTTCTTCGATTTCCGCATCCGTTGCTCCAAATGCTTTAGCTGATACAGTATGGAAATAGACACAATATACACAGGGTATTTGCGAAGCTACAGCTAATCGAATCAGCTCCCGGTTTTTTGGCGCAATGGCATTTTCCGGGCTTTGCAGTTGCTTAAAGGTTTCCCAGGCCCCGGCAAGAGCGTGCTCGGGAAATGCATCAAACATTGTAAGAAAGGTTCCAAAGGTCTGCGTAATCTCTTTCTTGGCTTGTTCATAGGCGACATTATCCTGTGCCGATAAAGTCGCTGTAATTAACAATACTGGAATAACAAGGCTCATCTTTCTGATGATGTTCTTTAAAGTGCATTTCATAATAACAGTTTTAAAAATTATTAAAGGCACAAGATATTACATTTACATGCTCAGGTCAATTGTAAAACGCTGTATTTCAATTTTTTAACACATTTTTAACACGGCCTTGTCTGTGTTCATTAACGACGATGAAAGGGATCAATTCATATTCTTGTGGATTAGGGGCATCCAGGAGGGATAATAACCGTTTGTGTCTGTTTATAGTAATAATTTGACTTTTTGCAGACTTCTTTTGTCCGTCGACTAACCATTTATGTCAGGAAACAGTCCGCGATTGTGCGACACAATATCACCATAAATGATAACACCTGAAAATCAGCAATTTAGCCAAAGTGTTATATGATAGTCAAAAATATGCCCATTCGCGGAACTTTTTTATCAGGCATCCTGTTACTCAGGTCGATATTCACTCCCTCTGGAACATCAACCGGGAATAATCCACAATTATTTCAATTGATCCGATGAAAGTGGCCTCCACCAAAGGCAGAAAGCTGGTGCATTAAGATTATTGGGGAGTGATGTATCATACTCTCACTCCGATAATCAATATATCATCTATTTGAGAATTACTCCCCATCCAATCAGATAGCTCTTGATCCAGCAGCTCTTTCTGATCATGCATGGATTCATCCTGAATTTTTAATAGTGTGTTTTTGAAACGCTTGCTCATATATCTCTTATCATCCTTTCCCCCTTTCTGATCAACAAATCCATCGGAGAAAATATAAAATGTATCCCCCTGTTCCAGCGCTATATCATGATTGGTGAAAGCTCTGTCCTTTCCCTGATAATAGCCCAGGGGCATCCGGTCTGCCTTAAATTCTTTCAGTTCAGGCTCACCATCTACATCCCGAATCAGATACAGTGGATTATTGGCTCCTGCAAACTGCATCATGCTGTTTTTCAGGTCAAATACACACAGTGCAATATCAATTCCATCCTTTGCTTCATCGGGCTGTCCATGTTGCCGGAGGGAGTGCTTTATCTGTCTCCTTAACTCATTCAAAACCTGGTTGGCCTGTGTGATCTCCCTTCTTTGTACAATTTCAGTCAGGTAACTTATGCCAAGGAGGCTCATAAAGGCACCAGGAACACCGTGACCTGTACAATCCGCTGCCACCAGCACCACATATTGATTCACCTGCTTGATCCAGTAAAAATCCCCGCTCACAATATCCCTGGGCTTATAGAAAATGAAATTCTCATTGAAAAGCTCCGTGATATAGGTTTCCGGAGGCAACATGGCGGATTGTATCCGCTCCGCATAATTAATGCTATCAATAATCTCTATGTTTTGTTTGCTAATGGCCTCATTTAGAACCTTCAACTCCTCATTAGCTTCCAGAATCTGATCGTTTTGCTCCACAATTTTCTTATTGTCCCTTCTTTTCTGGACATAGGCATAGATAATAATAACAATGATAAGGACTACTGCAAGAAATCCGGTCCCCAGGGCATTTCTGTATGTTTTTTGTTGCTTAATAACTGCTTCCTGAGTCATGATCTGTGCCTCCTGCAATTCTATCTGTTGCTGTTTCTTCTCCGTTTCATATTTGGTTTCGATCTCCAGGATGGCGTTTATTTTCTCTTCCCTGAACATGCTATCTTTTGTGGCAATAAAGAGTTCCGCAAATTCCAAAGCTTTCTTATAGTTGCCCAGCCCCTTGTATGTATGCAATAATGCTTCTGAAGCCGCATTCTCCAGGCTGAATGAATTCATCTCCCGGGCAAGGACCAGGGCTTTATTTCCATTATCAAGCGACTTGTTCAGATAGCTGATTCTTTTGGGCTCGGATAATTCAGCTGAGTTTGCAAGCCTGTTGTTTAAGCTTGCCACATTGATAAAGGCGGCTGCCAGGCCCTCTTTATAGCCCATCTCCTGAAACAATTCAATTGAATAAAGAGAATACTCCACTGCTTTATCTATATGGCCCAGGTTCCTGTATATCTCAGCCATATTGACATAACAGATAGATATGCCCTGTTTATTGTCGATCTCTTGATGGATTTCAAGTGCTTTCTCATGGTATTCAAGCGATTTATTAAAATCTCCTTCGTTGAAAGAATTAATTCCCAGGTTCACATTGCAGATGGCTATACCGAAAGAATAGTCCAGTTCTTTGTACAGCGCCAGCGCTTTTTCAAAGGCCTCACTGGATCTTTGAACCGAACCCTGTGATAATTGTACACTGCCAATGTTATTATAAGTCCTTGCCATTTGTCTTTTTTGACCAAGGTCTTCAGCAATCTCCAAGGCCTTGTAGAAATAATCTATGGCATTCACATAGTCGCCTTTGAGCTTGTATATATAACCTATATTGTTGTAACAGGTTGCTGTCTTGTCCTTATCCCCAATTTCCTCCAGCATGAATCGGGCTTTTGAATAATAAAACAGCGCAGAGTCATACGCTCCCTTTACCTGATGTACAGTACCAATGGCTCTTAAACATTCAGCCTCCGCAAGTGGGGCATCAATTTCTTTCGCAATCTCCAGTGCAATGTGATAGTGAAGAGATGCAGTATCGGGCTGTGATCCATAGTATAGATCCCCAAGCTCTGAAAGGATTCTTATCTGGGTGGTATCCTGTATGGCCGGATCAATTAACTGTTTTAGCGAATCTGCTTCCGATGGAGTTTGCGCTTTAGCTACAAAGCAAAAGAGCAGGCTAAAAGCAAAAAGGTTATAAATGGTTCTGAAAAATATGAGGAAGGAACTTTTCATGGGATAGTGCGTTATGAGCCAATATTTTATATTGAACTCATAAGTTACAAAATAAATAAGGCACTATCATTGATGCAGACCAGAATACAAAAGTGCTTCCCAAGATTATTGGGGAGCAGGGATTGCTCCCGTCTGCTGCATAAATCCCAATTGATCCCAGCTTTGCCACAGATCTGTGATCTTGCCTTCCTTGACCAAGAACAAATCCATGCCATAAATACCGCTGACGTGGTTACCCGATGCAGGAATACCCATTAAGTCAACTGTATGGTCAAAGGATACATCCCAACGGATGAGGACATAATCACCCTCTGCAATTATCTCATGATTGGTGATCTTCACATTGGGCAAACTTTTCCACGTCTCATCAAGCATTTTCACTTGCTCAATACCCTTCATATCTTCTGCTCCCGGATTATGAATCACAATATCAGGAGCCAGTATCTCCTCAGCTACAGCCCAGTTCCTGTCTACGGTCAGGTCCTTGTGCCAGCGTTCAGCCACTGCTTTGTTCTGCTCCAGAAGTTCCAGTTGAGCTTTCTGCTTTTCAAGTTCAGCTATCGCCGCTTCATCCTTACAGGAATAAGCAAAGAACAAGCTTAATGCAATAATTACTATTAATGTGTTTTTCATAACCTTTGGTTTTGGGGGTTAACTATTTAAATAGACGAAACAGTCAAGCACTTTGTTTACTAATGTCAAAATGAGTCAAATTAATGATTAAAGGCCTGTTTTATTCCATAAATGACTGTCTTTTACAGAAATAGTCTCATTTTTCCCCAACCCTGATAGTCCTGCCTCGATCAAAAAAACGAATCAAAGCGTTGGAAAATGATTACCGCTTTCATATATTAGCTTTTTTCCAGGGATAAGTTGCTTGCAACCAGAAGGAAAGAAGCCATTATATGAGAAAAACATTCTACCCTGACATAGCAATTCTGCTTGCTGTAGTGCTCGTTTTATCATGCAGCAAGCTGAGGGCACAGACCTACCGGATCCTTCCTCTGGGTAATTCCATTACAGAAGGTATGGGAGAAGAGTATATTGCTGAGTCACAAAGAATTTCATATCGCAAGAAGCTATTCGATCTCTTAAGCGCAGGAGGATATAATTTTGACTTTGCGGGTCATCGAAATGCCGGTTATGAGCTGCTTTCAGATGCCGACCATGGAGGAATTCCGGGGACCAGGGGACAGTATGTAGATCGTCTTTTAAGGGACGGGTATGATGAAAGATGGGGCATACAAATCACACCAGCAAGTACGCCTTATCTGGATAACTACCCTGCGGATATAATATTGCTTCATATAGGAACCAATGATATCACTCATGGGGAAGGCAGCGGAACAAGCGATATAGTGAATATCCTTAACAGGATAGATGAATGGGAGGCATCGAGCGGTACGCATGTAGTTGTATTTATTGCAAGAATAATTCGCAGAACCGATAGCGGGGCCAGCAACACCACCACCATACAATACAACGATAACCTGGCATCCCTGGTCGCATCCAGAGGCGACCCAAGCGTCATCCTGGTTAATATTGAAACAGGGGCAGGTATTAATTACAACACCGAACTGATGTCCGATGGAGTCCATCCGACCCAGTCTGCTTACGATAAGATGGGCAATAAGTGGTATTCAAGTCTGAGTAGCTATTTGAATTCTGTACCGGCCTCCCCCGATGGCCTGATCGCAGGCGGAGCTTCGGGCTCTTCCATCCAGCTGTCCTGGAACGACAGGTCAGCCAATGAAACCGGCTTTGAAATAGAGCGATCAGTAAGCCCAGATCCTGGCAGCTTCACCTTGATTCATACTACCGGAGCAAACGTCAGCTCTTATACGAATACGGGATTAGAAGAGAATACTCAATACTACTACCGGGTCAGGGCTGTAAACTCAGCAGGACCTTCGCTTTATACATCCATTGAGGGTTCCACTACCCTAGCCGGAGCCCTGGCAGCGCCGGGCAACCTGCAGGCAACGGCAGTGGACCAAACCACCATCCGGATTTCATGGACAGATAATTCATCCACTGAAACCGCCTACATTGTGGAGCGATCAGAGAACTCAGGTTCAGGATTTACTGAAATTCATACTGCAGTGGCCAATGTAATTTCCTATGTGGATAACACACTTAAAGACGGCAGGGAATACTATTACCGGGTCAGGGCAAGCAATGGGGTAGTTTACTCCGCTTTCAGCAATGAGGCCAGCGCTTCTACTGCTTTGTTCGCTCCCACCGGCATTTCAGCGACTGCTGTTAATGAAGCATCAATCCACCTGGCATGGACCGATAATTCAGACAGTGAAAGTACATATTCGATTGAACGGTCTGAGAGCACAGGAACAGGATATAATACCATCCATACTACTTCGGCCAATGCTACAAATTACACGGATACCGGACTCACAGACGGGAGGACCTATTTCTATCGAATCCGGGCCGGTAAAGGAGCTCTTTACTCCATTTACAGTGCTGTGGCAAGTGCGACCACCCACCTGGCTGCACCCACCGGATTAAGAGCGACCTCGCTGAATGAAAGCACCATAAGCCTGGAATGGACAGACAACTCAATAAGTGAATCGGGCTACCTGATTGAACGATCGGAAGATGCGGGAAGCACTTACAAAGTAATTGGAGCAGTCTCAGCGGACATTGTTTCCTATGCGGATGACGGGCTGCTTAGCGGCAGTCAATTCGTCTACCGGGTCAGAGCCACTAACGGGAACAATTACTCTGCCTACAGCAATGAGGCAAGTGCAAGCTCAAATCTGACCGCTCCCACAGGATTGGTAGCAAATAAGGTGGATGAAGCCACGATTCAGATCTCATGGTTTGATAAATCATTCAGTGAAACCGCTTACCTGATCGAACGATCTGAAAGTTCAGGATCGGGATTTTCCGAGATCCATACAGCATCGGCCAATGAAACCTTCTATGAGGATTATGGACTGGCCGACGGCAGTACCTATTACTACCGGGTTAGAGCTACCAATGGAGACCTGAATTCCGAATATAGCAATGAAGCCAGTGCCACCACTGACCTGACAGCACCGTCAGCTTTAGCTGTAAGTCCTGTAAACGAAAGCAGTATTCATCTTACATGGTCGGATAACTCTGTGAGTGAATCGGGCTACATCATTGAACGCTCGGAGGATACAAGCTCTGATTTTTCTGAAATCTGGACCACTTTTGAAAATACGGAGGCTTATTCGGATGAGGGCCTTGCGGATGGCACCGAATACTTCTACCGCATCAGGGCCAGCAAAGGAGAATTTAGTTCTGAGTACAGCAACGAATCCGGCACTAGCACTGTTCTGGCAGCTCCTACAGGATTAACAGCAATTTCACTGGATGAGGGATCTGTCAGCCTGACCTGGGTAGATAATTCAGAAAGTGAAAGTGCCTATATCATAGAACGATCTGAACACTCAGGAAGCGGATATACGGAAATATATTTCTGCAATCCAAATGCAATCTCCTATAATGACATGGGGGGAAATTCAGGAGATCATCATTATTACCGGATCAGGGCTACCAACGGGATTCTTTATTCCGCATATAGCAATGAAGTTCAATCTGCACGCAGTGTTCCCTTATCCGACAGCCTTTTCTCCTTTTATCCGAATCCCAATAAGGGACAGCTTACAGTTGTAATCCGAAGAACTGGCGAAGATATCTCCGAAGCATATATCAGACTTGCAGATTTCTCGGGCAGGGTGTATTACTTTAAGGAAGTTGATCTCTCCGATGGAAGGCTCATTGAGGTATTTGAAATTCAGATCCCGGGCACCATTTCAAACGGATTCTATTCTCTGACCCTGATCACAGGCTCGCGATCGGTTTCAGAAAAGTTCGTATTGATAAGAGAATGATAATGCCCGGCCGGACTCATACGGCCATTCTGTATTCCTGTGCCAGGTTTAAGAATGAGGATTTCAATCCCCCGTACAATGTCTGAAATGGATCCAGTCCGGTAATGTTGTTGCCTTCAATAACTATCGGGCCTTCCGGTGTGATGCCTATATCCCACCCGATCATAAAGAATTGTTGATAAATCCCATGCAGAGATTTCACCATCTCGACCGATTCATTATAGAAAGGAATTTTAAAGCCTTTAAAGACAGTACCGGTTTGGGGATGCCTGTCCATCGTACGATGTTCAATATGAGAAGACATGGCAAATTCCATAAGTGAAGCTGTATTATGATCTATTCCAACGGTAATATTGCCACTAAGGCTGTTGTCTACGTAGCTGTTGTTGATTCCAATTCTTAAAAAGCCCTGGTAATAGAGATACTCTTGCCCGGTTCTGATGGTCAGCATTCTCATTGTATTGATACAGGATGGATTCAGGACATTCATTTCTTTGTGCTGTGTGATCCGTTCCTGGATCAGATATTTCCTTCCTTCCAGGAATTGCAGAAAATCAGTAAGCAACACTCTTTCCTTATTCACAAACAGATTCTGACTTGATACCTCTACCTGGTAAATCATTTTACCCCCGTATCCGTTTATTACTTTGCAAAATCCATCGAAATCACATTGAAGAAATTCCTCATGAGTGACAGGTCTTCTGGATTCCATAGAGTAGATTCCCGAGGGATCTATGATAAAGAGGTTCCTTGGAGAATGAAAACCCTGTCCTTCCAGGGTCTGGTAAAAGAAATATTTATCTTCCAGTATGGGAAAGTATTCCGGAGAATTCAGCTCCTTCTCTATTCTCCTAAACTCGGAAGTCTTCAGATAATCAGCCACCCTCCTCCCCCGGATATACAGCTCATAATCAAAATAATAATTGAGCTCTCCTCTGTTGGAAATAATCCAGGCAATAAGTTCAAAGACAATTAACAAGTAAGATTTATGGTCTGTCAGGGGTATCTTTTGGACCCGCCTTAAAGCTTTTTGTAGTTTTTTGATTATCATCTTTGGTTCTGTTTAAGCGCCCCAGGCAATGGATGTTTTGATGATCTTTGCAGGGCTGCCTGCCAGGATGACGTGGCTTTCTTCAATTATCCTATTTACCATGGAATTTGAGGAAAGTACCACCATATCGCCCAGCTGAGTTCCTTTCTGTACCAGGCAATGATTTCCAATCCAGCAATTGTTGCCAATTCGTATTTCCTTATCCGGGTTCAGGTGATTGGATTCGAAATCAAAAACCTTATGAAAATCAGTATCCATCACCTGTGAATCCCATGCGATTCTGCAGTCATGTCCGAATTCGACCGATTTATAACAGATAATTGCACTTCCCGAAGATATTCTGAAGTTATTCCCCAATCTTAAGTTAGCTCCTTCACCAACAATAATTTTTGCCCCATATTTTATTACTGCATGACCTTCGAATATCACTCTGCCCGAGTTTTCCCATACCGGCCGGTTATGCTTCATGTCATAGATTCCGATCTCCTCTGCTCCAATTCTTATCATTCCGGGCCTTCTGATGCCATATATATCGATGGAACCTTTAACGCACTTCAATTTCGTATTTCTGCTGAGAAAAACGGGTAAGCGACATGCTTCCCGGAAAGGCAGGTAATGAAAATTGAAATAGAGGGTCTTCAGATTAATGTAGACAAAAAAGCATCTAAATATTTCCTTAATTTTCATCTCTGCAACTTTCTAGCCATACGGTCATCCTACGCTATTCATTTATACTTGTTTCCAGTGATTTTGTTACGCTGAGAAGCAAAGAAATTCTTTCCTTTCAGATGGTCATGGAATGAATTGTTTGGCCAGATTAACCAGGTAGAGCTGTTCGGATGCTCTTGTAAAAGCAGTGTAGAGCCACCTGAGGTAATCGAGGCTCAACATCTCATCGGTAAAGAATCCCTGATCCAGAAATACTGATTTCCACTGCCCTCCCTGGGATTTGTGACAGGTTACTGCGTAGGCAAATTTTACCTGCAGCGCATTATAATAAGGATCTGTGGCTATTTTGTCAGACACCTGCTTTCGGTTTACAGCACCCGGGTAATCCTCCGCAACCGAATTGTACAGGGTCCTCTGTTGCTCGTAATTCAGAGAGGGTGCATCCAGATCGATCACATCCAGAAGTACTTTCACCTCCATTTCCAGGTCCTCATAATCGGGCAGGCTTATCCTGATATTTGAGAACCTGTGTCCATGTACCTCCTCTGTATGAAGGACTTTTTCCACCCTGATAATATCCCCGTTGGCAATAAAATCTATGCTGTTCTTCTCATCCTTCCAGAAATAATTGTTTTTCACTACCATCAGAAGGTCGCCGGGTGATATCTGCTCTTCCCTCCACAGGATCTGGTTCCTGATACCTGCATTGAAACGGTTGGCCCTCTTATTGGACCTTGTAAGCACTATGGTCTCCCCGGCACCAAAGCGATCGTAACTCTCTCCAATAGCCTCCAGCAATTCAGTCCCGCTCAACATGTTAATATCACTGAAAGAATCGAAGTCAAAATCGGGATATGCTTCAATGCTTTCTGTAATCAGGTTCCTGATGGAAGTTGCATTATACAGAATTCCGGAATCCCTGTTCTGGCGAACCACATCGCACATCTCGATCTCCTTCACGCTGTAACCGAAGCTTTCCAGCCTGTCAGCACTCAAAGCCGGGCTGATAGCTAAACCCACAGGTGGAAGTTGAGCTGTATCCCCCACCAGTACCAGTCTGCATCTGGTTCCCATTTCCACATAATCGAGCAGATCTCTGAGCAAGTCGCCGGAACCAAAGAATGAATCTGGCGATTGATCACCAATCATAGATGCCTCATCTACAATAAAATAGGTATGTTTATGAAGGTTCCTGTCCAGCACGAACTCACCCAGGCCGTCTTTTCCTGATTTCTGTCTGTATATTTTTTTATGAATGGTCCATGCCGATTGATGGGTATACGCACTGAGGACTTTAGCAGCCCGGCCTGTAGGTGCAAGCAGGATACTTTTCTGTTTCAGGGCTTCAAGTGTTCTGACCAGGCTGTTAAGCAAAGTGGTTTTTCCGGTCCCCGCATAGCCCCTGATCAGCATTATTTCGGAAAAATCATCCGAAGCCAGAAATTCTCCCAGTTCGGCAATCAAATTGAGTTGACCCGGAGTGGGCTGAAACTCAAGATTTTCAAGTAATTTAGTGCTGATAAAGTTTCTTAACATCCTGTTCAATTAATGCACGATTAAAAATATATAATTTATTTTTTTTACTAAATTTGTTCACAAACATTATAAAGCATACCCCATGAGAAGAGTAATTCAGATTCTATTTGTTTTAATAATCATTGTATTAGGGTATCTGATTGTTGAAAGCATCATGGAACCGATCCGGTTTAACCAGGATGTTGAACAAAGAGAGAAAGCAACCATTGCCAGACTGATTGATATCAGGGATGCGCAAAAGGCCTATAAAGACATCTATAAGAGGTATACAGGAAGCTTTGACACGCTAATAGCCTTTGTGGATACAGGATCATTTGATGTGGTGAAAGCCATTGGTGAAATACCTGAAGAATGGCTGGAAGAAATGGGATTTGAAAAAGCAAGGGAGAAAGCACTGAAGGAAGGTGTCATCAGTCGTGAGTCCACGAAGGTCCCCGTACAGGACTCCCTTTTTGGAGCTGGTTATGCCATTGACTCCCTGCGCTATGTACCCTACACAGAGGGTGTTTCATTCACCATGGAATCGGGAGAAATCCTGACATCATCTAATCTAGTCGTCCAGGTGGTTGAAGTATCTGTACTTTACGATTATTTACTGGAGGGAATGGACCAGCAGCTGATTGTCAACTACAAGGATGAGCGCATGAAGATTGTAGGATTCGAGGGAGTTTTATTCGGATCTCTGGAAGAAGGAACCCTTACAGGCAACTGGGAATAACTTCCCCACATGGATGCAGTCAGATAGTATTATATCGAATACTATTTCGCAGGATATCAGGCAGAAAGGCCATCAATCCATTCGGTTCGCCCCGGATGGATTTTCTGTTTTGATTAGCGATGCCAGCTACAGTCCGGTGTACCTCAGGCATTACTCCTTCGATTCTCCCGTTCAGGCTGATCAGCTCTCCGCAGAGTATGGCAGGATCCTTGAAGAATCTGAATTGCTGACTTTTGAAGGAGAGACTGTTTTCATAGTCGATTCACTGGCCCTTACGGTAGTTCCAAAAGCTTTTTTCAACGAAACCCAGAGTAAGGCACTTCTTGATAAGGCTGCAAAGATTAAAGAAAGCGACCGGATTTATCATCGCTTCATAAAAACCCGGAATTTCTTTGTCCTGTTTGCTGTTTCAGAGGAAATAGAAGCCTTAAAGAAGCTTTTTACAGGAGAAGTAAAGATTATACACGCATCCGAATGTATTCTTTCATTAGCCGACCAGGTAAAATCCAGCGACCATCAACGTGGTTTGATTGCAGTCGATGTACAGAAGTATACACTGGATATTCTTGTAATACAGGAAGATCAGATCAGGCTGCTCAACAGGTATGCTCTGAAAGATCCTTCAGATTTTATTTATTATACCCTGAACACCATGAATCAACTGGATCTGGATCGGGAAACCATTCCCATCTACCTTTCCGGAATCGTTCATGAAGAACACGAATTATACGGACTCCTTGGGAAATATGTAAGGCAGTTACATACGATCCCTTACTACCTGGAATACCTGAACAGGGTTCAGATGCTTCGCTTTATGCTATTATCAGAAGGCAGTAAGTGCGTATAATCAGCGGCAAATACAGAGGAAAACAAATTCGCCCACCGAAGAATTTCAAGGCAAGGCCAACTACTGATTTTGCTAAGGAAAGCCTGTTTAATATTCTTACACACCAGTACGATCTGGAAGATATGGAGGTTCTTGACCTGTTTTCAGGAACCGGGAGCATAAGTTATGAGTTTGCGTCCAGGGGTGTTAAGTCGGTGCTTGCCATTGAAATGTCACAAGCGCATTTCAGGTTTATTCAGGATACCTGCAGGGCACTTGAAATGGACCGGGTCACGGTAATCAGGGGGGATGCATTCAGATATCTGAAAAAGCCCTACCAATCCTTTGATTTGATCTTTGCCGACCCGCCTTACGACCATCCCGGACTCGCTGAGATCCCCGATCTGGTGATGTCAACCCCCATTCTTGAAGAAGATGGCCTGTTAATCCTGGAACATCCCTCCCAGTATACATTTACAGCACACCCCCATTACCTCCGGATGAGGAAGTACGGGGGTGTTAATTTTACACTGTTTACAAAGAAGAGGTCTTAATCTACAGTAATTAGCTTGTTACGTCCCTTAAGCATTCCACCTTCATACCATTGTATCATGTAAAATCCACGATTCAATGATCCCACTTCAAGCTGGTAGATCTGGTAGCCCATAGGAACATTTTCATTATGAACTACCCGTCCATTCATATCTATGATCTCAAATCGCCCGTCTCTTTCAGCAGGTCTGCCCAGGTTTACATTCACTTGCGATTTGGCAGGATTCGGATAAATATGCAGGGACTCCACTTCATAATGTTGCGGTTCAATTCCAATCTGAGGCGTTTTATATTCTACCGCTGCCTGCAGGATCTGGTTGGTATTCCTGTCCTGAACAAAAGCAATCACTGCCAGGTCGTCTGTATGTTCCACATAAGCAGCATAGGTCCATGTATTTAATCTGATATCATCATCACCTATGCTCCAGTTACCACCCAGGAGCTTACCTGCGGGGGTAGGAAGCATGTCCAGTACCACATTCCTGAACTCGGTATCGCCGTTCAAGCCGGTATACTGGGTTACAGAAGTCTCGAATACCACTACATATAACTGAATGTTATCATCGTAACGATCTGCCTTACAGGTTACCAGGGTGCTTGTCTCCAGCCCGCCTTCCAACCAGTTCACTTCAAGGTCAACATCAAAGACAGGTTTCTGAAGTGCAGTTTGCAACACCTGTTCCATTTCCAGAGTGGATTTCAGATCGGAAAAATCGAAGCGGTTCTCTTCATCCAGTCCCCCGTTCAGTACTGCATAGGGTACAGAAGGAATTCCATAATTGAAGGAACGCGTGGCTGATGGACCAGGATTATTCTCATTCATGGGATCGGCTCCCGGAATATTCATATGATATTGTATATCCACCACATCGCTCGAGTTTTCTTGCACAAAAGCATCGATAAAGTCATCCGCACTGCTGGAACCAGGGTCGGCCGAATTGGTGAAATGTTCAATCACCGCCAGTTTGGTACGCTGGGAGATGCCCACATTGTCAAATGCAAATCCCTGGTTCCCTATGCCCCCACGTCCGTTGGATCCAAGTGCAATCCTTAACATTGCATTGGGCACCTGTGCAAGCATATCCAGGTCATGAGCAACATACACCCATTCCTGGTCGGGATTGTCCACTTCCAGGCTCCAGCCTGTCAGGTTCCCACCTGGTTCATTGGTGATATTTGCATAGTTGTACCATTCAATTCCGGACGAGATATCACCTACGTTATGCCAACCCTCTTCCCTGTTTACCAGGTATTGAAGAACTGCTCCATCCCGTTCCGGAACGAAACTGCGCATGATTTCCATGCTGATCATTGGCTTCCTGACTCCAGTGAAGTCAAAGCAGGGACTTTGTACCCATGAATCCTCATTGTAGTCAATTACATCATCCGGCAGCTGGGTAAACCAGGCCTTATCACCTGCATGTGGCACAAATCCATCAAAGTCCGGAACATTCCATGTCCAGCTTTCATTTTGATTCTCAGAATGAACGGTCCAGGCTCCCTGGTCCAGGTTAAAGGCCTCCAGGTAATCCTCCGTATTAAGCTTTATGGTCTCCCTTAAGCTCAGTTCTGCACTGGTGCTGTCAGAGCAACCCATATCATTGCTGGCCACCAGCTCCACCACATAATCTCCGGATGAAGCAAACTGGTATGAAAGGTCCTCGCTGCCCCAGGTCGAAATAAGCTCATCCAGCAATTCTCCTTCGGATGTTTTAAATCTCCAGATCAACATATCAATGCTTGAATTTCCCGAGGTCGAGCGGTCCTGGAATAATATCCCGGAATCCTCATCATAACAGTCACTTGTCCATGTGAAGCCGGCCGAAACATTATTGCCGATACTAATATCCAGTATTTTTTCACTCATACACCCGTTAATGGCCGTGGCCTTCAAACTAACGCTTCTTTCTCCCGGCGATGCATAATAATGCTCTGGATTTACCAGGTCGCTGGTGTTATCATCCCCACTTGAAGGATCACCAAAATTCCAGCTCCAGGTCTCAACTTCAAGCTTGCCCTCGGTCAGGTTATCAAATTGAACCATGCCTCCCGTATCAGCAATACATGTGCTGCTCAGTGCAAAGTCCACACCTGGTGAAAACCGGACCGTAACCATTTTCGCAGTGACAGCTTCACAACCGCTTTCAGAAGTAGCTGTACAGAATATGGTAATAGCACCTGGTTCAACTGCCCCCGGATCAAATACAAAACCCATGGCAATCGTTCCTGCCACACCCGGGCCATCGAATACCACTCCTTCCGTATCAGATTCAAGCAGGAAGGGATCTACAGTCTGACAGTAGGTATCCTCCAGGTTAAGAATGGCCGGCTGAGCAACCGCCTCAACCATAAATGTCCTGGTAAGATAAAGGGTAACCAGGTCTACGTATTCATATTCAATGGTGTAT
Source organism: Bacteroidota bacterium (assembly GCA_039714915.1). Lineage (GTDB taxonomy): Bacteria > Bacteroidota > Bacteroidia > Bacteroidales. The sequence goes on from JBDLIM010000056.1 coordinate 22,244, forward strand.
TCACCCGGACTAAGCTGTCCCGGATCTATTTCTGCACTATTATCTCCATTATCGCTAAGTCCATCCACAGCCTGTCCTCCGGCATCAAGTAAGGTAAATGAGCCTGTTACTCCTGAAATATTGGAAGCATTCACCATAAATGGATCCCCGTTCTGACATACCAGGTCGGTGGGTATGTAGATTCCTCCATTGGCCCCCAGCACAAATACCAGTGCACTGTCGACGCTTTCACAGCCATTGGGGTTGGTATAGGTATAGTAGATGGTATGTGGTGAATTTATAGTATCTGCAACTCCAGGATCGAAATAGCCCGTACCGCTGAAGACTCCAGGTCCGGAGAAAACACCACCGGGTACATCTGCTTCGAGTTTTACCGGATCAGCCTCGTAATAATATCCCGATGCCAGATTGATTATTTCAACCGGGGTCTTTTCATTCACCGTTACGGAAACATTTCCGCTTCCCGCATTCTCTACCTCATTTACATCCCTGACGGTCAAAATCCGGTAACTGGTAGTTTCCAGAGGTGCTATGCTGATATTATACACATTGGCAGTGACATCCTCGAAAGCAGTAGTATCCGAACCATCGTACAGATCAAAGCTCCAGGGCTCTCTGCCCTCCAGAAACACGGTTAACTCGGCAGTTTCTTCTTCACAAATCTCCGGAGTACCTGCAAGTAATGCAATGGGCAGATCCGTATAGATCTCCAGGGTATTGTCTTCCAAAAGCGTGTATGGCTCATTGGCGTTCCCTGCAGTATCAGTCATTACCATGCTTATACTAAGATTCCCCGGAGCAACTTCTGCATCTCCGGCATCCACCACATAGGAAATCTCGTAAAGTCCGCCCGCCCTTTCAGAAAAAGTTATGCGCGGAGAACTTAATGGTATGCCATTTATTATGGAACCAAGAGAAGCTACATATCCCTCTTCATCAGCTGTAATGGTTACCTGAACCGTACCCCCGACTCCCACTTCAATGTCCGGGACTTCCATATGAGTGATCAAAGGAGCATGTGCATCGATGGCCACCGAAGCAGTATTTCCAATCTCCGTATAGGGCAGGCTTATGTTCCCGGAAGGCTTCACCAGCATGATCGAAGCCATCAGTTCGCCGGGAGCCACATCAGTATCCCCTTCCTGAACCACATAGCTCAAGGTGTAAATTCCCCCACCCAGTTCAGTAAAGAGTATGTTGGGTTCCGATACAAGGATGCCATTAATCATTGAGGATGGATGAATCTCATAAGCTAATCCATCCGCACTGATATTCAGGATTACAACATCTCCAATGCTGTAGATTCCGGTTTCGGCAACCACCCCGCCTATGACAGGCAATTCCGCATCCAGCAGGTCGTTGCCCTGAATAATGGGCAGGTCATAAGTCAGACTGGGAATTGATCCATCAGTGATGATCAGGTTTGTTACAGGGATATCCTCTGTGGCCAGGTAAGAATTGCCATTCTCTATAATTTCAAAATTGGCCAGGTAGGTTGTCTCATCAATGGCCTGAAAATTATACAGCGGATAGCCGCCTATCTCACCCGAAACCATAGAGAAAGGGGATCCCCCATCGGTGGCAGTAGTAATTGTTGCTGAGACAATATCTCCTATTTTCATACTGGCATCCGGAATGCTTACACCAAGAATCTCCGGAGGACTGAACTCAACGCTAACATCATAGCTGCATTCGGTAAAATTGCCATTCATATCAGTCGCCCGGTAAGTAAGCGTAGAAACTCCCAGGTTAAATTCATAAGTACCCAGGATATTGATTCCCGTTTCCGGGGACATCCCAATGGTAGCTCCGCTTACGATCCAGGTCAGAGTTCCAATTTCGCAGTTGTCACTTACAAGGGGATCTTCGGTATCCACACTGGCACTTATCTGATCCCGCTGGATGGTAGCAATCACGTCTTCCGGACAACTGTCAAATAACGGATCTTCCAGATCCTCTATTGTAATCGTTAACAGATTTGAAACCACTGATCCACATTCAACAGTGGAAATCCGCTGGTATACCATGGTCTCGATCATGCCAGGAGGTGGATCGTAAATACCCATGGTCGCCCCATCCACATCTTCAAATATGCCAGTCAGTGATCTGGATTGCCATTGATAGGTCCAGTTATTGCTTCCTCCCGAGGGCGAAGTGATATTAAATAACAAATCCGGATCTCCCAGAGGGCAAATACTCTGATCCGTACCAATGGCCCCTCCGTTCAGGATCTCCGATATGCTAACTGAGGAAACGTTGGAATAATCCGAGGTTCCGGCTACATTAAATGCCCTTACCCGGTAATAATAGGTGTTATAGTTTTCTGCACTGGTATCCACATAGGTCTCCACATCAGGCCCAAGGGTCTGGACCAGGGCAAAACCGAATGTAGAAGAGGTTGACGATCGCTCGAGCTCAAAGCCCGCTTCGTTGTCAGATTTATCATCCCATTTCAGGTCCACCGAACAGGTGTTATTGCTTTGTGCACCCAGTTTGGTGGGAGCATCCGGAACCTGCATCAGAGTACTAGCACTCCCGGAGGCGGGATCAGATACTCCCCCTGTATTAAATGCATACACCCTGTAAAAGTATTCCGTATCATCATCTAAACCCACATCATTGAAGGATGTAATCCCTGGTCCTGTGGTAGCTACACTGGCATAGGGGCCTCCAATGGAAAGGGATCGATAGATATCGAATCCATCCTCGTTGTCTGAGTTATCCGTCCAGATAAGCTGGATGGAATTGGTGGTAATAAGGCCTGATGTCAGGTTGGAAGGAGCTGCCGGTGGTTCGGGCAGGGTCATTGCACTGCCACTGACCGCTGCTGAGGATCCGCCTGTATTAAAGGCATATACCCGGTAAAAATACTCCGTATCCGGGTCCAGCCCTGTGTTGTTGTAGGTGGTCATGCCCGGCCCCAGGGTGGCAATGGATGTGTAGCTTCCTCCGGAAGAAAGCGCCCGGAAGATTTCAAAACCATCCTCATTGTTTGAGTTATCGGTCCAGTTAAGCTGAATAGAAGCACTGGTAATGGCGCTAAAGCTCAGGTTTGAAGGTGCTGCCGGTATTTCCGGCAGGGTTTTCTCATTTCCGCTTACATAGGAGGATGATCCACCCGCATTATAGGCTTCCACGCGGTAATAATAGGTGGTATTGCTAGTCAACCCTGTGCTGTTGAAACTTGTAACACCTGCAGCTGTGGTGCCAATGGATGAAAATGATCCCCAGGAATAGATGGATCGGAATATCTCAAATCCATCCTCGTTATCCGAATTATCTGTCCAGTTCAACTCTATGGAGCTGGAGGTAACGGTACCAAATGTCAGGTTGCTGGGAGCATCAGGTGGCAGAGGCAGGGTGCTGGCACTGCCGCTGGCATAGCTTGTGGATGATCCGCCCGAATTAAATGCATATACCCTGTAGAAGTACTGGGTTCCTTCACTCACACTATTGTCGGTATAGGTGGTGGTATTGGCCGAAAGCAGATCAATCTCAGAAAAACCACTGCCCGAACTGAGTGAACGCTCTACCCGGTAGCCGCTTTCATTGGCTGAGTTTTCTGTCCAGCTTAACTGGATTGTATTCGCATCAAGCGCGGTGGCTGACAAAGCTGTAGGCGCGTTAGGTACGGATGATAAATACGGATCAAGCGCATCAAACCAAGCCTGTCCCATTTTAATATATCCGGATTCAAGTACATGTAAGCCATCGGTCTGCATATCGACAGAATAGTCAATGCCCGCTCCATCTTCTATATCCACCATGAAGATATTGGGATCGCCCCGCAGTGCTACCATGGCTTCCACATTGTCGTTATATTGAGTGGTGCTCAGGCTGTAAATAGTCTGATTTATGATCCGGGCCACAAATACTGCTACTTCAATGCCATTTGCAGCCTCCCATTCATCTATTTCATCCAGGATCAGGCCCACCTGAGCCGGATCGTCACCTTCAGCGTGGATCATATCATTTGTCCCGATATGCAGGAGGATTATATCCGCCGGATAATGATCCAAATATGGCTCGGTCCCCGGTGTGATCTGTTCACTGTTCTTCTCGTCATAACCATTATCCAACAAGGTGACCACATACTGGTCCCTTGATCCCGGAATACCTCCATGATCCGCATCCGGAAACACATCGAAGCCTGTCGATAGGTGTCCTTCGAAATCGAAACTATAGCCTTCCGCATCCAACAGAGAATATAAATGTGATCTGTAGGCACCCTTATCTCCATCACTCAGAGTTAGATCCCAACCTTCGGTAATCGAATTACCCAAAGGAAGTATCCGCAGGGTCTGGGCATTAGTCTCTTCGACTGTGATCCATAAGACCGATGAAAGAAAAATGATCAGGATCAGATGTATATGCTTGTTCATGGCTTGTTCTTTTTCTACTAATTCCAAGTGGAATATTATACAATATTAAACTCATTTTCTAACGTTTAGGTTGCAATTTGATCAACAATTCTATTGTTGGATAAAAAGCTGAAAATGTTATTCTCAGCCCAATAAAAGACCCAAAAGTACCATTAACTGTCAGAATATGTGGCAATTAAAAAATATGCCCTGGGGCTCTGAAAAAACAGTCTAATCAAAACAAATGGCTCGTTGATCAACAGTTCCAAGTTGTTTATATCAAATGGAACTATATTCACGTAGAAAATCAATATAAATCGATGCGAAAATAACAACACTTTTTGAAAAAAGC